>CAKRCW010000015.1 GCA_934309145.1 uncultured Lachnospiraceae bacterium | reverse complement strand
CGACAACTTCTAAATAATACCATCTTTAATTTGTTTTGTCAACAACTTTTTTGGTTTATTTTAAGTTTTTTTGTCTGTCGTTCTTGCGACAGCTTGTTTAATATACCACCGTAGTATTTAAAAGTCAACCCCCTTTTTTATATTTTTCTCTTTAATGTAAAAATGTCGGATATCCATTATAAAATAGATATCCGACAGGATTACATTATGCTCTTAGCTAGTACCCTATTTACAGCAATAATATATATTCCACTACTGCTGTGTATCTACATCATTTTTGTCCTTGACAACTAAATTAACAGAATCCACTCCTGTAAGATTAACATTTCTGTTTACCTTAGCATCATATGACTCAGCATTAACTATCTGTGTCAAATCTATACCTGTAGCCTCTTTCATGCTCTCAAATACCTTAGCCATAACAACAGGTACATTTCCAGCCATCTGCTCTACACCATTACTTCCGCCATCTCCACCGATAATTGTAACCTTATCAATAGTGCTGAGCGGCTCAGCAATCTTACCTGCTATATCAGGAAGTACCTTAATAAGCATTTCTGCAACTGCGGCCTTGTTATATTTTGCATAAGCCTCAGCTTTTTTCTCCATAGCTTCAGCCTCAGCCTTACCTTTGGCAGATATAGCAAGAGCCTCAGCCTCACCGACAGCTCTGATACCAGCAGCTTCCTGCTCTCTTGAATATCGGTCTGCCTCTGCCTGTGCCTTTCTTGCCTCTGCCTGTCTCTCAGCCTCAAACTGCTTAGCTTCTGCATCCTTCTGTCTCTGATATAACTCAGCATCAGCCTTCTGCTGTGCAGCGTATTTGTCAGCTTCAGCCTGTTTCTTTATCTCAGCCTCAAGAGCCTGCTCCTTAACAGAAACCTCTTTCTGCTTTAACTCAATCTCCCTTTCCTGTTTAGCAATATCAGCATTAGCTGTTGTAATCTCAATAGTCTTACGCTGTTCCTCCTGCTGAATTTGATATGCAGCATCAGCCATAGCCTTCTTGGTATCAGCATCCATCTGGAGTTCTGACTTTTTGATTGCAAGCTCATTCTGCTTCTTAGCTATCTCAGTCTGTGCAGCAACAGCAGCATCATTAGACTGCTTATCAGCCTCTGCCTGCGCAACCTTTATATCTCTTTCACTCTCAGCTCTCGCAATAGCAGCAGCCTTCTTAATTTTTACTATGTTATCGATACCAAGGTTTTCAATAACATCATTACCATCAACAAAATTCTGTACATTAAAGCTTATGATATCCAATCCCATTGCAGCAAGGTCAGGCTCAGCATTCTCCTTAACCAACTGTGCAAACTTCTGACGATCAGATACCATTTCCTCTAATCTCATTTTTCCGACAATTTCACGAACATTACCTTCAAGTACTTCTCTGGCAACACCAGCTATATACTCTGTATTTCTGTTAAGAAAGTTCTCAGCCGCGAGGTGAATCTTGCCAGGCTCGTTACTAATCTTAACATTTACTGTCGCATCCACATTGATATTGATGTAATCAGCAGTAGGAACTGCATTACTTGTCTTAACATCAATCGGAATAAGACGAAGGTTAAGCTTATCAAGTCTCTCAAAGAATGGTACTCTTACGCTTGCCTTACCAATTACTATTTTCGCTTTCTTTCTGATACCCGATATAATATACGCCATATCAGGTGGTGCCTTTACATAGCCCATGCATAAAAGGACTATAATTACTACAACACATACAATGCCAATTATCAATGTTGTCTTCATATGTACCCTCCATTTAATTATATATTTTATATTTTATTATATTAGCATAATAAATTATTAATTTAAACATCTATTTTTGAACTATACATAAGCACATATAGAATTTTTATTTACCTTAACCGATAATATCAAATTTCAAATTCATCCCATATATCTTCATCGCAATTAACATTTTCAAAATAATTCATAAGAATTGCCCTAAGCTCAACACATTCCTCAGGAAGGACGTTAATTAATGCCCTCATATTGTTAAGCATTATAATGCCTTCATCTACACATATTCTTACATCATCATGTACATGGATATTATCCTCTTTAAGGACATCTACCAATGGTTCATATGCTGAAATTAAGTACTCTCTCCATGCTGACATTCTGTAATCATTTATTGGAAATGCCTTTTTCAATGCTAATCTGCGAAATAGAGTTTTTACCTTCCGTTTTCTGGTATTATATGAATATATCATTCTTTCATGCTCGCTATCAGAATAATCCTCCTCTCCGCCAGCCAAAAATGGCATAAATCCAACATCGTCCTGCGTTTTTATATAACTGTCACAAGATGCGTCCCAATTATCAAACCATGCTGGCGAACCGATAACCTTAAGCCAGTCGCCAGCGTTATAGCCAAAATATTTCATGGCAACCGCAAGCATTTGTGATATATATGTAATCGTATAACTATCAAAGGCTTGTTCAAGCCTATATACTCTTATCTCGTCAAGTGCATCACATCCAGCAAATATATTTCTTCCTACATATTCAATGTTATCAGGAAGATGTATTGATTTAAGTCTGCCACATTGTGCAAATGCCCAATCTTCAATTTTTTTTACATCTTCAGGAATGACAATATCGATAAGTGTATTATCTCCCAGGTATGCTTTCTTGGCTATAGTATCACCATCTATTTTAAGCTGCATAAAAATCACCCTTCAAATGCTGCCTTTATACTATCGTAGTGAAGGAATTTACCATCACCAGCAATCTTTTTGATATCCTCAATATCTGCTAACATATATCCATCTGTCTCAGCCTCCTGCAAATGAATATCTTTATCTGAAAAATCACCTGTATATCTATATACATCTACAAAATAATTATCTCCCTCATCCGGATTATCACGTCTATATGTAAATAGATATCCACCGTCCCATCCATTAACATCAAGTCCGGTTTCCTCTATTATCTCTCTTTTTACAGCATCCTCGGATTCCTCTCCTGCCTGAGCCGCTCCACCAGACACTTCCCAACAACCGGCAGCCCATGCTTTTGTCATTACACGCTTGGTAATAAGAAATCTGCCATCAACATGTCTTATTACGCCAAGGACAGTAAGATGGTAATCACCAGCCTTCATATGCCAGTCATTACGCTCCATAGTTCTTCCCGTTCTCACTTTATTTTCATCATATATATCCCAAAGTTCCATTTTACTGTTTTCCTTTCACCTAGTTTTATCCATTTTAACTGATTTATTATATCAAATTAAACGCATCAGTAAAAGTGTTATTAATATCATTTTTTACTTGACAAAATCTTCCCAAGCTGTATAATAATACATGTGCTTTGCGACAGGTAAAGCACAAACTACATAGGGGATTGGTCAAATGGTATGATAGGGGTCTCCAAAACCTTTGGCGGGAGTTCGATTCTCTCATCCCCTGCTATTAGTAAAAGCCTTTAAAATCTTGTATTTACTTGGTTTTAGGGCTTTTTTCTTTTTCTGAAATAAGTTGTTTCAGAGTGTTTCAAACTGCTTGAAATTGGAAAAAAATGTGGTAAAAGTGTGGTAAGAGTGTGGTAAGAAATTATAATAAAATCAACAGAATAAAGGAAGTTTATACACAAATTCACTACGCCTGCTGTATCTCACGTTTTTTCCAACTCACAAACCCATACATATCATTTATAAAGAATATACTAAAATTGACAACTACAGGAATATATGCGGGGTTCTCAATTGATGCCAGAACCCATAAAATAATAAGAACGATATCATTTGCAGCATAACCAATGGCATAATATGATGACCTGAGCATTGTCAGTGACGTTGCAAGGAAGCTTGTTATAATTGATATTGTACTGAATATGATATTAGGAGTATTTAGAAGCTTTAGTATATAGTAAAATACTCCGGTTACAAATATTTCGCTAATTATCAGACCTATTATATGTTTTTTGTTCAATATCTGGATTTGGACTTCACTTCCATTTTCCTCGGAAGGATTTTTAAGCCAGGTTATTGTTGACCACACTGACATAGGCATTGTCATACCAAGATATGTAATCATCTCACCCCAATAGTGAAATCTGAATGAAATAATCCCATACAAAATACTAAATATAACCATCAAAACCTGCGCCCATACATTGCCTTTAGCAGCAAATATCAATGAAGTTACACCTATTAACGCAGCTACAAGTGTAAGTAAATCAAAATCTGTTGTTATAATATTTGAGGCAAACACTATAATAAGTGAGCCCATCCATATAATCCATTCTCTTTTTGATAACATTTTTATTGGATTGTTCATACATCTTCCCTTAATTAATTTTGCACACATCTATCCATTTTATATAATCTGTAGCCTGTTCAAGCTTATTTTTGTTATGTAATGCATCGTGCCTCATCTATTGTAATATCTTATATTGATTTTATCAACAACTATGATAAAATGTTATCTAATTTCATCTTAATTATGTTAGGGGTGACGCAGATGAGTAATATAATAGATTATATAAAATGGCGGGGAGATTTAACATTTTCTCAGGATTCATTTAATGATATTGACAACCTGATACTGTCTCAATTAGCATATATAGATTTTACGGATATAGTTGTTCCCTCTGAAATATCTAAAGGTATACCTTTAAAGGATGCAGCTGATAAATTCTTCGCTATAAATGATGAAGAAGAAATATTAAACCATGTATCAATGACTAAAAATTCTATATTTATTTTTAAGGAAATGGCTAACAGCAATCGTTTCAAGGATATTATATTATCACATTATATAAATGACATTAATGAGGATGAACAGTCACAATTTTCAGCAATTACAACTTTACTTGACGATTCATCTATATATGTTGCATTTTCGGGTACCGACTCTACCTTAATTGGCTGGCGCGAAGATTTCAATATGTTATATATGAAACATACACCTGGTCATTTCAAGGCAGTAAATTATCTTAATTCACTGGATGTATCAGATTTAACGTCTATACGGCTCGGTGGTCACTCTAAGGGTGGTAATTTTGCACTTTATGCCGGCATGCACTGTAATCCTGATATTTTTGCCAAAATAATTAAAATATATAATAATGATGGTCCGGGATTTTCACAAGATATTGTAAACACAGATAATTATAAAAAAATCCTGCCAATAACTAAAACTATAATTCCAGAATCTTCTGTTGTTGGTATGTTGTTCGAGCATCAGGAAAGCTATGAAGTTGTTAAAAGTGATAACAAAGGATTAAAGCAGCATGATGCCTTATCCTGGCAGGTTCTTGGCAATCATTTCATCTACGCTAAAAGCATTGGCAATCAAAGCTTAAACACTAATAAAGCTATTGATGAATGGCTAAGCCTTATTCCAAAGGAACAACGAAAGGATATTGTCGATGCAGTTTTTCTTATTCTTAATTCCGCTGGGATTGAGACCGTGGATGATTTCTTTACTCTAAATCTTAGGGATATAATTAATGTTATGCAAACAGGAAAAAGCCTTCCAAAGGAGACCTCTGAAGCTATAATAGATGCCACACTTTTGTTAATTAAAATGATGGTCAAAGCAAATAAAAAAGATAGATGAAAACTCATCTATCTTTTTTATTATATATTCTGTTTCTCATGTACCTTCAGAACTCCACACAGAAATCTCTATATCCTGTCATCTATTAACCTACACATCTTTCCGTCTCTCAAAACCTCTAAGGATAAGCCCTCGACCTATTAGTA
>CAKRCW010000014.1 GCA_934309145.1 uncultured Lachnospiraceae bacterium | reverse complement strand
TAAATCCTTGAAAATCTCTTTAAGAATTTTCAGGGTTAACATGATATTAATTTGTCAAAGGTTCTTGTTTTGTGTTTATCTGTCGTTTTCAGCGACAACTTCTAAATGATAACACTTAGCAGTTGTTTTGTCAACAACTTTTTTATTTATTTTTAAGTCGTATCTGCTGTTTTTCGCGACAGCTTGTTTAATATACCATGTAAAATATTACTTGTCAATCATTTATTTGCAATTTTTTTAGAATTTTTTCACATTTATTTTACGAGTCTTTTTCAAAGGAAAAGCAGGCAATTTAATCATTTTAATTGCCTGCTAAAAAAGTACATATATATTGTATTTCTATAATAATATACTACAAATTGTTGTCAGACGGATTATTCATTCCGTTCGTCATATCGTTATTGTTTCCATACTGACTGTCTGCATATGGATTATTGTTGTATGTAGAATTATAGTCATACGCTCCATTATTGTATGCAGAATTATTGCCATATGTCCCATTATTGTATTGAGCATTATTATACGCACCATTAGCGCCATAATTATTAATATTGCCAAATACATTTGCATCATTACCTGCGTATGTATTCTGCACATTCTCTGCCGCAGCCTTTTCACGCTTTATTGCCTTGATTACTGATATCATTCCAACAAGACATCCAATGCCTATAACAAGCAATACTCCAACAATAAGCCAGCCTGTAGCTCTTGTGTCAGTATTATCTACTGTTACATAGTAGATAGGGAATCCACTATCCGCAAATCCCATATCCTCAAGATAGTCGTCATAATATCCTTCCAACTCGGAATCCATAGTGTTAACCTGACCTTCTATAGTTATGCTTGAAGGAAGTGTATCACTTACACCATCAAGGTAATCCCAGGTATCATCAATTATGCTATTTAACTTGTTAATTGTCTTTTTGTTCTTAACAGTTATACTTAATGCAGCATTGTTATCAAGCCATACTATGTAATGCTCTTCCTTACCAGCAGGAATAATGCCATTTATCTTATGCTGCGTCTCTGCATAGTTTCCAAGGCAGGCATCCACATTGACTTTTATATGAATGCCCTTAGGCGGTGCTACTCCATCATCAGCGTAATCCATAACATCTCTTGCCTCTTTTCCGAGCAGATAGTCTGAATCACCAACAAACATAACAAATGCCATCACAAACATCAGAAGCATGCACATAGCCAAAACTATAACCTGACCTGCATTGTGCTTTTTTGGTTTCATATTTCCTTGTCCCCCTGTATAAATAATTTATATAATGTCGGTTCAATATGCAGCTCATAGCACATATTCTTCACCTCATTCAATGCCTTATTGCGCTTCTCTGTGCTTATATTAGCCTTTACAGCTCTTATAAGTATATTCTTAGGTGAATGTGTCATATCGACAAATTCAAGAAGATTAGTGCGGTATCCTCTGTATTCTAACAGTTCACCACGAACCGCGTCTGTGACAAGAGCCGACATTCGTTCTTTTATTATACCATATTTCATCATAGGTGCAAGAGTTTCACTTGATATCTGTCCGTTTACCTCATGCTGACAGCAAGGTACCGACAATATATATTTGGCATTCCATAAAACAGCATTATAAAGTGCGTAATCTGTCGCAGTATCACAGGCATGCAACGTTACAACCATATCTACCCTCATATTGGTATGATATCCATTTATATCTCCCATCTCAAAATGCAGATTGTCATATCCATATTTTCTGGCAGCCTCGTTGCAATGTGCTATAACATCTTCTTTAAGGTCAAGTCCGACAACATTTACCTTTTTATGCAATATCTCGGTCATGTAGTAATATATTATAAATGTGAGGTATGACTTTCCACAGCCAAAATCTATTATATTTATCTCAGGCTTGTTTTCATCCTTAAGCACATCATCCACAAGCTCCACAAATCTGTTTATCTGCTTGTATTTGTCATACATGGACTTAACTACCCTGCCATCCTTTGTAAATATTCCCATGTCAACTAACGGAGGGACAACAACCCCTTCCTGCAATATGTATTTCTTCTTTCTGTTATGAGTATTCGTCTCTGGTTCACAGCGTGTAATTATATTGCTTTTCCTGATGTTCTTAAGAAGCCTGCCCTTTGATGTCATCTTGTAGCTATATTCCTTTCCAGCTGCAAATATGTTCATCTGGCATAATTTTACCGGAAAATGCTCTTCCACATGCTTACAGACCACCTCGCATCCGATATTCTCCTGAAATACCTGCTTATCAGTATAACACGATACCTGATAAATGCGCTTGCCCTTCAAATATATGGCATGTATTTCCACCTTCCTGTATTTATATGTCTTGTCAGCCTTATTGCTTATTATTATTCTGTCAGCAGCTTTTAAAGCTTCTGAAAGCTCCTCATCTATCTCAAACATTATATTCCTCTCTTTTAGTCGTGTTAGATTATTTTTCTTCTTAAGATATTATATAATGACCAGCTCAAAGTCAAGATTATAAGAAGTGTGTTTTAAAAAAGCAATTATCAATACATTTCCGGGTGCGGGCGGGGTTATATCTTCCGGATGGTTATATGCAAGGACGTTTGCGACAGCTGGCACTTAATGAGTGCATAGCACGAATTTAGTGCCACTGCTCGGAGCAACAAGCGAAAGCGGTCCCGGAAGATAACCATCCGGAAGATATAACCCCGCCCGCACCTGGAAATGTATTGATATTTGTTTTCCAAAAGTACATGCTTTTTATGGCATCAAAAAGGAGCTGCCATACGACAGCTCCTCCCACTAATAAGTGTTGGCACCTGTGTGCCTAAGGGTTTATATAGGATTAACTGATAAGCATAATTACTCAACAGATATTCCATCAGTCTTAATAATGAATTTTGTTGCACCTGTATCTCCATCATTTAACATTGTGTAAGTATCATATTCTGATGATGCCTCAAGGACAGCCTGGATTCTGCCTGTAAGATTCTTCAAATCTCCGTTATAAGCACTCTCAAGCTTCTCTATAGCCTGCTCATTGAACTGGTTCATTCCATCGTCTAATGCTGTTGCGCCATCTGCTAACTGGCTTACGCCGTCTGACAACTGTGATGTTCCACTAGCAAGGCTATTTATACCTGTTACAAGCTGTGATACACCATCTGAGAGTGTTGGTACGCTTGAAGCAAGGGTATTTGTTCCTGCTGCAAGAGCCTGAGCACCTGTTACAAGACTGTATCCATTTGCCTGTGTTGCATTAATCTGTGCAGCTATCTGAGCCTTTGCACCCTCTGCACCAGCGATTACCGCCTGACCTGCTGCCTGACCGGCTGCTGTTACAGCTGCTGTCTGACATGAATCAGCAACCTGTGTGCCTATCACGGATGCACCATTTGTAGCCATACCTGAGGCAATAGAGGTTGCCATCTCATTAATCTTTGAATCCACTGTTGTGGCAACAAATGCCTGAAGAGTCTCATCCTGTGACACAGCCGCCTGTGCCTGTTCGTATGTCAATCCCTTCTCCTGTGCAATTCCAAGTATAACCGCTGCTGTAATACTGTTCTTTAATTCTGTATTAGCCGAAAGCTGTGTATAAATCATAGCAGAAGCTTTTTCATTCATAAATGTTGTAAATTCAGCAGTTGCCTGTGTCTTTATCGCATCATACTGTCCATCAGCAAACGCCTGTGCAACAGTTGCCTGTGCCTGCGTAGAAGCCGCTGCCGCTGTCGCCTGCTTTTCATCATCAGTCATAGCTGTTGTAAGACCTGTGTTAAGAGCATTGATACCTGCACTGATTGACTGCGCACTTGTATTTATTGTGCTTACACCTGCTGCAAGTGTGCTTGAACCACTTGCAAGACTGTTAAGTCCATTCTGGAGCTTAGTTACACCGGTGCTGAATTCACCCATCTTAGAGAGAAGTGTATTCATACCCTCTGACAACTGACCTGAACCATCTACTAACTGAGCACTGGCATCCGTAAGCGAATCTACCATATCATCAAGGGATGACATATCTATATCTCCTGCAAGATTCATTGCAGAGCCATTTACAAGCATAGTAACTGTCATATCCATAGAGAAATCTGTCACATCCGCTGTCATTTCAAAATAATCAGGGAAGGTTATATCCTGTGTGAGATCAGCGTCATCTATTCCAAGGCTATCCTGCATACCAGGCATAGCGTATCCAACTACGATATTGGAATCTCCCTCTGACATTGCCTTGCCGTTTTCAACAGTGACATTTGTGAAATTGTCTCCAAGCATCATTCCTGTTACAGCTATAAACGGAACAGTTATTGTCTCTTCCTTGCCATTTACGTCCTTCTTAACTGTTGCATTGTTTGTGTAATCAAATCTAATTTTAACCTGACCACTCTGACCAGCAAGCTGGTCTGGTGTTATTTCCTTACCATCCAGGTAATATGTAACTTTTACATCCACCGGCAAATCCTTATCAGATGTTCCCTGATAGCATATATCATTTCCGTTGGCATCCCATGTTATTGTATCTCCATCCTGTGTAAAGGTCTCATCACCCTTTACATTTACAATATCCTTAAGGTCTGTCTTATCTGTAAGAGTTGCTGAACCATCAGCATTCTTAAGCTTTTCATTTACAAGGATGTTGTTTGTATTACCATTCGCATCCGCAAATACATATACTGTCTCATCCTTATATACATCCTTCTCCTCAACATTTACATTTGAAGATAATGTATCAACTAAGTCTGCATCTGTGCTTGATGCTATCATCTGTGTATCTGCACCAGCTACAGTATCAGCCATGTATATCTCACTGTCATTTAGCACTACACTATGACTACCATACATTCCAACACCACATGATGCTATTGCAACTGCCATAGCTGTAGCACCGCCAACTATATATTTTCTACGTTTATTTATATCCATATGATTCATAAGAAGCTCCTCCTTTATTAATTCTGCTGTACAGTCTCATCAACTGTACCGTCATTATTACTATCCGATTTGTCTTTCTTCATCTTAAAGCCCATACTAGTATTGATAATTATCTTATCGAAAATCATAAACATTGAAGGCAGAACCAATATAACAACTACCATACTGATTAATGCACCTCTTGCCATCAATGTACACAACGAGCTTATCATATCAATGTTAGAATATAAGCCTACACCGAAGGTTGCAGCAAAGAAGCTTAACGCACTGACTATAATTGACTGAACTGAGCCTTGCATAGCCTCTGTTATTGCCTCACGCTTCTCAAGTCCATGATTTCTTCCACGCTTATATTTATTTGTCATAAGAATTGCATAATCAACCGTCGCTCCAAGCTGTATAGTACCGATTACTATAGATGCTATGAACGGAAGTGTTGTTCCTGTATATGCAGGAATACCCATGTTGATAAATATAGCAAACTCAATTACAGCAACAAGTATGATAGGTAATGTAATCGAACGGAATACACACAATATAATTATAAATATTACACCGATAGATACCGCACTAACTACCTTAAAGTCGTTATCTGTAATCTCAATCAAATCTTTTGTACAAGGAGCCTCACCTATGAGCATACCAGACTCATCATAGCTCTTCACAATGTTGTTAATCTGCTTACACTGTTCATTTACCTCATCAGATGCTACTGCGTATTCAGACATTACAATCATCATCTTGTAATTTCCACTTTCAAATACCTCAAGTATTGAATCAGGTAACAGTTCCTTAGGAAGCGATGTTCCAATTATGCTGTCAAGTCCGAGTACTGTCTTTACACCATCTACCTTCTCAATCTCCTTTGTCATGTTGCACACATCCTTGGTGCTTGTGTTCTTATCAAGAAGTATCATGTGGGTAGCACCCATCTCAAATTCATCAGCCAGCTTAGTATTAGCTGTGATACTGTCAAGCTCCTTAGGAAGTGTTCCGGCAAGGTCATAGTATACATCCGTGTGAGTATATCCGTATATTGCAGGTACAAGTATTACTACAAACAATATTATAAATATGTAGAAATGCTTTGTAACCCATCCTGATATTCTGCCAAGGTCAGGAAGCAAAACCTTATGCTTTGTTTTCTCAATAGCCTTATCAAATATAAGTATCATTGATGGAAGTATTGTTACACAGCTTATAACACCGAAGATTACACCCTTTGCCATAACAATACCAAGGTCCATACCAAGTGTGAAGCTCATGAAGCAAAGTGCTACAAAGCCTGCCACAGTAGTTATTGAGCTTCCTACTACTGAAGATATCGTATTAGATATCGCATGTGCCATTGCACGTTTCTTGTCTCCAGGATATACCTCCTGTTTTTCCTCGTAGCTGTGCCACAGGAATATCGAGTAGTCCATTGTTACACCGAGCTGTAATACCGCGGCAAGTGCCTGCGTAACATATGATATCTCACCTCGTATAACATTTGAACCTAAGTTGTAGACGATTGCCATACCAATACTCAGCAGGAAGAATACCGGAATAATTGCCGAATTCATGGATATCGCCAATACTATAGTTGAAAGTACAACCGCAATAAGTACATAGATAGGTGTCTCTTTTCCAGACAAATCCTTGATATCACTTACTACCGCTGACATTCCCGACAGATAAGCCTGACTGCTTACTACCTTTCTCAAATCCTTGATTGCATCCATTGTCTCATCGGCAGATATTGATGTCGGGAACAACACAAACATTATTGTTGAATCTGCATCCTTATTAATGAATGCATCCTGTATCTCCTTAGGAAGCATATCAATAGGTACTGACAAATCCATGAAAGAATCATACCAAAGTACATCCTTTACGTTGTCAACCTCAAGCATCTTTTTACGCATAGCAGAAATGTCTTTGTCATCCATTCCTTCAACTACGCACATCGAAAATGCACCGGTTCCAAATTCATCAACCATGATTTCCTGTCCCTTCATTGTCTCAATGTCCTTTGGAAGGTATGTAAGGATATCATAATTAACTCTTGTTTTGAAATATCCGATTGCCGATGGAATCAGCAGCAAAACACCAACTATTAGAATTGCGACCCTGTGCTTCACTACCCATTTTCCAAAATTAATCATTCTAATCACTTCTTTCCTATATAATATATAAACCCTTATGCAGGTGTTCCTGCAAGAGACAGCTGTACTTTCCGGCCGCTATACGCTGTCCCTTTGTTCGATACCATAATAAAAAAAGGATTGAATGTTTTAAATATTCAATCCTTCATGTGTGTTTATTTTGGCATACATTTTTGTTTATTTGTAGTTTCGTTTAAACTTTTGTGTATTTATGTATTTATACTTTTTTTACCATTGTCAATTATGTGTTAAGAAAACTCCTTCAAAACATCAAGCATAGTACTTTTAGTCAAATATTCGTATATTTCTGACAATTCCTTAGGCTCAATCATGAAATCTCTCTTTATCCATGTTATGGCAACATAGCACATAGACTGTGCGTAAAACTGCGCAACTATATCTCTTGACAGCCAGACATATCTGTAATGATTTCCGCCAGACACCTCATCCATAACCTCAAGCAAAAGTTTGGTTACCTCTTGTCTTGCAATACTTTCAAATGAATTCTGTCCTTCTATCTTAACAGCATTTATATAAAAATCCCTGTCATTCTTAAGATTGGAGAATAATAGCGTAAGTCCCTCCATAATCATGTGATTAAGTAAAAGCGGCTTGACAGGCTTAAGCAAATCCTCTCTGATGATGTATTCCAGCAGCTCATATTTATCACTAAAATGATTATAAAATGTAGGTCTTATAACCCCTGCCCCATCCGTTATATCCTTGACAGTTATTTTTTCCATAGGAATTCTACCTAGTAACTGTTTTAAGCTGGCAGCCAAAATCTGTTTAGTGTTCTTTTTTTCATTTTCTCTCACTTTTAATCGCCTCTTCTTACTATTAAAACACGCATTTATAATAATGGTGCAATCAATCTGAGTATTGCCTGGCAAAATCTCTTTAAGCCACTCATTTTTTCTATCTCTTTAAGTGTGACCTCATCGCATTGTTCAAGCGTTTGCAAATAGTCATCCTTAATCTCATATATTACACCTGAATTGAACATCCACACACCACATTCAAAATGCAGATAAAGACTTCTAAAATCAAAATTAATTGTTCCCACAGTTGCAACAGAATCATCCATAACCACTGTCTTAGCATGAATAAATCCCGGAGTGTATTGATATATCTTAACTCCTGCCTTTATCAAATGATAATAATATGACTGTGTAACCATATATACCAGCTTTTTATCAGGAATTCCCGGAGTTATTATTCTTACATCTATACCACTTTTGGCGGCAAGTGTGAGTGCGGTAAACATCTCATTGTCAATAATCAGATAAGGAGTTGTTATATAGATATATTTTTTTGCCTTATTAATCATGTTAAGATATATATTCTCGCCAACTATCTCATCATCAACAGGTGTATCTCCATATGGCTGAATATAACCATCCGTATATGCCGGTGTATTTTTGTATGCCATAGGCATGTACTGGCGGTAATTAACTTCCTCAGTCTCCTTCGTTACCATCTTCCATGTCTGCAAAAACATAATTGTAAGATTCCATACAGCATCACCCTTAAGCATAATTCCTGTATCTTTCCAGTGTCCGAACCTTGACTTTTTATTTATATATTCATCGGCAAGATTTATGCCGCCTGTAAATCCAGTATGTCCATCTATTACAGTTATCTTTCTGTGGTCTCTGTTATTCTGTCTCAAATTAATAACAGGTGCTATAGGATTAAATGGCACAGCCTTGATACCTGCCTCCTGCATCTCACTCTGAAACCTTGAAGGCATCCACATTGCACATCCAAAATCATCATATATCAACCTTACATCTACGCCGACCTTCGCCTTTCTCTTTAGAACATCAAGAACTGAATTCCACATTTCACCCTGCTTTATTATGAAATATTCCATAAATATAAAATGCTCTGCTTTGTTAAGTTCTTCTATCAAAGTATCATAATTTAACTCACCAAGCGGAAAATACTTAACTCTTGTGTTCTTATATGCGGGATATCCTGCACAACGTGATATATATGTCGATTGAACGCTTGCACTTTTACTAAGCTTCTCTATCTCTGACTGTATGCCAGAGTCATTAGGAAGATATTTGAAGGTATCTAAATGATTTTCCATTGCCTCATTAAGGAACTTAACCCGGGTTCGATTCCCCGCAAGACAAACATACAGTGTTCCGCCTAGCAATGGCATTGATAATATAAGTATAACCCATACCAATTTATATGCCGGATTCTCCTGTTTATTTACAATAAACAATACAACAACTGTCGATAAAAGCAATGCAGTAGTTCTCCAATAAATAATATAATCCTGCATTATGTTATATACATACATTAAAAATACTATCTGTATAACAAGAAGAAGTACTATAACAGCGAGCTTGGATGCAGCCGTTCTTCTTGACATATTGGCAGAACCAATATGCGATGGTTTTCTTTGTTTATGCTTTTTTCTTTGTTTAGCTTCACCCTGTGCCATAGCTTCCTCCTTCTTATCGTATATTTACTATTTAATATTTATTCATCCAGCGTCCTGACGCTCCACACGGAAGCACCAAGCCTGAATCTGTTACAGGAAGTCCAATCTCCTGTGACTCAACATATCCTCCACGTTTTTTCTGAACCTCTGTGGAAATCATATATGTCAACACAGCAGGTGCAAGTCCTGTTGTATATGAATTGACAAGGAAAAAAAGTGGTTCATCTGATAATAATTCACTTGCGAGAGATATAAACGGATATATCTTCTCCTCCAGCTTCCATATCTCGCCCTTAGGTCCTCTTCCATACGATGGAGGATCCATTATAATTCCATCATATTTATTGCCACGTCTTATCTCTCTCTCAACAAATTTGACGCAATCATCAACCAGCCATCTTATAGGGGCATCTCCAAGCCCTGATGATATAGCATTTTCCTTAGCCCAAGTCACCATTCCCTTTGACGCATCAACATGAGTAACCTGTGCTCCAGCCTTTGCAGCGGCAAGGGTTGCCCCACCTGTATATGCAAATAAATTAAGAACCTTAACTTGGCGATTTGCTTCCCGTATGATATTACTAAACCAATCCCAGTTTACAGCCTGCTCAGGAAACAATCCTGTATGCTTAAACGCAAATGGTTTTAGGTTAAATGTGAGCTCCTTATAATCTATAGTCCACTGCTTAGGGAGCTTCATAAACTCCCACTCACCGCCACCCTTGTTGCTTCTGTGGTAGTGTCCGTTTAACTTTCTCCATGCAGGATTAGTCTTAGGAGTATTCCACAACACCTGCGGGTCCGGTCTTAACAGAATATACTCTCCCCATCTCTCAAGCTTCTCTCCCTCGGAACAGTCTATTATCTCATAATCTTTCCAGTTGTCTGCAATCCACATATATTATCCACCTTATTTATTCCATATATTTATAGTTATACCAATTTTTATTGATACTGCCAATTATATCTATCTCCCTTTTTTACGTCAAGAGCAGATTCCATATAACATATAAGCAGGGAGCATCCTGAAATCGCGTTCTCACTTGATTAATCACTAAACAGTACTAAGCTTGCGCAATGCTTGCTAAGTGCTGGCGTGATTAAACAGATTTCTGGACACTCCCTGCTTAATATATTTACTTTACCATGTACGCTTTTCTATTGGAATATATTCCTTATGCACTCCCACAAACTTGTAAGCAGGTCTTATTATCTTTCCATTGTTTACAAGCTCCTCTATACGATGTGCTGACCAGCCGGATATTCTTGAAATAGCAAATATCGGTGTGAATATCTCCATAGGCAACTTAAGCATCGAATATACAAATCCACTATAGAAGTCTACGTTTGCACATACAGTCTTAAATGTTCTTCTCTGCTGACCGATTAGCTGGGCCGCAATTCTCTCAACCCTGTCATATAATGCAAATTCCTCTTCCAGTCCCTTCTCTATAGAAAGCTTCTTTGCATATCTCTTAAGTATTACTGCTCTAGGATCTGACTCGCTGTATACCGCGTGTCCCATTCCGTATATAAGACCCGACTTATCAAAGCCCTTCTTGTTAAGAAGATTCATAAGATACTCGCTTAATTCTTCCTCATTCTCCCAATCCTTGACATGTGCCTTTAAGTCATTGAACATCTGCTGTACCTTTATGTTGGCACCACCATGGCGAGGACCTTTCAAAGAACCAAGTGACGCAGCTACGGTAGAATAAGTATCTGTTCCTGTCGATGTGAGAACATGAGTTGTAAAGGTAGAGTTGTTACCACCACCATGCTCAGCATGTATTACAAGACACACATCTAATACTTTTGCTTCAAGCTCTGTGTACTTGCCATCTGTACGAAGAAGTCTCAATATGTTCTCTGCAGTTGATAAGCCTTTTCTAGGTCTGTGTATTACAAGACTCTTATCAAGATAATAATGCCTATACGCCTGATATCCATATGCAGCCATTACCGGAAACTGAGCTATAAGCTGCAAGCACTGCATAAGGACGTTCTTTATGTCGAGATTATTAGGGTCCTGATCGTAAGTATATAATGTAAGCACACACTTCTGAAGTACATTCATCATATCCCGGCTAGGAGCCTTCATAATTACATCTCTGTTAAATGACTCAGGGAGCTGTCTTAAATCCTCTAACACATTTATAAAGCTCTGAAGCTGTGCCTCCGTAGGCAGCTCTCCAAAAAGCAGAAGATATGTAGTTTCCTCAAAACCATATTTGCTGTTTCGGAAACCTGAAACCAAATCCTGAACCTCATATCCTTGAAAATAAAGCTCTCCGGGTATAGGTATACGTTCTCCTTCAACAACCTTAAATCCCATTACATCGGAAACCTCAGTAAGTCCTGTAAGAACTCCTCGTCCGTTGGAATCTCTAAGTCCTCTCTTAACATTGTACTCTTCGTATAAATTCAAATCTATCTTTCCAGAATCATTACAAAAGCGAACGTATTCATCTAAAATCTGGTCAAAATTTACCTCTGCCATGTCATCATCTCCTCTTGTTTTGAATACGCAATCCTTAGATATCTATCTAAAAATTACTGTTCCATATTATAAAGCTGGCGTGAATATGTATATTCATCCAATATCAGCGTATCCGGCTCTGCATATGCTGATATGTAAATGCTCTCTGACGCATCATAATCATATTTACTAGCATCATATGATATAAACGATGAATACTCATCCTTAGAATAATCGTCTCCTAAATCGCCATATACACTTTCAAATGCCGAAGCATTATCACCAAGCTTAATTCCACCAGGGAACACAACCTCCAAGCTACAATAATCCATATCTGTAGCTATTGATGTCAGGTAAGCATTTACAGGAAGAATCGCATTCTTAGTATAATTCCTGATGGTTATACTTATCTTGTTACCATTCTTCTGCATCTCAGTATAACATGAGTCACCGCTTATCAGATATTCATCTGTAGATGAATCAAGAACCCATCCATTAGCAGTAAGCTCAGAGACAGGTACAGGAAGCTGATAATTAACTCCGTCTAATGTTACGATACCGTCAAATCGGTCTGTACTTGGACCTGTAGGTGCCACATATGAGCTGTTAATCTCAGGTGGTGCAGTCTCTATGTCTGATATATCAATATTAGCTTCTTCCGGCATCTGGGTATTGATAATAGATATTCCCGTAAGAGAGTCATTGCGAAGCTCTAAATCAATACCATCCAGATAATCATCTCCATAGTAATCAAGAGATATATAATCGCTGCCTTCATATCTATAATCCGGAGCCCCATATGCAGCCTTGATAGACTCCTCATTTGCCTCAAATAATTTAACTCCTGCAGCAAGCTCAATCTTAGTATCATCACTGTAATTATCATATGTTGAGTCAAATGTGACACCAACTATATAACACTCTGTTGCTGACGCCTCATTAACACCAAAGTTAGCAAATACTGCTGTAAGTTCAACCTTGCCATCAGTATAATCTGCATATTCATAATCGCCAGATGCAACATCAACAGGCATCTCACTTGTCTGCCATCCCTTAGATGCCCATTCATTGTAAGGCATAGGGAACTGATATATAGTGCCATTTATGTTGACCATGTAGTCATCCCAGTTGTCAGACATCTCCGTAGGCCATACATAACCTGTAGCTGTCGGTTCTTCGGTTGCCGCCTCAGTTGTTTCTTTCTCTGTCGTATCTGCATCATCAGATGTAGCTACACTCGCTGTTGTTTTCTCTGTAGTTGCAGGCTTAGGCTTAGACCTTCCACCTAATACTAAAACGAGTACAATGGCAAGAACTATAACTGCCACAGCAGCAGATATAATTATTATAAGATTCCTCTTGCTATCTGACTTCTGATTGGCGTTGTTGTCAAGTGGTTGCTGCTGCATACTGAAATGCATTGACTGCTGTGACATCGAGGCCGGATTTGCATAAGCTGTAGAACCTGCGTTAGGCATAGTATTGCCAGGCATAATTGGCTGTGTTCCGTATAAATCGTTAAGCAGCTCACCTATATTCTGATAGCGCTCATTAACCTTCACAGCTAAACCCCTTGCCAAAACTGCTTCTGTTCTAGGTGACACTGGCACACCCCATGCAGATGGCTGAACATACTCATCATTCTCCATACGCTCAACACTGTTAGGTGGAATCTGTCCCGTAAGCATCTTGTACATAGCTGCACAAAGACTATATATATCTGTCCAAGGACCCTGATTGCCCTTAGCATAATACTGCTCCGGTGGTGCATATCCATGCTTCAATATAACTGTATAAGTCTTGTCACTCTCACTTGACTGTCCTCTGGCTGAGCCAAAATCAATAAGCTTAATCTTGCCATCGCTTGTAACCATTATATTGTCAGGACTTATGTCACGATGTACCAAGCCACTATTATGTATCTGGAACAAAGACTCTAGCACCGGTTTCATAAGTGCAAGCACTGTCGCCTCCGGAAGCCTTCCACCTGAATTGTTCAAATATTCCTTAAGATTGATACCATTGATATATTCCATAACTATATATGCTGTACCATTCTCATAGAAGAAATCCTTAACAGAAACTATTCCCTGTAACTGATAGAACTTAGAAAGATTCTGAGCCTCCTCAACATAACGCTTAAGCCCCTTGTCATATATATCCTTCTGTGCATCATGCGGAACAACCTGATTGCTTCCATTCTCGCCACTTGTGTCCCTGCTTGCAAGACTCTCTGGAAAATACTCCTTAATTGCTATATATGTCTGGAGATTCAAATCCCAGCCAATATATGTTATTCCAAAACCTCCAACACCAATAACACGTCCAAGCATATACTTGTTCTGCAAAACAGTAAATGGTCTAAGACATGTTGTTCGCTCCTCATAGTTTGCAATTTCAAAGCCACAGTATGGGCATATATCATCGTTACCTGAAAGAGACTGCATACAATTCGGACAACGGTCATATCTCATTTGCATATTCTATCCTCCCACCAAAATTCTTTACGAATTCAAAACATTATTTCATAATTATATCAAAATTAATTGTATTAAACAAGTTGTTTCAAAAATAGGCATATTATTTTTTATTTATTAAAGTTTTATATATCTATTATATATTTTTCGTAAGCATTGATTACCTTTGTCTCATTGTAATATGACTCTCTCTTAAAGTCCCTTCCATAGTTAATATGGACATGTCCGTGAGCAAAAAGCTTAGGCTTATATTTATCCATAATTTCAGTAAATGCTGTAAAACCTGTATGCGGCAAATCCTCACCATCATTTAAACGATATGCCGGTGCATGGGTTATCAAAATATCTATGCCGCCATTTTTCTTTATCTTACGTCTTACCTTCTTAGCCCTCTTGTTCATCTCCTGCTGGGTATATTGCAATGGACCATAGTTATAACTCATACATCCGCCTAAACCAAGTATTCGAACTCCATTATAGTTATACACCTCATCATCTATGCAAATACATCCATCAGGAGGTGTATCGGCATAACAATAGTCATGATTTCCGTACACATACAAAACAGGAACCTTTGCGAATGTAGCAAGAAATGACAAATACTGGGGTGCTAAATCGCCACAGGATATTATAAGATCTATTCCCTCTAATTTCTTTTTTTCAAAGTAATCCCAATAATATTTAGACTCCTCATCTGCAAGTAACAAAATCCTCATCTGTCTATATAACCTTTCTATACTGTATCTGAAACTCCCTTTAATTCAACTATTGACTTAGCCTCTTCCTTTAAGTCCTCTATCTCTGGTATCTCACCTATAATATTATCAACAAGCCAGCTCATCTTCATAATATCCTCAGGTGCCATCACCACACCATCCTCATTCTTAAGCTGCTTATCCTGATCATAGATAATACCCTCAAACGGATGAAACTCATTCTTAACCATAAGGCTCTTAATTAAATCTACGATTCTTCTTGTTCCATCCGGTAATTTTTGTGAGTATATTATGTCAACCACTCCTGCTGACAAGCCCCACCAATAATTTATAGGCTTATCAGTATTCTCGCCTTCCTGCTGAAATGTTCCGCTTAATACACTCTCAAGAAGCTTCTCGTAAAATTCGCCCCACTGGTATACCGGCATGGCAATATTAACCGGTTTATCCTCTATACAATATAAGCCAAACTCCCTGCTCGCAGCATTTGGCTTAATCATAACCTGATCTGATACATAGTGTACACCCTGCTCCTTAAACGCCTCTATCGCACGCTCTCTTGATACCCCCTTGATAGTAGTCCACTCAAGATATATCTTAGCTTCAGGATTCATCATCCTGGCACCAAGTGCAAATGCATTGATATTGGCAGGCATACCAAATATAGGATAATCTGCCAGATAACCAATCTTACCATTCCTGGCAAGGGAACCCGCAACCATTCCCGCCAAGAACTTTACCTCGTAAAGACGTGCATAGTAGGTTCTTATAAGAGCTGATGATGTGTTAAGCGAACAGTTCATGATTATAACATTTGGATGATTAACTGCCACCTTCACACTCGCACTTACCTGCTGTGAGGAAGTTGTGAATATAACCTTCACACCCATCTGTATCAAATCCTCCATAGCAGTTATTGCATCCTCCTCTGAATTAAGGTTATGAACCTTAACTGTCTTAAAATGGTCCGATAAATGCTCATCTATATATAACCTTCCAAGCTCATGTCCATACAGCCACTCAGATTCCTCAGGATTCTTGTCAAATACAAATGCGACAAGCTCCTTCTTAGGGGTAGGACTCCAGAAATACTCCATAAGCTTCTTTCGTCCCTTTTTAGCAGGCTCCATTCTAAGCTGAATTTCCCTTCCTTTTGATTCAGTAAGGAATTCATCCCACAACAAATCTATCTTTACCTTCATCTCATTTTCGGTAAGATTCTTAATATTGTCATATCCATATATATCAATAAAAATCAAAAGTGCATCTCCACTTGATATAGGGAGCTTATCTCCACCTCTTGATTTCAATGCCTGACAGAAGTTATGGTTCGCAGAGCCAAAGTCCTTCTTCTGTTCATCTGTCCACTCTGCTGCAGGATCTTCACAGGTCAGCTCAAGCAGCCTCTTAAAACAGCCCTCCTGACTAAACCAGATATAATTAATCCCTGTCAGCTTATAAAAATCCATAAATTCATAATATATTTTAATCTCCGGATCATCTGTAAGCTTAGGTACTTTTCTTGTTACCTGTGCAGGTATTGTCACCGCATCAAAATATTTCAATACTGATACTCTTTTATTACCCTCAACAACATAATATTTGTTAAGGTACTCATATGCCTTGATGGGTTCTCTTATTCCCTCCTCTATCTGACTATCGCAAAGGCTCGACCATTTCGTTCCAAACTCTGTTTTATAGTCAAGAATTGGCATAAAATTATTTGCAAATGCGTAGGTTCTTCCAACATTGCTTGTTCCAACAACCCGATCAAGCGGTATCTGTACCAGACCGAGGTTTACCTCGCCCTGTATATCTACGTCCTCCAATATCTCATCTAACACCGGAAGATATTCGTTTTCTCCCTTTGATACTGCGGCTTTAAAAGCTTTAAGTCCTGCCTTCTGTGCCTTTTCATATTCTACATATGACATATTTGCCGCTCCTTTCATAATCGCATGATTTTCTCAGCCACACGATGTATAGTATATTCTTTCCTTTTCCTTATTGTGCATACATAGTTATTATATATCTATTTATAACCTGATTGCAATAGTGGTGATATGGAAGTATTTCATCATAAGCTATACCCCTACACTTTGTAAAAAGAAAAGTCCCATAAACATTATATTTATAGGACTCTTCAATATCTTTATTGTATAAATTTCTTAGAATTAGCAAACGCCCTGTGCAAGCATAGCATTTACAACCTTCTCGAAACCAGCGATGTTAGCACCAGCTACATAATCATCATTTCCACCAACTGTTACATTGTATCTCTTTGCTGCATCTGAAATGTTAGCGTAGATTGTCTCCATGATGTTCTTAAGCTTTCCATCAACCTCTTCAAATGACCATGAAAGTCTCTCTGAGTTCTGGCTCATCTCAAGTGCAGAAGTAGCAACACCACCTGCATTTGCAGCCTTACCACCTACGAATAATACTCCGTTCTCCTGAAGATACTTTGTAGCCTCCAATGTTGTAGGCATGTTAGCACCCTCTGTTACAGATATTACACCGTTTGCAACAAGCATCTTAGCATCCTCAAGGTTCAACTCGTTCTGAGTTGCACATGGAAGAGCAAGATCACACTTGATAGACCATACACCATGATCGTTTGCATCCTTCTTCTCATGATACTGAGCACTTGGTCTGGCAGCAGCATACTCTGTAAGACGAGCACGCTTAACTTCCTTAACCTCCTTAAGAAGGTCTACATCTATTCCTTCTGGATCATAAATCCAACCTGTAGAATCTGAACATGTTACACACTTAGCGCCAAGCTGATGTGCCTTCTGGATTGCGTAAATTGCTACGTTACCAGCACCAGATACTGCACAAGTCTTACCAGCGATATCAATATCGTGATCCTTCAAAAGTGCATTTGTAAGGTATAATAAACCATATCCTGTAGCCTCTGTACGAGCAAGTGAACCACCATATGTAAGTCCCTTACCTGTAAGAACGCCCTCGAACATTCCACGGATTCTCTTGTACTGACCGAACATGAAACCAATCTCTCTTGCTCCTGTTCCGATATCACCAGCAGGAACATCAACGTCAGCACCAATATATTTGCAAAGCTCTGTCATAAAGCTCTGGCAGAATGCCATAATCTCTCTGTCTGACTTACCCTTAGGATCAAAGTCTGAACCACCTTTACCACCGCCGATTGGAAGTGTTGTAAGTGAGTTCTTGAATACCTGCTCAAAACCAAGGAACTTGATGATACCAAGGTTTACTGAAGGATGAAGTCTTAAACCACCCTTGTAAGGTCCAATAGCGTTATTGAACTGTACACGGAAACCTCTGTTTACCTGTACCTGACCATTATCATCTACCCATGGTACTCTGAACATTAACTGTCTGTCTGGCTCTGTGATTCTCTCAAGAATTGCGTTCTTTCTGTAAAGCTCCTCGTTGGCTTCAATTACAGGTCTTAAAGAATCAAGAACCTCTGTTACTGCCTGTAAAAACTCAGGCTGATCAGCATTTTTCTTCTGTACTATCTCAAGTACTTCATCAACATATGACATCTTATATTTCCCCCTAGAAAGTATAATATTCGGTCAGATCACCTAACCGTTAGCCCCATTATATTACGATAGCCTTATATTGTAAAGTGAAAACTTGTGATAATCCACTAAAATCACATTTTTCTTGTGAAAAACATTATTTTATCAACATCTCCAGTATTTACAACGGTGCTTTACACATGTAGAGAACACTATCTGTGTCTTTGTCTTGCCAAACTGCTGTAATTCACCTATGAAATGGTCTAACTCTGCGGTTGTAGGGAATCTCACCTCTATAAGCATAGAGAAATCTCCAGTTACGCAATTACACTCAACAACGTTAAGCACACTATCAATATATGGATAAAACTCACTCTTTCTTGTAGGATCCACCTCAAGATTTATAAAAGCCTTAATATAATGTCCCATTGCTTCAGGATTAAGTCTTGTAGTAAAGCCCTCTAAAACTCCCTCCTGCAACATTCTGTCAATTCTTGCACCTACAGCAGTCGGTGACATAAAGACCTGCTCAGCAATATCCTTAAGGGATGTTCTTGCATTATCCTGCAATATTGTAAGTATCTGCTCATCTATGGCATCGAGCTTGTAGTAAATCAATTCTTTCTTTTCCATTTTACCCACCCTTTAATGTCTTCTTGTATGTAATGAAAATAGTATGTGACATTAACTCAGTCACTCGTATTGCATTATATCACCATTATAAATAAAAGTGAAGTTCATAAAAACCATGGTTGTGTCTAGTAATAATTGTCACATTTACCACCGCACATATTTTCATATGTCAACTGTTTATATTACAGGACCGCTCCCGCTTAATTGCTCGTGCAGCAGTGCTAAATTCGTGCTTCGCACTTATTAAGCACTGGCAGTCGCAAACGTCCTTTCATATAAACAGTTGACATATGAAAATATGTGCGGTGGTAAATGTGACAACTATCACTACACAAAAAAAACGGATGCTTTTGGCATCCGTTTTTTTACATATGCTGATTTTTTCATGCAGGCTTTTCATTAAACGAAAATGGGATAACATTTTCAATATGCACTAGGGAGATGAACAACCCGCATGTCATGTTTACATTTTAACAAAATAAAGTAATAAGTCAATATCGTTTAATTATTTTAGGTTTTAAAAGCCATTTTTTGATTTTTGACTTGAGAAAAACAAGTAGTGTCATGTTTTAGCATATGAAACCAAAGCCAAACCATTGAAAACAAACCTTGTTTTCTAGATTATTGTCAATATACCAAGTGATTTCAGCAAAAGTATAATCAAAAGTATAGGTGTAACAAACTTAACCATTATTGTATATAATATTTTTCTGCTGAATTTTTGTCCTGTTTTCTCTACCTCGTCTATAATAACCTTAGGTTTTACAACCCATCCGATAAGCACACACGTTCCAATTGCAACTATTGGCATAAGTGCATTGTTGCTTATGTAATCCATAATATCAAGTATCTGTGCATGTGCTCCGTTTGGAAGTACAATATCAAAATAAAGCTTATTATACCCCAGACATACAACTATACCACCAACCAGAGCTATAATTCCCTCTATAATACCTGCCTTAGTTCTACTCAAATGGAATTTATCCATCAGACAGGCAACAATAGCCTCCATGACTGATACAGCACTTGTGAGTGCCGCAAACAACACCATGGCAAAGAACAGACATCCAATTATATTACCAACCTTACCCATGGCAGCAAATACCTTAGGCAGAGACACAAACATAAGACTTGGTCCTGAACCCATACCATCAGTTCCCATAAATGTGAATACAGCAGGAACAATCATAGCACCGGCAAGAAAAGCGACACCGGTATCAAATATCTCAATCTGGTTGATTGACTTTACAAGATTAGCATCGTCCTTAACATATGAACCATATGCAATCATAATACCCATAGCAACTGACAAGCTGAAAAACAACTGTCCCATGGCATCTAACAATATTGTAAAGAAGCCCTTGACAGTCAACCCATCAAAATTAGGCACTATATATATCTTAAAGCCTTCCCAGCCTGTTCTTGTCACTCCCTCTGCGTCTGTGTGCTTAATGGTAAGTGAAAATATTGCTATACCTACTACAAGTAATATAAGTATAGGCATAATAATTTTAGATGATGACTCTATACCCTTGTCAACACCCCTGAATATGATAAACGCAACTACAGCCAAAAATACTGCCATAAGTAATATAGGCTGGTAGTCTGAAGTTATGTATCCTGTAAAATATCCATCTACAGCTGTCTCAGCTCCATGTCCTGTAAGATATGCAATGAAATACTTTACAACCCAGCCACCTATTACACAATAATATGGCATTATTATTACAGGTACAAGACTTGCACATATACCAAGCCAGCCCCAGCCCTTCTTGACCTTGTTGTAAGCGGTAAGCGGACTCTGCTTAGTAAGTCTGCCTATTGAAATCTCGGTTGTAAGAAGTGTAAATCCAAATGTAACAGCAAGCAGCAAATATATAACTAAAAACAGGCCTCCGCCATCCTTAGCTGCAAGATAAGGAAATCTCCATATATTTCCCAGACCTACCGCACTTCCCGCCGCGGCAAGTACAAATCCCAGTGAACCAGTAAAAGAGTTTCTTTTCTTTTCCATACTCTCAATATACAGCATTGCACAAGCAACACTGTCATCCCCTTCTTAATGATATACTGCAAAATTGTACCATATTTTGTACACAATAGCTATACCATTTTATATTTTTTCAAGTTCATCAGTCATAATATCTTCAAGCTCGGTCACCATATCAAGCATCTGCACAAACTTATCAACTCCGTACCTTGTCACAACTGTTCCATAAAAGCTCTTTAATATATCCTGCTGCTTCCTTACAGCCTCAACACCTCTGTCCGTAATCTCTATGTATGTTCCCTGTTCACCTTTCCCCTCATGCTTCCAGCGGACCATTCCATTCTCCTGCAACCTTCCAATCATCTGCGACACCTTGCTGATTGGAATCTTAAGCTCCTCCGACAGCTCTCTTAGATATATTCTATCCGAGACATTCTCTTTTTTCTCATTAAACCTGAGTATTGCCTGCATAGCGTTATAATCAAGTACAGATATTCCACTAAACAGCTTTTTGACATTTACTTTTTCAAGTAAGTACTTACGGTATGTAATCTCATTTGCAAGTGTTGTTAAATCTTTTTCCAATATAAGTCCCCCTTTGATTAAAAAGTAATATAACGATAACATATTTTTAAAATAAAAAGCAATCTGAATTCTGTGAACATTTTATGTATTTAATATAATTTAAAACTTTTTCTTTATTACTGTGTTATATTTCTGTTATATTAATATAAACAATAGTTTGATAGAAATAAGATATTATTATTTATATGTATGACCACATACATTTTACCACCAAAAGTAAGGAGATTTCTAATATATGAGTACAAATATTAAAAGCAATTACCACTCGCTTTCAGATGAATTAATGGAACAGATTTCAGATGACAGGGCAAACCACGTTAAAAATCCGTACGCGTGTAAAGACACCGACATAATAAGAAGATACAACGGACATGACAAGCCAAGATTGTGGCGTCCCTCATTCGTTATGGACGTAGAGAAAATTCTTCATAATAATTATTATAACCGTTACTCCGATAAAACACAGGTCATTTCCTGTTACAAAAATGATGACATTTCAAGGCGTGCCCTTCATGTACAGCTGGTATCTCGGATTGCCAGAACAATAGGAATGACATTAGGGTTAAACCTTGACTTAATCGAGGCAATATCGCTAGGCCACGATATAGGTCATACCCCATTCGGACATGCAGGTGAACGCTTTTTAAATGAGCTCTACAACGAGAGAACAGGTCGTTTGTTCAATCACAATGTACACAGCGTCCGTGTCTTAGATAAGCTCATTTGCAGAAATGTAAGCCTACAGGTTCTAGATGGTGTAATCTGCCATAACGGAGAGCTAGAGCAGCAGGAGTACAGACCGAAAGCATTTTCAATAGATACTGCATGGGAGGACTTTGACGCAAATGTAGCTGCCTGCTACACCAATCCTGCTGCCAACAGGGAACAGATTCCCGGCACATTAGAGGGCTGCGTCATGCGCATAAGTGACATTATTGCATACCTCGGCAAGGACAGACAGGATGCCGCAAAGGTAGGACTTATAGATAATAATAAGCGTTTTACCGCGGGTAATCTCGGCTCATCCAACGCAGAAATTATCAATAATATGACTGTTAGCATAATTGAAAACAGCTACGGCAAGCCATATATAAGTATGGATAAGGATGTATTTGAAGCTTTTCAAAATGCCAAAAGTGAAAACTATCAGAAGATATACGGAAATGACAAGCTAAATAGCATGTACAACGATAATATAAAGCCTATGTTCCACGATATGTACGAAAAGCTCCTCGAACAGGCAAAATCACTTGATAAAAATTCAATATTATACAAGCATCATATTAATTATCTCAGAAATGCGAACGCTGCCGGCACTTATTTTAATGTGAATGATTACATAGAAAAATATACAAGCCAGGATCCAAACGAAATCGTTGTAGATTACCTGGCAAGTATGACTGATGATTATTTCATCGATTTATATAATTATCTGTTTCCAAATGGAAAATACAAGGTTGATTATGTAGGTTATTTTTCAGAGGATTAATTCCTCTGAAGCTCCTGCATTATTCCTCTACATTAACCTGACACATTTTCATTGTCTCTAAAGCTGCCTTATGTGTCTCAGGTGTAACTCCGGCACAACACTTAGCATCAACATATACCGGGATATCTGGAAAGAATGTCTTTATTACAATAGCATTGGAAACCACACATATGTCTGTACACAATCCAATAAGCTCAACACTAACTTCATCCTCACCCTCAAGGTAAAGTGCCAGATACCTGTCCCATCCGTAAAATCCAAAGGTTTCCTTATTGATTACATCAGCTCCATCAACCATAAGTCCATCAGCTATCTCCCAGCCCTCAGTACCCTCTATGCAATGAGGAACAGGAAGCTTTTTTCCCTCCTGTGTGAGAAGGTAATTCTCCTGATGGGTATCACGGGTGTATATTATGGTATCTCCGTTATCCTTATAGGCTTTTATCTTCGCTTTGACAGCCGGAAGTATTGCAACAGCCTCCTTGGTGCCAAGAGAGCCATCTATAAAGTCATTTTGCATATCCACTACTATCAATATCTTCTTCATAACGAACCTCCGTATTTTTATATGTATAGGTGTTTGACAAATATATTTACCCCAATATACACAATAAAGAAGATATTTTCAATATAATTTTATCTGTGAGTATCACATTCCCTTATCAAAAAATATATTAATTCACCTCATCAGAAACTCTAAGGAATATACAATTATTTATATCATCCTCAAAAGGATGTGCTTCGATTATACTTCCATCTTCTGTCTCATCATCAGGCACCTCTGTAACACCATCTAAGCATAATGCCATAAGTAATCCGTCATAATCCGCAGGTGCCACTATAGTGTAATCATAGGTCAGTGTTTCTGAAAGTGAATAATGTATTTTTCCACTTCCTGTCCAAGAAGGATCAGCAGTATTTGTTATATCTGATTTATTTCTTGTCATTGAAACGTTTATATCGTATGACTGACCTTCCCACTCTACAGTTGTAACAACATCTTCATAGGAATCTGTATCCATTCCTATATATTCCCCTGCCAGTACTGTACCTGTATAATAGTCAGCCAGATAATAGCTATTATACCACCATCTCAAGTAAAATGAATAATCAGATGTTGCAGGCAGATAAGTAAAATTCATCGGCATTGTCAATGAATATGATATGGTATATGTAACATTTCCATCCTCATCTACATCACTCTTTGATACCTCAGGCCTTGTATATGATGCCTGCGTTTTATTCTTGGTTACATTTGTATCAATTTCTGAATCAACTGATTGTGCAGGATAATAGCAAAAATCCAAGCTGGTCGGAACAGCATTATTTACTATGGCATTTTCATCACCCCATGCCATTTGTGCAAGCTCCTCTGTAGTCTCCTCTGTTATCTCCTCAGCATCTGTTACGGTTGCAATATCAGTCATCTCACTGTCTGACACAATTGCTTCTGTCGTAATATCGTTAGTGTCCTCTGTATCATCCTTTGTTGAAAAATATATTACAGTTCCAATTCCTGCAACGACAACCGCAGCAACAACACCTGCCACAATCTTTGCCTTTGCGGTGCTAAGTATTCCCGATACTGCCTTGCTCTTAGCGGCTGCTCCGGCAGCACCTGAAGAAGCAGCACCTCCAGCTGAAGCTCCGCCTGTGCTTCCTGCACCTGTTGCACCAGCCCCAGCTCCCATACCCTTTGATGCTATAATTCCTGTAGCATCAGAGCCTATTATTTTAATACCAACTACATTCGTCAATACACTCTGGAATATAAGCCATAACACTGGAATTTCACTAAGACTGTACACCTTATCGTTGGAATCCTCCGGTGAAGCACCTATAATATCTTTTATTTTTGTTCGTATGCAGGACAAAACGGCTTTTACATCTTCCTGTGAGCAACCCATTTTTGCCGCAATTTCTGATATACCAAATCCAGCATAATAGTAATACTGTAAAACAATCTTATGCATAACCGGAAATGCATTTATCTCACTCTGTAATCTCTGCTGAAATGCCATGTCCCTTAAAAGTGCCTCAGGCATAAGAGGCTCGCCATCCTGATAAGCATATTCATAATTATATGAAGTTGTGTTTCCATCCGGTATTTCCATTGAAGCATTGGTATTTACTTCCTCAAGTGCAACATCTGTTGCAACACCGCCAAGCCACTGATAGAACTTATCATAATCCTTTAGCTCTGTTATTTTGTCATAAACAATTTTATATACCTTTTCTATCAGCGCTACAGATTTATCCTGATTTTCAAGTATGCTGTTTAACACCTCATATACATATTTAGATGTCAAATCATAAAATGTCTCGTATGTACCAAAATCCTTCTGCTGCAATTTCTTAATCTCCGCTACAAGCTGCTCTTTTTCATTCATATTTTAATTTTCTCCTTTTAAAAATTTTACTGTGTTTTTAATTGCCGCTATAGGCATCATAAGCATCTGCTATCGAGCTGTAATCTGCATCAAGCAATGTATCATAGCTTCCAAGACTATCAACATAACTGTTATAATTATCTAAATTAGTTTCTTCTTCATTTACATAGTAGCGTCCAAAATTTTCAGCACTCTCATCAAAATAATGGTAGCAATCTGCCTTCTGTGAAAATCCATCATCAGAAATGCCATAAATAGTTAAGCCCTCTAACTCTGACATACTTCCATAATACTTCATACAGAAATCATTAGCCCCCGATTTTATGTATATACTCGTGGTTGTGTAATTATTTTCACATGAATAGACCTGATCATTCTTATATGTAAGAACTCGGGCGTATCCTCCACCAGAGCCGCCCCATTCATCATTATAGACAATACACTCCGGCACACCATCTCCATCTATATCTGCCATGTTGTAACCGAGCTTTGATTCTATATCTCCTGCATAATTATAATAAGCAGCCAGTATCTTAGATATATCTCCCAGACTTGAGCCCTCACGATAGTACGAACATGCTACTCCTCCGCCACCGCCTATTCGTGCTGAATTATCAGTCATCTTATCTCCCTCTAAGGCATAGTAGATAAGATTATAGCCTACTCCTCCATCATAGTATTTAAGTCCCTCATCAGGGAAAATGTACATCAGCTTATCATCCGTACATAAACTGACACATTTATCCTTCGTCAGACATTCAGCATTTGTCCCATGTACAAAGCCACATGATTCACAATGTATCAGCTCATACGAAGTTGAATTAATGTCAAGCTCCTCATATGCCGGTATCCAGACACCAACAAATCTGTCTAACGCATTATCTGCAATCTCTCCTCTGGTGTATGTATATGTTATATCCTCACCTGAATCGTAATCACTGTAAATCATCTCAATATTTTCGTCGTCAAGTACATTTATCACAAAATTCTTATTGTTCCAATCATGAGTTGATTCATACCTGAGCGTCTGGTTACCTCCGGACATAGCATATCCATTGTAAGTATGTATAATTGTCTCACCCTCTGTACTATATACTGTAAGACCTTCATTTCCTCCGCTTACATCATATCCGATATACATAGCTGCATTATCAGCCTGCCAATAACCGAGTATCGGGGATTTCTCACTAATCAGCTTAACATAACTATACTCACTAGGTGCTATCATCTCACTTCCAGATGACTTTTCGCCTATATCATATCTGTCTGATATATTAGGAACTATCTCCCACTCATTGATACTTTCATCAGATGATATATATACATAAACTGAATAATCTTCATCTATCATAAATGCAAAGCCTGTCGCACCATCACTTTTATGTCTTATAACAGGAATTTCACCCAAATCATCATTAAATACATCCTGAAATGCCTGTGGCATATAATCTAATTCATCAAGTGATACAACAACATCCAGATAAGGCTCCATAGAATCATAAGCATCCTCATTTGCAAGACACATATTTACAGTATCCTTTATCCTCTCTGCATTTTCGATATCATCGTTTTTTCTGTCATCTACGATAAGCTCTATTGCCCCCGGCAAAATATACCATGTCTTATCTATCTTATACATAACTACACTGCAAAGCTCGTCCATATCATCCGCATCACTAAATGAAACCTCAAGGCTTGCAACAACTATTTCTGAATACTCTACGCTTAATTTATTTAGCAGCTCATTCTCAACATCACTGCGCAACGCATCATCAAACGAATCTATATCCTGTGTATCCTTAATAGAAACCGTTATGTCTCCTGCTTCTTCCTTCAGCTCCTCATTCCATGTAATAAGGTCCATGATTCTTCCATCTTCTGCCAATTCATCTGCATTATCATGACATTCCTTAGGGTACATCAATTTAAGAAGCTTATCATCGTTCTCCTCATTAAATGCTGTCTCAAACTTGTCCACAACCTTCTTCTTGGACCTTCCACCAAGTAAAAGTATGCACGAAACAATAGCCGCTACTACCACCACACTCACTGAGCTTATAATAATGGCAAGCTTGGTTTTCTTGCTCATAGGCTTCCTCGGTGGTTTATTTGGTTTATTTGGTGTCGTCGGCTGCTTCTTTACATCATCCACAGGCTGCATAACGCCAGGTTCGGCAAGTACGGTTGTCTCGCCCTCAGCTTCATTTATTTTCTCAATCTCATTAATGCTCACTTCATATCCCGGCACAGGAGCACCACATTTAGGGCAAAACCTTGCATTATCCTTCATCTCGCTGCCGCATTTTCCACAAAACATTATTTATCCTCCCATTATATAAATGCTCTATATCTGTTAATCAGCTACACTATAACTAATATTGTTTTTAGATAATACATGTGGCATAGCATACCAATGGTCATCCACACTATAAATCACCATTATCACATTCGAACAATACTCCTCTTTACTATCAACTGCATCCGCATAAGAAGCTACATATGGCCATCCCTCTACGACCTCAATGAAATCGTTATTCTTCCACAGCTCTTTGTCTAATCCATACAGATTCCCATCATACTCCCACTCAAAGTTAATCGAAGCTACATATATATCATCTACTTCAACATCTATTGTCTCCCCTGTATTATTATTTGTATAGCTCACTGCTTTCTCTATATCATCCTTGGTAGCATCAACATACTCTCGCCCTGTGAATTGTTGTAATTTACAATCCTCAAATGCTTTGATATAGTTAATTTTGTAGCTTGCAGAGAAATGATTCCTAAGCCACTCCTCAGGCTCATCATAGTTGCCTTCTGATAAATTACCTGACTGTTCAAGGTATTCAGAATATATCTCCTTAACACATTCCAGCATTCTCAAACGCTCCAAATTTGCTAAACCATCCTGCATATCTCCATACTGAGAGAAATAATGATTCATCAAAAAACCATATCTTGCAGAATCTTCCTCCAGCCTTTTATCAGCCACATCCTCTGAATACACAACATGATTAAATTCCTCATAATCCACATCATTAATAGCATTGAAATACCTGTCTATCGCATCCTCCTGTGGAGTTAAAGACTTTTTATTTTTATGTACAACAACCAAAATAACAGCAGCTATAATAGCTATAACCACCACAGCAATTACAGGAATTAACACCTGCTTCTTTATTCCCTTCTTATTCTTATTTCGCTTAGAATCTACATAACTAACATCATCTGATGCACTATTATTAACTGAAACCTGCACCATATCAGGTCGTATGCTCTTACTCTGTACCGCCTCAGGCTGCACAATCTCAGGCTGAACTCTCGTACCGCACTGAGTACAAAATTCAGCATCATCCTCTAATTGATATCCACATTTTCTACAAAACATATTTTTTCTCCCCGTATCTTATTATTTATCCTTTCCACAACCTGAACATATTCTGGATGTAGATTTGTTCTTAGTACCACATGAGCGACAGAACCAGCCATCCTGTATCGTATTCTGTGTCTCACTCTCAGCGGCAAGCTCCGAAATATTATAACCACCTGTTCCTAAGCTTCCCTTAGGCTTTCCACAATACGAACAAAAGTCCGCTTCTGGAACATTGGTAGTGCCGCATCCAGTACAACACCAGTTGGTATAAATTGGAGTTGTATTATAAGAATTTTTTGGAGTAGAACTTGAACTATTAGAAACATACGAATTTCCTAACGACATATTGCTCAAAATATTCTTAATATCAAGAACGTTGTTAATAAGCTCAACAAACACGCCTAATGCCCATAATGCAACAAAACCTATCACCCAGATAGCCCAGCCTATGCCTTCCTCGTCGTTTCCCATAGCAACAAACCCACCTATGACAATTCCAATACCGGCAATCCATAGCATTACCTTTGACATCCTCGTAAACATATCTTTTGTTTCTCCCTTCAACTTATTATAGTATTTTTTTCCATAAATTTACTATTGTATTATAGTCATTTTACTGACTATAGTCAAGTTCATACCCCTAAGTTACCCTTTAATCAAAAAGGAGATGCTTAAAATGATTTCATACAGACCATTCTGGGCGACATTAAGTAACTCACCCGAATCTACCTACACACTAATCAAAAAATACAATATTTCCAGTGCGATTATAGATAAGCTCAGAAAAAATAAACCTATGAATACAACAACCATAAATGACCTGTGTCGTATATTTAACTGTCGTATTGAAGAAATTGTTGAATATATTCCATCTGACGATGACCAGAAGTTATAGGAAAGCAAAAAAATAAAAGCTCAACAAAATGTTGAGCTTTTAAATATGCCGGCGACCGGAATCGAACCGGTACGGGAGATTAGTCCCGCAGGATTTTAAGTCCTGTGCGTCTGCCAGTTCCGCCACGCCGGCAAGTTTGTAACAGTAAAACTGTTTAGCGACCCGGATGGGGATCGAACCCACGACCTCCGCCGTGACAGGGCGGCGCTCTAACCAGCTGAGCCACCGGGCCTTACAAGTAGTGGACGTTCAGGGACTCGAACCCCGGACCGATCGGTTATGAGCCGATTGCTCTAACCAGCTGAGCTAAACGTCCATATAACATAAATAATATAATAAAAATGTTTAAACATTAATTATATTTGAAAAGCCGATGATCGGACTCGAACCGATAACCTGCTGATTACAAATCAGCTGCTCTGCCAATTGAGCCACATCGGCAAACTTCTTAATCCTTAAATGACCCCAACGGGAATCGAACCCGTGTTACCGCCGTGAAAGGGCGATGTCTTAACCGCTTGACCATGGGGCCCTATTGTCAATAAGCTCCCCGAGTAGGGCTCGAACCTACAACAACTCGGTTAACAGCCGAGTGCTCTACCATTGAGCTATCGAGGAATAAAAAAATAAATATTAAATTAGTGTACCTTCAGAACTTCACACAGAAATCTTTATATCCTGTCATCTATTAACCTACACATCTTTCCGTCTCTCAAAAC
>CAKRCW010000013.1 GCA_934309145.1 uncultured Lachnospiraceae bacterium | reverse complement strand
AGACAGACAGACAGACAGACAGACAGACAGACAGACAGACAGACAGACAGACAGACAGACAGACAGACAGACAGAGCATAATTAAACTCTTACAGTATGTGTTTGGTTATGCACCTGTTAAGTTAGATGAAATTGCTACTATTACTCGTGGTGGAAATTTCCAAAAGAAAGATTTTGTCGAAAATGGAAGACCGTGTATTCATTATGGACAGATGTACACACATTTTGGCATTTATGCGGATAAAACATTAACATTTGTAAACGACACAGTTTTCGAGAAATCAAAGACTGCAAAGCCGGGCGATATTGTGATGGCGGTTACAAGTGAGAATGTTGAGGATGTTTGTTCTTGTACTGCTTGGATGGGTGATGAAGATATCGCAATCAGCGGTCATACTGCGATAATAAGTCATAACCAGAATGCGAAGTACTTATCTTATTTTTTCCATTCTGAAATGTTTTTTAATCAGAAGAAAAAATTAGCACATGGGACAAAAGTAATTGAAGTTACCCCGAGTAAATTAGGGAACATTGAAATAATGCTTCCACCGATAGAAGAACAGAATAGAATTGTATCTATCCTTGATAGATTTGATCCTTTATGTAATGACATTGCAGCAGGATTGCCGGCTGAAATAGAAGCTAGGGAAAAGCAATATGAATATTACAGAGATAAATTACTCAGTTTTGAGTAGAAGAATAAGGAGGCGAAATAAGTGCCATATTTTAATATAGTTGCAGAGACCAATGAGAATACCGTTGTAACTCAATATGAGCCTGTGAAGAAACGTTCCGATGCCTACCAAAGCGAGGCAGAGCTGGAGAAAGAATTCATTCGTATGCTCACAGAGCAAGGCTATGAATATTTACAGATACATACCGAAGAAGATATGGTTGCCAATATCCGTACCAAGCTTGAGGAGTTGAATGATTACAAATTCTCTGACACCGAGTGGGAGAGGTTCTTCAAAGAATGTATAGCAAATGGTAATGATGGTTCCGTTGAGAAAACTTGTAAAATTCAAGAGGATAATGTTCAGGTATTAAAGAGAGACGATAACATGACCAAGAACATTACTCTGATTGACCGAAAGAACATCCATAATAATAGATTGCAGGTAATCAATCAGTATGTAGTTACCACAAATCAGGGGGCAAGGCATGATAATCGTTACGATGTTACAGTACTTGTAAATGGATTTCCTTTGGTACATATTGAACTAAAGAGAAGGGGAGTGCCTATCCGTGAGGCTTTCAATCAGATTAATAGATATGAAAGAGATTCCTTTAGTGCTGGATACGGATTGTTTGAATATGTTCAGATTTATGTTATTTCAAACGGAACAGATACGAAATATTACTCCAACAGTACCAGGTATAATGCAATCAAGGATGCAGAGGCAGCCAATACAAAGAAGGGAAAGACGAGTAACTCATTTGAGTTTACTTCCTTCTGGGCAGATGCAAATAATCGTATTATCCCGGATTTGATTGATTTTACAAAGACATTTTTTGCAAAGCATACAATCTTAAATATCCTTACGAAGTATTGTGTATTCACTTCGGAGAATATGCTGATGGTTATGAGGCCATATCAGATTACTGCGACTGAGAGGATTCTTAACCGAATCGAGATTGCTCATAACTACAAAAAATATGGAGATATTGCAGCAGGTGGATATGTATGGCATACGACAGGAAGTGGAAAAACACTGACATCCTTCAAGACGGCCAGACTTGCAAGCAATCTTCCATTCATAGATAAGGTTTTATTTGTAGTAGACCGTAAGGATTTGGATTATCAGACTATGAAAGAATATGACAGATTTGAAAAAGGCGCTGCAAACAGCAACTCTTCAACAGCCATCCTTGAGAGACAGTTAAGGGATACAAAGTCCAAGATTATTATTACAACTATTCAGAAGCTCTCAACATTTATCAAAAAGAATGCAAAAGACCATCCTGCTTTTGATAAACAGATAGTAATAATCTTTGATGAATGTCATCGAAGTCAGTTTGGTGATATGCACTCAGCTATTGTGGATAGCTTTAATAAGTATTATATGTTTGGATTTACAGGAACTCCTATTAAAACTGCTAATGTTGGAACCGTGAAAAATGCTAGATTTACAACTACTGCACAGACATTTGGAGATGAACTGCATTCGTACACAATTGTTGATGCTATAAATGATAAGAATGTACTTCCGTTCAAGGTTGAGTATCATAAGACAATGGCTGTTGAGCCAGATATCGATGATGAAATGGTTCTTGATATTGACCGAAAGAAAGCTTATGAAGCACCAGAGCGTATAACAAAAATTGCTCAATATATCTTGGAACACTTCGACCAAAAGACTTATCGTGGAGATAAGACCTATGTATATAATGCTCTTACTAATATTTCCGAAGTGGCATCTGCCGACAGAGGTAAGGTAGAAGAGATTAAGCAGAAACAGAGACTTAGTGGTTTTAATTCCATTTTTGCCGTTTCTTCTGTAGAAATGGCAAAGGCATACTATGAGGAATTCAGAAAACAGATAAAGGCAGACCCTACAAAGTCTATCAAGTTTGCTGTGATTTATAGTTATGGTGCTAATGAAGAAGAGCCAGATGGTATCTTAGATGAGGAAAATCCGGAAGATACATCAGCACTTGACAAAACTGCAAGGGATTTTCTTGATGGAGCAATCCAAGATTACAATATGATGTTTCATACCAATTACGATACATCATCAGACAAGTTCCAGAACTACTACAAGGATGTATCTCTTCGAATGAAGAATAAGGAACTGGATATGCTTATTGTAGTAAATATGTTCCTTACAGGATTTGATGCAACAACCCTTAATACATTATGGGTTGATAAGAACTTAAAAATGCACGGACTTATTCAGGCGTTCTCAAGAACTAACCGTATTTTAAACAGTATCAAGACATTTGGTAATGTGGTATGTTTCCGTAATCTACAGAAACGAGTAGATTCAGCAATTGCTACATTTAGTGATAAGCAAGATGGTGGTATAGTTTTACTGCATAGTTTCAACGATTATTATTATGGTTTTGAAACATTAGATGGAAAACCAGTACAAGGTTATGTAGATATAATAGAGGAGTTGACAAATAAGTTCCCGCTTTCAGAACCACAGATTATTGGTGAGCAGAATCAGAAGGATTTTATTGCATTGTTTGGATCCATTCTTCGTATGCGAAATCTTCTTGTTGCTTTTGATGAATTCAAAGAAAAAGAATTATTAACGGAGCGAGATTTGCAGGACTATCTCGGTCGCTACCAGGATTTGAGAGATGAATGGAAACGAAAAAGAGAGAATGGGGAATTATCTGACATCACAGACGATGTTATATTCGAAGTTGAACTTATTAATCAAATTGAAATTAACATTGATTATATTCTCATGTTAGTAAAGAAGTACCATGATACTAATTGTGAAGATAAGGAAATCCTCATTTCAATTAAAAAGGCTATTGAAGCAAGTCCGGAACTTCGTAGTAAAAAAGAACTTATTGATGAATTCATCAATGGTATAAATGAAGTAGATGATATCATGATTGGGTGGCATGATTATGTTGTCGAAATACGTGAGCAGGAACTTGTAATTATCATCGAGGAAGAAAGATTGAAAGAAGATGAGACTCGTAAGTTCCTTGATAATGCATTCCGAGAAGGTGAGGTTAAAACAGTAGGTACGGACATCGATAGGATTATGCCTCCTGTTAGTCGTTTCGGTGGTGGCAACAGAGCAGCTAAAAAGAAAACTGTCATCGACAGATTAAAGGCATACTTTGATAAGTTCTATGGGATAGGCGGAAAGGTAAAGTTCACGAAAGAAGGAGAAGAGAGCTAATAATATAAAAGTACTTTGTGGCAGAGAGCGGATATTATATATGGCTGATGTAACGGACTAAGTACATACGAAGTTATATGTGCTGAAATTTATAGGTGAGTCAAAAAGTGGAGCACCTTTTAGAAAGTGACTCCAAAAAGTGACGCACCTATATAAATATCAGGGGTTTTAGGGGATTTTCCTCCTAACAGGATATATTTTGGTGTGGATATACAAAATGCGTATCTTGCAGAAGACACCATGAGAAATCTATAAAAGAAATTAGCTGAAAACAAGTTCCAGGAATATGTGAGAGGAATTTTTTTGAATTGAAAATATTGCCTTTTCCTCAGCGTGGCTGTATCATCAAGAAAAGAATTATCGGAGTTATTCTGATGGGATGCAGAAGCGATGAAGGAAGGAGGGAAGCTTTGAATAAGGAATTTGAACGCTGCTGCACATTCCTAGCCGAGATGATGGAGAAGTACGGAGCGCTGGTTTTGAGAGATATCGCCGTAGAGATTCAGTATGAACTGGAAACTTGGTGTGATGATGCAGAAGAAAAACGACTTCGGTATGAGACTTATGCGATGCGATTTATGGAACGGTTTAAGAAAGCGGCATAAGGCATACCGGCATCCTGCGAAATTTCATTGATTGAGTGGAATGTAATACATACAAAAGAGCGTTCAAAAAAGAAAAAGTAGAGGGTATTTTTTTAAGAAATTGGGCATATTATAATAGCAAATTTATTCTCAAAAAGTTAGTGAAAGATCTTTTGAGCCTATTGACTTATGGAAGAAGATTTGCTACACTTTCAATAGAGAAAGTTTACCACTGACCGATAAGTGGTATATAAATGGTCGGGTTGTAAGTTTACCGCTGACCAATATGCGGTATATAAATGGTTGGGTTGAAAGTGTTGTCCTCCACCAGCATGGGTGGAGGATTTTTTTACCAAAGGATGGGGTACATGAAGAAGACAGGATTTTATATAATAAAAGATTCCTTTTTTGATGATATGAATGAACCATACCTCAAAGGGAATAAGAAAGGTAACAGACCTCATTACTATTGTTTTGAGGATGCAGCTTCAGGTTTGTATTGGATGATTCCGTTATCAAGCAGGATAGACAAGTACAAAAAGATTGTTGAGAATAAGAAAAAAGCTGGAAAACCATGTGATATTATACATATTGTAAAACTTGATGATGACAGAGAAAGTGCTTTTCTGATTCAAGACATGTTTCCGATAACAGAGGCATATGTAGAGCGAGAATATACGATTGCAGGAAATCATTTAATGTTAACCAGTGAACATACTGTAAAGGAAATTGAGCAGAAGGCAAGAAAAGTGATGGGTATGTTAAAGAGAGGTGTTAAATTTACACCAACTCAGCCGGATGTCATAAAAATAATTAAAAAATTGACAGAGAAATAATGGACGTGTAGAGGCAATGGTAATGCCTTAATCCAAATATCTTATTAGCGGATAGGCAGTCAGAGTGATGGCTGTCTATTTTTTGTTGAAATATGGTTGGAACGATTATATAATTATCGTTGGGACAATGTGCTGCGTAGTAATGTTTTGAATATAGAAGGTGTTAATTTTATGGCTGTAGAAAACAGTATTGATCCATTAGTTTCCATGCAACAGGAACTGTGTGATATGTGGGGGATTAACAATCAAAAAAAGTATGTATTTTATTATGATGAAAGTAATAATTGCAGAAAGTTTTGGGTTGATGATAGTAAGCAGCAGTTTAATACGGATTATACAGCAGATTTTGTGCTGGCAGGTTTGGCAAAGAAAAAGGAAGACATTGTTGATGTGTCACTTGAAACATTCAGGAAACCTTTGAAGTTGCAGGGGAATGTGAAAGAGATTAAGTTCAAAAATCTATATGCAAAAGGTGATTTTTTACAGTGCGTGAAAGAAAAACGCTTGTTTGAGACTTTATCATGGATAGATAAATCACCTTTTTATATTCATTATACGAATGTGAACAATTTATTTTATACACTTGTTGAAATATTTGATTCAATCGTAAAACCTGATGAGATAAGTGAATTTGGATATGACTACTTTAAAATGAAGAGCGTATTTTATCACATGTTTAAAGGAAAAGCAGATGAACTGCAGATATTAATGTTTAGGTATAAATATCCAAATATACAACGAGGGGATGTAGATGCATTTTGTAATGAACTGTTGTTTTTGCTTGGAAGCCGGAGAGAAATGAAGGAAGAAGAAAAGTTTCTTGCCGGAATGCTTGCAAGAGCATCAAAGAGTGGTGAATTGGTATTTTTACATGATAATGATGATTATGTTATGCAGGAAAATTATGCAGAATTTTATGCCGATCCTATTCGAAAATATCAGAAGTCAACACATATATTTGATGAGGAAACGACAGTACAGGATATAGTTATAAAACAGATATCTATGGGAGAAAATATGGCAGATAATTTCAAGTTTGTGAATTCTAAAACTGACATATTTGTGCAGTTATCGGATGTTGTGGCTGGTATTCTAGGTAAACTGTTTAATTACATAAATTCCACGAGTGTGAATCAGCGTAGAAAGGATGTCGAAGGATTATCGAAGCTTCAGATCGACAATATTTTGCTCATTGATAAGCTGCGTACTGAAGCAGATATAGAGAATCATGGTTTTTTATGTTCGATTGCTCCACTGGATGAGATTGGAGTTCTTAATATGTTTTTTGAAATGGTAAAAAATAGAGAGAAAGGAAAAATTAATGATAAAGGAAGCGTTTGAGATTGCAGGGGCGGTAATATTAAGTTTAGGAGGTGGCTCTGCGATTGTTTGGGGATTATCTAGTTGGCTAGGTAAGGTTTGGGCAAATAGAATACTTGAGTCAGAAAAGGTAAAGTACTCTAAACAGATAGAAGAATACAAGGCTGAATTAGAAAAAAGTATAAGTAAGATTAATGCTGAACAAGATAAAAGATTGTATATATCTAAAACACAGTATGATAATGAATATAAAATTTACCAAAATATTTGGGCAAAATTGAATAATTGTGTTTTGAACACGATTGCATTGTACCCAGGTGGGATTGAAAATGTTCCAGTTGATGAGAAAGAAAAAGAAGAATATCAAATGGACAAACATAAAAAATATGTTCAGGCTTATAATGAATTTTCTAGGGCAATACAAGATAATGCTCCGTTTTATACAAAAAAATTCTATGAGTCTTTTGTATTGATTAGAAATGATTGTTCTAGTATAGATGATTTATTTTTTTATTATGAATGGGATATAAAATATAATTTGTCGTATGCATTGTGTCGTGGTGAAAAGATGACTGGCGAAGAGAGGCGAGAAATGATAGAAACAAGGAATAGAATAGTTTTAAGCAAAGATGCATTGCAGGACGAGATAAGGGAATATTTATTAGGTCTAAGATTACAAGAGTAATTGTCAAAATAAAATAAAAAGGATATGATTTTATGAAAAAATAACAAAAATGCTATATCTACACCCGTGTATCCACCTCCATGCAGGTAGATGGTTACAGCTTAGATGCGCAAAAAGATAAATTACATAAATACGCTGATTACCAGGACATGATTATCGCCGGGGAATACTCCGACGAAGGGAAATCCGGTAAAAGTGTGGAAGGCAGACCACAGTTCCAGCAGATGCTTTCTGACATAGAAAGTGGTAGGGATAATGTGGATTATGTACTTGTATTCAAATTATCCCGATTCGGTCGAAATGCTGCGGATGTCTTATCTTCTCTACAGCGGATGCAGGACTTTGGTGTTAATCTTATCTGTGTGGAAGATGGTATTGACAGTTCCAAAGATGCTGGAAAGCTGATGATTTCTGTTTTATCTGCGGTGGCTGAAATTGAGCGTGAGAATATATTGGTGCAGACCATGGAAGGGCGCAGACAGAAAGCCAGAGAAGGTAAATGGAATGGTGGCTTTGCACCTTACGGTTATCAGCTAATCAACGGTGAACTTCACATTGCCGAAGACGAAGCGGAGATTATTCGAATTATTTACGATAAGTTTGCAAATACCACCATGGGAATTGCCGCTATAGCCACATTTCTAAATAATAGCGGATACAAGAAAAAACTTCGACAGAATAATACCATTGAAGGCTTTTCTACATCATTTGTCAAAGGTGTTTTGGATAATCCGGTGTACTGTGGTAAGCTGGCATTTGGCAGAAGAAAGAATGAGAAGATTCCGGGAACAAGAAATGAGTATCATGTGGTAAAGCAGGACAGCTATATGTTAAATGATGTTATTCATGAAGCCATAGTGTCAGAAGAATTGTGGAATCTGGCACATAAAAAGAGACAGGAAACCGATGTGGAAAATGTGAAAACCCACAGTCTGGATCATGAGCATATCGGTAGCAGCATTGATACGAAGGAACTGGATAGGGAGCATACAGGCTTACAGGAACGGTTAAAGCAGGTGACCGGTGCAAAGAATAAGCTTGCAAGTCAGATGGATAACTTATTCGTATCAGATAAACATTACGATAAGAAGTATGCGGACATGCAGGTGCACCTTGACAAGCTCTATGACGAGATAGAGGAAACTGAAACGGCAATGGAAGCAGTGGAGACAAGGCTGTATAATATCAGGCAGGAGAAGATATCCGGGGATAATGTGTACCAGTTCTTATTATTCTTTGATAAACTATATGACAGATTTACGGATATGGAGAAGAAATCATTTATGAAGAGTTTTCTCGAAGAGGTAAATATCTATGAGGAAGAGCAGGAGGACAACAGGATTCTGAAGATTCTTAAGTTCCGTTTCCCGGTATTTTTCAATAATCAGGAATTATACGAATTGGATTGGGACAACGAAAGTACAGTTGAGGTGATTGTATTAATGACAAAATTAACAATGATAGTAGAAAAATCTACAAATAATGGTGAGTAAAAGTTGGAGGAAGGATATGGGAAAAGAATTATTTGATAACATACCAAGTAAAGTTGCAGACTTATTGTCAGATGTGAAAAATGGACGTATTGGGTTACCTGATCTTCAGCGTCCTTTTGTTCAGTAGTGTATTTGCAGCAGACCAAGAGCATAATATTTCTAAGTATAGAAAGGCATATATAAAGACTGCTAACGAGGGACGTGCGAAGAATAATCAGCTTGAGCTGACGGAGGACGAAGAAGATATCATCGAAGAGAATATTAATGACTTACTTAATCTTGGTATTTATTCGTTACCAACATTGAAAATCAATTCAAAGGCTGATGAAGAGGATGTTGCTGATATTTTTGTCCGTGTAAACTCTGGAGGACAGAATTTAACAGAAAAGAACTTCATTGAGACACTTATCGCTGTTTATGACAATGATGTTCACGATAAGATTAACAAGTTTTGTGCTGAGTCAAGAATACCTGCAAATAGTACATCATTTAACCAGATTCTGCAAGTTGATCCATCACATCTTATCAGGATGTCCGTTGGCGTTGGATTTAGAAGGGCACGTTTACGTTATGCATATATGTTACTTCGCGGTAAAAATCTTAAGACTGGTGAAGTTACACAGGATGTTCGCGAAGAAAATTTGGATATATTTAAGGAATCCTTAGATATTGTAACTAACCTTAATAATTGGCATGCATTCATGAACCTGTTTGCATCTGCTGGGTATTTAAAGGGTAGTTTGGTTGCTTCATCAAATGCTGTAGTATTCAGTTATGTTTTATATCTTATAGGAAAGTATGATTACAAGGTGTCTTCTGTAGAGCTTCAGAAGATTATTCGTAAGTGGATATTCATGTCTACGATTACAGGATTTTATACTGGCTCAACAGAATCAGAAGTTGAAAAGCAGTTTGCTGATTTGAGGGATGTTCATAATGCGGATGAGTTTGTTGCATATCTTGATTCAGTTATTGCTAATAGATTTACAGATGATTATTTCGAGTATTCATTACCAGCTGAGTTAAATAGTTCTTCTGCAACATCGCCAGCCTGGTATGGGTATGTTGCTGCAATTAATGTACTTGGAACACCTATGTTGTTCAGTACTGCACCATTGTCACAGTACTTTGTTTTAGGAACTAGTGGAGATAAAAATTCAGTGGATAAGCATCATATCTTCCCTAAGCATTATCTTGAGAAAATTGGATATGACAATGACCGTGATAGAAACCAGATTGCAAACTTTACATATCTGGATTATGCAACCAACATCGATATTTCGGATGCACCTCCAGCTGAATATGTGTGTCGATACAGAGATAAGCTGGGTGAAGAGGGATATAAACTTGCATGCGCTCAGAATGCACTACCAGAAAACTTTGAGCAGTTATCATATCCAGATTTCTTGAATCAGAGAAGATTGTTGATGTCGCAGATTGTAAAGAAAGCATATAATGAGCTTAATAAGTAATTTTGTTATAAAAAGTGTATAAGGGAGGAAATTTTATTTGAAAAAGAAAAAAGATGAAATAACGTTCTGATTTGGAGTTCGTAGTTGGAGAAAATAGAATTATATGAGAAAAAATGACAAATTTCCATTTGCTATGACCAAGAAATCATTGGTTGTGTATATTGTTTTTGCAGTGCTTATGGGACTATTTCTGTTTTTTGTCAGAGGAGATATAGCTGGAAAATGTATGGCATGTATTGTTTGTCCGACGCTCATTATATATTTAATCTATGCGTATTGTAAAGAAAGCAAAGCAGATATGAAAGCTCATGAGACGAAAGCCCAATATATGAATGGCATCTACTTTGAAAGCCCTGAATGGCATGAGAAATATGTAGCCTATCTTAATGAGCAACCTTTTGAGAAACCTAAATATCAAAGCATGAAATTGGATTTATTAAAAAGATTTCAAAGACGGGAATATCTTGTAAAAATGATATTGCCATTGTTCCTAATATTTTGTACCTTGTGTCTTATTCCTTTAGGGCATTATTATATGGCTATCATAGGACTTTGCCTGTTCGGATTCTTGTTTTGGCTAGAGTTTTCGCTGTATATAGGAATGCCGGTACGGAAGTGGTTGAAGGGCGATATTGATTATGAGGAGCTTGAAGCGTCATATTTAAAAAGTCAGATGCTTTTCTATAAGACAAATGCATTAGCATTTGGAACCACACATTTACATGGATTCACAGAGAAAAAAATATATGCAATAGATTATCGGTTGGTCGAGGGAATATCAAGAAAAATAGTACGTCTTAAGAAGTATGAGGATGGAATTTATAATACGGAGGAGTATCAGCATTTTGCAGTTATACATGTCAGATTGCCAAGAAGCGGAACCATTCATGATGTTGAGATTGAACTAAATGAGTTTCAGGTTTAAATGGCAATCGATAAATTATCTACTTATAAAATTGGTGAAGATTTGATAGGAAAACTTTCTGTAAATGAGCATAAAGAAAATGAGGCTGTAATATAGTCAAGGAGTATATAGGTGTTTGCACTGAAAGCCAAATATGGATGGTATCATTATGATACGAGATTTGCTATTGTCAGGAATAATCCCTACCCGGTGAAAACCCATTTCCTTTATGGAATAGTTTGTTTATGTGAGGTAAAGAATATGTTACAAATAGGAGAAAGACTTCAGGAATATCGTAAGAATTTAGGATTAAGTCAGGAGAAATTTGCTGAAGAAATAGGAGTAAGCAGACAGGCTGTATCTAAATGGGAACTTGATAAGGCATATCCGGATTTGGACAGGTTGGTCTGTATATGTGGAGTACTGGATGTGAGTATAGAGGAGCTGATTTATGGAAAACAGGAAATAAAGGATAATGCGAATGATGAAGCATTCGAAAATGACAATGTCAATAATATTTTGCATATGAAAAATATCAGGGGAACGCGTAGACTGGTAAGGCTAAAACTGATTTTTTATGTACTTACTATTTTTTTGATATTTTGTCTTGTTATACTGTCTGCTTTATTAACGAGAAATGAGTGGACAAGGCATGTTGAAAAAAATGAAAATGTGAGAGTGGAAAAGGTTTATCAGCAATATACAAAAGCTGATTTGTGCTATTTTGACGAAAATGGTCGTAAGATTATGAATACAGTATGGTTGGATGTTCCGGGTATACGAGATGGCGATTATGTGGAATGTTACACTGGGGCAGACAATGATTCGTTATTTTTAGATTACAATGTAGCTACTATTATTACTTCTGCTATATTTACAGTTTTATTTGTTGTGTTACTTATACTTACCGGACTGGAAATAAAACGTATGAAGAAAGAAGATAGGATGCAGATAATCCTTAAGGATGTGGAAGATAATACAGCTTCTGAACAAAAGAAAGGTAATAAGATATGAAAAGGTATAAAAAATTTATTTCAATAATTATTACATTCTGTATTTTTGCAGGAGCAGTTTTTTGTGCATTATATTTTATGGGAATAATAAAATCCCCACAAGATGGTAACTATGACAATGAACAAAATGTCGTAGATGAACCATGGCAGATTGTATTTCAGGGGTTCGAATTTTCGGTAAGACCAGTGGGGCAGGCAATAATTCATGAAAGCGGATGCCTCAATATCAGAAGCTGTGATGAATACTTAATCCAGATAGATGTGGAAGATAGCACTGTCGATGAATTCTGGAAAAATAGAGAAGAAAAAATACATAATATTGAAGTTTCAGGGTATGTTATGCAGCTTGCACCCGAAAAGATAGATATGGATGGACGGGAATATATCAGATATATTGTAAGCTATGAAAATGAAAGAGGTTCTGATTTTGATAATTCATATTTTTATGTATTGATTTCAGAGGCCTCTGATGACAAAAGATTTTTGGCAACAGTAAGGTTTGACGGAGTAGATGTAGCATTGCTTGAACCAGAAGAAAGAGATGCACTTTATGAAGAGGTATTAATTCAGACAGCAGAGGTAATAAACAGTGCACATCCTACAGAAAAAAATGATGATGCGACAGGAACTTACTGGGAAGAGCAGGAGCCTATAGCTTATCTTTCAGAGGATAGTTTATCTGCTGATGAAATTACTTTATCTTACATGCTTCCAGAAGGATATAATCTGATGTCAGATAATGAAGCGGGAAAAACCTATTATTCAGAGAAAGATCGAACGCATGTAATTACTTCTATTATCCCATATTCTTGGATTACAGCAGAAGAGATGGCAGAAAGCAAAAAAGGTGCAGGTATATCGAAAATCCTTACAGAGGGCAAATATGAAATAAATGGACTTAATTACTATTATTACACTTACTCCGTAATGTTTGTGGAGGATGATGAAACAAGTTACTCTTACTATTTTTATGCATACGCAGATTTAGAAAATGGGGATATTTATTCTATACATGGATTTACAGATACAAATTCTGAGATAATAAATGAAGAATACTATTATGATTTTATGAATATAGTACAGACTGGAAATTACTAATTTAAGAATGCTGTAAATTAAAAAAAATGCTTTGAATTCATGAAAAACTGAATATAATACGGAATGCTACTTCTGGTTGCTGTAGTTGCAACTGATTATAGCTTGCTATATATCTGCCATTTTATAATAATTCTTATGAAAATTATTTTAAAGGAGGATTTACCTATATGAAAATTAAGAGAAAAATGGTGGCAGGATTTGTTGCTATCATGATGTGTTTTTTGCTTGTTGCCTGTGGTAATAAGGAAAAGGATGCATCTGAAAGAATGTCAGAAGATGTAACAGAGGAAGTAACGGAAGAAGTAACAGAAGAGGAGGCTGTAACAGAGGACTCATCAGAGTTTGAAATGCCAGTACAGGAAGATTTTATACCGATAAAAGGATTAAGCGAGAATTATGTAGATATGGACAATAGATCTTTTGCTTATAATGGAAAGGTATTCACACTTGGTGAGAGTACGCTGAAAGATCTGATTGACGGAGGAATTCCGTTTGATGAAAGCGACTTAAACAATAAGGGGAACAACGTAAACAGCAATTATGAAACGGAAACATATACAGCGCGTATTAATGACTATGTAACAATGCAGTTTCGGTTTATCAATACAACAGAGGATTCAATGACAGCAGAAGAGTGCCCTTTATCATATGTAAGATATTATTATCTCTATGTGCCACAGCCTGATTATGATGCAGATATGAATGCAGAGATAACAGAGAGTATTTTGGAGGCAGCCAAGACAGTATGCTTTTCATTTCCTTCAACCCTGACTAAAGAACAGCTTTTAGAAAACAGTAGTGAAGGTGCAGAACAGGATGAATATAATAATGTAAATTACTATATTGATTCAGAGATTTATATGGATAGCAGTGGTTATCATTTTGAGTTTAACAAGACTACAAACCAGATGGAAGAAGTGAGCATAAGTTGGATTCCTTAAGTTCCATCGCAATAAAGCAATAAAAAATCATGTGATAAAATTAACCTATAAAAATATTATATCTGGAGGGTATAACAGGTGTATATGCACCGCCACAGGGATATTATGTGACGGAAGAAGCGGTGGCAGAGTTTGATAAGCTGTTTCCGTATAAGGAAAAGCATAAGCTGCCGGGACAGATTTTCTAAATGAAATATTGTTGAATTGAGAAACAGTCTCTGTGTAAAAACGCAGGGGCTGTTTTTTTAAAACGTAAAAAATAACTTAAAAATTTGATTTATAACATTGCACAAGTTAAAACAGAATAAATTAAGTTAAAAAGGAGACTAAGAGAAATGCTCACAGATATTTTCGGAATCCTGGTAGTTGTGTTATCACTTGCAGCGTTGCTTTTGATTGCAATTGGTGCAGGAAAATGTGAATTGAAGTCGCTTCGTATCTGGGCTGTGATTTGTCTTGTGGCAATGCTTATCGGACCTGTAGGAACGGGTATGATGCCACAAGCAGTATTTGGATAAGTATTATTGGTTAAGAAAGGAGGATTAGTCGAAAATATTAAGAATAACATGTTAAAAACAAATGGCTTGTATGCGTTTGTGAGGAATCCGTGCTATGCAGTTTACTTTCTTGACAGTACTGGTGCATTATGCATTGCACATAATCTGGTGCTTTTTATACTTCTGGTTATATTTTGGATAGAAATGACACTTGTATTAAAAAAATACGGAGGAGAGATTTATATGGACAGGAGTATATAGATTACTGCAAAAAAGTGAATAGATGTATTCCGTGGTTCCCTAAGAAAAAGTAAAAGATACAGCAGGTGGAGGGAGAAGACTTCCTATAAGGCAACTTACGGATATACAGTTCAGTTCTAATATTCTTCAAATTGCACGAAACAATTTAATGAATAGTATGAGGAGAGACATTGGTGCAACCTAAGATGATGGCAGAGTGATTTTGGTATACTATTCTAACCCCTCCCCCATCACCTCCATAATCACCTCTGGCACCTCCTTATTTAACTCATGCCCGGCATTTGGAATGATGTGCAAAGAGGAATTTAACAACAGGCAATCTAGTGATTTCGCAGCTTTTATATTTGCTTTGTCGTTTGCACCGCACATTATAGTTACGGGGCAGGTGATTTTGTTTAGGCCCTTGCTTAAATCAAGGTTTTTCATTGATTTAGTAAGCTTAAGCATCTGCTTTTTAGATAGCCCTGTGTCAGAGAACGCCTTGTCTGGCAAAAGATTAAAAAGTATATTTTGAATGGTGAAAATAAATCGTGGAACTTTGTACTGAACACCGATTAAAACCAGTGCTGAGATATTATTTGCATGGTGGATTGCATAATCCATTGCTAAGATACCGCCAAGAGATATACCACAAATGCGAAATGGCTCTTTTTCTGTAGCCAATTGTGCTTCCAAAGAATTATATATAGATGAATAAGTAATAGCACCATCATTAATTGAAAACAAATCCAGACATTCTGTCTGCCCGCTAGTACTATTAACTATATTTTCCCAATCCTTTTTTGTCTGTCCCAATCCATGTAAAAACACCGTTTTCATATACTCTCCTCCTCCTTTTTGCCAACATGTAGATAATTAATTCCAAAACAAACCAGAGCCACTACCACAGTTATTGCACTATTAAATAAATAAGACTTCTCAGAGTCATAAGAAACTGTGTCAGCAAAGAGCTGAACAATGTAATTTATGGCTATGGAAACCGGAATTATAAGAAGGACGCTGTAGCCAAGAGCCATCCAGGGCTTGGCGTGGTATTTGCGAAATATCACATAAACCAGCCAGATAAAGGCGATTCCAATTAGTGAAATAATCGCACCAAGGGTTATAACAATCACCTTTTTGTAAACAAGAGCGATTGAAGCTAATATTATGAAGGGTGCGATACTTAATATAAGTAACGTCTTTATTATAGCTTTATTGGTGGATGTCAGGCATGGAAGAAGCAAAAACCATGCAGCAGCTATAGATATAGTGGCTATTATTGACCATGACAGAGAATCGGATGTGAAGAAATCACATATCAGACATGTAAAAATAGCTATTAATGAAGCGATAGATATAGCAACAAGAAGCATACGCTTAAATTTTGCTGGGCGGAAAGTCTTTTTTGGGGCTGGGGTCTTGCCTTTCTCGGTCACATTTTCCCTGATCAGGTAATCAGCAGACACACCGAAAATATCGCATAGCTGTGCTATGAAACTCAGGTCAGGCTCGGATTGGTCCAATTCCCATTTAGATATAGTTTGTCTTGTGACCGCAATCTTTTCTGCAAGGGCTTCCTGAGAGAGACTATTTTCCTTTCTTAGTTTTTGGATTTTATTTCCGAGTGTCATAGGGCTTACCTCCTAGTGGTTTGATAATAAAATCCTATCAAATTAGCTGGTTTTTGTCCAGCAACGCATGATAGAACTGCCGCAATGATACATTGCAGGCAAGTAAATAAGCCAATTAAATATTACTTCCTTGTAAAACCCTGTTGAAAGAATACAAAAAAGTATTTATAATGTCACATAGACTAAAGGTACATACCAAGGAAGCATAATTATCATATTATATATGCAAGCTGAATACATTATATATGCTGAACTACAAAATTAGGGGGATAAAACTATGAGGTCGTTTTTGGAAAAATTTTTCACGAGCTATCTGAAGGAGAGAAATTTTGATGCCACACTTGCCTGTGTGACAGACAATATAATAAGTATTGGAACTGGAGAGCAGGAGGTGGCTAAGAGTAAGGCTGAGCTTGAAGAGCTTCTGCAAGAGGAATTTGAACAGATGCCAGAGCCACTTTGGTATGAGATATCTAATTATGAAGAAATTTCACTTGGTTCAGGAGATGTGAAGAGTGCATTTGCAAATATTTACGTTAAGCTTGTTGATGATGGGGACATAATTGATTTATATACAAGATTGTTATGCACCTGCTGTAAGGTTGATGGTGATTGGAAGCTTGCGGCAGTTCATATGTCAACGCCTACCGCCACACAGGAGCAGTGTGAGTTCTTTCCGCTCAGATATAGCAGAATGACTAAGAATAAGATGTCGCATAAGGCAAATGAGAAGCTTATGGAGCTTATATCTAAATCACTGCCGGGCGGTATTATGGGTGGTTACCTTGAGGAGGGCTTTCCTCTTTATACTATAAATGACAAAATGTTAGAGATTCTTGGATATACATATGACGAGCTTATAGATGCTACGGATGAAAAGATGACGAATATCATTTATGAGGGCGACCGGAATAGAGTTGAGGAGAGCATTAACGCTCAGTTTGAGCTGTGCAATGAGTATGAGGTTGAGTACAGAGTTATAGGTAAGGGTGGACGTATTATATGGGTAAATGATATTGGCAAGAAGATTGTCACAGATGATGGCAGAGAGGCTATGATAAGTATCATGACCGATATAACGGAGCGTGTTGAGAGAGAGGGCATACTGATAAAAGAGGCAAATGCTGATGCACTTACAGGACTTTACAACAGACGTAAGGTTATAAGTGTAATAGAGGAAGCCTTAGGGTTAGAGCAGAGCGGAAGCTTATTTATATGTGATGTTGATAACTTCAAGAGCCTTAATGACACAAAGGGGCATATTGAGGGCGATAAGGTTTTAGTGAAGCTTGCGGAATACATGAGAAAATATATAAAGTATCGTGGAATTGCTGCGAGATTAGGCGGAGATGAATTTTTGCTGTTCTTCCCTGGGACAGATGGCGATAATCAGGATATGATAGATATAGTTAAGTCAATCCAGACAGATTTTGTTTCTTATGTGAAGCAGAATTACTCAGACCTTGATGTGTCATTAAGTGCAGGTGGAGTTAAAGCTAATCAGGGCGATAACTTCCAGACATTATACAGAAGAGCAGATGATGCACTTTATATTGCGAAGAAAACTAAGGGTTATATAGAATTTTCAGGGAAAATATAAATGGTATAATGTATAATAAACAACAAAAATGGATAGCCTCCGAACTATGTCTGGAAGCTATCCATTTTAAAATCCCCCTATAACTACAGCTTCATATATCCGTAGCTGTTTACTATAGCGTCAAGCTTCTGACCTGACTTACAGAAAGGACAATCGCTGTGAGCATAAGTCTGGTACTCAGGGAAGTCCTCTGACTTGAATATTGAGTGAATCTTATTCTTGTTTATATCATCTACAGCAGAGAAAAGAGCTGATACACCGGCAACAGAACCGCCATAGTATTCTATACACTCAAGAGCTCTCTGGATAGTGCGACCTGTTGTTGCTGTTGCGAGAAGCAATAACACATGCTTATCCTTAATCATAGGCTGTAAATTGTCACGGAACACAAGCTGCCCCATTGAATTAACCTCTGGTGAAACTACATATATGGTCTGGTGAGCGTTCATAGACATGAAGCCCGCTGCGGAAAGCTCACTTGCAAGATAAGCACCTATTACCTCTGTGCCATCCATGCAGACTATAGTATCTACAATAGTGCTTGTAACGTATTCTCTTACTATTGCCTTTGCAGCGGCAGCAGCCATACTCTGTCTTGACTTAAGCATAGTCATATCAATGTAATAGTTGATGTGAGAGTGATTGGTTGCGAAATGTCCTGGCGTAATCTTCACCGATAATAATCTATCTGACTTTGAATATATCTTTATTGATTCTTCCATTATAAAACCTCCTTCATAAATACACATTCCCTCAAGATACATTTATTATATTTTAACTTTTTATATACCTAATGTAAAGAAAACTTTTTTGTTCTTTAGTGCATCTAAATAATAGAAGGACAAAAAACAGGAGGTAAGCTGGTATGAATAATAGAAAAAAACAGATAAAAAAACGCAGAAGGATGATTAAGGTTACAGTTGGTGCAATGGTGGTTTTAACCTTCGCAATATGTATTAGGATGTTTAGTGACAAAAGAGTGACTAAGATTGTCGCATGTTCTACGCAGGAAATTGAGACAAGCTCACAGACAACAGAAATGTATACCAACAAAACAGATTCAACAACTGAAAATACAACAGATTCAACAACTGAAAATACAACAGAAGCTACAGATGAAATTACAACCGAAGCTGTGAATGAAGAAGCTGAGAAGGATGCATTTTCAGATGCGGTATTCATTGGAGACTCAAGAACAGAGGGACTTATTATGCAGACTGGAATTGACACGACTGCGTATGTTCATAAGGGTTTAAATGTTTCAACTGCATATACAGACAATGTAATTAATTTAAATGGAAAATATGTATCTGCTATGAATGCACTTGAAAATACGGATTATAAAAAGGTATACTTAATGTTTGGGATTAATGAGACTGGATGGGAAAGTGAAGAGATATTCATCTCTGATTATCGTAAGATAATAGATGATATAAAGAAAGATAATCCGGATGCAAAAATATACATTCAGTCTGTAATACCTGTAAGCAGTAAGGTTTCAAGCACAAGCAGTTATGTTAAAAATGATAAGATCAGTCATTACAATGAGCTGTTAAAGACACTTGCCCTGCAGGAGAATGTAGAGTATGTAGATGTAGCTAGTGCTGTTTCTGTAGATGGAGTTTTACCGGATGATGCTGCAGTAGATGGAATACATCTTAATCAGACATATTGTAAGAAATGGCTTAAGTATCTGGAGGACAATACACTGTAATATCAGATGACAGATGGAGGATGAAGACCTTGGGAGAGAAAGTAAGTTCCGTAAAGGTTATAAAATTTATAGAAAAAAATCAGGAGAAGCTTTACCGGATGGCATTTAGTTATATGAAAAATGAGCAGGATGCATTGGATGCTGTTCATAATGCAATAGTAAAGATTTTGCAGAATAAAGATAAGCTAAGGCGTATTGAATATTTTGAAACATGGGCATATCGTGTTCTTATAAATGAATGCTTGATGATGCTAAGGAAGAATAAAAAAATGGTTATAGTTGATGACGAAACTTTAAATAATACATATGATATAACATATGACAAAACCTGCGAGAGTGATGATTATATTGATTTATATAATTCAATGGATAAGCTTTCATCAAAATTAAAGACGGTTGTCATGCTTAGATTTTTTGAAGATATGAAGCTTGATGAGATTTCAAGAATAACAGGGGATAATGTAAGCACAGTGAAAACAAGATTGTATAAAGCTTTGCGAATATTGAAGCTTGATTTGGAGGTTGAACATGAGGATAAATAAAGAAGAGTATAATAATATAAAAATACCGGATATTTTGGACGAGGTTGTTCAGGATGCTATAGATGAGGGGTTAGAGAAGAAAAGATACGGAAAGACACATATATTAAGGCGCTCCGGAATGGCTGTAGCAGCGGCATTTTCGCTTTTTGTTGTTGTTCTCAATACATCGCCTGTGTTTGCAAGAGCAGCTGCAAATGTACCGGTAATAGGAGATATGTGTCAGGTTTTCACCTTTAGGGATTATGAATATGAGGATGAAAAAAAATACGTTAATGTAAAAGTGCCACAAATTAATAATACAGGAAATACAGAACTTGAGGATCGGATAAATAGAGAGATTGCCAAGAGTATTAACAATGAGGTTGCCAAGAGTGAACAGATGGCGGAAGATGACTATAATGCATACATATTAACTGGCGGAGAGCCTTCTGAATTTGTGCCGTATAATATAGTTATAGATTATGAGATAAAATGTCAGGATGAACATTATGTATCATTTGTCATCACAAAGGATGAAACCAGAGCAACAGGATATTATCAGACTTATTACTATAACATAGACTTAGATACAGGTAAGGAGATAACATTAAGGGATTGGTACGGAAGTAATTACAAGCAGATTGTTACAGAAAGCATAAATAAACAAATCGACGACTGGGACGATGACAAAAAATTCTATTTATGGGATGATTTAGACCTGGATTCTCTGATAAATGATGATACCCAGTTCTACATAAATGAAAATGAGCAGATAGTTGTTTTCTTTAATAAATACGAGCTTGGTGCAGGAGCTATGGGAACGCAGGAATTTACTATAGATGTAGATTAATTACTGCGATATTTAGCAGGTGACATACCTGTGTACTTGGAAAAGAGTCGGCTGAAATATAGTGGATTGTCATATCCAACTATGCAGCCGATTTCTTTTATACTGTAATCTGTGGTTTCAAGGAGCATTTTTGCATTGGCAATTCTAAGTGAGATAATATACTGCATTTCCGTTTAATCCTCCATATGTACCGAGGGCATATCTTAATTTTGAGGGAGTTGACTCATGCTTTTATGTGTGGATTAATGGAAAATATGTGGGATATAGTCAGGTATCGCATGCGACGTCGGAGTTTGATATTACGGATAAGCTCATTTGCGGCAAAAACAGGATATGTGTTCTTGTGATGAAGTGGTGCTCTGGCAGTTACCTTGAGGATCAGGACAAGCTCAGGATGAGTGGAATATTTAGGGACGTGTATATAATAAAGAGACCTGAGCAGGCTGTGAGAGATTATTTTATAAAGACTAGCATCAAATGGAATGGTGAGGGTGAGGCTTATGGTTTTCAGGGATAAAAATCGCCCTTGCGTAGTTATATGGTCAATGGGAAATGAGAGTGCATACGGATGTAATTTTGAGAAGGCACTTGCGTGGACAAAGAGCTATGATATACGATAAGACAGACATTTTGGACAAGCCGATGGAACTTAATATCTGGCGTGCTCCGACAGACAACGATATGTACATCAAACAAAAATGGATTAAGGCAAGATACGATTATGCATATACAGAGGCATATGAGACAAGCCTTACATGTGAGGACAGCCACATTGACATAACTTCAAGACTGTTCATTGTTGCTGACGCAGTTCAGAAAATAGCCGATGTAGATATAAAATGGACTTCCTGTGCTTCCGCGTTTCGGGGTTAGAATGTTTGTAAATGAAAAATTCCGTAACGTAACCTACTATGGAATGGGACCTTATGAGAGCTATATTGACAAGCATAGGGCGTCAGTACACGGAACTTTTAGTGCAGACATAGATAAGCTCTATGTTGATTATATACGCCCACAGGAAAATGGAAGCCACTGCGATTGCGATTATGTCTCATTAAAAAATGACGGCGAGGTACATATGGAAGGAAATTTGTGTGCACGTGCTGGCGAGGTACATATGGAAGGAAATTTGTGTGCACGGGCTGGTGGGGTTCATATAGAAGGGGATTTTTGATTGTGCACGGGCTGGTGAGGTTCATATGGAAGGGGGATTTTTGATTGCACTGGGGCTGGTGAGGTTCATATGGAGGGACGTTTGCGACTGCTGGTACTTAATGAGTACGAAGTACGAATTTAGTACCACTGCACGGAGCAATAAGCGAAAGCGGTCCCGAAATAGAACCTCACCAGCCTGGCACAATCAAAAATCCACCTCCATGCGAACCTCACCAGCCCGTACACACAAATTTCCCTCCATACAAACCTCACCAACCCCTGCAAAAAAACTACTGTGTTGTTAATACCATCCATGCTATAATATAAAAAGCAAAACCTAAGAAATGAGGAATAATCAATGAAGACAGGAAACGAACTTAGAACCTTGCTTCACAGTATAGACCACAAAGGATATCCAAACTACAAACAGACACAGGGAGGATATAAATTTGGAGGATTTGATTTATATATAGACCATGTACAGGGAGATCCATTTGCAGCACCATCAGCATTACACGTTGAGGTAAAGCATAAACAGGCCGGTTTTCCGACTGAGTACTATACGACAAATGAGCCTGCCAGACTTGCACTGCAGGATTACCTGACAAGACTTATAGCAGCGCAGTTTGAACGCTATAATTTCAAGGCAAAGGGCTCAGGTAAGAGCGGACTTATAACAATCACGAGACCGGGACAGGAGATACTTGAGAGGAGTGCGTGTCAGATAACAGATGAGGCAGTAATAGTACGTTTCAATGTGGGATTTCCTGCATTTGGAAGGACAATCAATTCCTCAGAGCTTGAGAAGATACTATTTGAGTTTGTACCTAAGTGCATCGAGAATAGTCTGTACTACAGCAAATTGAATAAAAAAGAGGTCGAAGAGGTTATTTATCTGGCTGAGGATCAGAAGGCATTAAGAGATATACTTCGTGCCAATAAGCTTGTGTCATTTGTGGCAAATGGCTCAGTGCTGCCTAGAAAGTCAGGCGTATCGGATAAGCCCATGAGTGGAAGTATTCCGTTTATGTCGCCGAAGTCGATGGAGAGAACATTCACGCTACCTCACAAGGGAGCCATTACAGGCATGGCTGTGCCGGAGGGAATAACGCTTATTGTAGGTGGAGGATATCATGGCAAATCCACACTTCTGTCTGCTATACAGCAGGGCGTTTACAACCACATAGCAGGTGACGGAAGAGAGTTCGTGATAACTGATGATACAGCGTTAAAGCTTAGAGCTGAGGACGGAAGATACGTCAATAATGTTGATATATCAATGTTTATAAATGACCTGCCTAACAAGAAGAATACAACCTCATTTTGCACTGAGGATGCGAGCGGAAGCACCTCTCAGGCGGCGGGAGTGATTGAGGGAATGGAGGCAGAGACAAGACTGTTTTTGATAGATGAGGACACCTCTGCAACTAACTTCATGGTTCGTGATGAGCTTATGCAGGAGGTAATAAGCAGCGATAAGGAGCCTATCACACCATTTCTTGAGAGAGTCAGAGAGCTATATGAGGTGAGCGGAATATCAACTATTCTGGTTGCCGGAAGCTCAGGAGCATTTTTCTATGTGGCTGATTACATTTTACAGATGGACAACTATCATACAGTTGACATAACATCAAAAACAAAGGCATTGTGTGAAAAACATAAAGCTCCAAGAATTAAATCTGAGGGTTATAAAACTCCTGATTTTAATAGAATGCTTGATTATAATAAAAATATAAAAAAATCTCGTGCTGACAGTAATGGCAGGGGTGGCAGGCACGAGCATATCAAGATAAAATCATTTGGAAAAGAATCATTTTCACTTGACAAACAGAGTGTAAATGTAAGATATATAGAACAGTTAGTTGATAATGAACAGACTGTTATGTTAGCATATATGATGAGGTACATAATTGAGAATATGTCGGGCAGAAATATGACTGTCAGAGAAACAGCAGATGCAGTTATGAAGCTGTATGACAAAGATGGTTTTGCGGCATTTTGCACAGGATGTGTACCATGTGGGCTTGCTGTACCTAGAAAACAGGAATTATATGCGTGTATAAACAGATACCGAGGATAAGGAGACAGATATGAAGATAGAAGAATACCTTAAGTCACACAAGCTATTAGCGGATGGTTCTATAGGAACATACTATGCCAAAATATGCCAGACAGATGATACACCTGAGCTTGCCAATATACTTCATCCGGAGCGTATACGCGAGATACATACAGAGTATATAAAGGCTGGTGCTAAGCTTATAAGAACGAATACCTTTGCAGCTAACACATCATATCTTATGAGAGATATGCAGGCTGTTAAGAGAAATATATGTGCCGCTGTTACCATAGCACAAAAAGCGGTAAAGGACTGTGGAAAGACTGAGGATGATGTATACATTGCCGGAAGTATAGGGCCTATTCCTGTTGAGGAGAGTACATATATATCACTGGAAGAAGAATATTATGAGATAGCAAAAACCTTTCTTGAGTCAGGCGTAAGAATACTTGATTTCGAGACATTTGCAGATATAGACGATATTATGCCTGTCATACACAAGATAAAGAAAGAGTATGATGCGTGCATAATTGTATCATTTGCGGTTAATCAGTTTGGCTACAGTAATGCCGGACTTTCAGCCAGAAAGCTCATAAATGCGGCAGCGGGCAGCGGCGATATAGACATAACAGGTCTAAACTGTGGTGTTGGTCCGGGACATATGGAGCAGATATTATCAGATATTATGCTGCCTGATGACAAGTACATTCTTGTAATGCCAAATGCGGGATATCCTAAGAGAATAAGAAATCGAATTGAGTTCTCAGACAGTCCGGAATATTTTTCAGACAAAATGAAACAGCTTGATGTACTTGGAGCAGACGTGTATGGCGGCTGCTGCGGAACAAGTCCTGCATTTATAAGCCGTCTGGCAGAGTGTATCGACTGGTCTGCTGAGAAAACAACAAGGAAGAATAAAAAACAGAAGCCAGAGAATAAGAAGCCTTTGAAAAAGGGATTTTTATATAATGAGGATGGCTCATTAAAAACACACAAGCTTATTGCGGTTGAGCTGGCACCACCTTTTAATGCAGATGACAAAAGGCTTCTCTCGGCAGCTTATGAGCTTAAAGATTCAGGTGTGGATGTACTTACATTTCCTGACTCGCCTTCGGGAAGAACGAGAGTTGATTCTGTGCTTATGGCAGAGAAGGTAAGACGTGAGACGGGAATGGATGTAATGCCTCATATATGCTGTAGAGATAAAAATGCTATAGCCATGCGTTCAACCTTCCTTGGAGCACATATAAATGACATACACAATCTTCTGATAATAACTGGTGATCCTGTTCCAACCATGGCAAGAGAATCCATTAAGTCGGTGTTTAATTTTAATTCGGTTGGTCTTATGAATATTGTAAAGGATATGAATGAGGAGATATTTAAGGAGACACCGATATCCTATGGCGGAGCGGTAAATCAGGGAAGGAGAAATCTTGATATAGAGATATCACGTCTTAAGAAGAAGATGGAGGCAGGTGCAGAGTTCTTCTTATCACAGCCGGTATTCTCAAAGGAAGATGCAGAGAGACTAAAAAGCATTAAGGAACAGACAGGCGCAAGAATTTTGTGTGGAATAATGCCGCTTGTCAGCAGAAATAATGCTTTGTTTATGAAAAACGAGATTGCCGGAGTAGCGGTCAGTGATGAGGTTATAGATAGATATCCTGAAAACGGAACTCGTGAGGAGGGTGAAGCAGTCGGTGTTGCACTCGCTAAGGAGATGATTGAGTGTACATATGATTTTGCTGATGGATATTATTTTACATTCCCATTTAACAGGGTTTATCTCATGAAACAGATATGGAATGGTGAAGATGGAAAAAAATAAGAGAGATTTGTCTGGCAGTACGCTCAAGCTTATTGCCATGCTTACAATGCTTATAGACCACATTGCAGCGTGCGTTTTGTCAAAGGTTATCACATCTAATCCTGACAATTTTGATGCACTTGGCAGTGTGAAGCACAATCAGATATATCACATATATATAGCTATGCGTCTTATAGGACGCATAGCATTTCCTATATTTATATTTCTTTTGATAGAAGGCTTCAAGTACACAAGAAACAGATGGAAATACATGGCAAGACTGTTTTTATTTGCGTTTATATCAGAGATTCCATTTGACATGGCAGTAAACCTTAACCGTGAGGACATTTTATCGGGAAAAATTGTAGAATTTTCAAGTCAGAATGTGTTCTTTACGCTTGCAATAGGTATGCTTGTCATAACGGTTATAGATATAATTGCCAATCTGAAAATAGATTCACTCGGATTATTTTGGTTTAAATTCTGTGTTGCGGTGCTTGGAATGGGGCTAGCATTTGCTTTACAGACAGATTACGGTGCTGTTGGAGTGCTTGCTATTGTGGCTGCCTATTATTTTCGTGGAGAAAAGGAAAAGCAGACTGTTGCGAGCTGTGTTATTCTTGCGGCTACAAGTCTGACTGAACTATTTGCACTGGTTGACATAATACCTGTATATTTCTATAGAGGACGAAGAGGATTAAAATTCAAATGGCTTTTCTATGCGTTTTATCCGGTACATCTTTTAGCATTGGCTATAATAATATACGCACTTGGGCTATGATACAAATGTGATACATGGCACAGATAAAATTCAAGGTGTTTAATCGTTGATTTATATTTTTATGAAATTAACAGGGGGATAATAATGATTAAAGTATTGGTTGTAGATGATGAGTTTCCTATAGCTAATCTTATAAAGGAAACCTTAGAAAAATCCGGATATACCTGTACCTGTGTATATGATGGTGAAAGTGCTGCGGATGCCATAGAAAATGAAGTCTTTGACCTTGTTTTGTTGGATGTCATGCTTCCTAAGATAAATGGCTTTGAGCTTATAGAATATATAAGGCAGTATAATGTACCTGTAATATTTCTGACTGCGAAGACTGATGTGAGGGACAGAGTAAAGGGTTTAAGGCTTGGAGCTGAGGATTACATTATCAAGCCATTTGACACAACTGAGCTGATTGCCAGAGTTGAGGTTGTACTGAGAAGATTTGAAAAATATGTGGAGAAAATTCAGATATTGGATTTGGAGATAGATCCTGTTTCAAGGCAGGTGACCAAGGCCGGAATTCCGGTAGAACTTACATACAAGGAATTTGAACTGTTATTGCTTTTAGTTAAGAATAAAAATATTGCGTTATATCGTGAGACCATATATGAGAAGGTCTGGAATGATCCATTTACGACGGACTCAAGAACAGTGGATTTGCATATAAACAGAATACGAAAGAAGCTCGGCTTAGAGAAGCATATTCAGACAGTATTCAAGGTTGGTTATCGCTTTGTGGAGGAAGCAATATAGATTATGAAGATATCACTAAAAATATTTGTATTTACATATTGTGTGATGATGTGTATTACAGTGGTTACCGGCTTTATGCTTGTCAGTTACCTGTACAGAACTGATCTGGAACAGGCAAAGAACAGTGCAGTGGAGAACAATGAGGTGCTATATACATACGTTGCTACACTTGACGGAATACCAGATGATGGGTATGTAAAGTATTCCATGGCAGATTTTGTCCAGAGAATGGCAGGAACTAAGGGACATGAGAAGAGTGTATTTATAGGAACATATGATGCGTGGAAAGAAAGAGTGGTGCTTGACGGTTATGAAGATATAGAGTCAGGTCAGGTTATATCTAATGTAATACAGAGTGACAATGGAATATTTGTTCAGGTTACAAGCAGGTGTAGTGACAGATATATAATTAACTATTACGATATAACAAAGATAATTGCTCAGAGAGACTCCAATTATAATCTATATCGTCAGGCGATTATTGCCCTTTCTATGGTTATTGCTATTATCCTGTATGCATTCTCAAGGTATATAACAAAGCCTATCGAAAAGATTACTAATATGGCGGAGAAGATATCGGCTGGAGATTACTCAGTTAGAACTGATGCTGATTATAAGAAGATGAAATCTTACGAGGTCACAAAGCTTGGTGAAACTTTAAATGAGCTTGCTGAGAACACTGAACAGCATATTGCAGATTTAGAGGATCTTGCCAGAAAAAAAGAGGATTTTGTCGGCAACTTTACACATGAGATAAAAACTCCTATGACATCTATAATTGGATATTCAGATTTGCTTAGAACTTATGATTTAGAACCTGATAAGAGACGTGAATACAGCAATTTCATATACCGGGAGAGCAAACGTTTGGAGACTTTGTCAATAAATCTTTTGCAGCTTATAGTTATCGGAAAAAAAGAATTTGATAAAATTAGCATAAATGCGGGAGATTTTTTTGCAAGGCTTAAGGAGTCTGTATTGTTTGTGGGTAAAAAATATAACATTGACATTGATGTTAGCTATGAAGATGCCGAGTTATTTATAGAACCTTCACTTCTTATAGCTGCTGTCGTCAATCTGACTGATAATGCATGTAAGGCTTCTGATGAGAATGCTATTGTAAGGATAAAGGGAACAAGGCTGGATAAGACATATAAAATAACAGTATCAGATAATGGCTGTGGAATCCCTGATGATGAGATAGCTAAGATTATCGAACCATTTTATATGGTTGATAAATCAAGAGCCAGAAAACAGGGCGGTGCAGGACTCGGACTTGCGCTTTGTGTTAAGATTGCAGATATACATGGAGGTACACTTGATATTGAAAGTGAAGTAGGTAAGGGAACAGATGTCACGATAACAATTCCTTTATTTGCGGATAAGAGTGTTAATCTTGGAGGTGAATCGGATGAAGCTTAAAGAGATTTTGAAAACAATTTTAGTGATTGCGATTTTGCTTGCCATAACAATGATTGGACTGGAGATACCAAGAGGAATATATAGCCGTAATGATGAGAATCTTATGAAACAGGTTACGGTTCAAAAATATAATGTTGATGTTGTTACAGAACCAATGCAGCTTGAACAGAAGATAGAGGCTCTTTCAAGTGATGATGCCATTCTTGCTGAAGATAAGTCTAAGACCTTTAATATTAATGAAAAACGTGAGATTATGAATCAGATTGCTGATGAAATAGATGGACTTCTTAAGTATGAATGGAAAGATTATATTGAAGATATTCTGACTGATGCTGACACTATGAGCTCTGTGCATGTAGTTGATGTCTTGCGTGTGGTAGATGATAAGATATATTCATTTAATATTGGAATACTAAGCTTTGATAATTACTATAGTGATAAAAGAATGAGCCAGCCGGGTATAATTGTGTTTGATATGGAGACTAACAATATATTTAATTTGGAGATTATACTTGGGGAAGTGCCGCTTAATCCTGGTTATTCTGATGCAATATATGAACAGGTTACAAGCTATTCCATCACATCGTATGATGATGATTCGTTTACGACATCGGAAGATACATCGTCACTGTTACCGCAGATAAAAGAAAATGCGACTAATGATTCATATTATGATGATTTATCTGCGTATTATGACATGGATATAACCAAAGATGATATGGCATATGTAAGCGGCTACTCTATATTTGTAGAGCCATTTAGTATAGATGATGTTGACTCAAAGACTTTATCAACCATGTATGATTATATGTATGATTACTATTCTGACTTATATTAAATATATGTCATAGTCTGAGAAGGTAATGAATAAATTGTAGAGAAAAGTAATTTGCAAGGTATAAATTGTATGTGTATGCAATTTTCCAAGTATCATAGTCTTGGCAATGATTACTTAGTCTATGATTTGAATCGCAATAAAAGAGAACTTACAGCTAAAATAATCCGGGCAGTGTGTCATAGGCAATATGGTTTAGGTGCTGATGGCATATTGCTCGGTCCTTTTTTTTCTGAAAATGGAATAGGACTTAAAATATATAATCCTGATGGTTCAGAGACAGAAAAAAGTGGTAACGGACTTCTTATATTTGCAAAGTACTTGAAGGATTCTGGCTATGTACAGAAGAAGGAATTTGAGTTGTATATAGAGGGAATAAAAGAATGCATGAGGGTGTACTACAATAATGAACTTGGGACTAATGCAACTATAGCTATGGGAAGACTGTCGTTTACACCTGAGTCTGTCGGCTGTTCCTACACAAAGCAAGATGAACTTGTAGATATTCCTATGGAGTTTGGAGACTACTCTTACAGATGTACCTGCGTATCAATTGGTAATCCACACTGTGTTCTTCCATTTAAGACTGTCACAAAGGGAATAGTCTGTGATATAGGTTATAAGATAGAGAATTCTGCATATTTTACAAAGGGAATTAACACACAGATTGCACAGGTTATTGACAGACATAATATCAAGATAGAGATATATGAGCGTGGTGCAGGTTATACACTGGCATCTGGAACAAGTGCGTGTGCTGCTGTGGGAGCTATGTATAAGATGAGATTTGTGGATTCTAAGGTTTATGTCCATATGCCGGGAGGCAAGGTGCTTGTTGCGATTGATGAGGACTGGAATGTTGATATGACCGGTACAGTAGCAGCTGTTGGAATGATGAGCGTGGGAAACGAATATATCTTAGCGAATAATTTGTAAATGACTTAATAAATACTATAAAATATGGGAAATTTGCTTTTAATAAATATGTGTGATAAAATAAGCTGTCTGCCGATAAGGAGAGGCAGATTTCGAAAGGTTAAGAACCTTAGCGCCAGAACCTTTGCAGGAGCGGAATATATGCAAGGTTGACGAGGAAAAGAGTTATCGAAATATAATTCGGCGGATACTCTTTCGCATAGCTGAGTGTGTTATGAACGGGCAAATATGAGGGTAACCTCAAAACAAATACCGGACAATTAGCATTATAATTTTATATTTGGAGGTCTATTTATGTGCGGAATTATAGGATTCACAGGTAAGATACCTGCGAAGGATGTTATCATAAACGGATTAGAGAGACTTGAGTATCGTGGTTATGACAGTGCTGGTCTGGCATTGCTTGGAGACGGTGATATTACAGTACGCAAGAGAACTGGTAAGGTAGCAGAGCTAAAAGCACTCTGTGCAGAGGATGACAATCCATCAACCTGTGGTATAGGACATACGAGATGGGCTACACATGGAGGCGTGACAGATGCAAATGCACATCCACACAGATGTGGTAAGGTAGTTCTGATACATAATGGCATCATAGAGAATTATCGTCAGCTTGTGGTTGAGTATGGGTTAGCAGATAAGCTTGTTTCAGAGACTGATTCAGAGGTTGTATGTGCCTTGCTTGATACATTTTATGAGGGTGATCCGATAGCTGCCATCAAGAAAACTGTTCATGCTTTGTCGGGTGCATTTGCACTTTGCATAATGTTTCAGGATATACCGGGAACAATATATGCGATAAGAAATGTAAGTCCGATGATAGCAACATCATGTGATAAGGGCTCAGTTATAGCATCAGACCTTACTGCTGTTATAGCTTTTTCAAAGGAATACTTTGTTGTACCTGAGTATCATATTTTAACTCTCACAGCTGATGGAATAAAGGTTTGTGACATGAAGGGAAAAGAGGTAAAACCTGAGATATTGTCTGTAAACTGGGATATAGCCAGTGCACAGAAGGGCGGTTATCCTTTCTTTATGTTAAAGGAGATATATGAGCAGCCGGACGCAATCAGAAATACTGTAACACCTAGAGTTAATCAGGGATTACCGGATTTTACCGCTGACGGTGTGGACGATTCCATATTTACTAATTGTAAGCAGGTAACTGTTGTCGCCTGTGGTACTGCTATGCATGCGGGAATGGTAGGAAAGCAGCTTATAGAGAGCAAGCTTAGAATACCTGTAACAGTTGAGATAGCATCGGAGTTCAGATATAAGAACCCTATCATTGATGAGACAACATTAACTATAGTGCTGTCGCAGTCCGGAGAGACAATAGATACATTAGAGGCGTTAAAGCTTGCCAAGTCACATGGCTCTAAGGTTCTCTCGATAGTTAATGTTAAGGGCTCGACAATAGCAAGAGAGAGCGACTATGTATTATATACACATGCCGGTCCTGAGATTGCTGTTGCAAGTACTAAGGCGTACACAGTTCAGGTAGCTGCTATGTACCTTATTGCGTGTCGTATGGGACTTGTCAAGAATATAATAAGCGAGGCTGCTGCCAGACAGTTTATGACAAAGCTTATCAATACACCTAATATAATCGAGGAGACTCTCAAGAATGCAAATAACATCAAGAGAGTTGCCAATCACATCAAGCTTTCGCCTGATGCATTTTATATTGGAAGAGGGCTTGATTATGTAATGAGCCTTGAGGCAGCTTTGAAGTTAAAGGAGATTTCTTATGTTCATGCTGAGGCATATGCAGCCGGAGAGTTAAAGCATGGAACTATAGCCCTTATAACAGAGAATGTTCCTGTAATAGCTATGGCAACACAGGAGGATGTATATGGCAAGGTTATATCTAATATAAGAGAGGTAAAGGCTAGAGGCGCTTATGTTGTCTTGGTAAGCATGGATGAAGAGGTTAATGATTCGGCTATCTGCGATAAGCACATCAGAATACCTAAGCTTGATTCAGAGTTTACTGCATTTGCAACAGCGGTAGTTCTTCAGCTTATAGCATATTACACATCTGAGGCAAAGGGCCTGGATGTAGATAAGCCAAGAAATCTTGCAAAATCAGTTACGGTGGAATAGATAATTTCTACTGTTGAAGGAATTATAAATAAAAATATGGAGTTACGCATCCTGAGCTTATATAAGTTCGGATGTATAACTCCATTTTATTATTCTAATAAAAGCGTGTTCTGGTTACGCTTCTTTAATTCTGCTTTCCTAATGCCGCCTCGATAAATCCGAGGAAGAGAGGGTGAGCCTTATTAGGTCTGCTCTTAAACTCAGGATGTGCCTGTGTTCCTACAAACCAAGGATGATCCTTAAGCTCTATCATCTCAACGATATGACCATCAGGAGAAAGACCAGATAAAACCATTCCGTTATCTATAAGAACCTGACGATAATCGTTGTTTACCTCATATCTGTGTCTGTGTCTCTCGTGTATGAGTTCCTTGCCGTAGAGCTTATATGCTTTAGAATCAGTGCTAAGTACACAAGGGTATGAGCCAAGACGAAGAGTTCCGCCAAGGTCTGTTACATCATTCTGGTCAGGCATAATGTGGATAACCTGATGATTTGAGCTAGGATTAAATTCTGAACTGTTGGCATCTGAATAGCCGACAACATTTCTTACAAATTCAACGATAGTAAGCTGCATACCAAGGCAAAGTCCAAGATATGGAATATTGTTCTCGCGGGCATATCTTATTGCCTCTATCATACCTTCTATACCTCTGTCGCCAAAACCGCCAGGAACAAGAATTCCTGTTACATCGCCGAGAATTTCTGCTACGTTGTCTGCGGTTACTGTCTCGGAATCAACCCATTTGATTTCAACCTCTGCCTTGTGGGCAACAGCGGCATGCTTGAGTGACTCAACTACAGATATATATGCATCATGGAGTGAAACGTATTTTCCAACTAAAGCAACCTTAACTTTTTTCTCAGGGTGCTTCCAGTTGTCAACCATGGCTATCCAGTCTGCCAAATCAGGCTCCGGACAAGGAATGTTAAGACACTTACAAACTACATTGGCAAGCTTCTCGTGTTCCATTGCAAGTGGAACTTCATATAATACATCGACATCAAGGTTCTGGATGACGCACTCGCTAGGTACGTTACAGAATCTTGCAATTTTATCTTTGATTCCTTTATCGAGCGGAAGGTCTGAACGACATACAAGTATATTAGGCTGTATACCGAGTGACTGACAATTCTTGACACTTGCCTGTGTGGGCTTTGTCTTTAACTCACCGGAGGATTTCAGATAAGGAATAAGTGTAACGTGAATCATAATACAATTGTCACGTCCTACATCTAACTGAAATTGCCTGATTGCCTCCATATAAGGCTGGCTCTCGATATCACCTACAGTACCGCCAACCTCAATAATTGCTATCTCAGTCTCCTTTGAGTCTGGATTTCTGTAAAAACGGTCTTTAATTTCGTTGGTAATGTGAGGAATAACCTGAACAGTGTGACCTCCGAAGTCACCACGTCTCTCCTTGTTCAGAATACTCCAATATACCTTACCTGTGGTTACATTGGAATGCTTGTTAAGACTTTCGTCGATAAAACGCTCATAGTGTCCGAGATCAAGGTCGGTTTCAGCACCATCATCTGTTACGAAAACTTCACCATGCTGTATAGGGTTCATGGTACCCGGATCCATGTTGATGTATGGATCGAATTTCTGGCTTGTGACCTTGTAGCCACGAGCCTTAAGGAGACGGCCAAGAGAAGCGGCAGTAATGCCTTTGCCAAGTCCTGACACAACACCTCCTGTGACGAAAATGTATTTTACTGACATAAAATGTCCTCCCTAGTAATAAAAATAAGTTTGCATATGATTTATTATCCCAGGGACAATTATACGAGATTAAAAAAATGAAGTCAACTGTTAATACTTTCGATATTACATTTTTAGTCCGTCACGGACTCCCCTAAGGACAGCTTTCATTTTTTTACCCTTATCCTTCTCGAAGAGAATTATTGTGGCTGAAAACTTAATTGTAAAACAAAAAGCATACAAAACAGAGAAAGGCGTATGCCTTTTCCTTGCAAGGTAAAAACGATTTCTTACGATATAATATTTTCTTTTTGGACCGTGGTTTTGAACCTTTACGGTTTTGAAGAGAAATCTGTGAGTTGTCATGTGTCCAAGCTCATGTGAAAGTTTAATCGAGCCTACTCTTATTACCTTGAAATCACTGAGCCATAGGCGGTCGCAGTAATCAAAATCAACACCGTCTATAAACATTTTTTCGTCAAAACCACCGATAGCCTTCCAGCACGCACAGGATGTAAATGCACCTGAGGTTATGCATCGCTTGACAGGTCTTGCATCCTCATAGCCGCCTTCTAATACACCTGTGTTGTTATCGATTATAGTAGGACACAATATGCCTATAGAAGTCTCCTTTATATTGGTGCTGTCCAAAAATGAACAATAGTCCTTTATAATATTGGCTGGAGCTACAGAGTCGTGGTCTAAGGTTATAACCCAGTTTATACCTCTGTTTAAAGCATTTTCAAGAATACGGTTTAACGCCCATGCGATACCCTTGTTGTTTTCGCTTTCTACAAGAAGAATATCCTTGGAATAGGTCGCTGTAAGCTCCTTTATTTCTGATATATTCTTAGAACCATTGTCAACAAGAATAAGCAGGTCTACCTGATTTATGATGGCGTCTATGTTATTTGTCAAACGATTAAGGTCGGGATTGCACATGACAATGCCGGCAGCTATACTTCTGTTCATTATTATATCCTCAAATTAATATTAGTAGCATCTAAATAAAATTGCAAAAAGATTAACTATATCAACGCTCATGATATTGCATTTGTTCCTCTTGTCCTTTGCAAATGCGACAGTATTCTTTACAGAATCTCTGTAGTGAAGAATATCCTCACACATTAAAATGCTTTCCGGTGTCATGTGTTCCTTGAGATTGCTGTACAAAAATTCAGTTTGTATGCTTGCCTCAAGCTTTCTTTTTGTGAATATATCAAGCACACTTGCTATACGCTTGAATATACTTTTTCCATGTCCTGTGACTGTGCTTGCGTGTCTGCGCAGCTTGATATAGCTTTTTCTTGAGAATAACACCTTGCCGCCACATGACAGGGCTGTGAGATACACGGCAACGTCGTGGCTTATACCTGCACCATTTATCTTAGTTATATCATATGACTGGCAGAGTCTTAGAAGCTCGCTTCCGAATACCATGGTGCAGCCTGATAATCTTGGACGGGTTATGGCACTTCCTAGTTTAATTTTCAGCTTTGGAAATTCATTTTTATACTGTACGTTCAAATTCTCGTCAGTTACCTGAAGCGCAGAGGCATACAGCTTAAGCTTGTTATCAGACTGGCGAAGAACGTGTATCGCTGCGGCAAGCTTATTTGCCTCCCACACATCATCCTGATCAGAAAATGCGTAGTAATCATATGTTAAAGGTGCGGACAAAAGTAAACTCCAAAAGCTTCCTGCGAAACCCAGATTGTCTCCACAGATGACAGATATGTTGCTGTGCTTTTTTGCATAGCTGTTAAGGATATCCATTGTGTTGTCCGATGAACCATCATCTCTTATTGCTATGGTTACATCAACATGACTCTGGTTTAATATGCTTTCTATTTGTTCGCTTACATAATGCTCACCATTGTAGGTGGACATCATAATATACACTGATGGTCTCATTTTCTGCCCTTTCACATTATAAACTATATAAAACGCTCAAATTAGATTATACATTATTTTTTGTGTTAAAACAATTAGATAGTTGTATATCTAATTGATGTCACTAAGAGAGTTAGAAAAAACTTGCCTTAATATTGGAATAATGCTATATTTAGGGTTGTGATATACAGATTCGGAGGTAATTAAATAATGGGTTTTGTTGAAAAGGTATTCGGCACTCATAGTGAAAAGGAATTAAAGAGGATATATCCTATAGTGGATAAGATAGATGCACTTGATGAAAAAATGCAGGCATTAAGTGACGAGGAATTAAAGGCTAAGACTGATGAATTTAAGAAGAGACTTGCTGACGGTGAGACATTAGATGACTTGCTCGTAGAAGCATTTGCAGTTGTAAGAGAGGCTGCATCAAGAGTACTTCATATGAAGCATTACCGTGTACAGCTTATCGGAGGTATTCTTCTTCATCAGGGACGTATTCCTGAGATGAGAACAGGTGAAGGTAAGACACTTGTATCTACGTTACCTGCGTATCTGAATGCACTTGAGGGTAAGGGTGTCCATATAGTTACCGTTAATGATTACCTTGCCAAGCGTGATGCAGAGTGGATGGGTAAGGTACATGAGTTCTTAGGACTTAAGGTAGGTGTCATTCTTAACAGCTATAAGAATGATGAGAGAAGAGAAGCATACAACTGCGATATTACATATGTAACCAACAACGAGCTCGGATTTGATTACCTTAGAGATAACATGGTTATATATAAGGAACAGTTGGTTCAGAGAGAATTGCATTATGCAATAGTGGATGAGGTTGACTCTGTTCTTATTGATGAGGCAAGAACACCACTTATCATATCAGGTCAGAGTGGCAAGTCAACAGACCTTTATAAGATGTGTGATTACCTTGCAAGAAGAATGAAGCGTGGTACGGCATCTATGGAGCTCTCTAAGATGGATGCCATCATGGGTAATGAGCTTGAGGAGGATGGAGATTACCTTGTTAATGAGAAGGACAAGCAGGTTGTCCTTACTGCACAGGGTGTCAAGGAGGTTGAGCAGTTCTTCCATATAGATAACTTCTCAGATGCAGATAATATTGATATACAGCACAACATGATTATGGCACTTCGTGCTCATGCACTTATGTTCAGAGATAAGGATTATGTTGTTAAGGATGATGAGGTTCTTATAGTAGATGAGTTTACAGGACGTATTATGCCGGGTAGACGATTCTCAGATGGTCTTCATCAGGCTATAGAGGCTAAGGAGAATGTTAAGGTTAAACGTGAGAGCAGAACTCTTGCAACCATAACCTTCCAGAACTTCTTCAACAAATACAAGAAGAAGGCTGGTATGACAGGTACAGCCCTGACAGAGGAGAATGAGTTCAGAGAGATATATGGAATGGATGTTGTAGAAGTACCTACAAACCTTCCTGTTAAGAGAATCGACCATCAGGATTCCGTATTTAAGACAAAGCCAGAGAAACTTAAGGCTATAGTAGAGGCAGTTGCAGAAGCACATGATAAGGGACAGCCGGTATTGGTTGGTACTATAACAATCGATGCATCAGAGGAGCTGTCAAGAATGTTGACTAAGCGTGGCATACAGCACAAGGTACTTAATGCTAAGTTCCATGAGCTGGAGGCTGAGATAGTTGCAGACGCAGGACAGCGTGGTGCAGTAACCATAGCTACTAACATGGCTGGTCGTGGTACAGATATCAAGCTTGGTGAGGGGGTTGCAGAGTTAGGTGGACTTAAGATTATAGGTACAGAGAGACATGAGTCACGAAGAATAGATAATCAGCTCCGTGGACGTGCAGGTAGACAGGGAGATCCGGGTGAGTCTAAGTTCTACCTCTCACTTGATGATGATCTTATGAGATTGTTCGGCTCAGAGAAGGTTAAGGCTGTATATGAAGCCCTAAAGATTCCTGAGGGTGAGGAGATACAGCATAAGACTATAACTAAGTTCATTGAAAAGGCTCAGAAGAAGATAGAGTCTAACAACTTTGCTATAAGAAGAAGTCTGCTTGAGTATGATCAGGTTAATAACGAGCAGAGAGAAGTTATTTATGCAGAGAGAAGACGTGTTCTTGATGGCGAGAACATGAGAGACGTTGTATTTAAGTTTGTTCAGGATACAGTTGAAAGTTATATAGATAAGACCTGTTCTTCAGACCTTTCACCTGATGCATGGGAGATAGAGGAGCTTAACAGACTGCTTATCCCTATCGTACCGCTTCAGCCTATCGTACTTACCGATAAGGAGAAAAAGTCTGGAAACCTCAAGGAATTTAAGCAGAGACTTAAGGAAGAAGCTGCCAAGGTATATGAGGCTAAGGAGGCAGAGTTCCCAGAGCAGGAGCACATGAGAGAGATAGAGCGTGTAATCCTTCTTAAGGTTATAGATAAGAAATGGATGGCTCATATCGATGATATGACACAGTTAAGACAGGGTATAAGCCTTCAGGCATACGGAAGCAAGGATCCTGTTGTTGAGTACAAGTTTGCAGGCTACGATATGTTCAATGAGATGACAGCAGCCATCCGTGAAGATACAGTAAGAATGATACTTCACGTTAAGATAGAGCAGAAGGTTGAGAGAGAAGAGGTAGCTAAGGTTACCGGAACAAACCGTGATGATTCTGCTAAGAGAGGTCCTGTCAAGAGACAGAGTGCCAAGATAGGAAGAAACGATCCTTGTCCGTGTGGAAGCGGCAAGAAGTACAAGATGTGCTGTGGAAGAAATCTGTAGAGGCAGGTGAATTAAGTGATAGAATTGGATCAGTACAGATTCGGGCTAAATGAATATAAAGCACCACTTAATGAAGTGAGGGATTCACTTTGACATCGCTAATAAGGAGATTAGAATAAGTGAGCTTACGGCTAAGATGGAGGCTCCTGATTTCTGGGACAATGTCGCAGCAAGCCAGCAGGTCACCAAGGAGCTTAAGAATCTGAAGGACACATTGGAGAGATATAACAATCTGGTGACAGCCTATGAGGACATTGAGACACTTATAGAGATGGCAGAGGAAGAAAATGACAGCGATTTGCTTGGCGAGATTGAGCAGGAGTTTGCTCAGTTCAAGAAGGATTTCGAGGAGCTTAGGATAGAAACTCTTTTGTCCGGGGAGTTCGATGAGAACAATGCAGTAATTAATATTCATGCAGGTGCAGGAGGAACTGAGTCCTGCGACTGGACAGAGATGTTATATCGAATGTATACAAGATGGGCTGAGAAAAAGGGATTCACTATAGAGGTCTTAGATTACCTTGAGGGTGATGAGGCAGGAATTAAATCAGTCACATTTCAGGTTAATGGCTTGCATGCCTACGGTTATATGAAATCTGAGAAGGGCGTTCACCGCCTTGTCAGAATATCACCGTTTAATGCGGCTGGTAAGAGGCAGACCTCGTTTGCTGCGGTTGACGTAATGCCGGAGCTTGATGATAACATAGAGGTTGATATCAATGATGATGACTTAAGAATTGACACCTACCGTTCAAGCGGTGCAGGTGGACAGCATATCAATAAGACTTCATCGGCAGTAAGAATTACCCATATTCCTACAGGAGTTGTGGTACAGTGTCAGAACGAAAGGTCACAGCATAGCAACAAGGACAAGGCTATGAAGATGCTTATGTCCAAGCTGTATCTTATAAAACAACAGGAGAATCTGGAGAAGATTTCAGATATCCGCGGAGAAGTAACAGATAATGGCTGGGGTAGCCAGATTCGCTCATATGTTTTACAGCCTTACACTATGGTTAAGGACAATCGTACAGGTTGTGAGAGCGGTAATGCACAGGCAGTCTTGGATGGAGATATAGATTCATTTATAAATGCGTACCTAAAATGGATTAATACACGCCAAGAGGGGGATATATAATATGGCAGATACAAAATACATTGTTTACACGTTAGGAGAACAAAGGTACTGTATGCGTTTGTCAAATATAAATGGCATAGAGCAGGTGTACAATATTATATCAGTTCCCATGGGAGCTGATTTTATCAAGGGTATAATATATCTGCGTGAACAGATAGTGCCTATCTATGACCTTAAGGGAAGGTTTGGAATAGATGACAGTAATTCTGGCGAAAGACAATTGCTGGTAACAGAGACACATGGCTTTAAGATGGGATTCGAGGTGGATGATGTTCTCGGAATAGTTGCTGTTTTGGATGAGGATATAAAGGATGCACCTTCGGTTGTGTGTAGTGATGAAACAGGTTATCTGGAAAACGTTGTCAACATAAAGCTTCCAGAGGAGAAAGAGGCAGGCATAATGATCAGCGTATCTATAGATAACATCATGTCAGAGAGTGAATTTGCCAATGTATCAAATGCGTTGGAAGAGAAGAAAAATAGCGAAAATTGAGGAGATGACGAGATGACAAATATTGCAGTTCTGGGATATGGTACAGTAGGTTCAGGCGTGGTTGAGGTAATTAATAAGAACCACAGCATAGTAAATAAGAGAGCAGGCAAGGAGATCAACATCAAATATGTGCTTGATTTAAGAGATTTCCCGGGAGACCCTGTTCAGGAGATTCTTGTGCATGATTACAACATTATATTACAGGATCCTTCTGTTTCAATCATAGTAGAGGTTATGGGAGGAATCAACCCTGCATATGGCTTCGTAAAGAGTGCTTTAGAGGCAGGAAAGAGCGTTGTAACATCTAACAAGGAACTTGTTGCTGCACATGGAGCAGAGCTGTTAGAGATAGCTAAGTCAAATGACGTTAATTTCCTTTTTGAGGCGAGTGTAGGTGGCGGAATACCTATTATCAGACCTATAAATCAGTCTTTGACTGCTGATGAGATATATGAGATTACCGGTATATTGAATGGAACAACTAATTATATACTTACAAAGATGACAGATGAGGGCTCAGACTTTGATTCGGTTCTTAAGATAGCACAGGATAAAGGATATGCTGAGAGAAATCCTGAGGCAGATGTTGAGGGATATGATGCGTGTCGTAAGATAGCAATACTTACATCCCTTGTATGTGGAAAACAGGTAGATTATGAGGATATATATACAGAGGGTATCACTAAGATAACCGGAACAGATATCAAGTATGCCAAGGCTATGGACGGAGCTATAAAGCTTCTTGGAACAAGCAAGTGGGCTGATGGCAAGATATATTCACTTGTTGCTCCGTTTATTATTGGCAAAGAGCATCCTCTTAGAAATGTCAACGGCGTATTTAACGGAATATTCTTAAATGGCAATATGCTCGGAGATACAATGTTCTATGGCAAGGGTGCTGGTAAGCTTCCTACAGCCAGTGCGGTAGTTGCAGACGTAGTTGATGCTGCAAAGCATGAGGGCTCAAATATAATGACAATTTGGGATAAGGAGAAGGTTGTTCTCGGTGATAAGAAGGATTATATATGCAGCTTCTTTGTAAGAACAACAAGCTCTAAAGAAGATATCGAGAAGGCATTTGGCGAGGTTAAATATATCTGTGCAGAGGGAGTTACAGGTGAGACTGCATTCCTTACATCAGATATGACAGAGGAAAAATTCGAGAATAGTGCAAAGGCGATAGAAGTAATCAGCAGAATAAGAACAGCAGGCATCAATTAAGCAAAAAGTGTTGCCAATGAATAATGTGCGTGATATACTTTTAAAATCGTTTATATAAAAGACATAATTAGTAGGAGGAAGACATGCTGATAGTTAAGAAGTTTGGCGGTACTTCAGTAGCCAACAAGGAAAGAATTTTTAACGTTGCCAGAAGATGTATAGAGGATTATCAGAAGGGGAACGACGTGGTAGTTGTTCTGTCTGCTATGGGTAAATATACCGACGAGTTAATAGACATGGCTAAGGATATTAACGAGTTTCCACCTAAGCGTGAGATGGATATGCTTTTTACTATAGGTGAGCAGATGTCAGTTGCCCTTATGGCCATGGCACTTAATAAGCTTGGCGTTCCGGCGATATCCCTTAATGCATTTCAGGTTGCTATGCACTCAACATCAGTGTATGGTAATGCCAGAATAAAGAGAATAGACAGTGAGCGTATAAGACATGAATTGGAGCAGAGAAAGATAGTTGTTATCACAGGCTTCCAGGGTGTTAATAAGTATGATGATTATACAACACTCGGACGTGGTGGTTCAGATACAACTGCTGTAGCACTTGCTGCTGCACTTAATGCAGATTCATGTGAGATATATACAGATGTTGATGGTGTATACACAGCAGATCCTCGTAAGGTTAAGGATGCAAGAAAGCTTGATGTTGTTACATATGATGAGATGCTCGAGCTTGCAACACTTGGTGCAGGTGTATTACATAACCGTTCAGTTGAACTTGCTAAGAAATTTGGCGTACAGCTTGTTGTACGTTCAAGCCTAAATAATTCAGAAGGAACAATCGTTAAGGAGGGTGCTAAGATGGAGAAGATGCTTGTAAGTGGAGTTGCCGGAGATTCTGACACAGCGAGAATTGCTGTAGTTGGTTTGAAGGATGAGCCTGGTGTTGCATTTAAATTATTCAACAGCCTTGCAAAGCATAATATAAATGTTGATATGATACTTCAGTCAGTTGGTAGAAAGGGAACAAAGGATATAAGCTTTACAACCAGCGAGGAGAACGCAGACGAAGCTGCTAATGTAATCAAGGAGAACTTCAGTAACTTTGAGAGTATAGATGTTGATAAGAAGGTTGCAAAGGTTTCTATAGTAGGTGCCGGAATGCAGACAAATGCAGGCGTTGCTGCTAAGATGTTTGAGGCTCTCTATGATGAGAACATCAATATTCGTATGATTTCTACATCAGAGATAAGAGTTACAGTATTGATTGATGAGGTAAATACAGAGCGTGCTATGTCAGCAGTTCACGACAAGTTCGCACTTGGCGATCGTTAATTATAATTGACTTATGAATGGAAGCTGTCACAGATAAGTGGCGGCTTCTGTCATATAAGGCTGTGTGTTATACGAACGGAGGAAAATATGAAAAGAGCGGATTATATTACATGGGATCAGTATTTTATGGGAATTGCAATAATGTCTGCGTTGAGAAGTAAAGATCCGGGTACGCAGGTTGGTGCATGTATAGTTGACAATGACAATCGTATATTGTCTGTTGGATATAATGGTATGCCTACGGGTTGTAATGATGATGACATGCCGTGGAATCGTGACGGAGAGGGACTTGCCAGCAAATATTTCTTTGTATGCCACGCAGAGCTTAATGCGATACTTAACTATCGCGGTGGTGGAACCCTTAAAGGCTCAAGATGTTATGCCACGTTGTTTCCTTGTAATGAATGTGCAAAGGCGATAATACAGAGCGGCATAAGAGAGGTTATATATATGTCAGATAAATATGCAGATACGGACAGTACTATTGCCTCTAAAAAAATGTTTGATATGGCAGGAGTAAAATACACTCCATACAAACAAAATCACAAACAGATATCTTTTGAACTATAAACTATACTGGAGGACACCACATGAAATCAGCGGAAACCAAATCTGTCAACATGACTTATAAGGCATTACTTAGCTATGTGCTAAATACAAATTACAGAAGTGTAGCGGGAATTCTGGGAATAATAATAAGTGTGGCATCACTTGTGCTTGCAATAACATGCTGGAGCGGTATTGACACTTCCAGAAAAATAATGCTTATATTTGTTGGATTGATATTCACAGTCATAAATCCATTATCACTTGCATTTAAGTCGTTCAGACAGCTTAAATTAAGCCCATCATATAAGACTCCGCTCAATTATACATTTGGCGATGACGGAATATATATAACACAGGGTGAGCAGTCAGAGAACCTTACTTGGGACAGAATATGCCGTCTTCTTATGACTAAGCATATGATTGCAATATATACAGGCAGAATGAATGCATTTGTTATTCCTCTCACTGAGCTTGGAGATGACAAAAGCAAGATACTTACATCGCTTGTGCAGTTTACTGCTGAATACAAGCCGAGACTTAGTAGAAATTTAAAGAGGTTTGAAAGTGGAAAAGGAATATAGAGAGAGTAATAGTGCTAATGATACCTTCAACATAGGAAAGGAGCTTGCCGAGCAGTCAAAACCGGGAGAAGTTTATTGCCTGTACGGTGATTTGGGAACGGGCAAGACCGTATTTTCACAGGGGTTTGCGGCAGGGCTTGGAATAGATGAGGCTGTGTGCAGTCCTACATTCACGATATTGAAGGAATACCATGAGGGAAGAATTCCTCTGTACCATTTTGATGTGTATCGTATAGGCTGCGATGACGAGATGGACGAGATAGGTTATTACGACATTATAGATGGAGATGGCGTATGCCTTATTGAATGGGCAGAACTGATTAAGGATATATTACCTCTGCATTATTACAGGGTAACAATAGAAAAAGACAACGAAAAGGGCTTTGATTACAGACGCATTGTAGTCGAGTCTGTATAAATGGGAGAGCGTTATGAAAATATTAGGAATTGACAGCTCAGGAATGGTTGCAGGAATTGCGATAGTTGAGGATGATATAACTGTTGCCGAATACTGCGTTAATTATAAAAAAACACATTCGCAGACACTTATGCCTATGCTTGATGACGTTGTAAGGCTTACAGAACAGGAATTAGAGAGTATAGATGCGATAGCTGTTTCGGCCGGTCCTGGTTCATTTACGGGGCTCAGGATAGGTGCAGCTACCGCAAAGGGACTTGCACTTGCACTCGATAAGCCTATTGTTTCAGTACCTACCTGCCAAACCCTTGCCTTTAATGTGTGGGGAACAGACAGTGTTGTCTGTCCTATAATGGATGCGAGAAGAAATCAGGTGTACACAGGTATATATAGATTTTGCGATAATGAGCTTACAGTGATACAGGAGCAGAACGCCTGCGATATAAATGAGCTGATTGACAGGCTTAATGAGCTGTGTGCTGGTGGACAATCGGTTATATTTGTCGGAGATGGAATACCTGTTTACAGAGAAGCTATAGAGAGTGCCATTAATTGCAAATACGCATTCGCACCTGCACACATGAACAGACAGCGTGCGGCATCCGTGGCTGCACTTGGCGGAATATACTACAATATGGGAAAAACAATTAAGTCAGATGACTTTAAGCCTGAATATCTAAGAAAATCACAGGCAGAACGTGAGCAGGAAGAACGTAAAAAGGCAGAGCAAAATGCATAGGATAGAAGAAATAATACAGCGGATTGCAGATATAGAGAAGATGACATTTTCGGATGCGTGGTCTTATGAGAGTATCGCTGACACCATACGATATGATTACAACCACCTGTATGTGGCATATTTAGATGAGAATGGAATGGCACATTGCGAGAGCTATAACTGCTACGAGGGTGGAGAACAGTCTGTTTGCGGATATCTTATAGCCAGCCAGATGGCAGATGAGTCTGAGCTTCTAAGAGTTGCTGTTACAGATGAGTGCAGAAAAAAAGGAATCGGAAGATGTCTTTTAAAATATTATCTTACTGATATACAGGGAAGCAGATACTTTCTTGAGGTAAGGGAGAGCAATATGGCTGCAAGAGGGCTATATGAGAAGCTTGGATATAAGACTTTGGGATATAGAAAAGCGTACTATCATGAGCCTGACGAAGCTGCTGTAATATATGAGCTTGAAAAATAAAACTGATATTACAGGTTGACATAAAATGTCATATATGGCATTTGTTTTATGTTTAAAAATGCGATATACTTTATTATAATAATATTCGCCAAATCGTGTTTTTTATTACAGGATAACAGGAGGAATATTATGGACAAAAACAGTGAATTGATATGTAATATGTGTGGAAGAAAGCTGTTGGTAGAACATGGTATACCAAGAGAGGACTATATAAGTGTCAATAAATCATGGGGATATTTCTCGGATAAGGACGGAATTACACAGCAGTTTATTATATGTGAGAGGTGTAGTGACAGACTTGTTGGAATGTTCAAGGTTCCGGTTACCCTGAAGGACACAGTAGAGATGTTATGAGATTCTTCACATATATATAAGCCGGGAGGAAGATATGATAGATGTATGTTTGCTTGGAACGGGTGGCATGCTGCCACTTCCATATAGAGCACTTACTTCGATGATGCTTAGATATAATGGCAGTCATATATTAGTTGACTGCGGGGAGGGAACTCAGAACCAGATAAGACTTATTGGCTGGAGCTTTAACCCTATAGATGTGATATGTATAACACATTTTCATGCAGACCACATAGGAGGGCTGCCAGGATTACTGCTTACTATGGGTAATGCAGAGAGAACCAGGCCTCTTACGATAATAGGACCTAAGGGCTTGGAGAAGGTGGTTAATTCTCTTAGAATAATTGCACCTGAGCTTCCTTTTGATATCAAGTTCATAGAGCTTGAATCAGACAGGGAAGAAATTGAAATGTGCGGACTTAAAATTCAGGCATATCGTGTAAATCATAAGGTTGTGTGCTACGGTTATAATTTCGTGCTGGACAGAGCAGGAAGATTTGATGTGAATAAGGCGAAAGCCTTGGGACTTCCTGTTCAGTATTGGAGCCTTTTGCAGAAGGGCGGGGAGGTTTCCTACGAGGGGCAGACATATACCGCAGATATGGTTATGGGAAATGCCAGAAAGGGACTGAAAATAACTTACTGTACTGATACAAGACCTGTGCCGGTTATAGCAGAATATGCGGATAAGGCAGATTTATTTATATGCGAGGGAATGTATGGCGAGGATGATAAGCTTGCCAAGGCAAAGGAAAATAAACATATGACTATGAGGGAGGCAGCAGAGCTTGCCAGACAGGCTGACGTGAAGGAAATGTGGCTTACACATTACAGCCCTGCGACAGCGAGGCCGCAGGATTTTGCAGATATGGTAAAGAGCATATTCCCTAGAGCTTTTGTAACTAAGGATAGAGCGGAGAAAACCTTGAACTTTGAAGAATAGGAGGTAATGCCTATGAAACAAAAAGACAAGAAAAATAAAATCAAGAACATTATCGTTGCGGTTTTGCTTATTGCTCTTGTGGTGTTTTATTTTAACCATATAAGCAACAAGACATCAAACAGAAGAAACAGCAGCGAAAAGGCGGAGCTTCAGAATTTGCTTGAGTACAATATGGCGTTGGACTACCCTAACACTCCAAGAGACGTTGTTAAGCTTCATAACAGATACTTCAAATTATTCTATGGCATGAAGCTTACTGATGAAGAGATAGAAGGATTGAACTCTAAGCTAAGAGAGATATACTGTGACGAGCTGCTCTCTGTAAATTCGGAGGCGGTAATGCTTCAGGAATTAAAAGATAACATAAAAACTATGCGCGATGAGGGGTATGAGTATAAGAGTTATTCGTTGCCGGAGGCAAGTCAGGTGCAGAAGTTCACTAAAGATGGAAAAGAGATGGCTTGGATGGATGTCACCATAACCATAGAGACTAATGACGAAATTGCGTATAGATATGTAAGGTACATACTCATAAATGAGAACAACAAATGGAAAATTTATGGCTGGGGAGATCCTAAGCAATAGATTTAAGAGTACATAATTACGAACACAAAAAAGAGGTTGGAAAATGAGTGTTACAATATTAGCAATAGAATCTTCCTGTGATGAGACTGCGGCTGCCGTAGTTATCGATGGAAGAGAGGTAAAATCAAATATAATCTATTCACAGATTGACCTTCACACAGTATTCGGAGGTGTTGTACCTGAGATAGCATCTCGTAAGCATGTCGAGAAAATCAATCAGGTAGTAAGAGCTGCACTTGATAGCGCTGAGGTTACATGGGATGATATAGATGCAGTTGCAGTTACATATGGACCGGGACTTGTCGGAGCTTTACTTGTAGGAGTAAGTGCTGCCAAAGCACTTGCATACGCTAAGAAGAAACCGTTGGTTGGTGTTAATCATATAGAAGGACATATATCAGCTAATTATATAGAGCATCCGGATTTAAAGCCTCCGTTTATGTGTATGGTTGCATCAGGAGGACATTCTCATCTTGTGCATGTGAAGGGCTACAATGAATTTGAGATAGTTGGCAAAACCAGAGATGATGCGGCAGGGGAAGCATTTGATAAGGTTGCAAGAGCAATAGGACTTGGATATCCGGGAGGACCTAAGATAGACAAGCTTGCACGCGAGGGAAATCCTCATGCGATAGAGTTCCCTAGAGCATTTATGGAGGATGCACCATATGATTTTTCATTTAGCGGACTTAAATCAGCAGTTCTAAATTACCTTAATGGTTGTGCAATGAAACATATAGAAGTTAATAAGGCTGATGTGGCAGCTTCATTCCAGCAGGCAGTGACAGATGTATTAGTAGACAACTCTGTAAGAGCCGCAAAGGCATATAATTGTGACAGTCTTGCATTAGCTGGAGGAGTGGCAGCTAATACACATTTAAGAGAGGCAATGGATGAGGCTTGCAAGAAGAATAAGCTGACATTCTGCCATCCATCATCTATATTCTGTACGGACAATGCTGCCATGATAGGCGTAGCAGGATACCATGCATATATGAGTGGCATAAGACATGGATGGGATTTGAATGCAGTTCCTAACCTGAAAATAGGAGAACGCGTTTGATATAATATGAAAAGTGTATGTAGTATAATATAAAACCCACATGTGGTATAACAGGAGTAGTAAAATGGCGATTGCGGTTGTGCTTGCCGGTGGCAGTGGCAGCAGAATGAAAAGTAATATAGCAAAGCAATATATTAATTTGTGTGGACGGGAGGTATTGAGCTACAGTTTAGAAACCTTTCAGAAACACGAGGCTGTAACAGATATAATTATCGTAGTCAGAGCCGGCGAGGAAGAATATTGCAGGGAGAAAATAGTTGAGAGATACAATATAGATAAGGCAAAATACATATGTGCCGGTGGAACAAACCGATATGATTCAGTGCAAAATGGACTGAGGTATGCTGTGAAGCTTGCCGAAGATAATATGAACGATATAGTTATGATACATGATGGGGCAAGACCGTTTGTTACTGCTGAAATGATAGACCGTTCTATAGAAGCTGCCGGTGAGTATGGTGCATGCACAGTTGGAGTACCGGCAAAGGATACAATCAAAATTGTTGATGATAAATTATTCGGGGTACAGACACCTGACAGAAAATATTTATATCAGATACAGACACCGCAGACCTTTCGTATTGGATTACTTAAAGAGGCATACGAGAAAATGCGTATGGATGAGAACCCCAATATAACGGATGACACAATGCTGGTAGAACAATATAAAGGGGTACCTTCCAAGGTCGTTATGGGTGATTACAGGAACATAAAAATTACGACACCAGAGGATATAGAAATAGCAGAAATCTTTGCTAAAAAAATCTTTAAAATTTTTTAAAAAAGATGTTGACAATACAGATATATTTTGATAAGATAACAAAGTCGCTGACAGAAACATAACAGCGACTTTTAAATGTAACGAAATACAGAGTTATGGAGAGGTATCGAAGTGGTCATAACGAGGCGGTCTTGAAAACCGTTTGTCCGCAAGGGCGCGTGGGTTCGAATCCCACCCTCTCCGCTAGCACAAGATGTGCTCACGATTTTAGGCGCTTGTAGGGAGAAGTACCCAAGCGGCTGAAGGGGCTCCCCTGGAAAGGGAGTAGGTCGAGAGTATCGGCGCGAGGGTTCAAATCCCTCCTTCTCCGTCTGAATAAAATCCACATAACAAGGGCATAAATCAAAACAAGAACCTTTGACAAATTAATATCATGTTAACCCTGAAAATTCTTAAAGAGATTTTCAAGGATTTAGAAAA
>CAKRCW010000012.1 GCA_934309145.1 uncultured Lachnospiraceae bacterium | reverse complement strand
TACTAATAGGTCGAGGGCTTATCCTTAGAGGTTTTGAGAGACGGAAAGATGTGTAGGTTAATAGATGACAGGATATAAAGATTTCTGTGTGAAGTTCTGAAGGTACATGAGAAACAGAATATATAATAAAAAAGATAGATGAGTTTTCATCTATCTTTTTTATTATATATTATGAGCTGGTTTATTCAACCAGCTCATAATATTTCTCGTATAGTGTTATCAGTTCGCTATCATATTTTTCTCTCTCGGCAGATAACTCTCCAAGCTTGGCAGAATTGGTTGCATTTTCGGGAAGATTAATCTCCTCATCTATCCTCTCTATTTTAGCTTCAATTTCTGCGATTTTAGCTTCGGTTTTCTTTATATCATTCTCGCGTTTGCGGATTATTGCCTGTTCCTCTTTTTTCTTAAGATATTCTTCTTTTCCAGAGGATTGTACTTGAGCTTCTGTATTGCCGCTATCTGTAGCAAAAAAGTTATTAATTTGATTGGCTGTGATATTGTTATCAGTATTGCTGTCAATGCCATATACTATATCCTTGTGAGTCTCATAATAATCGTAATTGCCAATAAATGAATATAGCTGCTTGTTTCTAAGTTCAATAATTCTGGTAGATATCATATTGATAAAGTATCTATCGTGACTTACTACAAGAACGGTGCCTTCGTAATTTCTGATGGCAGTCTCAAGAATTTCCTTCGACTGTATATCTAAGTGGTTTGTTGGCTCGTCTAATATAAGGAAGTTAGCAGGGGAGAGCATCAGCTTAGCAAGAGATACTCGTCCTCGTTCACCACCACTTAAATCAGCTATCTTTTTGAACACATCATCACCTGTAAATAGAAATGCTGCTAATACATTTCTGATTTTCGTGTTGGTGAGTTCCGGATATGAATCTGAAATTTCTTCAAATATTGTTTTGTGCATTGATAATACATGGTGCTCCTGGTCATAGTAACCAATTCGTACTCTGGAACCAAGTGATATAACGCCGCCATCCTTTGGAACAATGTGGTTAATTATTTTAAGGATAGTTGTTTTGCCGGTTCCGTTTGCACCTATCAGAGAAACATGCTCGCCTCTCTTGATGTCCATATCAAGATTGGTGAAAAGTGTATTTTCACCGAATTTCTTGGTTAATCCAGTTATAGTTAGAACGTCATTGCCACTTTCGACAGATGGAGTTAAGGATAATCGCATCTCAGATGCAATCTCAACAGGTTTGTCAAGCCTTTCGATTTTATCAAGCATTTTCTCACGGCTTTCAGCACGTTTGATTGACTTTTCACGGTTAAATTGCTTGAGCTTGGTTATTACTTCCTCCTGGTGTTTTATCTCCTGTTGCTGGTTAAGGTATGCCTTCATCTGTGCAGCACGAATCTGTGCTCTCTTTTCTGCATAGAAGGAATAGTTTCCATTGTAGACGAATGCATTTTTATTATCTATTTCCACAATTTTAGAAGCTATCTTGTCTATAAAATATCGGTCATGGCTGACAATAATAACGCTTCCCTGATAATTTGACAGGAAGTTTTCAAGCCATGAGATAGATGTCATATCAAGATGGTTTGTAGGCTCGTCTAAGATAATTATATCAGGCTTAGTCAGGAGCAGACGGCCTAGAGCTATTCGCATTTTCTGACCACCTGAAAGAGTGTTGATGTGGCGGTCATAGTCCTCCTTATTAAATCCGAGACCTTTTAAGACACCGGTTATTTCACTCATGTATGCGTAACCATTTTCACGGTCATATTTAGCCTGAAGCTTATTGTATTCGTTAAGAACCTGTTCAAGCTCATCACCGGAGAGGTCCTTCATGTCCTTTTCAAGTGTACGGAGACGCTTTTCCATGTTAATTATATCTTTTTTTGTGTCAAGCATTTCCTGGTATATAGTATTATCAAATGCAATGTCCTGATGTTGTGAGAGGTAGCCTATTGTTATGCCCTTGGATATTACCACTTGTCCGTCATCCGGACGTTCCTCACCCATTATGATTTTAAGAAGAGTGGTTTTACCTGAGCCATTAATTCCAACTATGGCTATTTTCTCTTTATCCTCTATATGAAATGAAACATTTTTAAGTATTTCTTTATCACCAAATGCTTTGGAGATATTCTGACAGGCAAGTACCATAATCACCTATCCTCCTTTGTATATACACAATTAAAGCTATTTTAACAGAAATAATATTGGTGTGCAATTAATTGAAATACAAAATGTAAAATGTTATAATTAATTATCTATGTATGACAGTAGTTTGGCACTATTTTGCAAGAAAAAAAGGAGGCAGCTTATGTTTCAACTTAAATCAAAACAGGGTAAAAGAGAGATTGAGGAGTTGTTTAATGAAATCCAGATTAATTTGGAGAATAATTATAAGGATTTAGCTATCGGGGCAAGGAAAAAGGCTGCTGTACGTTTGGAAGAGTTACATTCAGAGGATAAGCTTTCTGATAAGGATTATAATAAGCTTAAGGCTATTTTGGATGATTATACAAAGCGAATGGAGGGTTATCATCATTAAAAAGAGAGTAACTGACCTTATAAAAATGCTTGCAATAGCGGTGTGCCTGATATGTATATATAAGATAGGTAATGGCAGAGATAGTAAATCGGGAACTGATGAAAGGATAATAAGTGATACACAGTATTCTGATGGCTCAGCTACGACTTATGATTTTTCAATGGGAACATCCGTTGTCATTAATCTGTATGGAAATGATTTGGATAATAGTGATTATAGCAGCGAGCTTATGGAACGTATCAACTATCTGGATGACGAACTGATTTCGTGGAGAAATGACAGCTCTGAGTTATACGAGGTTAATAATAATTACAAGAAGGATGTTCCATATGGAATAAGTGACGAGCTATATAATGTACTTGATATGTCACTTGATGTGTGCAGGGATAGTGAGGGTGCTCTTGATATATCTATAAGACCTCTTGCTAAGGTCTGGAATATAGAGGAGGCAGACAGTGAGAGCTTCACTATACCGACAGATAAAGATATAGATAAGGCTTTAGAATATGTTGGATATGAGAACATAACCTTGGAAGATGGCACAGTTACTATGTCTAAGGATAATATGATATTGGATCTTGGTTCAGTTGGTAAGGGATATGCCCTCGATGTGGTAAGGGATTATCTTAAAGATACAGATGTAGATGGCGCAGTAGTTTCTGTTGGTGGAAGTGTGCTTGTGTATGGAAGTAAGGCTTCAGGCAAGGACTGGCATATTGGAATAAGAAATCCAAAAGGTGATGCATCTGACATGATAGGTTATCTGACTATTCCAGAAGGGGCAGATATATGTGTATCAACTTCCGGGGATTATGAGAAATATTTTATGGTTGATGGTAAAAGATATCATCATATATTGGACAGAAATACAGGCTATCCCGCATATCAGGGACTCTCTTCGGTCACGGTGGTATGTGAGAATGGACTTTACAGTGATGCATTGTCAACAGCATGTTTTTCTCTTGGATATGAGAAGTCTTTAGCGTTGCTTGAGAAATATAATGCTGAGGCAATTTTTATTGATTATGATAATAATGTTACCGTGACAGACGGGCTTAAAGAGATGTATAGTAAATCCGAATGAAAGGGAAGTGTATTGTAATTGAAGTGGTTAGAACATTTAAAGACTATTAATAATCACAGGAGACTTGTAAGAAAGCATTGCTTTGCGGTAGGCTTATATAAGCAGGGCTTACTACATGATTTATCAAAGTATTCGTGGACGGAGTTCTCAGTTGGCGCTAAGTACTATCAGGGAAACAGAAGCCCTAATGATGCCGAGAGGGAGGACAAGGGCTATACCTCAGCATGGTTACACCACAAGGGAAGAAATAAACACCATCTTGAGTATTGGATTGATTATAGTGTTGATAAGTCTAAGGGACTTGTTGGTATGAAGATGCCTAAGCAGTATGTGATTGAGATGTTCTGTGACAGAATGGCTGCATGTAAGAATTACAATAAGGACTCTTATACAGACAGTCAGCCTTTGGAATATTATATGAGGGGACGTGCAGGTAAGCTGTTACATCCTGAGTCAAGAAGGCTGCTTGAAAAGTATTTAAGGATGCTTGCTAAACATGGCGAGGAGTATACATTCAGATATATTAAGAACAAAGAGGTTATACCTCTAAGGGTAGAGAAGATGACAAAATGGTTCCCATTTATAAAGTATTTGGGCTTTGTGAAAGGTAGATAAGATGGATTTTACGCATTTACATGTGCATACGGAATATAGTCTGCTGGATGGTTCGGCAAAGATAAAGGAGCTTGTAGCAAGAGCCAAGGAGCTCGGCATGAAATCGCTTGCCATAACTGACCATGGTGTTATGTATGGTGTTATTGATTTCTATAAGGCTTGCAAGAGCGCAGGAATTAAGCCTATTATTGGTTGTGAGGTGTATGTCGCTCCGGGCTCAAGATTTGACAGGGAGAATGTTAAGGGCGAGGACCGTTATTATCATCTGGTGCTGCTTGCTAAAAATGACCTTGGCTATCACAATCTTTCTAAGATTGTATCGAGAGGCTTTATAGATGGATATTATTATAAACCACGAGTTGATATGGAGGTCTTAAGAGAGTACAGCGAGGGTGTTATTGCTTTATCTGCATGTCTTGCCGGTGAGGTGGCAGTTAATTTAAGAAGAAATAATTATGAACAGGCAAAGGAGACAGCACTTCGTTATCTCGATATATTTGGTGAGGGTAATTATTACCTTGAAATGCAGGACCATGGAATTCCCGACCAGAGAATTGTAAATGCGGGGGTTATGAGACTGTCAAAGGAAACTGGTATTCCTATGGTTGTCACCAATGATTCCCACTATATAAAGGCTGAGGATGCTGAGGCACATGACATTCTTCTCTGTATACAGACTGGTAAGATTGTGACAGATGAGGACAGAATGAGATATGAAGGTGGACAGTATTATTTAAAATCCGCAGATGAGATGGAAAAGCTGTTCCCATATGCCAAGGAAGCCATAGAGAATACTAATAAAATAGCAGATATGTGTAATGTTGAGATAGTGTTCGGTGAGCAAAAGCTTCCACAGTATGATGTGCCTGATGGATATGACGCGTATACATATCTCAAGGAGCTCTGTCAGAAGGGCTTGGAGAAGAGATATCCTGTTATAACGGATGAACTTCAGGGCAGACTTGATTATGAACTTAACACCATAAGAAATATGGGATTCCTTGATTATTTTCTTATTGTGTGGGATTTCATTCATTATGCAAGGGAAAATGAAATTGCTGTAGGTCCGGGACGAGGTTCTTCGGCGGGAAGTATTGTGGCATATTGTCTGGAGATTACTAACATTGACCCTATAAAGTACAGTCTGCTTTTTGAGAGATTCTTAAATCCTGAGCGTGTTACAATGCCCGATATAGATATTGACTTCTGTCCGGAGAGAAGGCAGGAGGTTATAGACTACGTTATAAGAAAGTATGGTAAGGATAACGTAGTTCAGATAAATACATTTGGTACTATGGCAGCTAAGATGGCAATAAGAGATGTCGGACGAGCAATGGATCTTCCGTATACTCTTTGTGACAGAGTTGCTAAAGCTGTACCTACCGAACTTAAGATGACTTTACCAAAGGCATTGGAACAGAGCAAGGAGTTTAAGGAGCTTTATGACAGCGATGAGCAGATTAAGAAGCTGGTTGACATGGCTATTCAGCTTGAGGGACTGCCAAGGCATGTCACAACTCATCCGGCTGGTGTAGTAATAGGAAGAAAGCCTATTATTGAGTATGTTCCTCTTGCAAGGGGAACTGAAGGTGCTATAACAACGCAGTACAGTCAGGTTACGATAGAGGAGCTTGGACTTCTTAAGATGGATTTCCTAGGACTTAGGACACTCACTGTAATACAGGATGCAGTGAAGCTTGTAAAGGAAAACCATAACATAGATATTGATATAGACAATGTAGGATTTGAGGATGAGGCTGTCTACGACCTGTTATCGTCAGGTAAGACTGAGGGCGTATTCCAGCTTGAGAGTGCCGGAATGACAAGCTTCATGAAGCAGTTAAAGCCTAGAAATATAGAGGATGTAATAGCGGGAATTTCGCTGTATCGTCCAGGTCCTATGGACTTTATTCCTTACTACATAAAAGGTAAGGAGCATCCGGATGAGGTTACATATGATACTCCGGAATTAGAACATCTCCTTAAGCAGACATATGGCTGTATCGTATATCAGGAGCAGGTTATGCAGATAGTTATGGAGCTTGCAGGATATACGATGGGGCAGAGCGACAATGTAAGACGTGCCATGTCTAAGAAGAAGGAGGATGTTATATTAAAGGAGCGTCAGAGCTTCGTATATGGCAATGAGGAAAAGAATATTCCAGGATGTATAAAGAATGGTATCAGTGAGAGTGTTGCAAATAAGATATATGATGAGATGACGGATTTCGCCAAGTATGCATTTAATAAATCACACGCAACCGTTTATGCGGTAGTTGCGTATCAGACTGCATATCTTAAATGCCATTATCCTGTAGAATTTATGGCTGCACTTATATCTTCAGTTAAAGATAATTCGGGCAAGGTTGCAGCATATATACAATCGTGTCGTAATATGGGAATAGAGATACTGCCTCCGGATATTAATGAGGGGCAGGGTGATTTCTCTGTCAGCAATGGAAAAATACGCTACGGCTTGTCGGGTGTTAAGAGTGTAGGTGAGGGAGTTACCGATGTTATACATGAGGAGATAAAGCTGGCTGGCCCATTTAAAAGTCTTGAAGATTTTATCTCAAGATTAAGTAACAAGGAAGCAAATAAGAGAACGATAGAGAGTTTTATATGTGCCGGCGCATTTGACAGCTTTGGGTACACCAGAAAGCAGATGCTCATGGTATATCCGGATATACTAGACCAGGTGAACAGAGATAAGAAAAATGCTATGAGCGGTCAGATGTCATTGCTTGATTTCCTTGGCGAGGAGGAAAAGACTGAGTTTCAGGTCAAGTATCCTGATGTGGGAGAATATTCCAAGGAGGATATTCTTGCCATGGAGAAGGAAGTGCTTGGTGTATATATCAGTGGACATCCCTTAGATGATTACAGAGATATTATAAGCAGCAGAGTTAATATAGCATCTTATGATTTTAAGCAGGACGATGAGACAGGTGAGTATACTGCGAGGGACAATGCCAGATATACTATAGGCGGAATGGTTTGTGCGATAACCATAAAGACTACCAAGTACGGTGACAACATGGCATTTGTGACACTTGAGGATATGTACGGAACAGTAGAGATTATTGTATTTTCAAGGGAATACAAGAAGTATAAGGATATACTTGTAAAGGATGCTAAGATTCTGGTTACCGGAACTGCGACTATCTCGGAGAGGGATGCCAAGATTAAAGCATCGGAGATATATACCTTTGAAGAGATAAGAAGTGACATGAATGCTGAGAATAAGGAACTGTGGGTTAGATTTTATGATATAGAGGAATATCTTATGAAAGAACAGGAATTTCTCAGTATTCTTGGCAAATATCACGGAAGAACGAAGGCATTTGTAATGATTATGCCAAAGTCAAATGAAGATGGAACACCTGTTAAGAGAACCATGAAGCAGATGGGAGCACGGTATAATGTAATTGCAAGCGACAAGCTTATCGCCGAGCTTAAGGGTTTGTATGGTGAGGACAATGTATTTGTCAGGGAAAATAAATAATACGGAGAGTACATATGGACATTTCAAGTGATATGATAATTACATCAGCGTCAAATGATAAGGTAAAGGCTGTAAAAAAGCTTATGAAATCTGCCAGCGAGAGAAGAGATACCGGAACGTATGTCGTTGAGGGCATAAGAATGTTTCGCGAGATTCCTTCATGTGATATAGTATCTGTTTTTGTAGCTTATGGTTTGGCTGACAGGTTTGACGAGGATATAAGCGATATTCCTACAGATAAATTATTATATGTTAAGGATAATGTATTTGCTGGAATGGCAGGAACTAATTCGCCACAGGGGATTATGGCTGTTGTTAAAATGAAGAAGTATAAGCTGCAGGATATATGTGGTGATGGTGAAAAACCTTTTATACTTATTGCTGACAGAATACAGGATCCAGGTAATATGGGTACGATATTAAGGTCTGCCGAGGCTGCAGGTGTAACGGGGATTATAATAAGCAGGGACACAGTTGATATATACAATCCCAAGGTAGTGCGCTCAACTATGGGCTCTATATTTAGAATGAAGGTTTATGTATCTGATGATTTGTGTAGTGACATAGATTTGCTTAAAAAAAGGAAAATTACTATATACGGAGCTCATCTTGATGGTGAGGAGCTATACAGACACAGCTTTGATTCATCTTGTGCATTTCTCATAGGTAATGAGGGGAATGGGCTTAGCAGTGAAGTCAGTGCCAAGGCTGATAAGCTTATAAGAATACCTATGGAGGGACAGGTGGAATCCTTAAATGCCGCAGTTTCCACAGCGATTATTTCGTATGAGGTGTTGAGGCAGAGAAAATTTTAAAAAAGTTGTCATAAATGTATTCATACTTGAATATATATTCTATGTATACAAAATGCGGTATGTATTTACCGTGAGAAAATGCGGGCATGGTATGAGGGGAAAAATTAACCTTGCCTGACGCGAAGCTTATAATTCGCGTGGATTATGAAGGAGGAAATGTATGACAGAGAAAATTTTAAACAACAATCAGGTAGTAGTAGCAGGAGAAATCGTATCAGATTTCAGATTCAGCCATGAAATTTTTGGGGAAGGATTTTATATGGTTGATTTGATTGTCAGCAGGTTAAGCGATGCACACGATGTGATACCTCTTATGGTGTCAGACAGATTATTTGACGTTGAACATTCTCATATCGGTGAGAAGGTATTGGCAAAGGGACAGTTCAGATCATACAACAAGCATGAGGAGAGCAAGAATCGTCTTATTTTATCTGTGTTTGTTCGTGAGATTGAGGTATTGTCCGAGGAGGATGACAGAGATAATAAGCCAAATCAGATATACCTGGATGGGTACATATGTAAGGAACCGATTTATAGAATGACGCCGCTTGGCAGGGAAATTGCTGATATTTTGCTTGCGGTGAACCGTGCGTATGGCAAATCTGATTATATACCTTGTATATGCTGGGGAAGAAATGCCAGATTTGCAGGTAAGCTTTCTGTGGGAGAGCATGTGGCTGTCTGGGGAAGAATCCAGAGCAGGGAATATCAGAAAAAGATAGGAAATGATGAAATTGTAAATAAAGTCGCATATGAGGTTTCTGTTAGTAAAATGGAATGTCTTGAATAGATTGACATATATATATCGTGGTGATATAATCAATCTAGATATAGACTTTTAAAATAAAATATGTATAATGGTAGAGGCGCGATATTCAAAAGTACCCCATGGGATGACTTAGATCAGATGAATATGGACGAAAGGGGATGTCGCCGAAGAGAGGCAGAATTCTAAGGTTTGCTTTTCTGGGTGTGCAGTGAATAACTGTATGACTGTCATCGTAAGATGGAGTGCTACTTGTGAGATAATAAGGGATTTATTTCAGGTTGGCACTTTGTGCCAGCCTTTTTCATTATGTAGAATTTAAGGAGGAATAAAAATGGCTATTTTTACAGGTTCAGGAGTTGCAATTGTTACACCTTTCAAGGAGAATGGAGAGGTAGATTACGATAAGTTCAGAGAAGTAATCGAGTATCAGATTGCACATAAAACAGATTGTATTATTGTATGTGGAACAACAGGCGAGTCATCTACATTGTCACATGAGGAACACCTTGAATGTATACGTTTTTGTACCGAGGTTGTAAATAAGAGAATACCTGTAGTTGCAGGAACAGGCTCTAACTGTACAGAGACTGCCATATATCTCTCACAGGAGGCAGAGAAGTACGGAGTTGATGGTTTACTTGTTGTAACACCTTATTATAATAAGGCAACACAGAAGGGACTTATCAAGCACTATACAGAGGTTGCCAACAGTGTATCTCTTCCTATAATCATGTATAATGTTCCAAGCAGAACAGGTACTAATATACAGCCTGAGACAGCAGTATATCTTGCTAAGAACGTTAAGAATATTGTTGCTATCAAGGAAGCTACAGGAAACCTTTCACAAATAGCAAGACTTATGAGCCTTGCAGACGGATGTATAGATTTGTATTCAGGTAACGATGATCAGGTAGTGCCAATTCTTTCACTTGGTGGTATCGGAGTTATCTCTGTACTTGCTAATGTTGCACCTGAAAAGACACATGAGATGGTTCAGTCATACTTAGACGGCGATGTTAAGACTGCGAGAGATATACAGATTAAGGCTATACCGCTTTGTGATGCTTTGTTCTGTGAGGTTAATCCTATACCTGTTAAGAAGGCAGTAGAGCTTATGGGCATGTGCGGTGGAACACTTCGTATGCCACTTACAGAGATGGAGCCGGATAATGCACTTAAGTTAGAGAAGGCAATGCGTGATTTTGGCGTTGCATTTTAGGAGGAATAAGATATGACAAGGATAATCATGCATGGCTGCAATGGTAAGATGGGTCAGGTTATAACAGACATATGTAAATCTGACGATGAAGTAACTATTGTTGCAGGCATTGATGTAATTGACAATAGACAAAATGGATATCCTGTATTTACTGATATCTATGATTGTAATGTTGAGGCAGATGTTATAGTTGATTTTGCCGCTGCTGTTGCAGTTGACAATTTATTGGATTATGCTGTAAGAAGAAATCTTCCGGTTGTTCTTTGTACAACAGGTTTAAGTCCTGAACAGTTAAATATGATTGAACAGGTTTCTAAAGATGTTGCAATACTCAAATCAGCGAACATGAGCCTTGGTATCAATACAATAATGAAACTTCTTAAGGAGGCTGCCAATGTATTTGCACCAGCAGGCTTTGATATAGAGATTGTTGAAAAACATCATAATCAGAAGGTTGATGCACCATCTGGAACTGCACTTGCACTTGCTGATTCAATTAATGAGGCAAGGAATAATGAGTATGATTATGTGTATGACCGTTCACAGGTAAGAAAGAAGAGGGATAAGAAGGAACTTGGTATCTCCGCTGTAAGAGGTGGAACTATAGTCGGTGAGCATGAGGTTATATTTGCAGGAATAGATGAGGTTATAGAGATTAAGCATACAGCATATTCAAAGTCAGTATTTGCCAAGGGTGCTATTGAAGCGGGTAAGTTTTTGGCAGGTAAGCCGGCAGGCTTATACGATATGGCTGATGTTATAGGCTAACTAGAAACAGGAGAAGTTATGTATCAGGATGATATTGTACTGTGTAGTGCATCGAAATATACACAAAAATACTATTTAAATGAGGACTTCGCCAACCTTCCGGAGGCGGTGAAACAGGAATTGCAGATAATGTGTGTCTTGTTTACTGAGGATGTAGGTGGTATTATATTACTTACATTTGATGATAATGGTAATTTACAGATTACGACAGATGCATATGAGGACGATATCTTATATGATGAAATCGGAAGTGCACTGAAAATAAAAGAACTAAGAAGGACGAAGAGGGAATTATTTGACCAGCTGGAGACATATTTCCAGACGTTTTTCTTGTAAGTGATGAGGTAGAAATATGTTATTTGCAATTGATGTAGGAAACACAAATATTACAGTTGGATTGTTTGATAAGGATAAGCTTGTCAATACATTCAGAATGACGACAGGAATATCAAGAACTTCTGATGAATATGGAATGATGTTTGGTGACTGGTTAAGCTTAAAGGGACTGGCATTATCAGATATAGATGCAGTTATAATCGCATCTGTAGTTCCTAATGTAATGCATTCATTGAATAGCGGAATTATCAAGTATCTTCATGTTGAACCGATAATTGTAGCACCTGGTATTAAGACGGGAATAAATGTCCTTATTCCTAATCCAAAGACTCTTGGTGCAGACAGACTGGTAGATGCAGTTGCGGCTTATGAGCTCTACGGAGGACCTGTAATTGTTGTTGACTTTGGTACAGCAACCACACATGATCTGGTGCTTGAGGATGGAAGCTTTCATTCAGGAGCTACATCTCCTGGTATAAGACTTGCTGCAAGTGCATTATGGAATGGAGCAGCTAAGCTTCCTGAGATAGAGATAAGAAAGCCGGAGACAATACTTGCCAAGGATACAGTTTCCAGTATGCAGGCCGGCGTATTCTATGGATATATTGGTCAGACAGAATATATTGTGCGTAAGCTTAAGGAGGCCTCACAGCTTGATAATATCAAGGTCGTTGCTACAGGAGGCTTAGGAAAGCTTATATCTGAAAATACAGATGCTATAGATATATATGATGCTAATCTCACATTACAGGGACTTAGACTTATATATGAAAAGCAATAAAACGGAGTAAGAATATGGATTTTAAAGATAAAATCATACTTGCACCAATGGCAGGGATTTGTGACCTGCCATTTCGTCTTTTATGCAAGGAGCAGGGCTGTGACATATTGTATACAGAGATGATTAGTGCAAAGGGTATGTATTATAATAATAAGAACACAGAGCCTTTACTTATGACTGATGACAGGGAGAAGCCTGTCGGTGTGCAGTTGTTTGGAAGTGAACCTAAGCTTATGGCTGAGCAGGCAAAAAGGATAGAAGACAGGGGATTTGCGTTTATAGATGTTAATATGGGATGTCCTGTGCCGAAAATTGTAAATAATGGTGAGGGCTCAGCTCTTATGAAGAATCCTAAGCTTATAGGAGATATAGTGTATGCACTTTCTAATACATGCTCTCTTCCTGTGACGATTAAGATAAGGGCTGGATTTACAAGAGATACCATAAATGCACCTGAGGTGGCAAGGATTGCCGAGGAGGCAGGGGCAGCAGCCGTTGCTGTGCATGGTCGTACGAGAGAAGAGTACTATCAGGGACATGCAGACTGGGAGGTTATAAGACGTGTAAAGGAAACTGTAAATATACCTGTTATAGGTAATGGAGATATATGTACAGGAGATGATATAATCAGTATTAAGGACAAGACGGGCTGCGACAGTGTTATGATTGGAAGAGCAGCAAAGGGAAATCCTTGGATTTTTCGTGAGATGAAGCATTATTTAGCTACTGGGGAAACGCTTGAGAGACCAGATGCTAAGGCTATACATGACATGATCTTAAGACATACGGAGATGATGGTACATTATAAGGGCGAGTATACCGGAATACATGAGATGAGAAAACATGTGGCATGGTATACACAGGGACTTCCTAACTCTGCAAAGCTAAGAGCCAGAATAAATGCTGTTCTTAGCTATGATGAGCTTAAGGGAATGTTAGATGAGCTGCTCGCATGATAGCCGGTTATCTTATCAGATATTGTTATAGCTCTGTACAGTCTTTCATATTCTGATTTATCAAGAGAGATAATATAATTTTTGATATATTGTTTTTTGAAGCCGTTGGCATGAAGAATGTCAGCGGCTTTATTGTATGCTATTGCAGCTATAATTTCACTCTCGTAGTAACCGATTACATAATTGCCATTTATATGTATTGCAGCCTGATACATAGAGCCTGATACACCTTCCCTGACAGTCACACCCATATAATGATTTATTATCTTGATATTATCGTATCTGTAATCATTCTTGTCATTGTTAATCATAATATAGTCTCTTGCATAAACTGAAAATGGCTTAATGCCATATCTGCTTAGTATAGAATACTGGCTTCCATAATCACTGACAAAAAGATAACCTCCCTTTTTCTGGATTTTGTGCGATGAGTAAAAAAACAAATCGTCACGGTCAAATTTTAATATTTCATTCTCTGATAAGAAGTACTCAAAGTATTTCTTCCTCATGTATATAGGTGTAGGAAGATATAAACCATTATCACGAAAATTAATCAGAATTATAAACTTCTGATAGGGTATGCTGAAGCTGTCATTATAGTTCTCGACTGAAATATCTGTATTGTCAAGAATATTTCTTCCGTCAAGATAGACTTTAGCTGCGGTATCAGGGTTATCATAGCTTCCAAGACTGATATGCTTCCGAAGATATGTGATTGATACGCGGTAGCTTAAAGTACCATTTTTTTTAATTGTTTTATATACACCTGTATTTTTATTATCATTTTCATTAATGTTTGTGCTCATATATTATTTCTCCGTAACAATATTAGTATAAGTATATAATTTGAGGTGGTGAGTGTCCATAAAAAATACTTAATTTATTAAATATTATTAATTATTACATAGAGTGTTACAAAAGTATTTATATGTTACAAAATTAAAAAAATGTAATAATTTGGAGTAAAAAATGTGAAATATATATAATAACGCACAAAATATTTGTATAAAAATATAAAAAATACACAAAATGAATGAAAACACTTGACCTATGAAGATGTATAACATATAATCTATTTGTGTGAAAAACGTAACGATTTTGTAACAAAATTGAAAAAGAACATTCACACAGAGGTGAAAGTATGAAGATGAGCTTTGATAAAATCAAAGGAAAATTAAAGGAATTTGATTTTGGTAAGGCAAAAGATAATACAAAGGAATTTATCCTTGAGCATTACAAGATGGCAGGAACTGTCTTAGTTGCTGGTGCTATGGTTGCTGTATGTTCTGTGAATCTTGCAGACCGTATAGGCAATAAGAACACTTCAGTAGGAATAATGATGACAGTTTCAGATGTTTCAGCAGAGAGCGAGGCATTTGCCGGTGAGACATTTGAGGTTGCCGGAATCAGCTATGATGAGATGACAAGCGGAACTTATGAGAAGGATGAGCTTGCACAGCTTGAAAAGACAGAGAAGCAGATAGACGAGATACTTTCTGCTAAGAGTCAGGCAAGAAAGGATCAGGCAGCACTTGAGGCATTGACTGCTACATATACTGAGCCTGAACCATCTGTAATTGAGAGTACACCAAGTACAGTAGCGGTAACTGCTCCATCAACAGCTCCTACATATGCTGACGAGAATGGAACATACGAGTATGTTGGTGAGTATATACTTACAGCATATTGTCCATGTCCTATCTGCTGTGGAGCATACAGTAACATGGAGAATCCTACAACAGCAAGTGGAACAACAGCTACAGCAGGAAGAACAATAGCAGCACCATCAAATTTCGCATTTGGTACACAGCTTGTTATAAACGGTCAGGTTTATACGGTTGAGGACAGAGGTAGTGCTATTACAGGAAACAGAATAGATGTATTCTTTAGCTCACATGCAGAAGCACTTGCATTTGGAAGAAGATCAGCATCAGTTTATAGATTAGTACAGTAATTGATTTAAAAAATGGGCTATCGCAAAATGTTTGTGCGATAGCCTTTTTTTTCTTGTTTTTACATATTGAATGTGTTATTGTTACATACGGATAAATATTAACAAAAGTATATAAGGAGTAGAGAGATGGAATTAATATACAGAAGTACAAGAAATGCTGATGAAACAGCAACAGCATCCATGGCTATATTAAAAGGTCTTGCAAATGAGGGTGGATTATTTGTTCCGGATGAAATTCCGGCATTTGATGTATCATTAGAGAGCCTTGCCGCTATGGATTATCGTGAGGTTGCTTATAATGTTATGAAGCTCATGCTCACAGACTTTACAGAGGAAGAGCTGAGACATTGTATCAACAGTGCATATGACGATAAGTTTGATACAAAAGAGATAGCACCTCTTGTACATAAGGCTGGTGCATATTATCTTGAATTGTTCCATGGCTCTACAATCGCATTTAAGGATATGGCATTATCTATTCTTCCTTATCTTCTTACTACATCTGCTAAGAAGAATAATGTGAAAAATGAGATAGTAATACTTACTGCAACATCAGGAGATACAGGAAAGGCTGCTCTTGCAGGCTTTGCAGATGTTCCGGGAACAAAGATAATAGTATTTTACCCTAAGAATGGTGTAAGCCCAATACAGGAGAAGCAGATGGTTACTCAGAAGGGTGACAATACATTTGTTGTTGGAATAAATGGTAACTTCGATGATGCACAGACAGGTGTTAAGAAGATGTTCTCAGATGTAGAGCTTAATGAGTACCTTGCAACTAAGGGATATCAGTTCTCATCTGCAAATTCAATTAATATTGGACGTCTTGTTCCACAGATGGTTTATTATGTATATGCGTACACAAGACTTGTTGCTGATGGAACAATAAAGGCAGGAGAAAAGATAAATGTTGTAGTTCCTACAGGTAATTTTGGTAACATACTTGCTGCTTATTATGCAAAGCAGATGGGACTTCCTATTAATAAGTTTATCTGTGCTTCCAATGAGAACAAGGTATTGTATGATTTCTTTGAGACTGGCTGTTATGACAGAAACAGGGAATTTATACTTACTACATCACCTTCTATGGATATACTTATTTCAAGTAATCTTGAGAGACTTATATATAGAATTGCCGGCAATAATGCGGCTAAGAATAAGGAGCTTATGACTGCACTTACAGGAGATGGCAAGTATACGATTACTGATGATATGAAGAAGGAGCTTGCGGACTTCTATGGCAATTATGCTTCAGAGGAGGAGACAGCACAGACTATCAAGAAGGTATACGAGTCAGATGGTTATATAATGGATACTCATACAGCAGTAGCCGCAACAGTATATGATAAGTATGTAGCTAAGACTAATGACACACATAAGACAGTTATAGCTTCAACAGCAAGTCCTTATAAGTTTACAAGAAGTGTAATGACAGCTATTGATCCAGAGTATGATAAGAAGTCTGATTTTGAGCTTATAGATGAGCTTAATAAATTGTCTGGAGTTAAGATTCCTCAGGCTATCGAGGATATTAGAACTGCACCTGTAAGACATAACACAGTGTGTGATACAGATAAGATGCTTGATGAGGTTAAGAAGTTTCTCGGAGTATAAATAACATAATAAGACAGTTCGTTTGTACCATCCTGTCTATAAACAAAACCAGGACTGCATGATTAGGGATATAAGCCGTAAGTGCGTTTTGGGTACACTTGCGGCTTTTTTTATGTGCTTGTAAATAGTGAATATATATTAGGAGGAAATTTATGTATACGTTAAAGACAAATGCATGCTTTGACAGTGCCCATTTCTTAAGTGGATACGAGGGTAAGTGCTCAAATATTCACGGACATAGATGGACTGTGGAGATAGAGGTAGGAAGAGAAGCGTTAGAAATGGGTGGAAATTGCAGAGGAATGATAGTTGACTTCTCAAAGCTTAAGGCTGACCTGGGTGCTATAGCAGATGCACTTGACCATTGTCTTATTGTTGAGATTGGAAGCCTTAAAAGAAAGACACTTGAGGTGCTTAAGGAGGAAAATTTCAAGGTTGTCGAGGTGATGTTCAGACCTACAGCAGAGAATTTTTCAAAGTTCTTCTATGATGAAATGACACAAAAAGGATATAAGGTGGTTTGTTCAACTGTATATGAGACACCTAAGAATTGTGCATCATATGTGGCAGAGGTGTAATAAGGATTGGAAGATAGTAAGATGGAAAAATACAGGGTAGTAGAAAAATTTGTTAGTATAAATGGCGAAGCTAAGGCAGCAGGTGAGCTTGCATGTTTCATTAGATTTGCAGGCTGCAATCTTGACTGCAGCTATTGCGATACAAAATGGGCTAACGGCAAGGATGTGCCTTATGAGATAATGAGTAAAGAGGATATATATAATTATATAAAGGAAACCGGTGTGAGAAATGTTACTCTTACCGGAGGAGAGCCTTTGATACAGGAGAATATAGAGACACTTATCCGTATGCTTGCCGCTGATAAGACATTAAGGATTGAGCTTGAAACAAATGGTTCTGTCCCAATAGCTAAATATGCTGATATTGGCGATAACATTGTGTTTACACTTGACTATAAGCTGCCGGGAAGCGGAATGGATAGTCATATGGTAACGGATAATTACATATATATAGGAAAAAAGGATGCTGTGAAATTTGTTGTATCAGATAAGCATGATCTGGATTGTGCACGGGATATAATTAACAGGTTTCATTTAGATGAGATAACTACTGTATATTTAAGCTCATCATTTTCAAGGATAGAGCCTAGGGATATTGTTGATTATATGATAGAGCATGGAATGAACAGGGTAAAATTGCAATTACAGCTTCATAAGTATATATGGGAACCGGATAAAAAGGGGGTTTAAGAAATGGCAATAGACAAAGAGGCAATAAAGGAGCATATAAGAGGAATACTTGTAGCACTTGGAGATGATCCTGACAGAGAGGGATTAAAGGAGACACCTGATCGTGTGGCAAGGATGTACGAGGAAGTCTTTGAAGGCATGAACTATACTAATGATGAGATAGCAGATATGTTTAATAAGTCATTTGAACAGCCTGGCAGCGAGGATTCAGTTCACAGCTCAGGGTATGCTCTTTCAAATGAGAGCATGGTGCTTGTCAAGGATATAAATATATTCAGTTATTGTGAGCATCACATGGCACTTATGTATGATATGAAGGTCTCTGTTGCATACATTCCAAATGGAAGGGTTCTTGGACTTAGCAAGATAGCAAGAATAGCTGATATGGTTGCAAAGAGATTGCAGCTGCAGGAGAGAATAGGCTCGGATATTTCTTATATAATGAGTAAGGTTACAGGTTCATATGATGTGGCTGTAATTATAGAGGGTTCTCACAGCTGTATGACAGCGAGAGGAATAAAGAATGTAGATGCAAAGACTGTTACAACAACACTTAACGGAAGATTTCAGGATGATATACAGCTACAGAATAAACTGATGATGTTACTTAATAGATAAAACAGGAGGAAAAAAGATGAAGCAGGATAGGAAAAATGAGGCAGCAGTTGTAGTATTTAGTGGTGGACAGGACAGCACAACCTGTCTTTTGTGGGCTAAGAAGCATTATGACAAGGTATATGCAGTTTCGTTTGATTATAACCAGAGACATAGGCTTGAGCTTGATTGTGCAAAGGAGATATGTGAGGAGCTTGAGGTTGAGCATACTATACTTGATATGACACTTTTAAATCAGCTTGCACCTAATTCGCTTACAAGGACAGATATGGAGGTTGACCATGATGCCCCTGCTGTTGGAACTCCTAATACATGTGTGGATGGCAGAAATATGTTATTTATGACATTTGTGGCTGTATATGCAAAACAGAAGAATGTGCATGATATCATAACAGGTGTATCACAGAGTGATTTCTCAGGTTACCCAGATTGCAGAGATGTGTTCGTAAAGTCGTTAAATGTTACTTTAAACTTGGCAATGGACTATGAATTTGATATAATTACACCATTAATGTGGATTAATAAAGAGGAAACATGGAAGATGGCAGATGAGCTTGGTGGATTTGAGCTTGTCAGAAATAAGACGCTTACATGTTATAATGGCATCCGCGGAGATGGATGTGGAGAGTGCCCTTCATGTAAGCTTAGGAAGAGGGGATTAGATGCATACCTTGAAAAAAAGACTTCTGTTCATAATTAATCCTAAGGCAGGAAGAACAGCTATAAAGAATGATTTATTTGAAATAGTGGTAACCTTTGCCAATGCAGGATATGAGGTTGTAACATATCCTACTACCGGACCTGATGATGCTGAGAGAAAAGTATGTGCTGATGGTGCAGATTATGACCTTATTGTTTGTGCAGGAGGTGATGGTACTCTTGAGAATACAGTAAGCGGATATATGAAGATGGGTGAGAAAAAGGTTCCTCTTGGCTACATTCCTGTTGGAACTACAAATGACTTTGCAAGAAGTCTTAAGATATCCAGAAAACCACTAGATGCTGCCAAACAGATTGTGACTGGAAAGGAGACCTTTATAGATGTTGGCTCTATAGAGGACAAGTACTTCATATATATAGCAGCATTTGGAATATTTACGGATATATCATATAACACAAATCAATCCTTAAAGAAAGTTATGGGACATTCTGCTTATGTTGTTGAGGCTCTTAAGAACATAATGAATTATCATGGCTTTAAGCTTGAAGCGGACTTTGATGACAAGCGGGTTACAGGTGAGTATTTATATGGTATGGTAACTAATTCATTTTCAGTTGCCGGCTTTAAGATAAGAGGAGCAAAGCACGTTGTACTTGATGATGGTAAGTTTGACTGCCTGTTTATAAAGATGCCTAAGAATGCGGTTGAGCTGCAGCAGGTTATCACTGCAATACTTACTAATGATATGGAAGGAAATGAGATGTTCTTTGAGTGTAAGGCATCTAAGGTAAGAATAGTAAGTGAGGAGCCGATACCATGGACAGTTGATGGTGAATTTGGTGGGAAATGGACAGAAATTAATATCAGGAACAACAAGCAGGCAGTAGGCATGTTCTTAGATACAACTGAGGAGATAGAAGGTCTTGAAGCTGGAGACAAATCAGATAGCACGGTTGATGAAAATGAGATTGCTGCTGCTGACAATCAATATGATTTAATATATGATGCCGATGTCGAGGATGATTACTTTGACAGCTGGGATTAGTTGAATATAAGCTCTGTTATTGAATATAATTATTATATGACAATTCAATAGCAGGGCTTTTTCTTTACATTTCATTAAAAAAGTAATATAATCACCTTAATATTGCGTATATGAAAGGGGCATTTATATAAATATGGGAAAATATTTTGGTACAGACGGCTTTCGGGGGGAAGCTAATGTAGATTTGACTGTAGAACATGCTTATAAGGTTGGAAGATACCTTGGATATTATTTTGGAAAGAACAAGGCTGATGGAGATAGAGCAAGAATAGTTATAGGTAAGGACACAAGACGTTCAAGCTATATGTTTGAATATTCGCTTGTGGCAGGTTTGACTGCAAGCGGAGCAGACGTATATCTTATGCATGTTACACCTACTCCAAGCGTTTCGTATATTGTAAGAGCTGACGAGTTTGATTGTGGAATAATGATTTCTGCAAGTCATAATCCGTTCTATGACAATGGAATAAAGATTATTAACAGTCAGGGTTCTAAGATGGATGCCTCAGTGGAGGATGAGATAGAGAGATATATAGATGGTGATATAGAAGAGATTCCTTATGCTACAAGAGAGAATATAGGAAGAACTACAGATTATTCTATGGGAAGAAACAGATACATAGGATATCTTATGACGCTTCCTACAAGGTCATTTAAGAATCTTAAGATTGGACTTGATTGTGCAAATGGAGCTTCATCTACTGTAGCTAAGGCTGTATTTGATGCTCTTGGTGCAAAGACATATGTTATTAATAATACACCTGATGGAACTAACATTAATACTAACTGTGGTTCTACTCATATAGAGGGCTTACAGAAGTTCGTTGTAGATAATGGACTTGATGCTGGATTTGCTTATGATGGAGATGCGGACCGATGTCTTGCTGTTGATGAGAAAGGTAATCTCATTGATGGTGATATGATACTTTACATATGTGGCAAGTATCTGAATGAGAGAGGCAGACTTACTAACAGCACTGTTGTAACTACAGTTATGTCTAACCTCGGTCTGTATAAGGCGTTTGATGCGTGCGGCATTAAGTATGAGAAAACTGCTGTCGGCGATAAGTATGTATATGAATGTATGATGGATAAGGGACATATTCTCGGAGGAGAGCAGAGCGGTCATATTATATTTGCTAAAAATGCAAGAACTGGTGATGGCGTACTTACATCATTAAAGCTTATGGAAGTAATGATTGAAGAAAAGACAACTATGTCAGAGCTCACAAGGGGACTTAACATTTATCCTCAGCTTCTTGTCAATGTAAGGGTAAGCAGCAAGCCAGAGGTTATGGGTGATGCAGATGTACTTGCGGCGACCAGGAAGGTGGAAGAGGCACTTGGAGATGATGGAAGAATTTTGCTTAGAGAGAGTGGCACAGAACCTCTTATCCGTGTTATGGTAGAAGCAAAAACTGATGATTTATGTAAGAAGTATGTTGACGAGGTTGTCAAGGTTATAAGAGAAAAAGGATATGAAGATAAAGCTTAGGAAATTTGAAACATCCATTATATTCCTATTAAAGGTAACAATGTATGTTATATTATTTTGGATTTTTTATGGTGCATATGCGGCAGAAAACTGGTGGTTGCTCAGAGCTTCAAGAACTACGCTTGTAACTATTGCAGCCTATCTTATCATGTCATACATGTTCTCTAATATATATGGAAGATATGATATAGGTAAAAGAAAGAGTAAGCCGATTGTACATTCGCTGATACTGATGATAGTATTTACGGATATTATATCGATGCTTGCATTGTCGGTAATGAACACCAACCAGAATAATAATAAGAAATTTGAGTTAGAGCAGCCGGGACTCCTTATTCCGATAATTATATTGCAGCTCATAGTTATTCTTATATTTGTATATGGCGGTAATGCACTGTACTTTAGAATATATGATCCTGAGAAGTGTCTTATAATTACATCATCTCAGAGAAGTTTAAATGAGATAGCGAGAAGTGTCAAAAAATATAAGCTTCAATATAATGTTGATAAGGCAGTGGATTACAGATGCAGCAGACTTAGAGATTACATCTTAGAGTATGAGACCATTTTCATATATGATGTGCCTATTAAGGAGAGGACCGGTATAATAGAGCTTTGCTACCAAAATATGAAGAATGTATATTTTAATCCTGATATGCATGATGTAATAGAGCAGAGTTCAAGACATGTGATATTAGATGATATATCATTATATGGAAATTATTCAAAGGGACTTACATTAGAACAGCGTGTGATAAAGAGAATAATGGATTTAGTTATATCTGTTGTTGCTTTAATAATAACATCGCCTATTATGCTTATTACGGCAATCCTTATAAAGATAGATGATGGCGGTAAGATTATTTTTAAGCAGAACAGAGCGACAAGGGATGGTAAGATATTCTCGGTATACAAATTCCGCACCATGAGGGAAGATGTAGAGAATTACTCTGTAATTGAGGATGATGTCCGTGTAACAAAGGTTGGAAGATACTTAAGAAAGTTCCGTATAGATGAGCTCCCTCAGTTTGTTAATGTTCTTAAGGGTGATATGAGCGTTGTAGGACCTCGTCCTGAGATGCTTGCTAATATATTTAATTACACTTCAGAACTCCCGGAGTTTGAATACCGCCTGAGAGTAAAGGCTGGTATAACAGGTTATGCACAAATTGCAGGAAAATATAATACATCACCTAAGGACAAGCTTATTTTGGATTTGATGTATATAGAAGAATACAGCTTTTGGCTTGACATAAAGCTTTTGTTCCAGACAGCTATTGTGCTTCTTAAGAGAGACAGTACAGAAGCATTCCATGAGAATTCTATTATCATGGAGTTTGAGGAATGTCAGGATGAATATGATGATGACAATATGGAGGTATAGGCAATGAAGAAGATATTGGTAACAGGCTGTAATGGACAGCTTGGACGTGCTATTAATGAGGAATATAAGAATGATGATGTCTGTCTTATAAATACAGATGTTGCTGAGCTTGATATAACAGACGTAGATAAGGTTGTAGCATTTGTGATGGAGAAGAAACCAGATGTTATTATAAATTGTGCTGCACATACTAACGTAAATGCATGTGAATCTCAATGGGATCTGGCATATAAAATAAATGCCATAGGTCCAAGAAATCTTAGCATAGCTGCAACAAAGGCTGGGGCAAAGATGATACATGTGTCTACAGATTATGTGTTTGATGGTACTGCAAAAAAACCTTATAATGAATTTTCACCAGTAGCTCCTCTTGGTGCATATGGAAAGACAAAGCTTGCAGGTGAGGAATTTGTAAAGCAGTTTGCTGACAGATTCTTTATAGTACGTACAGCCTGGCTATATGGAGATGGCAAGAATTTTGTTAAGACTATGCTTACTCTTGGTAAGGAAAAGGGAGAGGTCAGTGTAGTGTGTGACCAGATAGGTTCTCCTACAAGTGCCAAAGAGCTGGCAAAGATGATACATGTTTTGGAACCTACAGAGAATTATGGTGTATTCCACGGAACATGTGAAGGCTATTGCTCATGGGCTGATTTTGCAGAAAAGATATTTGAACTTGCAAAAATGGATGTAAAGGTAAATCACATTACCACGGATGAATATCCTACACCGGCAAAAAGACCGGCATATTCAGTTCTTGACAATTATATGTTAAGACTCACGACTGATTTTAAGTTTGCTGATTGGGAAGACGCACTTAAGGAATACATGAAATAAAAATAAGGGAGCATATGCTCCCTGTTTTTATTTCATGTATTAAGTTATATCAATATTATAATGATTGCGCATACTCCTCAAAAATATGGTCATACATGGAAGGGAGTCCTACAAACTCACATCCGTAACGATAACCATTAGGCTCTATCGGAGTAACGTATAAGATTTTAACAACTGATAAAATTATCTCATCAGAATTCTCAAACTCAAGTGTCGCATTGAAATAATAATCAGTTGGAAGCTTAGTCTCAGACATAAAGCCTATACCAGCTTTTGATATATCGAACACTTCTATCTCAGTATCGATAGAGTCGATTTTGATACCATCCTGCTTAAAGAGATTAGAAACCTCTAATTTAAGCTTGATAGGAAGTCTCTCATATTTCCTTTTTTCCTGCATTTGTAACCCTCCAGAACATTTTTCTATATTATATCAAAAATAAATATATAATGCTATATAAAAATCCCTATAAATAATAAACCATTGACAGTTTTAGTGAAGTGGGGCATAATCTATTTGTTACATTTTGGCTTTATGAGCCATAACATATATGCTGATTTTTTAATGAAAGGTAAAACTACATATGAGCAACGTAATGGAACATTATCAGGAGGATGATGCACTTCACGAAGAGTGTGGTGTATTTGGAATGTATGATTTTGATGGAAATGACGTAGCAAGGACGATTTACTATGGCTTATTTGCTTTACAGCACAGGGGGCAGGAGAGCTGTGGTATAGCTGTGTCTGATACGGAGGGACCTAAGGGAAAGGTTCTTTCATCTAAGGGTATGGGCTTGGTTAATGAGGTTTTTACCCAGGAGGATTTGGACAAGCTTAAGGGAAATATCGGTGTAGGACATGTAAGATATTCTACAGCAGGTGCGAGCACAAGGGAGAATGCTCAACCACTTGTACTTAACTACATTAAAGGTACACTTGGACTTGCCCACAATGGTAATATCGTCAATGCTCCAGAGCTTAGGAGAGAGCTTGCACATGATGGAGCTATATTTCAGACTACTATTGATTCTGAGGTTATAGCATATCATATAGCGAGACAGAGAGTTACCTCTGGTACAGTAGAGGAGGCTGTGAAGAAGGCACTTATGAAGATAAAGGGTTCTTACTCTCTTATTGTCATGAGTCCGAGAAAGCTTATAGGAGCAAGAGATCCATATGGATTCAGACCACTATGTATAGGAAAGCGCGATAATGCGTATATTCTTGCATCAGAGAGCTGTGCCTTAGATACTATAGGTGCAACCTTTGTGCGTGATGTAGAGCCAGGTGAAATCGTGGTTATAACACCTGACGGAATGGTGTCACATAAAGACTTATGCCAAAAGGAGCATGGAAGATGTATTTTTGAGTACATTTACTTCGCAAGACCTGACAGCGTGTTAGATGGCATGAGTGTATATAGGTCAAGGATTATTGCCGGAAGATGTCTGGCTAAGGACAGTCCTGTTGATGCTGATATGGTTGTGGGCGTACCTGAATCAGGCAATGCTGCTGCACTTGGATATTCGCTTGAATCCGGTATACCTTATGGAACTGCATTTGTTAAAAATGGTTATGTAGGACGTACATTTATCAAGCCAAAGCAGAGCCAGAGAGAATCTAGTGTCCGCGTCAAGCTTAATGTACTTGCTGATGCAGTACGCGGAAAACGCGTTATTATGATAGATGATTCTATTGTTCGTGGTACAACTAGTGACAGAATAGTAGGTATGCTTAAGGAAGCAGGAGCAACTGAGGTTCATGTAAGAATTTCCTCACCTCCATTTTTATATCCTTGTTATTTTGGAACAGATGTTCCGGACAGCGACCAGCTTATTGCTTATAACCGGTCTATAGAGGAGATAAGGGATATCATAGGAGCGGATTCACTGGCTTACCTGGATATATCAAGACTTTCAGAGCTTACCGGGGGAAAGCAGTTCTGTCATGGATGTTTTACTGGAAAATGGCCTATTGAACCTCCAAAAGAAGATATTCGTGGAGAGTATGATAAATAGAAATATAATATGGATAAATACATGTAGCCGGAAGGCTGCATGCTATAACATATAAATATAAAAAAGGAGAACAAGATGAGTAACGATAAGTATGTAAGCCCATTATCAGAGAGATATGCAAGCAAGGAGATGCAGTATATTTTTTCTCCTGATATGAAATTCAAGACATGGAGAAGATTGTGGATAGCATTAGCTGAGACAGAAAAAGAGCTTGGTCTTAAAGATGTGAATGGTGAGCCTAGAATTACTGATGAGCAGATTGAAGAGCTTAAGAGCCATGTTGATGATATCAATTATGATGTGGCAAAGGAACGTGAGAAGCTTGTAAGACATGATGTTATGAGTCATGTATATGCTTATGGTAAACAGTGTCCTAAGGCAGCGGGAATAATACATCTCGGCGCTACAAGCTGCTATGTTGGTGATAATACAGACGTAATCGTTATGACAGAGGCACTTAAGCTTGTCCGCAAAAAGCTTATTAATGTTATTGATGAGCTTTCTAAGTTTGCAAGACAGTATAAGGATTTGCCAACTCTTGCATTTACACATTTCCAGCCGGCACAGCCAACTACAGTTGGTAAGCGTGCAACACTCTGGATGCAGGAGTTATTGCTTGATTTATCAGATATAGAGTACATGATTAGCCAGCAGAAGCTTCTCGGTTCAAAGGGAACAACCGGTACCCAGGCAAGCTTCCTTGAGCTGTTTAATGGCGACCATGATACTGTAAGAAAGATTGATGGAAAGATAGCAGAGAAGATGGGATTTTCTGCATGTTACCCTGTTTCCGGACAGACATACTCAAGAAAGGTTGATGCAAGAGTATTAAATGTCCTTTCAGGTATAGCGATGAGTGCACACAAGTTCTCTAATGATATAAGATTATTACAGCATTTAAAAGAGATAGAGGAGCCTTTTGAGAAGAATCAGATAGGTTCATCAGCTATGGCATACAAGCGTAATCCAATGAGAAGTGAGAGAATAGCTTCTCTTGCGAATTACGTCATGGTAGATTCTTTAAATCCTGCAATAACAGCAGCAACACAGTGGTTTGAGAGAACACTTGATGATTCAGCTAACAAGAGAATTTCTGTTCCTGAGGCATTCCTTGCAATAGATGGAATACTTGATTTGTATCTCAATGTAGTAGACGGCCTTGTTGTATATGACAAGGTTATATATCAGAGATTCATGAAGGAGATTCCATTCATGGCAACGGAGAATATAATGATGGACGCTGTAAAGCGTGGAGGAAACCGTCAGGAGCTCCATGAGAAGATTCGTACTTACTCTATGCAGGCAGGAGAGCAGGTTAAGAAGTATGGTAAGGAGAACAACCTTGTTGACCTTATCGCTGCTGATGCTTCATTTGGTATGTCAAGGGATGAGATTGAGGCATTGCTTGAGCCTAAGAATTTCGTAGGTCGTGCTCCAGAGCAGACTGAGGAATTCCTTGATGAGATAGTTGCTCCTATTCTTGAAGCTAACAAGGATATTTTGGGAGTAAAGGCTGAAATCAATGTATAAAAAATGGCAATAAGTGGTATGATACGCAAAAGGAGACAGACCAGTGTTGACAGTAGAAAAGATTATAAACCTCTTAAAAGAGGATAACAATTTTATAGAGGAAAAGTGCAGTCCTGATAGGGAGATAGCATTTATTTCATATGACTCAAGAAAGGTAAAAAAGGACACATTATTTTTCTGTAAGGGACAGAATTATAAGGAAGAATACTTAAGGCAGGCTATAGCTGATGGTGCATGTTTATATGTATCTGAGACTAAGTATGAGGCAGCTGCTGATTATATTATTGTCTCAGATATTCAGAAGGCTATGGCTGTTATTGCTGCGGCTTTTTATGGATATGCCTTCCGCGATTTAGAGACTGTGGGGATAACAGGAACAAAGGGAAAGACAACTGTCAGCTGTTTTATTGAGAATATCTTAGATGAGCATATGGGAAAGAAAACTGCTCTTATATCTACAATCAACACTTATACGGGAATTACTGATGAGATGTCATTGCTCACAACTCCTGAGGCGGTTGATTTGCAGAGACTTTTTTATGAGGCGAAGGAGAGCGGTTGTAAGTACCTCACAATGGAGGTAAGTTCTCAGGGCTATAAGAAGGACAGGGTATACGGAGTTTTGTTTAAAATAGGTATCTTCCTTAATATTGGTGAGGATCATATAAGCAAGCTTGAGCATCCGGACTTTGCAGATTATTTAAACTGCAAAAAGCAGCTCGTGAAGAATTCTAACAGAGTTATACTTAACAAAAATACAGATTATTATGATGACATATATGCAGCATGTTCTGACAAAGAGGTGATAACCTACGGAACAGATGCAGGTGCAGATTACTATTATGATAATGTAAGTAAGCTTGCTACAGGCTTCTCATTTGATGCGGTAAAGAGTGATGGAAGCTACAGACATGGCTTTGAAATTCATATACCGGGAAGATTTAATATAGAAAATGCTCTTGCTGCGATAGTTTTAGGCAAGTCGTTGGGAGTGTCCGATGAGAATATTTATAATGGCCTTATTATGACTGTTGTTAAGGGCAGAATGAACGTATTTGAGAAGGATGGAATTACTGTTATAGTTGATTATGCTCATAATAAGTTAAGCTATTCAAAGCTGTATGAATCACTTAAGCTTGATTATGCTGGAAGAAGAATTGTGTCTGTTGGAGGATGTGTTGGAGGCAAGGCATTTAACAGGAGACATGAGTTTGGTGAGATTGTTGGAGGTAATTCTGATTACATTTATCTTACTGCTGTAGATCCACAGTATGAGGACATAAATCATATCTGTGAAGATATTGCAACATATATCCCTTCAGATACCGGATATGAGATTATCCCAGACAGAAAAACTGCTATTACCAAGGCAATAGGAGAGGCTAAAAAGGGAGATGTCGTTGTCCTTGTTGGAAAGGGTGAGGAGGAGTACCAGAAGATTAATGGAGTGAGTGTGAAGTATGAGTCAGATCTTGCCATAGCCAGACAGCTCATGAGTTAAAGCATTAATATATAATTTTTATTGATTTTACGACAGAAACATTATAATATATACAGGTAGAGTTTTTCTATGAATGTATTATATTAAGATATAATAAAAGATAATTTATGGAGGTAGTAATAGATTATGGTACAGGCAGTCGTAGGCGCCAATTGGGGCGACGAAGGAAAAGGTAAGATTACTGACATGCTTGCTGAGAAGGCAGATATAATCGTCAGATTTCAGGGCGGTGCAAATGCAGGACACACTATCGTGAATGACTATGGTAAGTTCGCATTGCATACTCTTCCATCAGGAGTGTTCTATAATCATACAACTAGCATAATAGGTAATGGTGTTGCATTAAACATTCCTGTTTTGTTCAATGAGATTAAATCAATCACTGACAAGAATGTACCTATGCCTAAGATTTTAGTATCTGACAGAGCACAGATGGTTATGCCATATCATGTAATGTTTGATACATATGAGGAGGAGAGACTTGCCGGAAGATCCTTTGGTTCTACAAAGTCAGGTATTGCACCTTTTTACTCAGATAAATATGCTAAGATAGGATTTCAGGTTAGTGAGCTCTTCGATGATGAGGAGTCACTTAAGAGTAAGATAGAGCAGGTTATTGCATCTAAGAATGTTTTGTTAGAGCATTTGTATCATAAACCACTCTTAACTGTAGATGAGGTATATAATACTCTCATGGAGTACAAGAAGATGGTTGAGCCATATGTATGTGATGTATCTGCATATTTGTATAATGCAATCAAGGAGGGTAAGAACATTCTTCTTGAGGGACAGCTTGGCTCTATGAAGGATCCAGACCATGGTATATATCCTATGGTTACTTCATCTTCTACACTTGCAGCATATGGTGCTATAGGTGCGGGAATTCCTCCATATGAGATAAAACAGATTGTTACAGTATGTAAGGCATATTCGTCAGCAGTAGGAGCCGGAGAGTTTGTAAGTGAGATACTTGACGAGGAGGCTGCGGATGAGTTGAGACGTCGTGGCGGTGACGGTGGAGAATATGGTGCTACAACAGGCAGACCAAGACGTATGGGATGGTTTGATTGTGTTGCTTCTAAGTATGGCTGTCGTATACAGGGTACAACAGACGTAGCATTTACAGTATTGGATGTTCTCGGATACTTAGATGAGATTCCTGTATGTGTTGGTTATGACATTGATGGTAAGGTTACAACAGACTTCCCTACAACAGCACAGCTTAAGAAGGCTAAGCCTGTATATGAGACTCTTCCTGGATGGAAGCAGGATATCAGAGGAATAAAAACATACGAGGAGTTACCAGAGAACTGCCGTAAGTACATTGAGTTTATAGAGAAGCAGATAGGTTTCCCTATCACTATGATATCGAATGGTCCTAGCAGAAGTGATATTATATATCGTGGCTTCAATGCATAGTACAATATATATTTAGTAAGACATGTGTGCCGCGTATGGGGGATGACCTTGTACGCGGCATTGTTATAGTTAAAGGTGACGGGAGGGTGATATATGAATATTTTAACTGTGGATGGCATCACTAAGGCGTATGGCATAAGAAAAATATTTGATAATGCATCCTTTTTCCTTCAAGAGGGAGAAAAGGCTGGCATTATTGGAATAAATGGTACGGGTAAATCAACCCTGCTTAAGATGATAGCTGGTTATGATGCACCTGACAGTGGACAGATAATTCTTGCAAATGGATATACAGTCAGATATCTTCCACAGACACCTGTTTTTGATGATGAAGATACTGTAATACAGGCAATCCTTAAGGAAAATACAGGAAGCCATAATGAATGGAATAAAGAGAGCGATGCAAAGAGTATGCTCACTAAGCTCGGAATATATGATTTTGACGAGAAGTGTGGACATTTATCCGGAGGACAGAAGAAGAGACTTGCATTAGTTGCAGTGCTGCTTGAGAAAGCTGACATATTGCTGCTTGACGAGCCTACAAACCATCTAGATCATGAGATGTCAGCATGGCTTGAGGAGCAGCTTAAGAGTTATCGCGGTTCGGTTATAATGGTTACACATGACAGATACTTCTTAGACAGTGTGGCTGACAGAATCATAGAGATTGACAAGGGTAAGATATATTCCTACAAGGAGAACTATTCAGGATATCTTACATTAAAAACTCTCCGTGAAGATATTGCGGATTCATCAGAGAGAAAGAGACAATCAATATTAAGGGTTGAACTAGAGTGGGTTAAGCGAGGTGCAAGAGCACGTTCCACAAAGCAGAAGGCCAGGCTTGAGCGTTACGAGACAATGAAGAATATGAGTGCTCCTCTTAAGGATGACAGTGTAACTATGGGTTCTGTGTCATCAAGATTGGGAAAGACAACCATAAACCTTGATAATATAAGTAAGAGCTATGGTAACAAGGCTTTGATAAATGACTTTACATATCATTTTCTTAAGGATGATAGAATAGGATTTATAGGAAAAAACGGATGCGGAAAAAGTACACTGCTTAAAATCATAATGGGTATAGAGAAGCCTGACAGCGGAAGTGTGGAGATTGGCTCAACGGTTAAGATAGGATATTTTGCACAGGAGGTCATTCTTGGAAGGGACATGAACCCTGATCAGAGAGTGATAGATTATATAAGAGATGAGGCAGAATATGTTGTAACGGAAGAAGGCAAGGTTACCGCAACAAGGCTTTTAGAAAGGTTTTTATTTAAGGGTGAGGACCAGTATGGACTAATCGGTAAGCTGTCAGGTGGAGAGAGAAGAAGGTTATATCTGTGCAGAGTATTAATGTCTGCACCCAATGTGCTTATATTAGATGAGCCTACGAATGATTTGGATATAGCAACACTTACAGTGTTAGAAGATTATCTTGACAGCTTTGCAGGAATTGTAATCGTCGTATCCCACGACAGGTATTTCTTAGACAGAGTGGTGAGACGTATTTTCTCGTATGAGCCAGATGGAAAGCTTATGCAGAGTGAGGGCGGATATACAGATTATGAGAATAGGATGCGAGAGAAAAATTCTATTATGGCAGAGGAAGGCTTGCAGCAAAAACAAAGCCAGACAGCCACTAAGGTTTCAAATAGTGGCAGAGGACATGATACCAGACTCAAGTTTACATATATGGAGCAGAGAGAGTACGATACTATAGAGCAGGATATAGCGGACCTTGAGGAGAAGATAGAGAAGCTTGATAAGGACATATCAGACAATGCAAGCAATTCTATAAAACTACAGGAATTATATGATGAGCAGCAAAGCTTGAATGATATGCTCACACAAAAGATGGACAGGTGGATGTATTTAGAGGAGCTTGCGGCTAAGATTGCAGAACAAAATGCCTGATGGCATAATATAATATATGTAGAATGGAAGGAGTAAGAGTTATGAAGGTTTTATTACTAAATGGAAGTCCAAGAGCAAATGGCTGCACATATACCGCTCTATGTGAGATTAAGAAGCAGCTTGAGAGTCATGGTGTGGAAACTGAACTCTTTCAGATAGGAGCAAGACCTGTAGCTGGTTGTATAGCGTGTGGAGCGTGTGGAGAAACCGGAAAATGTGTATTTGATGATAACGTAAATGAATTTATCGAGAAGATGAAGCAGGCGGACGGACTTATAGTTGGCTCCCCGGTGTATTATGCAAGTGCAAGCGGCCAGGTTGCTGCATTCTTAGACAGGGCATTTTATGTGGCAGGCTCTTATATGGATGGAAAGCCTGCAGCAGCTATTGTAAGCTGTAGACGTGGAGGTGCGTCTGCTGCATTTGACCAGTTAAATAAGTATTTTAGTATAAGTAATATGCCTATAGTTACATCTAATTATTGGAATCAGGTACACGGAAATACACCTGAGGAGGTTGTAAAGGATGAGGAGGGTATGCAGACAATGCGTATTCTCGCTGATAATATGGCATGGCTGCTTAAATGTATAGAGTGTGCAAAAAAGGCTGGCATAGATAAGCCAGCCCGTGAGAACAAAATAAGAACTAATTTTATACGTTAGTTATTGCCCGAAGAAGGCATTGCTTTATTTGACTGCTCATTTCTGTAACGCTTAGGTGTTTTGCCGTATTTCTCCTGAAATGCGGCAGTAAAGTGACTTTGCGATGAGAAGTCAAAGTATTCAGAAATCTCAGTTATACTGTTATCAGAATAAAGGAGCATCTGTGCTGCTGCTTCTAATCTCTTGTCCTTTATATAGGCAGAGAGAGATGTGCCGACCTCCTTGGAGAATAATCGCGACAGATATGATGAGTTCATACCGAGGTGGTTGGCAATGTCTGTTATACGGATTTTTGCATGTAGATTATCGAATATATAATCAATGCATTTCTCTATTGGTCTTGAATATGTGCTTTTCTTCTGGCAGTTTCTCATTCTAAGGGTAAAATCCTCTATCATCCTGGTCATAAGATCAAGAATCTGTGATTCATTTATACATAAATCAGCCTTCTGTATATATATATCACTCATGTTGTATGCTGTTTCGCGCTCAAGCCCTGCCTCAACACAGAAGCGGGTAACCATGGCAGCAAGAATGACGAAGTGGAACTTTGAGTTTTGCAGAGGATTCTTGGACAGAACACCATTCTGTTGGGTAGAAGTGGTATATCCTCTACTCTCATTGTATTCCTTCTGGCATTTTCGTACTTCATCTATATCTCCGGCAGCTATCGCCTTGTAGAATCCAAATTCTTTTTCGTATTCAAGATGTTTTATATTTTCTTCACGCTGATTCAATAATTTACTATTCAGTTCTTTCTGAAAACTCATATTTAACACCTCTTTCTAAATATTTTTTATAAGTATAACAAAAAAATATAAAAAATGACATAAAAATGATATAATTGACAATTTTTTTTTGCTATCTTATCAATAACAGATAACGTATAGATGTACAAAAGATGTAACCGCTACTTAAGAATAGCAAAGAACATATGATAAAGTACTTATCTGTTTTAATTATGGTATTAAGGCAATACAACCCCAAGTAATTGCCTTGATATATATGGAATCCCCCCAAGATTCATATATGTGTCGCGAGACACACATTTCTCCTTCGCGTTTTATAAACGCAGAAAAAACCGCTTTCCCCAGCGGTTTTTTTATTTATGCCATATAACTTGCAGTAATGCTCTCGCATATTTCACTTAATATTTCTATTACACGTTCCTGATCTATAGTAGAATATTGCTCATATGCATTGTAACATCCCTGAACTAAAACCGTTACATATATATTGGTCTTTAAATCAGCACGAAGCTCAGGCTGTTTAGCATATATGGCTGATTTGAAGATACGCTCTATGCTGTCAACAAGTACTGACTGTCGTGAGTCAGAGAATATAATCTTAAATAGGTGTCCTTGAACAACGATATGAGAAAAAAGCTGTAGGGTTATCTCGCCTGCGTGCTGAAGGATGTTGTCAGGAAAGGTGATTCCTTCCATCATTGTATCTATTAGCTCCTTCTCAAGGTGCTCAGATAAGTCATATATATCCTTATAGTGAAGATAGAAGGTCTGCTTGCTTATCTTTGCCTTGTCAGTAAGCTCTCTTATAGTTATTTTTTCGAGAGGCTTCTTGCCTCTTAATTCAATAAATGCCTCATATATGCTATTTCTTGTTTTCTGAATTCTCAAATCCATGTTACACACCTCTAGACGATTTATAAAAATAGTCAATTAAATGACAAACATAATAAATTGACTATGGTAAATTTACTGACCTGTTTCTATTATTATACATGAAAAAATATAATTTTACCATAGTTGTTTTGGAGGAAAGTAATGAATATATACGAGTTCTATACTGGAAAAGAATTTGAGGCATACAAATATCTCGGTGCTCATGTTGAGGGAAATGAGGTTGTCTTTCGTACATTTGCACCTGGAGCAATGAATGTTAAGCTTATAGGTGAGTGTACAGAGTGGAATGAGTGGCAGATGTACCGTATACATGATGGTGGCTTTTTTGAATGCAGGACTGAGCATGCCTGGGAGGGCATGTTATATAAGTATAGAATATATAAGAAGGACGGAAGCTATACCGACCATTGTGATCCTTATTGTTTTGGAATGGAGGCTGATTACGGAACTGCATCTGTTGTCAGAAATCTTACTGACTACAAATTTAATGATGTAAAATGGATGAAAAAACAGTCAACTAATATGAACAAGCCTATTAATATATATGAGGTTCATGCAGGTTCATGGAAGCGCAGGGAGGATGGTACCCTGTATACTTATGACGAGCTTGCAGAGCTTATGATACCTTACCTTAAGGATATGGGTTATAATTATGTGGAGTTCATGCCATTAGCAGAGTATCCGTGTGACGAGTCATGGGGATATCAGTGTACAGCTTTTTATGCACCGACATTCAGATATGGAACGGCAAAGCAGCTTATGAAAATGGTAGATATGTTTCATCAGAATGACATAGGTGTATTTATAGACTTTGTGCCTGTGCATTTTGCAGTTGATGAGTATGCTCTTGCCAATTATGATGGCACATGTCTGTATGAATATCCTCATAATGATGTAGGTTATAATGAATGGGGTAGTAAGAATTTCAACCATGCAAGAGGTGAGGTAAGGACTTTTTTACAGTCTGCGGCTAATTATTGGCTGTCCGTTTATCATTTTGATGGTCTTAGAATGGACGCAATAAGTAATATAATATATTGGCAGGGCAATTCAGAACGCGGTGTAAATATGCGTGCAGTTGATTTTATAAAGACAATGAATTATGGATTAAAGGAGAGACATCCAGGCATTATTTTATCTGCTGAAGATTCAACAGCATATCTTAAGGTTACAGCTCCGGTTCAGTATGATGGGCTTGGTTTTGATTATAAGTGGGATATGGGATGGATGAATGATACACTTGATTATTTCAGGACAGATCCTTTGTTTCGTGGCGGAGATGGTTATAACAGACTTACATTTTCTATGATGTATTTTTATCAGGAGAACTATATGCTCCCCCTCTCACATGATGAGGTTGTACATGGAAAGGCAACTATTGCACAGAAGATGTATGGGGAATATGAGATGAAGTTTCCGCAGCTTCGTGCATTTTATATGTATATGTACATGCATCCTGGAAAGAAGTTGAATTTCATGGGAAATGAGCTTGGCCAATTAAGAGAATGGAGTGAGAGCAGAGAGCAGGATTGGGATATACTTAAATATCCACTCCATGATTCGTTCCACAATTTTATAAGAGAGCTTAATAAATTATATCTTTCCAATCCGGCAATGTATGCGGAGGAACAGTCAGAATCGGGTTTTGAATGGTTAGATTGCTCTGACAGAGACCAGTGTATATATGCGATTAGAAGAAATGGTGGAAATAAGAGCCTCATGTGTGTGCTTAATTTAAGTGGTGTAACACAGGAGTATACACTTACATTAAATCAGATACCTGATATATCACTTATATTAAATTCTGACTGGGAGAGATTTTCTGGCAGTACTAAGGAGAAGAGCGAGCAGTATAACTATGATGGAAGAACATTTAAGGCTGATATACCACAATTTTCCGGTATGATTTTCGAGATAAAAAACAGTAAAAAAGGTTGAAATCCTGACTGTTTCTGTTATCATATAGCTATATAAGATATATGTAGCAGGATGATAATATCGATACGGGAAGAGGATTATATATGCTATATACTGATTTGACAAAAAAAGCAATGCGTTTGGCATATAAGGCGCATGATGGGCAGTACGATAAAGGTGGAGTTCCATATGTATTTCATCCATTTCATGTTGCTGAGCAGATGCACAGTGAGTATGATATATGTGTAGCACTTATGCATGATGTTTTGGAGGATACAGATTATACAATAGATGACATAAGAATACTTGGATTTCCTAAGGATATCTTAGATGCACTCGTATGTATAACAAGAGATAAGAAACTCAGTTATGAGGATTATATCCTTATTGTCAAAACTAATGAAATTGCTACAAGAGTTAAGCTTGCAGATTTGGAACATAACAGTGATACCTCCAGATTACCGGGAGATGATACAGCGTATAATAATTCCCTGCTTGATAGATATGCAAAGGCGAAACGTGTATTGCTGGATGTATAGAAATATCAGATTAATAAGGCGCTTATCTGTTTGAAGAGAGCGCTTTTTTTGATAGTAAAATAACGAAAAGGATGGTTGTGGATGACTAAAAAGGAGCTTACCCTTAATGTTATAGAACGTCTTAAAAGAGAATACCCTGACGCAAAATGCTCACTTTTATATGATGAGGCATGGAAGCTGCTTGTGCAGGTGAGACTTGCAGCACAGTGTACTGATGCAAGAGTGAATGAGGTGGTCAAGCCGTTATATGAGAAATTTCCGACTGTAGAGGCATTGGCAAAGGCATCGGTTGATGAGATAGAGCAGTTTGTAAGACCTTGTGGATTAGGTAAGAGTAAGGCGAGAGATATAAGTGCATGTATGAAGATATTGCATGAGGAATACAATGATGTTGTCCCTGATGATTTTGAACTGTTATTAAAATTACCGGGGGTTGGAAGAAAGAGTGCTAACCTTATAATGGGAGATGTGTTTGGAAAGCCTGCGATTGTAACTGATACACATTGTATAAGGCTGTGTAACAGAATTGGTCTTGTAGATAATATAAAAGAGCCCAAGAAGGTTGAGATGGAATTGTGGAAGCTGGTGCCGCCTGAAGAGGGTAACGAGCTTTGCCACAGATTTGTGTATCATGGCAGAGCTGTATGTACTGCAAGAACCAAGCCATATTGTGAGAGATGCTGTCTTAATGATATATGCAGAAAAAACGGAGTGTAGAATATGGGAAATGTTAAATTACAGGATATCATAGGTGTTATTTTTGATTTTAATGGTACTATGTTCTTTGATTCTGAGAAGCATATTAAGGCATGGTCAACCTATGTCAGTGAGATGACAGGAAAAAACTTGAGCTATGAAGAGATACAGAAATATATAGTTGGCAATACTCCAGAAAAGATATTGGAGCATTTCTTAGGCTGTGAGCTTACGTCAGACATGGTAGCACAGCTTTCTGAGGAAAAAGAAGGAATATACAGAAAGCTATGTAATGAAGATGGAGATAAGCTGAGTCTTGCACCGGGTCTTTCTGTATTTCTTGATTACTTGTCAGAATACAATATCCCTAAGACTATAGCTACAACAGCAAGCCTTTCCAATGTCATGTATTATTTTGAAAAATTTGATTTGTACAAATGGTTTGAACCGGATAAGATAGTGTATCAGAGCAGTAAGCTGAGACCAAAGCCATATCCGGATATGTATCTTGTTGCGTGCAAGCTTATTGATAAGAGACCTGACAGATGTCTTGTATTTGAGGATTCAGTCACAGGAATTACATCGGCAGAGAAGGCTGGTATAAAGCACATAGTTGCTGTCAGGGGAGATAATCCTAATTTAAGCTTAGATGGGTTTGACCATATCAGGGCTGTTATAAAGGATTACACGGAGCTTGATGAGAACATTAATATATAACTGTAGTAGTATGGTGTATTAATTTATCAAAAACAGGGAATAAAAGTGATATCAACATAGAGATAGGGGATGTACCGGATGAAGGTCAGGATGTCAGTGGAACAATCAAATACAGAAGCTTTTATAAAATGCGTGATGGACAAATATCATTTTCTTAAGTCTGACAGGGAAACTCTCACGAATTTATATGCACAGCTAAAAAATTATCTTGGACCATATGCGTCCTATAGAATAAATCAGAAGGTGACAGGTGTATTAGCCATAGATGAAGGCCCTTCTGCAATAGTTGCAATGACACTTGGAGCAGGAGTGGACAGGCTTCAGGAGAGATATATGAGGAGTGAGAAGCTTGAGGAGGCATATATGATAGATTGTCTGTGTGCTGAGCTTCTGCTTAGGATGTATGCTGAATTTAACGCTTCTTATGCGAAATTTCACAGAAGATATGTAAAAAGATATGTTTTTATTGGTGATGAAATTCCTGTAACAGCTATGTCTGACCTGCTAAAGGATATAAGGGGCGAAAAGAAAAAAGCAGATAATAAGACTTGTGAGACTACAGATGAGGCTGCCGCTGAGCTGTGTGATAAGAAAGATAAATGTGAGAAACTGATGGAGCATGAGAATATTACCTGTAATGAATATGGAGTGTTAAGTCCGTCTAAGAGCGTTGTATTTTATGCTGTACTGTCAGAAAATCCAAATCAGATGTGTGAGGGTGTGTGCAGTAATTGTCATAATGTGGAATGTGAAAACAGGGTTATAACAGGTATACAGACTGTAAATGTTACCCCTGTGGGGGCAGTGAATGAAAATGAGAGTGGAGAACAAAATCTTACTTACGGTTATCAGAGAATTTTTGGTGTACAATAGGGAGGAAATATATGCTAGGTGTGGATAAAAAGTATGTTATGGCTTTAGATGCGGGAACTACAAGCAACCGCTGCATTTTATTTGACAAAAACGGAAATATAGTCAGCATGGCGCAAAAGGAATTTACTCAGATATATCCAAAGCCAGGCTGGATAGAGCATGATGCAAATGAAATATGGTCAACGCAGCTTGGAGTGTCAGTTGAGGCTATGTCTAAGATTGGAGCAACTGCGGGAGACATAGCGGCAATCGGTATCACTAATCAGCGAGAAACAACCATAATATGGGATAAAGATACAGGAAAGCCTGTATATAATGCTATTGTCTGGCAGTGCAGAAGAACAGCAGATTATTGCGAAACTATAGCGGACAGGCAGGATATGATAAGAAGTAAAACCGGACTTATAATAGATGCGTATTTTTCAGCAACAAAAATTAAGTGGATTTTGGATAATGTGGAGGGCGCGAGAGAAAAGGCAAATGAAGGAAAGCTTTTATTTGGCACTGTTGAGACATGGCTTATATGGAAGCTTACGGGTGGAAGAATTCATGTGACTGATTACTCTAATGCCTCAAGAACCATGATGTTTAACATAAATACGCTTCAGTGGGATGAGGATATACTAAAACTCCTTGATATACCAGAGAGTATGCTTCCTGAGGTACGCCCGAGCAGTGAAATCTATGGTGTGACAGCGAGGGATTTGTTTGGAAGTGAAATACCTATCGCAGGTGCAGCTGGTGACCAGCAGGCAGCATTATTTGGACAAAACTGCTTTAATGCCGGTGACGCAAAGAATACATATGGTACAGGCTGTTTTATGCTTATGAATACAGGAGATAAGCCTATCTTTTCTAAAAATGGTCTTGTTACAACTATTGCGTGGGGGCTTAATGGAGAGGTTACGTATGCCCTTGAGGGCTCTATATTTGTGGCTGGTGCTGCCATACAATGGCTTCGTGACGAGATGCAGTTTATTACAAATGCAGCAGAGAGTGAGGAGCTTGCACAAAAGGTGAGTGACACAAATGGCTGCTATGTAGTACCTGCATTTACCGGACTTGGAGCACCATATTGGGATCCTTATGCGAGAGGAACGATAATTGGAATTACAAGAGGTGTGAACAGATATCATATAATAAGGGCAACTCTTGATTCTATAGCTTATCAGGTTAAGGACGTTCTTGATGCTATGCATGAGGATTCAGGCATCACTTTAAATGCACTAAGGGTAGATGGTGGAGCTTCAGCAAATAATTATCTCATGCAGACGCAGTCAGATGTTATACAGGTTCAGGTAGTAAGACCATCGTGTGTTGAGACAACTGCATTAGGTGCGGCATATCTTGCCGGACTTGCTGTTGGATATTGGGAATCCAAGGATGAGATAAGAGGAAACATGAGTATAGACAGATATTTTAAGCCAGAGATATCGGCAGAGCAAAGCCGTAAGATGACCGAAGGCTGGAAAAAAGCTGTAAGCTATGCATTTAACCAGGCAAAGGAATAAAGAGGAGTTATTACAATGGGAATAAACTTAAATGAGGATAACGACAGTGAGAGATTACAAAGGCAGATAGATTTTTGCAGAGAGCTTGACAAAGAGAAATTCATAACCAGACAGACTTATTTAACCGACGGAAACAGAAAGGAAAATGACGCAGAGCATGCATGGCATATGGCGGTTATGGCAATTATACTGAGTGAGTATTCCAATGAGCCTATAGACCTTTTAAAGACAGTTACAATGATACTTATGCATGATGTTGTTGAGATAGATGCCGGAGATACATATGCCTATGATGAGCAGGGCAAGAAAACACAGAGGGAGCGTGAAGAAAACGCTGCCAACCGTCTGTATGGCATGCTGCCTGATGAACAGCGCGAGAAGTTCCGGGGATTGTTCGAGGAGTTTGAGGCAAGACAGACACCTGAGGCGAAATTCGCAAGGGCGATGGACAATCTCCAGCCGCTTATGCTTAATGCGGCAACAGGAGGAAAGAGCTGGGAGGAGAGAGGTATAAGGATAAGTCAGGTTTTACAGAGAAATGAAATAACACCGAATGGTGCAAAAGAATTATGGGATTATGCATATGCTAATTTTATTGAGCCTTATGCTGAGGCAGGAAAACTTAAGGATGACAGGAGGAAATAAAAATGAACCCAATGGCACTTATGAAGATTAAAGGAATGTTAGATAAATTTAAGCAGAATCACCCAAAGATACCTTTGTTTTTAAATGCAGCGTCAATGGCTATAGACGAGGGCAGTATAATAGAGGTTAATGTTACCACATCAACCGGAAAGAATTTATGTACCAACATGAAGGTAACAGCAGACGACCTTGATATGGTAAGGCAGCTCACCAACCTGAAAGGAATGTAATAATCAGGGTTTGCATATTTCAGGGGTGACGATTTTTTGCAACCTTACGCCGCTAAGAAAAACATAGTATCAACATTTTATGATGTATGATTGTGCATTGATTCCGAAAACTCGGCTAAAATATATAACAAAAATAAATATGGCAGGGGTGCCTCTGGAAACCCGTTTAATCACGCCAGCACTTAGCGAGCGGTACGCGATCTTAGTACTGTTGCGTGATTAATCGAACGAGAGTGTGGTTTCAGGAGGCACCCCTGCTATATTTATTTTTGTTATATATTTAGCCTCAGACATTCGTCCGCAATGCACTTCATCATAAAATGCTGCTACTTGTTTTTCTAAGCAGGCTAGTTGTCTGCAAAATCGTCACCCCTGAAATATGCAAACCCTGATTATTACATTCCTTTAGGCTTCGGTGTGGTACTCTACTACTATATCATTTTCGTGGATGACAGTTTTTCCGTCGGGTATGATATTTTCGCTGCCACGGATAATCATTGCAATAAGCTCATTTGATGGCAGATTAAGCTCTGAAATACACTTATCCTTCCATGTATGGCTGTGATTAATTAAAACCTCTTCCAGCGTTTCATTTTCATTTGCATTGTAGGCTGGTACGCTTAGGATGACATTGTCCCCAGCCTTTATGACAGTGTCCCCTTTGGTTATTATTGTTTCCCCATCACGCTTAATCATGAGTGCAAGTGAGCCGGTTGGCATATTGACATCCTTTACTGCACGATTTGCCCAGTTGTGACCTTCTGGAATATACATTCGCATGAGTGTTATGCTTGATTCTTCCTGATAATCGTTGAACGTCTTTCTTACATCTATGGAATCATCAATCATATCAAGCTTCTTTGCAACAGCAGGAAGAAGCGTTCCTTGTACCGCAACAGAGAAGAGAGATACTAAAAATACAATATGGAACAGGTCATGCTGCATATCAACACCGCTCGCGATGACGACTATCGCAAAAACTGATGAAGCGGCACCTCTAAGTCCGGCCCATGACACAAGCAGACATTGCCTGATGCTGCATTTTAGAGGAAGTAATATGGTAAATACGGCAATAGGACGTGCAATAAGCGTAAGTATTATGACTATCACAAGTGCAATAAGAAAAACATTTGGCATAAGGTGAGGAAACGTAAGCAGACCTAAAAGGAAAAATATCAAAATCTGTGACAGGCTCGTAACACCATCAAAGAACGGAATGAGAGTATTTTTACCTTTTATGTTGCTGTTACCAATAAGAATACCCATTATGTATACGCTTAAAAGTACGTTGCCTTTGGTCAGGGCGGTAAGTGCATAGCACAGCAGAACTAAGGCAATCATAAATATAGTTTCAAGTCCATCAGAAATAAGAGGGGTCTTTGATATTATAAATATGGTTAACTTTGCTGCAACAACACCGATTAGCACACCGAAAATAATCTGGAGCATAACATTTACAAATATATTTTCATCAGTGCCTTTTCCCATGACAGATATTCCTATAATTGTGAGGAGATATGCCATAGGGTCATTACTTCCACTCTCAAGCTCAAGCAGAGAGGCTGTTCCATCCTTCAGATTCAGGTTCTTGGTTCTAAGTATTGAGAAGACGCTGGCTGCGTCTGTTGACGCAAGCACTGCACTTATAAGAAAACTCTCCGCTAAGGTCAGACCTAAAAACAGATGGCAGAGCAACGTGGATATGGCAGCAGTGATTACAACACCTGCTGTTGACAAAATTATTGATTTTGCTGCAACGCATTTCGCAAGCTCCCATTTGGTATTAAAGCCTCCGTAAAACATAATAAAAAGTAATGCCACTGTACATATATTTTCAGCAAGCTTAAAGTTATCAAATGGAATTTTAAATATTCCATCACTTCCAAAAAGCATTCCTATAAACATAAATAAAATAAGTGCTGGCATACCAAATTTGCCGGAAAACTTCTCTGCGAGTACACATAGCAGGATGATTACTGATACAAATAATATTGTTATTTCCATGTTGCATCTCCCTTCTGTTTAAATATTATTTTTCGTCCTTATTGCTATCCTTTCTGTGGTCAACAAGCCAGCCCCATATACCGGCGCAGACTGCTACTACAGCCATTATTATAACTACAACATTCATAAACATAGATATAATCCTCCATTATTATTTTATTGTACAAAAATAAGACTATGTATGATTACATAGCAGTAATGAAGGTATTATGATTTGGAACCATCCTTTAGATGTATGTAACTTATTATTATACGATTACTTGTAATCTGATTTCCTGATTGTTCATTTCTTGAAATATAATCTGAATGATAAATGGTATCAGAAAAAATGTTGTGTATACATATTAATGATAGCTGCCTTATATTTGAAACCTGATATGAGCTTCCATGGCGAACATAGACATTTTGTACATTTTCAAGTAAATCAAGTGTACATAGTTCTTCGGAATGAGAATAATTGTCAGGATTGCTTATAGTCTGGTAAGTCTTGTGACATGTAAAACGGGAATCTGTCTGAAAGTCATTAAAACACATTCCTGAAAGTAAAAGAGAGATTAAAAGTATGAAATTGATTAGCATATTATAATGTCTATGTCTCATAAAATCACTCCTGAATTTATATTACCAAATTATTTCATCATAAACAATAAAAAACAAGAGAAAGACTGAAAAAACTTTGATATAACAAAATGGTTATGATATAATCTAAATATGTTATGTGAAATTGGGGAACGACTTTATATATTAATACTATGGAGGTTTAGGACATGATGAACGAAGGAAGAAGAGAAGAAATTCAAGAGCGTGTCAGGGATATGGTTCCTGATAAAATCAGAGAGGCAGCGGCGGATCTAAAAGGTACAGCAAGGAATAATACATTTGCTATAACGGGATATACCATATACAGTGTAACATTGTTGATTTGTTATCTTATTGAGGTTATAAGAGGAAACAGAACAGTACCTTATTACATAGTATTTGCAATACTTGATTTGCTGCCACTTGTATTTATGCTTGCCCTATATAAGAGGAACAAGGCAGATGAGAATGTTAAGAAGGTACTTACATATGGTTATGTATTCTTCTATATATTTACAGTTTTTACGACAATATCACCTGTAGCATTTGTATATGGTGTTCTGATTGGAACATTCATAATGAGCTATGGCGTGGGACTTTTGAGCAATGTATTTGCCGGTGGAATATTCCTTATCAATGTGGCGGATATTATATATATGGGGGTAAAGGGACAGTTTACTGCCGCTGATGCTCCTAATGTAGAAATTAGAATAGGATTTACGTTGTTATATGCTATATTTGTTGTAATGCTTACAAGAGTTATGGCTAAGAACGACGAGGAGAAAATTGAGAGAATAGCCAGAGAAAAAGAGAATGTTCAGGCTATGCTCACACAGATTATGGAGATATCTGAGAACATGATAAGCAATATCCTTGTTGTATCTGAGAAGATGGATGCACTTGAGGATTCGGTATCTAAAACAAAGATATCTATGGAAGAGGTATCTAATGGTACTAATGATACCGCTGAATCAGTTCAGAATCAGCTTGTCATGACAGAAGAGATTCAGAAGTTCATAGAGAAGGTTGAGTTCGTTTCTGGTACAATCAGCACAGATATGGATGAGGCGAACGAAGAGGTACAGCTTGGCAAGGGTAAGATAGATGAGCTTATAGAGCAGGTTAAGGTATCTGATGAGGCAAGCAACAAGGTATCAGAGGAATTAGGAAAGCTTACAGCATACGCAGGACAGATGCAGAGCATAGTTGAGCTTATAGATGGAATTACATCACAGACAAGTCTGTTGTCGCTCAATGCTTCAATAGAGGCTGCAAGAGTTGGTGAGGCAGGAAAGGGATTTGCGGTAGTTGCATCAGAGATATCAAATCTTGCTGACCAGACACAGAATGCTACAGTTGAGATTACCGAGCTTATAGAGAATATTTCTTCTGAACTTGAGGAGGTAGTTAATGTTGTTAATTACCTTATGGATAATAATAAATTACAGAGTGTTGCTGCCACGGAGACTGCATCAAGCTTTGAGACAATAGCTATAAGAACTGAGGATATAAGAACTTTAACTGAGGATTTGGCAGAACTTGTTTCTCAGCTTGCTAATTCTAATGAGACTATCGTTGACAGTATACAGACTATATCAGCCGCAACAGAAGAGGTTACTGCACATTCAAGTGTGACCTTAGAGAGCAGCGAGGAGAATAGTACTATAGTTGAAGAGGTAGGCAATATTGTAAATAAGCTTCAGCAGCTGGCTGAACATTTAAGTGACTTTGAAAAATAAATTTACATGATTTTACAAAAAATAATTGACATATGATAATTATTGCTTATAATTATTTTAAACCGATGACGTGGAGATAACGTTATATGTTGCACTTACAGAGAGTTTGGGTAGCTGAGAGCCAGACAGAACGCAGTATAGCAAATGGACCACTGAGGGCATGGTCAAAGGCTTAAGCCAAGTATTCCATGACGTATGCATACGTTAGTTGCAGGAGATATGATGGTATCTCATAAGTGCATGATTTATATCATGAATCAAGGTGGCACCGCGGAAAGATTAAGTATATCCGTCCTTGACAAACATTTTAGTTTGTCAAGGACTTTTTTTATTGCAAAAAGGAGGCATAAGTATGATTAAACCAACATTGGAAAAGGCGATTAGTCTTGCAGAAAATTACAAGGTTGTACCTGTTTGTAAGGAAATTTATTCAGATTTCATCACCCCTATACAGGTGCTCAGGATTTTGAAACGTGCAAGCAAGCATTGTTATATGCTTGAGAGTGTGGAAAATCAGGAGAATTGGGGCAGATATACATTCCTTGGTTACAAGCCAAGTTTATGTCTCACATGCATGAATGGACATCTTAAGGTTACAGACACGCAGGGCAATGTAATAAGAGAGGAGGATGTAAAGCATCCTGAGATTTGCATAAATGAGCTTTTAGCTGAATACAAGAGCCCTAAGCTTTCGGATATGCCATCGTTCACAGGCGGTCTGGTAGGATATTTTGCATATGACTATATTAAATACAGTGAGCCTAAGCTTGCACTTGACGCAAAGGATGAGGAGGGCTTCAATGACGTTGATTTGATGCTGTTTGATAAGGTTATAGCATTTGATAATGTAAAGCAGAAAATGATAATTATAGCAAATGCCAAGACGGACAATATGACAGAAAATTATATAAAGGCTGTGGAGGAAATAGATAAGATAATAGAGCTCATAAAACATGGCGAGCCGGCGGAGGATGAGCCTGCAAGACTTACCTCGGAATACAGAAGATTGTTTGACAAAGAGGAATTCTGCGAGATGGTTGAGAAGGCCAAGAAATATATCTATGAGGGAGATATATTTCAGGTGGTTTTATCTAATAGGCTTGAAGCTGATTTTTCAGGAAGCCTGTTAAACACATACAGAGTACTTAGAACAATTAATCCGTCACCATATATGTTTTACTTTAACGGAGATGACATAGAGGTTGCAGGTGCATCTCCGGAAACCTTAGTTAAGCTTGAGGATGGAATCCTTCATACATTTCCGCTTGCAGGAACAAGACCGAGAGGAAAGACGAAGGAAGAGGACGATGCTTTGTGTAAGGAGCTTTTGGCAGACGAGAAGGAACGTTCAGAGCACAATATGTTAGTGGATTTGGGAAGAAATGACATAGGCAAAATAAGCAAATTTGGTTCAGTGGCAGTGGAGAAATATATGTCAATAGAAAAGTATTCACACGTTATGCATATAGGCTCAACTGTAAGAGGGGAGCTAAGAAGTGATTGCTCAGTAACAGATGCAGTGGATTCGATACTTCCGGCTGGTACACTTTCGGGAGCACCTAAGATAAGAGCCTGTGAAATAATAAATGAGCTTGAGAATAATAAGCGTGGAATATATGGAGGTGCTATAGGTTATATAGATTTTACAGGAAATCTTGATACCTGTATAGCAATCAGAATTGCTTATAAAAAGAATGGAAAGGTATTTGTCCGTTCAGGAGCAGGAATAGTTGCGGACAGTGTACCTGAAAATGAATTTAGAGAGTGTGTCAATAAGGCAAAAGCAGTTATGACAGCCATTGAGATGTCACAGGAAGAAATGTAAGGAGGGATTGGAATGATATTATTGATTGATAATTATGACAGCTTTTCTTATAACCTCTATCAGCTTATTGGGAGCATAAACGAGGATATAAAGGTAATTAGAAATGACGAGATGACAATCTCTGATATAGAAGCACTTGCTCCGTCCCACATTATAGTGTCACCCGGACCAGGCAGACCTAAAGATTCCGGAATATGTGAGCAGGCTATAGATTATTTTAAAGGTAAAATACCAATATTTGGTGTATGCCTTGGACATCAGGCTATATGTGAGGTGTTTGGCGGTGTTGTAGGATATGCCAAAAGGCTTATGCATGGAAAAATGTCGGTTGTGAATATAGATAATACGAGCAGGATATTTGAGGGGATGCCTGATAAGATAGAGGCGGCAAGATATCATTCCCTAGCAGCTGACAGGGATACATTGCCGGACACACTTAAGGTTATTGCGACAACTGAGGATGGTGAAGTGATGGCAGTTGAACACAGAGATTATCCCGTATATGGTGTACAGTTTCACCCGGAGTCAATACTTACACCTGATGGAAGGAAGATACTAGAGAATTTTTTAAATATATAATTGGTCGGTAAAATTAATATTTTTAGTACAAGTTGTAGAAAATATATTAATTCATAAGCAGGCGCAAGCGTGCCTGCGATGAATTAGTATAATTTCTACAACGCATTAAAATTTTTAAATTATTATGATAATAAAAAAATAGGAGGAAGTTATTATGATAAAAGAGGCAATAAGCAAACTAGTGGGAAAAGAAGAATTAACAAGAGATGAAGCACTTACCGTTATGAACGAGATAATGAGCGGAACTGCTGAGCCGGCACAGGTAGCTGCATTTTTGACAGCTCTTCATATTAAGGGAGAGACACCAAGAGAGGTTGCGGCGTGTGCAGATGGTATGCGTAAATTCGCAACTAAGGTTGACAGGTCAGGAAAAGATGTTATTGATATTGTAGGAACAGGTGGAGATTGTGCAAATACATTTAACATATCAACTACAGCTTCATTTATAACCTGTGCAGCAGGCGTTTCTGTTGCCAAGCATGGTAACAGAGCAGCATCCAGCAAATGTGGTACAGCAGATTGCTTAGAGGCACTCGGAGTTAAGCTTATGCTTGAGCCTGATAAAAATGAGGAGGTATTAAAGAATACAGATATGTGTTTCATGTTTGCACAGAAATATCATCCTGCTATGAAATATGTAGGACCTGTAAGAAAGGCCATAGGAATTCCAACAGTATTCAATATTTTAGGACCTTTAACTAACCCGGCAGGAAATACACATCAGTTATTGGGTGTATACAGTGAGAGCCTCCTTGAGACAGTTGCCTATGCACTCAAAGATTTGGGACTTAAGGGTGCTATGGTTGTATATGGAGAGGATTGTCTTGACGAAATTTCAATGAGTGCACCTACTAAGGTATATGAGCTTATAGATGGAGAGATAACATCTTACGAGATAACACCTGAACAGTATGGATTTACAAGATGCAGCAAGGAGGAGCTCGTTGGAGGAACACCTGAGGAAAATGCACAGCTTGTGAGAGATATTTTGTCGGGCAGAGAAACAGGAGCAAAAAGAGATGCAGTTTTATTCAATGCAGGAGCTGCTATCCATATTGTAAAGGGAGTTTCCATAGAGGAAGGTATAAAGCAGGCACGGGAAACTATAGAAAATGGAACAGCCTACAGCAAGCTCTGTGAGTTTATTGAGGCAACAAATTCTTAAGGTAATACATATGAGGAGTGTAAGGCTATGATTTTAGATGAGATAGCTTCTAAGACAAGGGAGCGAATCAACAGGGAGAAGAAGTTACTTTCCATAAATGAAATTAGAGACCAGGCAGAGAGTATTGCAAAGAGTAATAAGAATGATTTTCCTTTTTATAAAGCACTTAAGAAGGATGGGATATCATTTATCTGTGAGGTGAAAAAGGCTTCTCCTTCAAAGGGAGTTATCGCAGAGGATTTCCCATATATTCAAATTGCCGAGGAGTATGAGCAGGCAGGTGCGAGTGCCATATCGTGTCTCACGGAGCCATATTATTTTCAGGGGAGTGATAAGTACCTGAAGGATATTACAGACAGAGTAAGTATTCCGGTGCTTAGAAAAGATTTTACCATTGACAGTTACATGATATATCAGGCTAAGGTGTTAGGAGCTTCTGCGGTGTTGCTTATCTGTTCAATACTTGATAAAAATGAGCTGAAGGAATATCAGGAGATAGCACATGAGCTTGGACTTTCTGCTTTAGTTGAAGCACACGACGAAAGCGAGATTTATATGGCACTTGATGCAGGTGCAAGAATAATAGGTGTAAATAACAGAGATTTGAAAACATTTACGGTTGATATAAATAACTCAGCAAGGCTTAGAAACCTTGTGCCAAGGGATATAGCATTTGTGTCAGAGAGCGGTATAAAGACTAAGTCTGATATAGAGAGACTTGTCGCAAATGGAACAGATGCGGTTCTTATAGGCGAAACGCTTATGAGAAATCCCGACAAGAAAAAGGCACTGGATGATTTAAGACCTTAGTAATATATCAGATTACAGGAGAGGTGAGAACCATAGAGGGCAAAGATAATATTACAAAAATTAAATTGTGTGGTATGATGAAACATGAGGACATTGTATACGCAAATGAAGCAATGCCGGATTATGTTGGCTTTGTCTTTGCAAATACGAGAAGAAGGATAACAAGGCAGCAGGCAAAGGAATTTAAATGGGCTTTGCATAAGGATATAAAGGCTGTTGGCGTATTTGTGGATGCTGATGTACAATATGTCGGTGAGCTTCTCAGGGATGGAATTATTGATATTGTTCAGCTTCATGGACATGAAAATCAGGACTACATAGAAAGACTAAAAGATATGTCTGACAAGCCTGTCATTAAGGCAGTCAAAGTTACCAATTCGTCTGATATTGAGAATGCTGCACGACTTCCGGTGGAATATCTGCTTTTAGATACATATAAGAAGGGCGTGTTGGGCGGAACCGGTGAACGCTTTGACTGGGATATAATAGAGACAGTAAGAGACAGAGACAAGGGAAGTATAGGCGGGAAACCATTTTTTCTGGCAGGCGGACTTACCTTGGACAATATCTGTGAGGCACAGAAGGTCGGTGCATATGGGCTTGATATCAGCAGCGGTATAGAGAAGGATGGCTGTAAAGACAGAGAAAAAATGCTTGCAGTTGTAGATAAACTTAGAAGGAGGAAATAAGATGTCAAAAGGAAGATTTGGTGTGCATGGTGGACAGTATATACCTGAAACACTTATGAATGCCATGAATGAATTGGAGGAAGCGTATTTTAAATATAAGGATGATCCGGATTTTAATGCGGAGCTTGAATATATGTTAAATGAATATGCTGGCAGACCAAGCAGATTGTATTATGCGGAGAGAATGACTAAGCAGCTTGGCGGTGCTAAGATATATCTTAAACGTGAGGATTTGAATCACACAGGAGCACACAAGATTAATAATGTAATAGGTCAGATGCTGCTTGCAAAGAGAATGGGCAAGACAAGAGTTATAGCAGAGACAGGTGCAGGTCAGCATGGTGTGGCTACTGCTACCGTAGCAGCTATGATGGGAATGGAATGCGAGATATATATGGGAAAGGAAGATACAATCCGTCAGGCACTCAATGTGTACAGAATGAGATTGCTTGGTGCTAAGGTTCATGCTGTTGAGTCAGGAACAGCGACATTGAAGGATGCCGTATCAGAGACATTCCGTGAGTGGACATCGAGAATTGATGATACTCATTATGTTTTGGGTTCAGTTATGGGACCGTATCCATTTCCTCAGATTGTAAGAGATTTTCAGGCGGTAATAAGCAAGGAAATCAAACAGCAGGTTATGGAGAAGGAGGGCAGACTTCCGGATGTTGTCTTAGCCTGTGTAGGTGGCGGCTCAAATGCCATCGGTGCATTTTATAATTTCATAGATGATATCGGAGTAAGGCTTATTGGCTGTGAGGCAGCAGGAAGAGGAATAGATACATTGGAGACAGCGGCAACTCTTAATACAGGTAAGCTTGGAATATTCCATGGAATGAAATCTTACTTCTGTCAGGATGAGTACGGACAGATTGCACCTGTTTATTCTATCTCAGCGGGACTTGATTACCCGGGAATAGGACCTGAGCATGCTTATCTTCACGACATAGGAAGAGCTGAGTATGTTGCAATTACAGATGATGAGGCGGTTGATGCATTTGAGTATTTGTCACAGACAGAGGGAATCATACCTGCGATAGAAAGTGCGCATGCTGTAGCTTATGCGATGAAGCTTGCACCAACTATGGATAAGGATAAGATTATGGTTATTAATATTTCTGGTCGTGGTGATAAGGACTGTGCAGCAATAGCCCGCTACAGAGGGGAGGATATACATGAGTAATATACTTAATGCATTTAATCATGGAAAAGCATTTATTCCATTTATAACCTGTGGAGATCCTAATTTGGAGACCACAGAAAAGCTTGTCTATGCAATGGAGGAGGCAGGGGCAGATTTAATTGAGCTTGGAATCCCATTTTCAGACCCTACTGCCGAGGGACCTGTAATACAGGAGGCAAATATAAGAGCATTGTCTGGTAAAGAGAAGGTTACAACAGACAGAATATTCGAGCTGGTAAGAAAATTAAGAAAACGTGTTAAAGTACCAATGGTATTTATGACTTATGCAAATGTTGTATTTTCGTATGGCTCAGAGAAATTCATATCTACCTGTAAGGAAATTGGGATAGATGGACTTATCCTCCCAGATATTCCATATGAGGAAAAGGATGAGTTTAATCCTATATGTAAGAAGTATGATGTAGACCTTATATCTCTTATAGCTCCTACATCACATGACAGAATCAACATGATAGCAGGTGATGCAAGTGGATTTGTATATTGTGTGTCATCGCTTGGTGTAACAGGAACAAGAACAGAGATAACCACTGATATAGGAGAGATGGTTTCTCTTGTTAAAAAGGCGAAGGATATACCATGTGCGGTAGGATTTGGAATATCAACTCCTGAGCAGGCTAAGAAGATGTCTTCTGTGGCTGATGGTGTTATTGTAGGAAGTGCTATAGTTAAGATAATAGCAAAATATGGCGAGGATGCCGTTCCTTATGTTGTTGAGTATGTTAAGAGCATGAAGGATGCTATGAAGTAAGAAAAAATAATAAATGTTAGATAAGAGATTGTCATTAGGCAGTCTCTTTTCTTTTGCTTTTTATTCAAAATAACAGTTGACTTATGAGTATACCTGTATTATATTCTTATCAAAGCATATTTTTCATCATTTAGTCTTTGCTTTTGGCAAGGCTGTCGTTTTGATTGATAATTCTAATAATCT
>CAKRCW010000011.1 GCA_934309145.1 uncultured Lachnospiraceae bacterium | reverse complement strand
AGTGTGGTTTGTCAACATTCTGATTATAATAGAGAGTATAATCTGGCAAATCTTAAATAATGAGACTCATGTATATCAATTAATAGCCTATGTATATACAGGCTGGCGGTTGATATACATGGGTCTTTTTTATCAGCTGGGTATAATTGAATTGTAACAGCAGATATTTAGGCTTACAAAACTGTTGTGGAAAAAAGGGAGAAAAGGAGAAAAACATGGAAAAAATCATTAACAATGCCCCATTTGCTCTTGTGCTTGTATTTCTTGTAATAGGATTTGTGCTACTTATTAAAGGTGCGGACTTCTTTGTGGAGGGAAGTTCAAGTGTAGCAAAGAGACTACATGTTCCATCTATAATTATCGGACTTACAATTGTTGCAATGGGAACGTCACTTCCAGAGACAGCGGTTAGTGTATCAGCTTCAATAACAGGCAACAATGAACTTGCAGTCAGTAACGTAGTTGGTTCTAATATATTTAATTTGATGGTTGTTATCGGAGTATGTGCATTGATTGCTACTGTAAATGTTGCAAAGGAGACAGTAAAGAGAGATGTTCCGTTTTCGCTTATATGTGCCGGACTTTTAATGCTTTTAGGCATTGTTGGAATTGGTGATAAATCTGGTATGATACTTGGACATTTGGATGGTGTAATATTAATAGCATTATTTACATGCTATATCGTCTATATGGTTAAAATTGCATTAAAAGCAAGTAAGGAAGGTAAGAAAGTAGATATTGATGGTGACTCTGAAGGGGAGATTAAGCTTACTTCTGTGCCTATGAGTATTCTTTTTATAGTTGGTGGAGCAATCGCAATTGCAGTCGGTGGAGATGTTACAGTTGATGCTGCATCAAGAATAGCAGGTGACCTTGGGATGAGCCAGACACTTATCGGACTTACAATCGTTTCAATAGGAACATCACTTCCGGAGCTTGTAACTTCAATAGTTGCAGCCAGAAAAAATGAAGTTGATATGGCACTCGGTAATGCGATTGGTTCAAATATATTCAATATACTTATGGTACTTGGTATTGCATCGGCAATCAGCCCAATCAGCATAATTACAGAGAATATTATTGATTTGTGCGTACTGATTGTATTTACAATATTTGCATGGATATTTGCAGGAACTAAGAAAAAAATTGGAAAAATTGAAGGCTTATGTATGGTTCTCCTATATGCTGCATACACAGTTTATATTATAATTAGATAGATAGGGTGTATAACAAATGATATTATTTTTAAAGGTTTTTTTTACTGAATTTATAGCAGAAATGGGAGATAAAACTCAGCTTATGCTTATTGCTCTTACTTCTAAATACAAGTTAAGAGATATTTTATTTGGAACGGCTGCCGCAATTCTTGTACTTAACGGAATTGCGGTTCTTGCAGGAGGACTTGTAAGTGAGGTCGTTCCTGACTGGCTAATCAAGACTATTGCGGCACTTGCCTTTCTTTATTTTGCAGCGTCAACTGTTGCTGGAGATGATGATGAAGAGGAGGAAGAGGGCAAATCAAAGATTAAGTTTGCTCCACTGGCTGTTTTCTGTACATTTTTCGTAGCTGAGCTCGGTGATAAGACACAGCTTACAGCTATAACATTTGGTGCTAATGAGGGTATGAGCTCAGCACTCATTGTATGGATTGGTTGTTCTCTGGGACTTTTTGCAGCAGACATTCTTGGAATGTTGGTTGGATATCTGCTAAAGAGCAAGACACCGGATGGACTGCTCAATACACTTGCATTTGTAATATTCTCTATATTTGGTGTATATACACTGTATCAGGGACTTAAGCTTATTGATGCAAGTGTCCGTTCAATCTCAGTATTGCCAATACTTATAATTGTGACTGTTGTTTTTGCTGGCTTATGTGTTGGTCTTTTTGCGAGAAGAGAGAAGAAGAAAAAAGAAAAATCCGCTTTACTTTAATTAAGGAGTGTTTGATATGAAAAATTCTATCGGTGTATTGTCAGTAAGTAAGTTCTATCATAGTGCGGTTAAGGCTGAATTGAAAAGGCGTGGATTTCCAAAGAGCACAGCCAAGGAAATAATAAAGACGCACAAAGAGATTATGAACAGGGCGAAAGAGATTGGCAATTCAAGGCTTGTGAGCAGTTATGTAATGGGCAGTTATTTTATTGCTATGAACCGCTGCACAGGTAAGTCGCCTGAGGAGAATTATCAGATATTCAGAGATGGACTTTGTGCGTCATCCTTATTTAAGAAAGTGATGGGAGATGCTGAAAGCTATCTGGCTCCTGAGAAGATGGAAGGACGTTTGAAGTGGTCCGAAGAAAGTCATAAGAAAAAATATGAAAATGACTGGGTTGTTGATATTTTACCGGGAAATGATGAGTATGACCTTGGCTATGATTACCATGAGTGTGGAATCTGCAAGCTATGTAATGATGAGGGATGTCCTGAATTAGCACAATACTTATGTCGTATGGATTTTGTGCTTGCGGATATTATGAACATGAAGCTTGTGAGAACGGGTACTATCGCTGAGGGAGCAGAATATTGTGATTTCAGGTACAGCAGACAGACAAAGTAAAATAGGATATTTATCCCTATCACAGTCGTGTATATTATGATATAATGGCATTGGTTAGTACAAACTAACTGGTGCCGTTTTTTATGCATAATTTATATACATAAATTTTATATGTATAATAAGTACATTTATTAGAAATATTAAAAGTCAATCAAAACATGGGGGTAACAGATGGATAATATTAAAATTACTGAATACAAAAGAAACTGCCTGCTAGGTGCAGTCGGTGCATTGCTTATGGTAGTGGGTGATTTGAGCTTGAGTCTGGTTAAGGCTGACAGTGCAGATGAGGGACTTTACATACGTGAGGCTTATCTTAGCGGTACATATCCATCATGGAGAATAGTCTTGCTGCTTGTCACAGGAATTATAGGTATGGCATTATATGCATTTGGAATAAAGGCTATGTATGAACAGATACTTCCTGAGTGTAAGAAGTCAAGAGCTATTGTGAAATATTCAGGTATTGTGTTTGCCGTTTCCGGTACAACACTTCATTTCTTTGTGGGTACTTTGGCATACTGGGTTTCATATCTTTCTAAGCATATAGGACGTGAGCAGGCAATTTCATTTGTGGATGATTACTATAACTGTATTTTTCCAGCAATGATAATAGTATACATACCGATAGTATTGTTAATTTTTACGAGTGTGATAGCTCTTCTTAGAAAGAAAACCATAATGGACAGAAAAATGGTTGTATTTCACCTGCTTGTTTGGCAGTTGATATTTATGCTTATTCCGGATATCAGGCAGGCGCTTGGTGCTGACGCTTCAACAGTAGATTATGTGTTAAGTCAGGCATCAGGTAATATGGCAGGATTTATATGGCTTATCGCAAGCTATGTCTGGATAAAGAAAAACAACTGTGCAAAATACTCAAAGGGGGAAAATAAATGTCAAGCATAAGAGAGGTAGCAAAACTGGCACAGGTATCACCGGCTACGGTTTCGCGTGTTATAAATGGAACGGCTAATGTAGATGAAGAAAAAAAGAAAAGAGTTTTAAATGCCATCTCTGAAACCGGTTTCATACCGAACGAAGTAGCAAGGTCGTTATTTAAAAAGTCAGCAAAGATTATAGGATTAATTTTACCATCCATTGAAAATCCTTTCTTCACTCAGATGGCAAGTGCAGTAGAGCGAACAGCTGATAAATACGGATATAACAACTAATAATGAGGAGACATATGAGAGCGTTAATAGCTGCCCGATACCAGTTGTTATCACAGACCGAAGAATAGCAGCTAAGCATTTGATAGATTGTGGATGTAAAAATATAGTATGTATCAGAGGTCCTGTAGAGGTATCTTACAAGAATCCACAGGAAGCTGAGAAGGCAGGAATGAGTGCTAAGGCTTCATCTATTGCTGTAACGAGAAAAGGTGCAGTACCATCAATACCTTACAAAAAAGAAGTGCTTGAGTCACTTTAATAACATTAAAATTTATATTATAATTAATAATTAAATCAATACAGAAAGGAAGATATAAGTTATGAAGTTTTTTATTGACACAGCAAATGTAGAGGATATAAGAAAAGCTAATGAAATGGGAGTTATATGTGGTGTAACAACAAACCCATCTCTTATCGCCAAGGAAGGAAGAGACTTCGGAGAGGTTATCAGGGAGATAGCAACTATCGTTGATGGTCCTATCAGTGGTGAGGTTAAGGCAACTACTGTTGACGCTTATGGCATGATAAAAGAAGGCAGAGAGATAGCTAAAATTCATCCTAACATGGTTGTTAAGATTCCTATGACTGTAGAAGGTCTTAAGGCAGTAAAGGTTCTTTCGTCAGAGGAAATCAAGACTAATGTTACACTTATTTTTACAGCGAATCAGGCACTTCTTGCAGCAAGAGCAGGTGCAACTTATGTATCTCCTTTCTTAGGAAGACTTGACGACATAAGCACAACGGGTGTAAACCTTATACAGGACATTGTGACAATATTCGAGAATTATCAGCTTGATACAGAGATTATCTGTGCATCAGTTCGTAATCCGATTCATGTTACAGATTGTGCTCTTGCCGGTGCAGACATAGCTACAGTTCCTTATTCAGTAATTGAGCAGATGACAAAGCATCCGCTTACTGATGCAGGTATTGAGAAATTCCAGAAGGATTATAAGGCTGTATTTGGTGAGTAAAAACTTTTATAATAGTAGAAAGGAGTAGTAATCTATCGCAGATTACAGAGATGATATGGACAAATTAAAACTCCAGAAGATGGCTGTTGAAGTCAGAAAAGGTATCGTCACTTCCGTACACAGTGCGAAGGCTGGACATCCGGGCGGCTCACTCTCAGCAGCAGATATTTTCACATACCTTTATTTTGAGGAGATGAATATTGATCCTGCCAATCCTAAGGCAGAGGACAGAGACCGCTTTGTTCTCTCAAAGGGACACACAGCACCGGGACTTTATTCAGCACTTGCTCTTAGAGGATATTTTCCGGTAGAGCAGCTTAAGACCTTGAGACATGTGGGTTCTATATTGCAGGGACATCCTGATATGAAGCACATTCCGGGAGTAGATATGTCATCAGGCTCACTCGGTCAGGGACTTTCAGCAGCAGTCGGTATGGCACTTGCAGCTAAGATGAGCGGCAAGGATTACAGAACATATTGTCTGTGCGGAGATGGTGAGATTCAGGAAGGTCAGATTTGGGAGGCTGCAATGTTCGCAGGTCATCGTAAGTTAGATAACCTTCTTGTAATAGTAGATAACAACAATCTCCAGATAGATGGTTCGGTTGCAGAGGTATGCTCACCTTATCCTATAGATGAGAAGTTTGCAGCATTTGGATTCCATGTAATTAACATCAATGGTAATGACTTTGATGAGATTGACAAGGCATTTAAGGAGGCTAAGGCGACAAAGGGTATGCCTACAGCTATCATAGCTCATACCGTAAAGGGTAAGGGCGTATCATTTATGGAGGATCAGGCAGGCTGGCATGGTAAAGCTCCAAATGATGAGGAATATGCAATAGCAATGGATGAGCTTGGAAAGGCAGGTGACGCATTATGTTAGGAGATAAGATTGCAACAAGAGACAGCTACGGTAATGCGTTAGTTGAGCTTGGAAAAGAACATGATAATCTGGTTGTTTTGGATGCTGACCTTGCAGCAGCAACTAAGACCGGTATATTTAAGAAGGCGTTTCCTGAGAGACATATAGATTGTGGTATCGCTGAGGCAAACATGGCAGGTATTGCTGCCGGAATGTCAACAGCAGGCTATGTACCATTTATGAGCTCATTTGCAATGTTTGCAGCAGGAAGAGCGTTTGAGCAGGTAAGAAATGCTATCTGTTATCCACACCTTAACGTAAAAATAGGAGCAACTCACGCTGGTATTTCTGTCGGTGAGGATGGAGCAACACATCAGTGTAACGAGGATATCTCACTTATGAGAACAATTCCTGGTATGGTTGTAATTAATCCTTGTGATGACGTTGAGGCAAGAGCAGCAGTTAAGGCAGCTTACGAGTATGATGGACCTTGCTATCTTAGATTTGGCAGACTTGCTGTTCCTGTAATCAATGATGAGGCAACATATAAATTTGAGATTGGTAAGGGTGTAGAGTTAAGGCCTGGTAAGGCTATAACAATATTTGCAACCGGTCTTTGCGTATCAGAAACACTTGTGGCAGCAGATAAGCTTGCAGCAGAAGGAATAGACGCTCAGGTAATTAATATTCATACAATCAAGCCTATAGATGAGGAGCTTGTTGTCAAGGCTGCAGCTGCAACCGGAAGAGTATTTACAGTTGAGGAACACTCAATTATTGGTGGCCTTGGAAGTGCTGTGGCTGAGGTTCTTGCTGAGAAGTGTCCTACAAAGCTTACAAGAATTGGTGTAAGAGATACATTTGGAGAGTCAGGTCCTGCTAAGGAGCTTCTTAAGAAGTACAAGCTTGATGCTGACGGAATATATGAGCAGATAAAAGAGGCAATGTAATTAATAAAATATCCTCCGTTATAAAAAACAGTTCCATGATGAGTAAAATAATGATATAATGACAAAGTATTTTATTTGAAGCATCACAACGAGAACTTTATAACGGAGGATATTTTATATGTACATAACATGCTTGGATTTAGAGGGTGTATTAGTTCCTGAGATATGGATTGCATTTGCCGAGGCAAGTGGAATACCTGAGCTTAAGCGAACAACCCGTGATGAGCCGGACTATGATAAGCTTATGAACTGGAGACTTGGAATTCTTAAGGAGCATGGCCTTGGACTTAAGGAGATACAGGAGACAATAGCTAAGATAGATCCTATGCCTGGTGCTAAGGAATTCTTAGATGAGCTTCGTTCAATATGTCAGGTTATAATAATAAGTGATACATTTACACAGTTTGCAAGTCCGCTTATGAAGAAGCTTGGATGGCCTACAATATTCTGTAACTCACTTGAAGTAGCAGAGAATGGAGAGATTACAGGCTTCAAGATGCGCTGCGAGCAGTCAAAGCTTACAACTGTAAAGGCACTCCAGTCAATAGGCTATGACACTATAGCAAGTGGTGACAGCCACAATGACCTTGGAATGATTTACGCAAGTAAAGCAGGTTTTCTTTTTAAAAGTACAGACCAGATTAAAGCTGATAATCCTGACTTACCTGCATATGAGACATATGATGAATTAATGGCTGCTATCAGGAAGGCTATGGTTTAATTCTGATTGTATTCCCGAGAGAATGAGTCTGGATGTAAGTTGAGTTACTTCATCCAGATTAACCTCGGGATTTTTTTGTCCCCATTCACAGTAGGTGTTCATAAGACCACCAGCAATAAATGCTGCCACAAATGGCACATAGGCTTCGTTGTTAAGCTCTTTCATATGCTATAGTCATTGCTCATCTCCTTGCACAGTGTGAGAAGATTGTCAGCTATTTCATTTCCGGTTTCCTCTATTACATCCTGAACCGAGTTATAGTGTGCGTAGAAGGTTTTTCGGTTTATATTGGCAGTCTCTGCAAGCTCAGTAATTGTTATGTCATCAAGAGATTTTTTCTCAAGCAGCTTAAACAGTGCCTGAAGAATACAGTTTTTTGTTTTCTGAGTTCTTTTATCCATTAGAAATCCTTTCTTTTTACTGTATAAAGCTGGTTTTTATAGTGCAAGTGCCTGCTTTGGAAGAGGACTGATGTATACCTGGCTGCTTGGGATGTTCCGACCTAAGATAGTTTATCTGGGTAAGGATACTAAGGACTGGATGGAAAAGGGAATCGTTAAATGGATAACTACCGGAACTAATTGCATTCCGATTGACAGATTCGGTCTTGATACAGCGTGGCTTAGAGAGACAGTCACAAGCATAAAAGCCGGTAATGATGTAATTATTTTTATTTCCTGCCAAACGTGCCATAGACAAGTGCTGTGACAGGGTTGTTATTGTACTTACAAGAGAAAATGGTGCTGAGCCTACTGATTATGCCAAGGCTAAGAGAGTTGTTGATCTCTGCTATAAGAAGAAATATCCTAATCTGTGCCAGACTATCCTTAAGAGAAAGGATAACTACGAGGAGCTGGTAAGCTTTATGAATGATGCGAGGTAGATGATATGAGTATGGTGGAAATGACTGTGATTTTCGTTGGCGCGAGTTGGCGGAGACAGACGAACTTGTAGTTAATCCACACAGAGTATCTTTGGAGGAGTTTGCCGTTACATATGCAGCATACAAGAAGGTAATCCTGAAACTTGCCAATGAAAGACAAAAATCTGTATTAAATATTGAAAAAAACTTTGCAAATCTCGATAATATGGTAGAATATTATAGTGTAGATGGTATGCACCCTAATGAAAAGGGATATCATCTGATACATAATTCATTTGATGAGTTCTTTTCGAACCTCGAATGGTAACAGAGGTGTATTTTAGATGTCTGAAAATAGAATAAAGAAGTATGAGCTTGATATGTGCAATGGTCCGATATTGCCAAGACTTCTGGCATTTACATTGCCGCTTATGTGCTCAAGTATATTACAGCTATTATTTAATGCTGCCGATGTTATAGTGGTCGGTAAGTTTGCAGGTGATAATGCACTTGCCGCTGTTGGCTCTAACACAGCATTGATTAATCTTCTGACTAATTTTTTCCTTGGATTGTCCATAGGTGCGAATGTTTTGGTTGCAAGATTTCATGGTGCAAATGATGAGAAGGATGTATCGGAGACAGTACATACTGCCATGCTTTTAAGTATTTACAGCGGCATAATACTTACGCTTGTAGGTATAATAGGTGCGAGACAGATACTTATATGGATGCAGACTCCGGATGATGTACTTTCTCTGTCAACGCAGTATCTTCGTATATACTTTATCGGAATGACAGCCATGATGCTGTACAACTTTGGAAGCGCGATACTTCGTGCGGTTGGTGATACGAAGAGACCATTATATTATCTGCTCATTGCCGGAGCAATAAATGTTGTTCTCAATCTTGTGTTTGTAATTATTTTTAAAATGAGTGTAGCAGGTGTTGCACTTGCGACTGCAATATCAGAGTGCGTGTCAGCTTTTTTGATAGTTAGATGTCTGGTTAAATCAATGGGAGACATACATCTGGATATCAGAAAATTAAAGATACATTACGATAAATTCAAGCAGATTTTAAGGGTGGGACTTCCGGCAAGCTTTCAGGGTATAATATTTGCTATATCCAATGTTATAATCCAGTCATCGGTCAATACCTTTGGAGCGATAACTGTTGCAGGTAATTCAGCAGCGAGCAACATTGAGGGCTTTGTGTATGTTTCAATGAATGCATTCCATCAGGCGACCATATCATTTACAAGTCAGAATATGGGCGCGGGAAGATATGACAGAATTAACAAGATACTGCTTAGGGCACAGGCGTGTGTTATTGTCGTTGGACTTGTGCTTGGTAATCTGGCAGTATTTTTTGGTAATACATTGCTTGGGTTTTACACATCGAGTGCGGTTGTCAAGGCAGCAGGCATGAGGAGACTTAAGGTTATCTGCACTACCTATGCATTATGTGGTATCATGGATGTAATGGTAGGTTCATTAAGAGGTATGGGATATTCAGTTTTGCCTACTATAGTTTCTTTGATTGGTGCGTGTGGTCTCAGACTGTTATGGATATTTACATTCTTCAGAATGGAACAGTTCCACTCCACGACATCATTATATATGACTTATCCGGTTAGCTGGATTGTGACAACTCTGGCACATATAGTATGCTTTGTAATAGTTAGAAGAAAGATACAGGAGGAATTGGTTAATGGTTAATTATCAGGACGTTGAGAATATAATTGAACTGCTTGATTCCCGAATGGGAGCAGGAGTAAACCGTATTAATCTTCACGTTGAAGATACAGTCAGCGAGGGACAGACGGTGGAGGTTTATCATCACGGAAGATGTGATGTTGGAAGTCCTTGGGCTAATGGAACAGTTGGTAATTTTGAGGATGACAGCTGCAACTAATAACTGTTTTTTGGAGGCTGAATGGAACGATACGTTATTAAGAATCAGAAAAAATTGAGATGTGGCGTGACAACAGGAAGTTGTGCGGCGGCTGCCGCGGAAGCGGCTGCCGCACAATTTTTACTTGGAGTAAAGAAATCTATAGTGTCGCTTAAGACACCTAAGGGAATAACCGTTGATATACCTGTATATGAGTCCTTTGACATAGAAGAAGAGGGCGTAACCTATATGGTTGTAAAGGACAGCGGGGATGATCCTGATGTTACAGATGGCACAGGTATATATGTAACCGTAAATGAGCTTGACAAGGACAGATGTGTAGATAAATGTTTTCGTGATACGGAACACACTAACCTCTATCTTGATGGTGGTATAGGTGTTGGCAGAGTGACGAAGGAAGGATTAGAACAGGGAATAGGTTATGCAGCTATAAATACAGTGCCAAGGAAGATGATATTTGAATCTGTCGGTAATATATGTGAGCTGGCTGAGCATTTTCCAGAGCTGATGATAACTGTCAGTATTCCTGACGGAGTGGAGCTTGCCAAAAAGACCTTTAACCCAAGGCTTGGAATTGAGGATGGTTTGTCGGTGCTTGGCACAAGCGGAATACTTGAGCCGATGAGCGAGAAAGCCATTGTGGACACGATAGAGACAGAGATAAGACAGAGATATAATCAAGGTAAGAGAAAGCTTCTTGTGACACCGGGTAATTATGGAAGAAGCTATGCATCTGAATACCTTGGTATAGATATAGATGAGGGTGTTAAGTGCAGTAACTATATAGGCGAAACCTTAGACCTCGCTGTGGCTTATGGATTTAAGGATATGTTACTGGTTGGTAACATAGGAAAGCTTGTTAAGCTTGCCGCAGGTATAATGAACACTCACTCAAGGGTGGCAGACGGAAGGATGGAGATACTCGCTGTTCATACCGTACTTTGTGGTGGAACTGGTGATATGGCTGTAAGGATAATGCAATGCATAAATACCGAGGAGGTGCTTGGGCTTCTCGATGAGTGGCAGCTTATGAATAAGGTTATCGGAAGTATATGTGAATATATAAATGCTCATGTGAAGAGAAGAACAGGTGATTCTATGACCTGTGGGGTTATGTTATTTTCAGAGAAATACGGCTATCTTGGATGTACCGAAGCCTGTCGGGATGTTCTTGATATATTCGGTATAAAACAGGAGGTATAAGCTATGGTTCATTTTGTTGGAGCAGGACCGGGAGCCCCCGATTTAATTACAGTTCGAGGTGCAAGACTGCTTGAGAAGGCAGATGTGATAATATATGCGGGTTCGCTTGTGAACCCAGAGCTTTTAGGGTATGCAAAGCCTGATTGTAAGATATATAACAGTGCATATATGACGTTAGAGGAGGTAATAGCGGTTGTCCGTGAGGCAGAGCAAAAAGGCCTTACTACGGTAAGACTTCACACGGGTGATCCTGCCATATATGGGGCAATCAAGGAGCAGATGGATGAGCTTGACGAGTGTGATATCGCCTATGATGTATGTCCGGGTGTAAGCTCGCTTTTTGGTGCGGCAGCAGCGTTAAAGTGTGAGTATACTCTTCCTGATGTTTCACAGAGCGTTATTATCACCCGCGCGGAGGGAAGAACTCCTGTACCTGATAAGGAGAAGCTTGGTCTTCTCGCAAAGCACCAGTCAACTATGATACTCTTTTTATCATCGGGACTGGCAGAGAAGGTAAAAAATGAGCTTATTGAAGGTGGGTATAGTGAGGACTGCCCTGTAGCTGTTGTATATAAGGCAACATGGCCTGATGAGAAGATAGTGCACACTACAGTTGGTGAGCTCCCTCAGGTTATGAGTGATAATGGTATTAACAAGACAGCATTGATTATAGTCGGATATGTGCTTAAATCTGAATATGAAAAATCCAAGCTGTATGACAAGACATTTTCTACGGAATTCAGGAAGGCTGTTGTGGAGGAAAACTGATTATGGGTTCTAAGTGTATATTAATGCTCACCTGTAGTAAAAAGGGCTATGAGCTTATGAACAGGCTTAAAAAATATATAATAGACACGGGTATCTGCAAGGCTGATGATATAATCTGCAAGGTAAAATGTGTTGCTCTTGATGAAATATCTGACAGTGCTTCTGTGGAGGAGCTTACAGGAAGATATTTTGACAATGTCTCTGCGATTATATTTATCGCTGCAACAGGGATTGCTGTTAGAAGCATAGCACCTTATATAGGTCACAAATCTTATGATCCCGCTGTTATAGTTATAGATGTTGCCGCTAATTACTGCATACCGATATTGTCAGGTCATGCAGGTGGTGCAAATGAGCTTGCCGAAAAGCTCTCTTTAGGCATAAATGCGGAGGCGGTTATCACGACAGCGACGGATGTATGCGGAGCATTTGCGGTGGACGAATTTGCAAGGAAAAATAATCTGGTCGTGACTGACTGGACGATTGCAAAGAAGATATCGGCAGAGCTTATTAACGGTGAAAAGACCTCTTATAGTGTGGAGATATCGGACAGGGCATCAAGGACTGACGAAAAAATATTAAAGCTTATACCCAGAGATATTGTTGTAGGTATAGGTTGCAGAAGAGAAACTGCAAGTGACAAGATAAGGGATGCGGTGTATAAGTGCCTTAGCGAAAATGACATAGATGTGCGTGCTGTGTGCTCAGTTTCAAGTATAGATTTGAAGAAGAATGAGGAGGGAATTATTGCTCTCTCAGACGAATTGAATATCCCGTTTATTACATACAGCGAGACAGAGCTTAAAACACTTTCGGGTGAGTACTCGTCATCTGATTTTGTCAGGAATGTAACAGGAATTGACTGCGTTTGTGAGAGAAGTGCTGTCATGTGTGCAGGAGGGGACAGAAACTTGCTTGTATGTAACAAGACGGTTTATGATGGGGTTACTGTAGCACTTGCCAGAAGGGAGATTAATATCGAAGATGAAGAGATTATATGTAGTTGGAATAGGTCCGGGAGCAGTAGATAAGATGACATATGAGGCTCATGCGGCTTTGGATGAGTGCATGGTAATCGCAGGCTATAAGACATATATTAAGCTTATTGAGGAGCATTTTCCAGATAAGGAATATATAGTAAATGGTATGCGCGAGGAGGTTAAGCGATGTGAGCTTGCCCTTGAATCAGCAAATTCGGGTAAGACAACCGCCATGATATGTAGTGGCGATTCAGGTGTGTACGGTATGGCAGGAATAATACTTGAGTTAAGCGTCAAATATCCTGAAGTTGACGTGGTTGTTGTTCCTGGAATAACTGCGGCGTTGTCGGGAGGCGCGGTACTTGGAGCACCGCTTGGACACGATTTTTCGGTTATAAGCTTAAGTGATTTGCTCACACCATGGGAGAAGATAGAAAAGAGACTTGACCTTGTCTCAGCGGCAGATATGGCAATATGTATATATAATCCTGCCAGCCACACAAGAAGAGATTATCTTAAGAGGGCTTGCGAGATAGTGATGAGGAATATGCCTGCTGACACAGTGTGTGGTTATGTGAGAAATATAGGACGTGAGGGAGAAGCTTTCGTTATAACAACTCTTGGAGAATTAAAGGATATGGAGCTTGATATGTTTACGACAGTTTTTATAGGAAACTCGCAGACAAGGAATATAAACAATCGTATGGTAACACCGCGGGGGTATCGTAAATGACAAAGGTAGTTATATATGGGGGAACCTTAGAGGGAAGAAAGCTTACAGAGATTCTTGCTGACAATAACATAGATGTATCTGTCTGTGTTGCAACAGCATATGGTGGAACGCTTCTGCCCGACAGGGCTAATGTTCATGTTTATGTCGAGCGCATGGACGAGGACAGAATGGTAGAATTTTTAAGTGAGCTTGCACCTGATTATTGTATAGATGCAACCCATCCGTATGCCGAGCTTGTAACTAAAAATGTGTATGCGGCATGTGGCAGATGTCAGGTAAAATATATCCGTGTAGAGAGGGATAAGAGAGACTTGTTTGACACAGAGGTTGTATATACCGGTTCTGTGGATGAGGCTGCCAGCCACCTTAACAAAACTACAGGAAAAATATTTATCACGACAGGAAGTAAGGAGCTTGATAAATATACCATAATAGATGATTACAAAAATCGCTGTGTTGCGAGAGTTCTTCCTACAACAGAGGTTATGGATAAATGTGAGACGCTTGGTTTTTGTGGCAAAAATCTTATCTGTATGCAGGGACCTTTCAGCGAGGATATGAATTATCAGATGTTTAAGATGACAGATGCAGACATACTTGTAACTAAGAATACAGGGCATGCCGGTGGCTTTGATGAAAAATGCGAGGCTGCAATCCGTCTTGGGATGAGAATAGTTGTTGTCGGCAGACCTAAGGAGTGTGTCGGCAGGTCATATACTCCGGCTCAAGTTTTAGATATGATTATCGGTCACAGGACAAGCAAGATATATCTTATCGGTATGGGAGCAGGTGACTTTAACCTTTTGACCGGGGAGGCATTAAAAGCAATAAATGACAGTGATGTGCTGATTGGTGCTAAGCGTGTGCTTGAGATATACAAGGGCTACGAGAACAAGCCACATCTTATAGAGTATAAGCCTGAGGTAATAAAAAGCTATATCGATTCGCATGAGGAGTACAATAATTTTGCACTGTTGTACTCTGGGGATATAGGCTTTTATTCTGGAGCGGCAGCATTTTCAGATTGTGATATGGAGGTCGTACCGATAAGCGGAATATCGTCTCCAGTCTATCTTATGAACAAACTTAAGATAGCATGGCAGGATGCGTGTATGGTAAGCAATCATGGCAAGACTACAACACTTATTCCTCTTATCAGGGATAACAGATATGTATGTTCGCTGCTTGGAGCTAAGAGGCAGGTGGCAGATACCTGTGAAAAGCTTCTTCAATATGGAATGAACGATGTGGAGGTTATAGTTGGCGAGAGATTGTCCTATGAGGATGAGTGCATAACAAAAGGCTCGCCGTCTGATATGGTTAATCGTGAATTTGACTCGCTTTCAGTTGCTTTATTTATAAATAACAATACAAGAAATTATAAGCTTCCGGGACTTTCAGATGAGGAGTTTATTCGTGGAAAAGTTCCTATGACAAAGCAGGAGGTAAGGACAATCGCTGTTGCTAAGCTAGGACTTGACTGTAACTCTGTTGTGTATGATGTAGGTGCCGGAACTGGCTCGATATCTATAGAGGCAGCACTTATAGCTAATAAGGGTATTGTATATGCGATAGAGAAAAAAGAGGAAGCAGTTGAGCTGATTAACCAAAATAAGAGGAAGTTTGCGGCAGATAATATAGAGATTATTTCCGGAAATGCACCTGAGGTTTTATCTGAGCTTGCCACTCCAACACATGTGTTTATAGGAGGAAGCAGCGGCAGACTGCTTGATATTATAGAGGCAGTGAGAAATAAGAATAAGAATGTTAGATTTGTGGTTGACTGTGTCACCATGGAAACCTTGTCAGACTTAATCAGGGTTACTGAGATATATCCAGAATATAAGGACATGGATATAGTCTGTGTGGGAATATCTAAGAGCCATGTGCTTGGCAGCTATCACATGATGACTGCTGAAAATTCAGTTTATATAGCGAGCTTTTAATATAGTAATTTTTAAGAATATATGATGTGAGAAATATATGTAAATCGAGGTATAGAATATGCGTGAGGTAAGTGCCTGCCCTAACAGAATACTGATTGCCGCCCCATCTAGTGGTGGTGGCAAGACAACCATAACCTGTGGACTTATTGCTGCCATGAAAAGAAAAGGTAAGCACGTAGTTTCATTTAAGTGTGGACCTGATTATATAGATCCGATGTTTCACAGACAGGTGCTTGGTATAGAGTCGGGTAATCTTGACACTTATTTTACAGATTATGATACAACCTCATACATTCTTGCAAATGGTTCAAGGGAAGCTGACATAACCATTATTGAAGGTGTCATGGGGTATTATGACGGGCTTGGAGGCGTGTCAACTACCGCTTCAGCGTATGAGCTTGCAAGGCAGACTAAGACACCTGTAATACTTGTTGTTGACGGTAAGGGCAGCAGCGTTACACTTGCGGCTCTTATAAATGGCATTAAGAATTTTCGCAGGGACAGTGGCATAGCCGGTGTGATTCTAAACAGAGTTTCAAAGGCTTATTATTCGCGAATCCGTGATGTGATTTTGGCAGAGTGCAAGATACCTGTTTTGGGATTTCTTCCGGTTATGGACAGCCTTACGATTCCTTCAAGGCACCTTGGACTTGTTGCACCTGAGGAGGTTTGGGAGTTTGACAGATGGATTAATGATGTATGTGATGCGGTATGTGAGAATATAGATGTTGATGCTGTTCTTGAGCTTGCTGCCAGGGCACAGAAGCTTAAGTATTCGGTTCACAGGTTACCTGATAATATATGTGATAAAGAGAGCCTTAATCAGGAGCATATAAGGATAGCTGTGGCGAGAGATGAAGCATTTTCATTTTACTATGCTGAGAACATAGATATATTAGAGAGGCTTGGTGCTGAGATTATATACTTTTCTCCTTTGCATGACAATAAACTGCCTGATAACATACATGGACTTATATTGTGGGGCGGATATCCGGAGAATTATGCGTATAAGCTTAGTGCAAATAAGAGCATGAGAGACAGTATATATGAGGTGTGCAGAGATGGTATGCCATGTATAGCAGAGTGTGGAGGATTTCTGTATCTTGGCAGGAGGCTTGAGGGGACAGACGGAGAAACATACGACATGGCTGGTGTTCTTGGCGGAGAGGGATATCGAACCGGAAGGCTTGTAAGATTTGGATATATGGAAGCTAAGGCAAATGGGATACATGACGGCAGCTCTTTATTGTTTGGCAATGACTGTCACATGAGGGGACATGAGTTTCATTACTGGGACAGCACAGATTGTGGAAGCTCATTTTCGGCATGGAAGCCTCTTACGCCTGATAAGACCTATAGCTGTATTATACATACGCCGAGCCTTATAGCGGGATTTCCGCATTTTTATTATTACAGCAACCCTGAGGCAATATGCAGCTATATAGATAAATGTAAGGAGTACATGCATAAAAATGGCAGATAACAATATCCAATATGAAGAAATATTAAAACAGTCTGTGGAGAGGTGGGACAGCATAGCTAAGCCTATCTCAAGTCTGGGACTGCTTGAAAAATATGTCACTAAAATATGTGCCATATCAGGCTCTCCTTTGCCGTGTGATATAACGAAAAAGGCACTTGTGATTATGTGTGCTGATAACGGAGTTGTCGAGGAGGGTGTTACCCAGACTGGAAAAGAGGTAACAAGAATTGTTGCAGAGAATTTTGCTGCCGGACGTTCAAGTGTAAATTATATGTCTGCCTGTGCCGGTGTGGATGTGTATACGATAGATATAGGAATGGACACGGACACTTATCCTGAAAAACAGCTTACAACAAATGCGATTATTGACAGAAAGATTTCGAGGGGAACAAGAAACCTTGCCAGACAGCCTGCAATGTCAAGGGATGAGTGTGAGAGGGCAATAGATACAGGAATAGCGATAGCTGGAGAGCTTAAGAAAAAGGGATATGGAATAATTGCCACAGGAGAGATGGGTATAGGCAATACGACACCGACTACCATTTTAGGTGCTCATCTCCTTGATATGACCGCCGAGCAGGCGACAGGAAGAGGCGCCGGCTTAGACAATTCCGGCTTATCCAAGAAGATAAATGTGGTTAAGAATACCTTGGACAGAATAAGGACTAAGATATATAATAATAAGATAAGTGATATCATTGATATTATAGCGGAGGCAGGAAGCTACGAGATAGCGGGTATGGTAGGAATATTTATGGGTGGAGTTAAATATAAAATACCTGTCGTAATGGATGGCGTGATTTCTGTAATCTCAGCGTTAGCCGCAACCCGCATAAATCCGGATGTGGAGAAATACTCTCTGCCATCACATATTTCAGAAGAGCCTCTCGCAGTTTACGCTCTTAAAGCGATGAATCAGGAGGCAATAATACATGCACATATGTGTCTTGGAGAGGGAACAGGGGCAATAACAATGTTTCCACTTTTAGATATGGCTATGTCGGTTTATTCCAATATGGCTACCTTTGACAATCTAAAAATTCCTGCGTACAAAAAAGAAAATAAGTAAATAGAGAAGGAGGAGTGTTATGCTTGATCAACATTACTATGATAAAGCAGACGAAATTATATCAGGATATGGTACAGAGAGCCGTTTTCTGATTCCTATTATTCAGGATGTTCAGGCAGAGTACAGATATCTGCCGCCTGAATTGCTGACTTATATTGCAGGTAAGCTGCATATAACTGAGGCAAAGGCATACAGCGTTGCAACCTTCTATGAGAATTTCTCATTTGATAAGAAGGGCAAATACGTTATAAAGGTATGCGATGGAACAGCATGCCATGTAAGAAAATCTACGGGGATTCTTGAGAGACTTAACAATGAACTGGGATTAACTGATGTGAAACACACTACTGATGATATGATGTTTACTGTGGAGACTGTGTCATGTCTTGGCGCATGTGGGTTAGCACCGGTTCTGACTGTGAATGATGAGGTTCATGCATCAATGACACCTGACAAGGTTACGGAATTAATAAAGGAATTGCGGGGTGAGATGGATGAGGCTTAGTAATAGGGAGGCATTACAGAATGCCAGAGAAAAGGCTGCAGCTGATATGAAGCAGGAAAAGTTCCGCATACTTATATGTGCGGGAACTGGCTGTCTTGCAGGAGGCTCAGCCAAGATATATGAGAGAATGTGCCAGCTTGTGGAGGAGCATGGAGCAGACATAGAGGTGGCATTTGGTGAGGGAGCAGCCCATGATGCAGATGGCGGATGCCCTGTAAATAATATCAAGAAAAGTGGCTGTCATGGTTTCTGTGAGATGGGACCATTGGTTAGAATAGAACCGATGGATGTACTGTACATAAAGGTACAGGCCTCGGACTGTGACGAGATATTTGAGCGCACAATCTTACATGGAGAGCCGGTAGAGAGACTACTATATGAGAGAGATGGCGTAAGGTATCAGGCACAGGAGGATATTCCGTTTTACGCAAAGCAGACCAGACTTGTACTTAAAAACTGTGGACATATAGATGCTGAGCATATGAGTGAGTATCTTGCTGTCGGAGGATATTCGGCACTTGAAAAGGCTATGTTTGAGATGACGCCTGAGGAGGTTGTCGATGTTATCTACGACTCCAATCTTCGCGGACGTGGGGGCGGTGGCTTCCAGACCGGTTATAAGTGGAGGCAGGTTGCACGTCAGCCGGAGAAGATAAGATATGTCGTGTGCAATGGTGATGAGGGAGATCCGGGCGCATTTATGGATAGAAGCGTCATGGAGGGAGATCCTCATAAGATGATAGAGGGAATGATTATTGCAGGCTATGCTGTCGGCGCACAGGAGGGTTATATTTATGTGCGTGCAGAGTATCCGCTTGCCATAAGCAGACTTAAGACAGCTATAGCTCAGGCTGAGGAGGCTGGACTGCTAGGAGACAATATACTCGGTTCAGGCTACAGCTTTAAGCTTCATATTAACAGAGGTGCAGGTGCATTTGTGTGTGGAGAAGGCTCGGCTCTTACCGCTTCCATAGAGGGTGAGCGAGGTATGCCTAGAACTAAGCCGCCTAGAACTGTAGAACAGGGATTATTTGCAAAGCCTACAGTTTTGAATAATGTGGAGACCTATGCCAATGTACCGATGATAATCATTAATGGTGCAGAATGGTATAAGAGTATAGGAACAAGCGGAAGTCCTGGAACAAAGGCATTTGCGGTAACTGGAAGTATAAATAATACCGGTCTTATAGAAGTGCCTATGGGTACAACCTTGAGGGAGATTGTATATGACATAGGTGGTGGAATTAAGAATAATAAGAAATTCAAGGCAGTACAGATTGGCGGACCTTCAGGTGGCTGCCTTATAGGTACAGATCTTGATCTGAAGCTTGATTTCGATTCTCTCAAAAAGAGGGGAGCTATGATTGGGTCAGGTGGACTTGTTATCATGGACGAGGACACTTGTATGGTCGAGGTTGCCAGATTCTTTATGAATTTTACACAGAACGAGTCATGTGGAAAATGTATTCCGTGCAGAGAGGGTACTAAGCGTATGCTTGAGCTGCTTGAAGATATTGTTGCCGGACGTGGAACAATGGAGCACCTTGATATGCTTGAGGAACTTGGAACAGCTATAACAGATACATCGTTGTGCGGACTTGGAAAGAGTGCATCTCTTCCTGTTTTAAGTACACTTAGAACCTTCCGTGATGAGTACATAGAGCATGTAAAATATCATTATTGCAGAACTGGTAATTGTCAGGCTCTTAGAAATTATGTCATTGACAAGGATAAATGTAAGGGCTGCTCAAAATGTGCAAGAAATTGTCCTGTTGGAGCAATCAGTGGTGTGATTAAGAGTCCATATGTTATAGATAGCAGCAAATGTATCAAATGCGGAGCCTGTGAGAGCCAATGTCCTTTCGGGGCTATATCAGCAGTAAGTACTCCGCCTGTTATCAGGGATGATGTATCAGAGGGGGAGGTGTAGAATATGGATTACATGACAATAGATGGCAGATGTGTGCCTATAGAGGGAGAAAAAAATATTCTTGCACTTATCCGTAAAGCAGGGATTGATTTGCCGACGTTTTGTTACCATTCTGAGCTGTCGGTATATGGAGCCTGTAGAATGTGTATGGTTGAGGACGAGAGGGGCAGGGTGTTTGCGTCGTGCTCAGAGCAGCCAAGACCGGGTATGGTTATAAGGACCAATACGAAAAAGCTTAGAAAATACAGAAAGCTTATTATTGAGCTTTTGCTCGCATCACATTGCAGAGATTGTACCGTATGTACACGTAATGGAAACTGTGAGCTTCAGAATATTGCATTTAAGGTTGGAATACACAGTGTAAGATTCCCTAACAATAAGGAACAGGTACCTATTGATTTGAGCTCACCATCCATAGTGAGAGACCCTAACAAATGTATTTTGTGTGGCGATTGTGTGAGAACCTGTAGCGAGATACAGGCAGTTGGAGCTATAGATTTTGCTTTCAGAGGTTCAAAGGCTGAGGTTACTCCTGCATTTGGAAAGCCTCTTGGAGAGACAGATTGTGTGGGCTGTGGACAATGCAGGGTAGTATGTCCTACAGGTGCAATATCCGTACATACAAATGTTACAGATGTGTGGGATGCGATAGCAAATCCCAATATAAGAGTGGTTGCACAGATTGCTCCTGCAGTTCGTCTTGCGGTTGGAGATAAGTTCGGTATACCTAAGGGAACAAACAGTATGGGTAAGCTTGTTGCGGCTCTGAGAATTATGGGCTTTGACAAGATATATGATACTAATTTTGGAGCAGATTTAACTGTGATGGAGGAGTCAAAGGAGTTTGCCGAGAGACTTGAGAGCGGAGAGAAGCTCCCACTGTTTACCTCATGCTGTCCTGGCTGGGTTAAGTTCTGTGAGACGAAATATCCTGAGTTTGCTGGTAATATTTCCTCGTGCCGTTCACCACAGGGAATGTTCTCCGCTGTAGTGAAGGAGTACTTTGCAAAGAAGGACGAGGAAGAGGGCAGGAAAACGTATGTTGTATCAATTATGCCTTGTACTGCCAAGAAGGGTGAGATACAGAGACCTGATAACTTCACTGATGGCAGACAGGACACTGACAGCGTGCTCACAACTATAGAGATAATCCGTATGATTCGTCAGGCTGGAATTAAGTTTGATGAGATAGAGAGTGAAGCTCCGGATATGCCATTTGGTATTGCATCAGGTGCGGCATCAATCTTTGGCGTGACAGGTGGAGTTACCGAGGCTGTGCTTAGACATTTGTCAGAGAATAAGGGCTACCAGACCTTATCACAGATAAGCTTTTCTGGTGTGAGAGGCGACGAGGGTATCAAGGAGACAACGGTTAAGCTTGGAGACCGAGAGGTTAAGCTTGCAGTTGTAAATGGACTTGCCAATGCTGAGAAGATATTAGAAAAAATCAAGTCCGGAGAGGTACAGTATGACTTTGTTGAGGTTATGGCATGTAGAAGAGGCTGTATAGCAGGTGGAGGTCAGCCACTCCCTATAGGACCTAGAACGAGAGCAAGCCGTTCGGAGGGGATTTACCGCGTTGACAGAGAGTCGCAGATGCGTTTTACAGATGAGAATCCTATAATAGCTGAAACCTATAAGAATGTTATAGCAGGCAATGAACATAAATTATTACATAGGAATATTTAACAGGGACTATTTTCCAAAATAATTATTGTTAAATTAGGAAAATTGTATTAAAATAAAAACAAGATTGTGTCCAAATTGTGAATTTGGCATAAAAGATTTTATAGCGGGAGGCTGGCTCCATGTCGGAAATAAAGAATAATGCTCAGCGTGTATTTGAGTATATATATAATACAAAGGTTGCGCTTAATTTTGGTGCTTTGTTTGCTGATGGAACAGAGTTTTATAGAACACCGGCTGAGGTTGACCTTGGAGGAACTGTCAGACTGCGTTTCAGGACAGAGGTAGATAATGTAGATGCAGTTTACATTATATGCAATGATGAGAGACACGAGATGACAATTGAGAGCAGTGATAATCTGTTTGATTATTATGTTTATACTATTTCAGAGGTAAACAGCGATATAGATTATTACTATGAGATAATAGCGGGTAATGTAAAGTGTTATTATAATAAGCTTGGTACACAGAAGATTCTTAACAAGGATTATGATTTCCAGATTGCACCGGGCTTTAAGGTTCCGGGCTGGGCGAGAGGAGCAGTATTCTATCAGATATTTGTTGATAGATTCTGCAATGGTGATAAGTCAAATGATGTTCTCGATAATGAGTACTGCTATATAGGAGAGGGAACAAGAAGAGTTACAGACTGGTATAAATATCCTGACAATATGGATGTAAGGTCATTTTATGGTGGTGACCTTCAGGGCGTTATGGATAAGCTTGATTATTTACAGGAGCTTGGCGTAGATGTTATTTACCTTAACCCTATATTTGTATCGCCATCAAATCACAAATATGACATACAGGATTACGATTATGTAGACCCGCATTTTGGAGTTATTGTAAAGGATGAGGGAGAATGTCTTCCAGAGGGCTCTAAGTCAAATAAGGAGTCAAGCAGGTATATATGCAGGGTAACAGACAAGGCTAATCTTGAGGCAAGTAATCAGTTCTTTATCAAATTGGTTCAGGAAGTTCACAGACGTGGAATGAGAATAATTCTTGATGGAGTATTTAATCATTGTGGTTCGTTTAATAAATGGCTCGACAGGGAATGTATATATGAGAATCAGGAGGGCTATGAGAAGGGCGCCTATGTATCACAGGACAGCCCATACAGAAACTTCTTTAAATTTCAGGATCAATGGCAGTGGCCATATAATGGAACTTATAATGGCTGGTGGGGGCATGATACACTGCCTAAGCTTAATTACGAGGAATCGGAGAAACTCTATGAGTATATCATGAAGATTGGTGAGAAATGGGTATCACCACCATTTAATGTTGATGGATGGAGACTTGATGTTGCTGCCGATCTTGGATATACAGAAGAATTTAATCACAGATTTTGGAGAGATTTCAGAACAAGAGTAAAGGCAGCAAATCCTGACGCAATTATTCTTGCAGAGCATTACGGAGATCCAAAGGCATGGCTTATGGGCGACCAGTGGGATACTGTTATGAACTATGATGCATTTATGGAGCCTATCACATGGCTGCTTACAGGTGTGGAGAAACACAGCGATGAGTTCCGCGGAGATTTACTTGGTAATCCGGATGCATTTACGGGTGCTCTTAGACATCATATGTCAAGATTTAACCAGAACTCACTTGAAATTGCCATGAATGAGTTATCAAATCATGACCACTCAAGATTCCTTACAAGAACAAACAGGCGTGTAGGCCGTATTCATACTATGGGACCGGAAGCTGCTAATGAATATATTAACAAGGGTGTATTCAGGGAGGCAGTTGTATTTCAGATGACATGGCCGGGAGCACCTACTATATATTATGGAGATGAGGTAGGTCTGTGTGGATGGACTGATCCTGATAACAGACGAGGTTACCCTTGGGGACGCGAGGATAAGGAGCTTCTTAACTTCCATAAGGATATGATAAAAATACACAAGAGGCTTGATGCCCTTATGAAGGGGTCGGTAGTATTCCTAAATGGAGAGTATAAGGTAATAAGCTATGGACGATTCACTGATTATCAGTCAGTTGTTGTAATTATGAATAATGATTATGAACCAAGAGAGCTTAACATTCATGTTAGGAGACTTGGTGTTCCTGATGGTGCAGCTATGCGTACAGAGATTCTTACAACTGAGGAGGGCTACAATCTCGCACCTAAGGAATATTTAGTAAAGAATAATTCGCTTACGATATCTGTACCTAAGATATCAGCAATGGTTCTCAGCTATACGAAACCGGAGTAATGCATAGTGTGAAGGGGGAAACGTATGAAAACGTTAATAATAGGTGCTGGTGCGCTTGGAGTTGGAATTGGTGCATCACTTGCGAGCAGTGGAATATCGGTTGATTTCTTTGCGAGAGGTACTACAAAGCGGGCTATAGATACAGATGGAATAAGCAGGCAGGGATATTTTAGGGATATAGAGATTCCTGCTGGCGATATAACAACTTATGATTCTTATGACAAGCTTCCTAAGCAGGCATATGATTACATTATAATAGCAACTAAGACTAATGCTAATGAAGAGGTAGCTTTAAATATAAGCCGCTCAAGAGATTGTATGGCTGTCGGGGCAAAAATTGTTTTCATGCAGAATGGAATGGGTTATGAGGAACCATTTCTTAGATATTTTGAGCAGGAGATACTTTATCATAGTCGTGTAATAACAGGCTTTAAGAAGGAATCTGGCAGTGAAAGCATGATAACTGCACATCAGGCACCGATACTTATCGGTTCTTTGTATGGCAATGATCCTGTAGCTGTTGAGCCACTTGTAAATGCAATATCAGAATCAGGAATTCCTGCTGAGATTGTTGACAGGGATGATTTGCGTAAGTCGCTGTGGGCTAAGTTCATATATAACACGACACTTAATCCATTAGGAGCAATTCTTAGTATGTCTTATGGTGAGCTGTCAGAGTCAGAGTATGCACATTCTATAATGGATATACTTATAGAGGAAGCATTTGATATTATGCATGCCGCTGGTGCTTGTACTTATTGGAATACAGCAGATGAGTATAGACATGTATTATTTGAGCAGATGATACCAGTGACATATAAGCACCGCTCATCAACTTTGCAGGATATAGAGAAGAAGCAAAAGACAGAGATAGATACATTGACGGGAAGCTTAATTAATATGGCATCTCAATACAATGTTGCAGCTCCTATGCAGACTGTAATGTATTCTCTTGTTAAGGCATTGGAAGATAAATTTTAATCGAATATTTGTTCGGGTTTCTGTTGCATAAATAAATATATATGTGTTATAATGAGGTTATCGCATTTGATTGTGGTAACCTTTTTATTTATAAGATGAAGTTTTATTCTAGTGAGGATTTTGTATATGGATCATTTTGAATTGGTTTCAGAATATCAGCCTACTGGTGACCAGCCACAGGCTATAGATGGATTGGTTAAGGCTTTTCACGAGGGTAAGAAGCAACAGACCTTGCTCGGTGTAACGGGTTCTGGTAAGACCTTCACTATGGCTAATGTAATTGCCAGGCTTAACAAACCAACACTTATTATATCTCATAATAAGACACTTGCTGCCCAGCTATATAGTGAATTTAAGTCATTCTTTCCACATAATGCGGTTGAGTATTTTGTAAGCTATTATGATTACTATCAGCCGGAAGCATATGTGCCATCTACTGACACTTATATAGCTAAGGACTCAGCTATCAATGATGAGATAGATAAGATGAGACATAGTGCTACTTCTGCACTTATTGAGCGTAAGGATGTTATAGTTGTATCGTCTGTATCGTGTATCTATGGCTTGGGAGATCCTGAAGAATACAAGGCTATGATGATGGCACTTCGACCTGGTATGACTAAGGACAGAGATGAGGTTATAAGACAGCTTGTAGATATACAATACACTAGAAATGAGATGGACTTTACAAGAGGTACATTTCGCGTTAAGGGTGATGTTGTAGACGTTCTTCCCGTATCCACATTTGAGAATGGACTTCGTATAGAATTTTTTGGAGATGAGATAGACAGAATAGTGGAGTTTGATCCGCTTACAGGGGAGATTAAGAGAAATCTCTCGTTTGCATGTATTTTCCCGGCATCTCATTATGTTGTTGCTCCGGATAAGCTGGAGCGTGCTATAGGAGAGATAGAGATAGAGCTTGATGAGCGTGTGAGATATTTTAAGGAGAATGATAAGCTTCTTGAGGCACAGCGAATCAAGGAGCGTACTGACTTTGATATGGAGATGCTTAAGGAGACTGGTTTTTGCTCTGGAATAGAGAATTATTCTCGTGTTATGGCAGGTCTTGAGCCAGGTGCTACACCTAATACTCTGCTTAAGTTTTTTGATGGAGATTATCTTATTATTATAGATGAGTCACATATAACATTGCCACAGATAAGAGGTATGTATGCAGGTGACCGTTCAAGAAAGCAGACACTTGTAGACTATGGCTTCAGACTTCCGTCAGCCCTTGACAACAGACCACTTAATTTCGAGGAATTTGAGGAGAGGGTTGATAAGATTCTTTATGTATCTGCCACACCATCTGATTATGAGCAGAAACATGAGGAGAACAGGGAGGAGCAGATTATTCGTCCTACAGGACTTTTAGATCCGCCTGTAAGTGTCCGTCCTGTAACGGGTCAGGTTGATGATTTGATTGCGGAGGTCAACAAGGAGACTGAGAAGGGCAATAAGGTTCTTGTCACAACTCTTACTAAGAGGATGGCTGAGGACTTGACGGATTATATGAGGCAGCTGGATATTAAGGTTAAGTATCTGCACTCAGATATCGACACGTTGGAGCGTATTGAGATAGTGAGAGATTTGAGGATGGGCGTCTTTGATGTTCTTGTCGGAATAAACCTTCTTCGTGAGGGCTTGGATATACCGGAGATTACCTTGGTTGCCATTCTTGATGCTGATAAGGAGGGATTCCTTCGTTCTGAGACCTCGCTTGTTCAGACTATAGGTCGTGCAGCCCGTAACTCAGAGGGACATGTAATCATGTATGCGGATGTTATAACGGATTCAATGCGCCATGCTATTGATGAGACTAACAGACGTAGGAGTATTCAGGATGCTTATAATAAGGAGCATGGAATTATCCCTCAGACTATAAGAAAGGAGATTCGTGATGTAATTTCCATGGAGGCTGATGGAGATGCTGCACCTAAGAAGAAGGGTGGAAGATATGCCAAGGATCCTGAGTCTATGACTAAGAAGGAGCTTAAGGAAGAGATTGCAAGACTTACTAAGAGAATGAATAAGGCTGCATCAGAACTCAACTTTGAAGAGGCTGCTGTGCTTAGAGATGAGCTGAAGGATTTAAAAATAAAATTGCGTGATTATGATAACTAAATTGATGTATACTATATATAATATTTTAAGGAGGAAAAAAGGTATGGTAAGAGATGATTTAGTAGCAGAGATTTCAATGAGATGTGACATCCCTATGGAGGATGTTGAGGAGGTGCTTGAGGAGGAAGATATCATCCTGTATGAACAGGAGAAGTGCAGAAAGAGAAAAAAGCGTATGTGTGTATTCTCTATGATTATTGTGTTTATAGCTGGTGTGGCTGCGGCTGCAATATGTCTTGACAGAAAGGACAAGATTAGCTTAGCAGAGATAGAGGATATGATAAAAAGTAACGTTAAGAAATATGCAGATAAGATAAAGGCTTAATATTTTGACAGATAAGATAGTGGCATAGAGATATTGGAGAGTAACAATGAGTGAGCATAAGTATATTACAATTAAGGGTGCAAGGGAGCACAATCTGAAGAACATTGACATTAAGATTCCGAGAGATCAGTTTGTAGTTTTGACAGGATTATCTGGTTCTGGTAAGTCGTCCTTGGCATTTGACACAATATTTGCTGAGGGACAGAGAAAATATATGGAATCTTTATCGTCGTATGCAAGGCAGTTCTTAGGGCTTGCTGACAAACCGGATGTAGATAAGATAGAAGGATTATCGCCATCTATATCTATAGATCAGAAGTCAACCAATAGAAATCCACGTTCTACAGTCGGTACGGTAACTGAGATATATGATTATCTGAGATTATTGTATGCAAGGATTGGTATTCCCCATTGTCCGAAATGTGGTAAGGAGATTATGCGACAGACAGTTGACCAGATAGTTGATGAGCTTATGCTCCTTCCAGAGAAAACAAAGTTTCAGCTTTTAGCTCCTGTTGTAAGGGGTAGAAAAGGTGAACATGTCAAGCTGCTCGAGCAGGCTAAGAGAAGTGGATTTGTACGAGCTATCATTGATGGAAGCATGTATGAACTCTCCGAGGAAATAAGCCTTGATAAGAATAAGAAGCATAACATAGATATAGTAGTTGACAGACTGGCTGTTAAACCGGGAATAGAGAAGAGACTTACAGATTCTATAGAGACAGTGCTTAAGATGGCAGAGGGACTTGTGAAGGTTGATGTGATAGGAGGGGAGGAGCTTAAGTTTTCTGATAGTTTTTCCTGCCCTGATTGTGGAATAAGCATAGATGAGATTGAGCCTAGAAGCTTTTCCTTCAACAATCCATTTGGTGCATGTCCATGCTGTACAGGTCTTGGATTTAGAAGTGAATTTGATGTTGACCTGATGATTCCGGACACATCCCTAAGTCTTAATGAGGGTGCAATATCAGTAATCGGATGGCAGTCAAGCGGAGACAAGAAGAGCTATACTCATGCTTGTCTTGAGGCATTATCTAAGGAGTATGGATTTTCACTTGATGTTCCGTACAGAGAACTGCCTGAGACGGCTAAGAAGGTAATATTATACGGAACAGGTGGCAGAAGAATCCGAGTATTCTATCAGGGAAGCCGTGGTGGCGGAGAGTATATGATTGACTTTGAGGGCTTGATTAAGAATGTTCAGAGAAGATACAGAGAGACCTCTGCTGAGACAATCAAGGAAGAGTACGAGGAGTACATGACAACTATTCCTTGTGAGGAATGTCATGGCAAGAGGCTTAAGCCTAGCTCACTTGCAGTTACAGTTGGCAATAAGAATATATCAGATATAACAGAGATGTCTATAGTCAAGCTCAATAAGTTTATGAATGAGCTTGAGCTTGACTATAGACAGCAGATTATAGGTGCTCAGATATTGAAGGAGATAAAGGCGAGATTAGGATTTCTGATTAATGTAGGTCTTGATTATCTGTCTTTATCAAGAGCTACGGGAACATTGTCAGGAGGCGAGGCTCAGCGTATAAGGCTTGCAACCCAGATAGGCTCAGGTCTTATGGGCGTGGCTTATATACTGGATGAACCTAGTATAGGTTTACATCAGAGAGATAACGATAAGCTTATCGCAACACTTAAGAGATTGCGTGATTTGGGCAATACGCTTCTTGTTGTTGAACATGACGAGGACACAATGTTTGCGGCAGACCATATTGTAGATATAGGTCCAGGAGCTGGCTCTAATGGTGGATATGTTGTTGCACAGGGAACAGCCGAGGATATAATGGCATGTCCTGAGTCAATAACAGGTGCATATCTCAGTGGAAAAATTAAGATTCCTGTTCCGGATGAGAGAAAGCAGCCTACAGGATTTATAGAGGTTGTTGGTGCGAGACAGAATAACCTTAAGAATATTAATGTAAAGTTCCCGCTTGGCGTTATGACCTGTGTTACCGGAGTATCAGGGTCAGGTAAAAGCTCGCTTGTCAATGAGATATTATATAAGAGACTGGCAAGAGAGCTCAATCGTGCCAAGATAAAGCCGGGAGACCATGATGATATTACAGGTCTTGACCAGTTAGATAAGATTATCAATATAGACCAATCACCTATAGGACGTTCACCACGTTCCAATCCTGCAACATATACAGGTGTTTTTGACCAGATAAGAGATTTATTTGCTAATACAAGAGATGCCAAGGCTATGGGATATAACAAGGGAAGATTCTCATTTAATGTTTCCGGTGGCAGATGTGAGGCATGTAAGGGTGATGGTATCATCAAGATAGAGATGCATTTTCTGGCAGATGTTTATGTTCCATGTGAGGTGTGTGGAGGAAAGAGATATAATCGTGAGACGCTTGAGGTTAAGTATAAGGGTAAGAATATCTATGATGTTCTTGACATGACAGTGGATGAGGCTTGCGAATTCTTTGCGAATGTACCTTCGATACTTAGAAAGATAAGTACCTTGCAGGATGTTGGACTTGGCTATATAAAGCTGGGACAGCCATCCACAACTCTCTCAGGAGGCGAGGCACAGAGAATTAAGCTTGCAACCGAGCTTTCAAGAAGAAGCACAGGTAAGACAATATATGTATTAGATGAGCCGACTACAGGACTTCATTTCGCAGATGTGCACAAGCTTGTAGATATACTTAGAAAGTTGTGTGAGGGCGGCAATACAGTTGTTGTTATAGAGCACAACCTTGATGTCATAAAAACTGCTGACTATATAATAGATATCGGTCCTGAAGGTGGAGAGAAGGGCGGCACTATAGTTGCCAGCGGAACACCTGAGGAGATAGTTAAGTGCAGGAAATCTTACACAGGTAAGTATCTTAAGAAATATCTGAAATAAAAATTAGACGGCAATACCGATACGGGGGTGGTATTGCCGTCTGTGTAATATAGACAGGTTATGTGATTATAATATTGCTGCTATGTGAAATCCAAAAGAGTATTTATGTTAAACCTATGTAAAATGGTCGCTGATATACATACTTCGGTCAGGTAATCGCTGGAACTTTTCTTATACTGATGCTTTTCCGATGGATGATGGGTTCCATGCAGGGACGTTTGCGACAGCCGGCACTTAATGAGTGCATGGCACGAATGTAGTGCCGCTGCTCGGAGCAATAAGTGGAAACGGTCTCGGAATGAAACCCATCATCCGTAGGAAAAGCACCAGGATAAGAAAAGTGCCAGCGATTACCTGAACGAAACATGTATAAATATTTCCTTTATTTTTTTGAAATCCTATAGTATAATCATGTGGAAAGCAATACACGGTGTTATGACATTGTGAATTACGAAAATACATTATATGAAACGGAGGAATTTACAAATGTTAGTTTCAGCTACAGAGATGTTGAAGAAGGCAAAAGCTGGCAAGTATGCAGTAGGTCAGTTCAACATTAATAACCTTGAGTGGACAAAGTCAATTCTTTTAACAGCACAGGAGCTTAACTCTCCAGTTATCCTTGGTGTATCTGAGGGCGCTGGTAAGTATATGACAGGCTTCAAGACAGTTGCAGCTATGGTTAAGGCTATGGACGAGGAGTTAGGAATTACAGTTCCTGTAGCACTTCACCTTGACCACGGAACATACGAAGGATGCTATAAGTGTATTAAGGCTGGATTTACATCTATCATGTTTGATGGTTCACATTACCCATTTGAGGAGAACCTTGCTAAGTCAACAGAGTTAGTAAATGTTGCTCATCAGTTAGGTCTTTCTATCGAGTGTGAGGTTGGCTCAATCGGTGGAGAGGAAGACGGTGTTGTAGGTATGGGTGAGTGTGCTGACCCTGAAGAGTGCAAGACAATCGCTGACCTTGGCGTAGATATGCTTGCAGCAGGTATCGGTAATATCCATGGTAAGTATCCTGCAAATTGGCAGGGACTTTCATTCGAGACACTTGATGCTATTCAGCAGAAGACAGGTATCATGCCACTTGTTCTTCACGGTGGTACAGGTATCCCAGCAGATATGATTAAGAAGGCTATCTCACTTGGCGTTTCAAAGATTAACGTTAATACAGAGTGCCAGTTAGCATTCCAGGAAGCTACAAGAAAGTATATCGAGGCTGGTAAGGATGTTGAAGGTAAGGGCTTTGATCCTAGAAAGCTTCTTGCACCTGGTGCAGAGGCAATCAAGGCAACTGTAAAAGAGAAGATGGAACTCTTCGGTTCAGTTGGAAAGGCATAAGAACTGTAGAATATTTTAGGCATGTAATATGCATTAAAGGAGCTGCTGGTCAGCTCCTTTTTTGTGCTTGTTGCTGGTAAAAATCTGGATGGAATGATATACTGTGGTGTAGGTGGAAATATATAAAAATATTAGCTGACAAAATCCAAAATAAATGATTTTACAGAGTTGCATAGGAGGGGATTATGGATATTACGATGCTTGGTACAGGAAATGCACTCGTAACAGAGTGTTATAATACATGTTTTGTGTTACATGAGGATAACCAATATTTTATGGTAGACGGTGGTGGAGGAAGTACAATACTTCACCAATTAAAATATGCAGAAATTGATTGGAGGAATGTGAGAACCATTTTCGTAACTCATAAGCATATTGACCATATCATGGGTATAATATGGATGATGCGTATGATATGTCAGCATATGCGTAAGGGAGAATATGAGGGCGAGGCAACCATATATGCACATGATGAGGTTATTGATTTGCTGCGTGAGATGGCAGAGAAGCTGCTACAGAAAAAGGAGACAGTCCTAATCGGACAACGACTGCATTTAGTGGCAGTTGAGGATGGCGAATCAGTAGAAATAATTAATAAAAAGGTTACATTTTTCGATATACACTCAACAAAGGCTAAGCAATTTGGATTTTGCATGGAGCTTGGAGATGGAGAGAAGCTAACCTGTTGTGGAGACGAACCATACAATACCTGTGAAAAACAGTATGCTGTTAATAGTAAATGGCTGCTGCATGAAGCATTTTGCTTAGACGGTCAGGCTGATATATTCCATCCTTATGAAAAACATCATTCAACTGTAAAGGATGCCAGCCAGTTAGCTGAAGAACTCAACGTGAAAAACTTATTACTGTATCATACTGAGGATAAAAATCTTTCGCGAAGAAAAGAGCTTTATGGGGATGAGGGTAAAAAGTATTTCAGAGGAAATATTTTTATACCTGATGACTTGGAGAGGATTGTGCTTTAATGATTGTGTAGTAAGAAAGATTGAAAGGGGATAATATGACATACAAAAAGAATTTATCAAATATGATTATAGCAATTATATGCCTTGTGTTATTTATAGCCACAGCTTTTTACTGTGTGCCGAGATTGTCTTTGTTGTCGTCAAATGCTGTGATGGCAACGGTGTCAAGTGCTGATGAAAGTGGAACCAGTGGTTATGCAATACTAAAGATTGATGTTCCGAGGGAGGATGGAGGAACTGCTTTCTTTCATTACTATTATTCAGGAAGTAAGTCTGGATTGAAGCAGGACAAGAAGGTTCTGGTAAGCGGCAGTATTACATTTATGGATGAATCTACCGAACAAGGGGTAAATTCAGAGTTGGTAATAGGAACAAAAGCTCCTGTAATAGTGTGCCTTGTTTTAGCTATTGCAGGCTTGCTTGGTGCAGTATTTTTATTCCCTGTAACACTACGTAATTTTATACATAAACCATGGTGTAGCGAAGAGGAGATGATAGTCAAAGCTAAATCATTGAATTTTTTATACACGGTGGAGATTTTAGCAATATTGACTGCCTTGATTTTATTAGTAGCGGGTGCTGCTAAAGTAGTGGGATATTTGCATATGGACAACCATGCTACTGGAATTGTCACTTATCAGGATACAAGAAGAAGCTCACAATTTGTTAAGAAATACACTGGTGGTAGTCAGGCTGTTTTTAAATCCATATATGGTAAAGGTGTTCGCACTACTTACACTGTATTGCAAATAAAGGCAGATTCACTTGTAAATGGTGTTGATAAATTTTGGTACGAGGGAAGTAATATTATATTAAGTAATAAGAAGGTGTATATAGGTTATGATGGCGAGGATATCTCTGTTTTAACGCATGCTGAACTTATAATGACACTTATTGGTGGAGGATTTTTGATTTTCCATATATTATCGGCTTTAATAATTAGTAAAAGAAACCAATATGGAGGAAAATTTTTCTGGTTTTTTAAGTTTGATTAGGAGGATATGATTTATGAATATTGAAGCATATTTTAGTTTCTTTAAAAGTGTTATAGACCAGGACAGGGCTTCAATAGTAATCTGTAACCTGAAGCATGAAATTATATACATGAATCCGGCAGCAGTTAGCAGCTATGAAAAGCGAGGTGGAGCTAAGCTGATTGGCAGGAGCCTGCTTGAATGTCATAATCCGGAATCAAGAGCTAAGATACAGCAGGTGATTGACTGGTTTGAGGCAGATGAGAGTCATAATATAGTATATACATTCCATAATGAGAAACAGAACAAGGATGTATATATGGTAGCTCTTAGAGATGAAGGAAAGTTCATAGGGTATTATGAGAAACATGAATATAGAAATTTGGAGACAATGAAAAGATATGACTTGATGTAGTATTTTGGATATTTCCATTCTTTTAGAACATTGTTTCTGTAAAGTAATAGTTGGCACGTTTCTTATTCGGACGCTTTTTACCTATGGATAATGCTTCCATTAAGGGACCGTTTCCACTTATTGCTCCGAGCAGCGGCACTAAATTCGTGCCATGCACTCATTAAGTGCCGGCTGTCGCAAACGTCCCTGCATGGAATCCATTATCCATAGGTAAAAAGCGTCCGAATAAGAAACGTGCCAACTATTACTTTACAGAAACTAGAACATTCTTAGGTTTGCCATAATTTGTAAAATGTGTTACAATAAAACTTATAAATAAACAATTCGTTATGCAAAATTCACATAATATATGGGTTTTGTATGAGAGCAGAAGTTGTGCAATTGAAAGGAGAATGAATTATGGCAGTGAATCGTTTTGTATTGAATGGAATTTCTTATCATGGACATGGTGCAATTAATGAGATTCCCGGCATTGTAAAATCAAAGGGATTTAAGAAGGCGTTCGTAGCATCTGATCCGGATTTGGTAAAGTTTGGCGTGACTGCTAAGGTTACCGACCTGCTGAAGGAAAATGGCATAGAATATGTATTATATTCTGATATCAAGCCGAATCCAACGATTGAGAATGTGTTACATGGTGTAGAAGCATATAAGAGCTCAGAAGCCGATTTTATGATTACCATAGGTGGTGGTTCATCCATGGATACAGGAAAAGCAATCGGTATTATTATCAATAACCCTGAATTTGCAGATGTTCGTTCTTTGGAGGGTGTTGCACCAACGAAAAAGAGAACGGTGTTTACGATTGCAGTACCTACAACAGGAGGTACAGGTGCAGAGTCAACCATCAATTATGTAATTACAGATGTAGAGAAGAAACGTAAATTTGTATGTGTTGATCCAAATGATATTCCGGATGTTGCAGTTGTTGATCCAGATATGATGTCCTCAATGCCAAAGGGATTGACTGCATCGACAGGTATGGACGCTTTGACGCATGCAATTGAAGGTTATACTACGGCAGGAGCATGGGAATTGTCTGATTGCTTGGATTTGGAGGCAATTAAGCTGATTGCAGCAAACTTAAGAAAAGCAGTGGAGAATGATCCGGATGGACGCGAAGGCATGGCACTTGCACAGTATGTAACAGCTATGGCATATTCCAATGTTGGACTTGGAATCGCACATTCCATGGCACATACACTTGGAGCGGTATATGATACACCACATGGTGTTGCCTGTGCGATGATGCTTCCAATTGTAATGGAATTCAACAAGGAGTATACAGGAGAAAAGTACAAATCCATTGCAGAGGCATTTGGAATTGATACGACAGACATGGATCAGGCGACATACAGACAGGCAGCTATTGATGCGGTTCAGCAGTTGTCTATCGATGTTGGAATTCCGACAAAGCTTGAGAAACTGAAGGAAGAGGATCTGCCATTCCTGTGTGAATCCGCTGCAGCGGATGCGTGTGCACCAGGCAATCCGAGACCGGCAAGCTTAGAGCAGTTTGAAGAGATGTTCCGTAAGCTGATGTAAAATAATAAGAGGAGTCTTCATCATGAGATGCAGGCTCCTCTTATTATTTTTTTGCTATTTTTCTGTTTTCTAAAAATGATTGATATAACTGCTTTTTACAGCCCCTATATTATTTATTTGTGCTGTCTGCATCAATCACAGACTGAATCTGATTCATTAGTGTATCGTAGTTGTCCTGATTATCAATTCCGCCAAGCATCGGATCGCCTACAATATTGCCATTTCTGTCAACTAATATTGTTGTTGGAAATGCCATAATGTCAGAAGCATATTTACCTGCATCTGAATCAGAGTCAATTGAAAGATTGCGATATTTTGCTCCCTGACTTTCAAGAATAGCTTTAGCTTCAGTGATAGCATCTTCATTTCCATCAAAGGTTTCTGTGTTGATGCCTATTACTTCGCCTCCCATTGACTTGATTGAATCATTTAATTCGTTAAGTTTAGATAGCTCAGCAACACAAGGCTTGCAACCACTAAACCAGAAATTGATGACAGTTACTGCATTTTCAGAAAATAGGCTTTCATCAACAGAATTACCATCAAAGTCCTGACCAGAGAAATTCTTGAATGGAGATGTTCCTTCAGAATTGTCATTCTGGTTGTCACTATCTGATATCAAATTATTTTTCTCAATTTCTGATATCTGCTCCTCAATTTTTCGTATAGCTTCAATATCGTTTGTAAGTATTTGCAGCTCATCGTCTGTGAAGGCATCCTTGTTTGATTCAATGGTGCCAGCCAGATAATCTGCATAATTTCCATTTGGATCAGCAGTGCTTTTATTCATCATACCAAATGCTTTGTTCCACACATCTTCATGTTCTGCAAAGAGCTGATTTTCCTGCTGGTATAAATCCTCTAGTGTTGCATTGGAGTTATCTGCAGCTTCTGCATTAGATTCAGTCTGAGTGCCCTGGGACTTATTGGCGTTTGCATCTCCTTTTCCATTGCAGGCGGTAAGTAATAATGCTGCACATAGTGTAAAAATTGTGATAAATGTTCTTTTAGTTTTCATGAATAATTACTCCTTTTAATAATTGTAATAAGATTAATTGATATCTGTTGTTTGTCGCTGGCTGTTGCTGTTAATTTTTTCGCAAGAGTTTCCCATAAATTGATAGTGAATTGCATCTTTAGGGCAGGCTTTTATGCATGCTCCACATCTTATGCATTCCGGATGATTTGGAGTCTTGCACACATCAACGTCCATTTTACATGCCTTTGAGCATTGGTTGCATCCGACGCATTTACTGTTATCAACTTTAATATTAAGAAAGCTGACTTTATTAAATAATGAGTAGATTGCTCCAAGAGGACAAATCCATTTACAAAAAGGTCTGTAAAACAGAATACTCAACACAACAACAGTTATTAAAATAAGGCATTTAAATGAAAATAGCTTTCCAAGTGCAGAGCGTATAGCGGTATTTCCAAGCGAAAGAGGTATAGCACCTTCTAAAACACCTTGTGGACAAATATATTTACAGAAAAATGGATCTCCCATTCCAATAGAGTTCGTTACAACCATCGGAAGAAGTATAACGAAGACAATAAGGATGAGATATTTCAGGTATCTTAGTGGCTTTAATTTAGCTGTGGAAAATTTTTTTCCAGGGATTTTATGAAGTAAATCCTGAAACCATCCAAATGGACATAAAAAACCGCATATGAATCTTCCAAGTGTCACACCAAGTAAAATAAAAAAACCAGTTATATAGTATGAAAATTTAAATTTGGATGATCCAACAACAGCCTGAAAGGCTCCAATCGGGCATGCTCCTGTCGCAGCAGGACAGGAATAACAGTTTAATCCTGGTACACATGCTGTTTTTGTTTTGCCTTGGTATATTTTGCCCTTAAATAAATTAGTAATGTGAATATTGGTGAGCAGTGTTGCTGCTGCCTGTATCCATCCACGTATTTTGGCTGTTTTTTTTGATAATAATTTTTTTCCTTTATCCAATTCCTACACACTCCATACATAATTTTATTGCTTTACTAAGTACAACAGATGCCTCACCTCTGATTGCACCATAGCTAATCATAGTTATGCCTGCGATAAGCAAAACAATTTGAGATATTTTTCTGCACTTCAAGATATTGTTTCTCCTTTCTACATGTGTTGTGTTTATTGACTAGCTGACTTTGGTATTATACAATAGCTGATGTAAAATCTTTGTTAAGAAACAGGTGAAAGAAAATTGAGATTATTAATAGTTGAAGATGAGAAACAAATATGTGACATGGTTGCAAAAAATTTGTATGACGTTGGGTACGAGGTAGATACTTGTTATGACGGGGAAGAGGCTCTTGAATGTATATTAGTGGAGAATTACGATTTAATTGTTTTGGATTTGAATTTGCCAGGCATGGATGGGATGGATATTCTAAAGGAACTCAGACAGCGAAATGAGGAGACGAAGGTTCTTATATTATCTGCAAGAGGGCAGATTGCGGATAAGGTTGAGGGATTGGATGCAGGGGCAAATGATTATATGGAAAAACCATTCCATTTACAGGAACTTGAGGCACGTATCAGAAGCCTGACAAGAAGGAAATTTGTGCAGAAGGATGTATGTCTGGAAAGTGGCGAGATAAAATTCAATACAGTAAAACGTGAGGCATATGCAAAAGGAGAATTGGTTCCATTGACAAGAAAAGAAAATGGTATTTTAGAATATTTACTTCTTAATCTGGGTAGACCGGTAAGTCAGGAGGAATTGATGGAGCATGTCTGGGATGCATCTGTGGATAGCTTTAGTGGGGCTATAAGAGTACATATGTCTTCACTTAGAAAAAAGTTTAAGAATGTGCTTGGATATGATCCGATTTTGAATAAAGTAGGAGAGGGATATAAAATAAGAGAGGAGACTGATAGATGAAAAGAATTTCATTGCAGTGGAGACTTACCTGTATTATTACATTATATATTGCGGTTATATGTGGATGCCTGACTTTGTTTATCTATAAAAATGGTGTGTATTATATTGATTCTCTGCAAGAGACTGTTGATGCTCAGGGGGATGATAATGAGGATATTTCAGACGAAATATATATTAGCATTCCAGATGATAAGTGGGACGAATTTGCAAATGATTTCTCTGTTCAGGTATATAACAATAAAGAAGATTACAGAAAAAATAGTTTGATAATCTCGGCGATATTGGCACTTCTCGGTGGGGTAGCCACATATTTTATAAGTGGACATGCACTCAAACCAATTAGCGAGTTCTCTGACAAAATTGAAGAGGTCCAGGCACAAAATCTGGCTGATTCACGAATCGAAGAAAATAAGGTTAAAGAACTGAATCAGCTTAGCATTTCATATAATAAAATGCTTGAACGTCTTTCGACTGCTTTTGAGATACAGAGGCAATTCACCGCAAATGCAGCACATGAGCTTAGAACACCATTATCTTTAATGCAGGTACAACTCGATTTATATAATTCAACCCAGCATATGGGCAATGATGCGGATACCATACAGACTATAAAGATGATTACTGAACAGAATGACAGACTCAGTAAAATGGTAAAGACACTTCTTGATATGAGCGAGCTTCATACTGTGGGAAGGGATGAGAAAATTATAGTTGATGCTCTTGTTGATGAGGTGTTAGCAGATTTAGAACCTCTTGCACAAGAAAAGAATGTAAAGCTGGTTGGGAAATGTAAGGATACAACGCTGATAGGAAGTGATATTCTTATTTATAGGATGGTATACAATCTTGTTGAAAATGCTATAAAATATAATTATTCAGGTGGACAGGTTACAGTAACTGCCTATCAGAAGGAAAACCATGTTTATCTGTCTGTAGAGGATACAGGAAGTGGAATACCTAAGGAATTAAGGGAGCGTGTGTTTGAACCATTCTTTCGTGTGGATAAATCAAGAAGCCGGGAGCTTGGTGGTGTAGGACTTGGACTTGCTTTGGTTCATGAAATTGTGATAGTGCATGATGGCAGTATCACAGTTAAGTCCAATTCATTTGGAGGAACAACATTTGAAGTTGTTCTTTGATTCTATACATGGAGGAATATGATAATGTCAAAAGATGAGTATTTGATAACTGATGTGCCGCTCAAAGCGTTGACGGTTTTTGCAATGCCGATGATTCTCGGGAGCTTTTTTCAGCAAATATACAATATGGCTGACTCTATTATTGTTGGTCAGTTTGTTGGTTCTCCTGCACTTGCAGCTGTCGGTGCCTGTGCAGCACTAACTAATGTGTTCATTTGCGTGGCACTGGGAGCCGGTGTCGGAGCCGGTGTGCTTGTTAGTCGTTATTTCGGAGCCAAGGAGTATGGCAAAATGAAAACAATTGTGTCAACCTCCTTGATTTGCTTTTTGCTTCTAAGTATTGTCCTTGGTATTTTTGGCTTTTGTTTTTCTCACTCGATGATGAGAGGATTGCAAACCCCTGATGATATACTTGACGACGCAGTGCTGTATCTGAGGGTCTATTTTGTGGGCTTTCCGTTTTTGTTTATGTATAATATTCTTTCCACCATGTTCACCTCAATCGGCGAATCAAAAATTCCACTTGTTCTGCTGATTTTTTCGTCCATCCTAAATATTTTAATGGATCTTTGGATGGTAGCCGGGCTTGAACTCGGCGTGTTTGGTGCAGCCATTGCGACTCTGATTGCACAGGGAATTTCCGCAGTGCTTTCGCTTTTAATATTCTTTGTGCGTATGCGACGATATAAAAGCCCCTTTCGCTGGTTTGATTGGCAGAAGCTACAGTCTATGCTTCGCATTGCTGTTCCATCGATTCTTCAGCAGTCCACAGTGTCCATCGGTATGATGATTGTACAGGCAGTTGTAAATCCATTCGGCACACAGGCACTCGCGGGGTATTCAGCAACAATGCGTGTGGAGAATGTTTTTTCACTGATTTTTGTATCCATCGGTAATGCAGTTTCGCCGTATGTTTCCCAGAATCTTGGCGCAAACAAACCACAACGTATCAAAAAAGGTTACCATGCTGCCTTGATGCTGGATGTGTGCTTTGCAGCTGTTGCTTTCATAGTCATTGAAACGCTGCACGTACAAATTTCCTCATTATTCCTTGGTAAGGACGGAACAGACTTTGCCTATCAGGTGTCCGGGAATTATATGAAATGGATCGGCTATTTTTTCATCTTTATGGGAATTAAAATGGCAACTGACGGGGTACTTCGTGGTCTCGGAATTATGCGTCCGTTCCTCATTGCAAACATGGTGAACCTTGCGATTCGCTTATCCGTTGCTTTAATTTTTGCACCACGTTTTGGTATTGAATTTGTCTGGCTTGCTGTACCAGCTGGTTGGCTTGCGAACTTTTTAATCTCCTATGTTGCACTTAGAAAATCGTGGCCGGCTTTTTGACAGCTTGTTACTCCTTGTTTTATTTCCTATATTGTATTAAAATATAAATAGTTATGCACATTTTGTACGATAAGGAAGAGGATTTCATGGCACTGAAGCACGTTATGATAAATGATATAATTGCAGAGCATAGCGCAAGAATGCAGAATTTGAAGAAATATTACCCGTTTTTTGTGCTGAATGAGACTACTTTTTCCCAGTATAAGGAGGGAAAGTACTCATTCCTTGATATGGGTTATATTACTATGGCATCCTTGCGCTTTTTTATTAATGAAAACAACTTCCGTGAAAAGGATATCACCTATGAAGAATATGAGTCATTTTTAACAGAATTGTTAGACAGAGACTTTGAGATATCAGATACAGACGAGGAGAAAAAACAGCTAATATCATACATATTTGACAAGCTAAAGAATGATGGCCGTGCATTTGAGTTTAAGTTCTATGATCCTGAGGTGAGGAAGAACAGAATATATAGAGTTAAGCTGATTGACAGCAGGATTGAAAATGGTCAGGTGCTATACACGATTACCTCAGATGGAATAGAATTTTATTTGGACACAAAGGAGATAAAGGACGAGAGTAAGATAAATATCTCCCAACTGCTTCTTGAGAAGATGATTCGCTCAAATAATTTTAAGGGTGGTATAGATGTAGTAAAGAGGATTAACAGTCAGGTTACCAAGCTTTTGCTTGAGAAGGAGCAGGTGTTAAAGCTTCTTTCTATAGATGTGTTTGAGGGAGCAAAGGCGTATGAGCAGTACATGGACACAACTGCAAAATGGTTCTCCGAGGAACAAAAGCAGTTTGCCAAGAATAAAGCACTTGTTGATAAGGCGATAGAGAAAGCCACCTTTGAGACAGGAAAGGATAGTGGTGAGGAAGCTCCACAGTCAAAAGCACTTGACGAGATAGCAAGACTTGAAACGGAGCTTAAGAAAACCATACATAACCATGGAAGGCTTATAGCTGAGACTATGGATTTGCAGCAGATATCGGATAAGATTATAAGTCGTGCCAAGTTAAGAAGATTAAGACCTGTATTTGATTTCAGACAGAGCCTCTTAAAGCTCATGGAGGAAGATTCGCCGGAGAAGATGTCGCACATTCTGATGCCTCTGTTTGCACCAAAGCTTGAGAAGATGTTTACCATGAAATCAATAGACAATATGCTCACACTTAAGAATGATGACAAGAATCGTGGTGAGAAGGTTGAAAAGCGGGAGCTTGACTTTGGTTTTGAGTACGAGGATGAGATATTAGATAAGAAGATTGGCAGGAATTTTGCCAAGATATTCTATGAGCTGTTAGACCAGTTAAAGAAGTGGAATAAGGTAACTCTGAAGGAATTTAACGGTATATTGGAGATTAAATTTGGTGAGGAGATATACCAGAATCGCGACTACTATGCATTTTTAGTTCACCTCGCGGGCAAGAGAGAGTATAGCATGGCGAAAATGCTTGAGAAACAGGACACTCTGCTTGAGGAGATGGTAGTAGCCAATATGGATGATGACGATAAGGAAAGATTAAGGGATATGGAATTTGCCATTTCATTTGGCAATGAACAGGTAGAGATAAAGCTTCAGAATACAGAGGAGACCTTTGAGGTTACTGATATGATATTTGAAAGGAGGATGGGATAATCATGGAGGAGAGAAGTCTTGACAAAGCACTTGATATATATTCAGCATTGATAACCGGACAGGAGATATCCCGTTCTAATCCTGATACAAGGGAGCTGTATGAGGAATTTTATTCAAATGCTTCGGTATATGATATTACAACGAGATTGCTTAAGAAGCTTAACTTAAACCTGTATGAGCACAATGAAGCTATATATGTGTCGCCGGGTGAGGGCAACAGAGTATTTGGTTACACCAATGATGACATGAAGAGAATACTTGGCTTAAGATTAAACAAAGAGCTGTATATGGTTTATTTTATTATGTACAATAGCCTGTTGCTGTTTTATCAGGATTCAGCTTCATATCAGGTTAAGGAATATGTGAGATTAGAGGACGTAATAGAGCAGGTGACAGCTTATCTTTCATCTATAACTGCTGATTTGTCAGTGTATTCCATGGAGGAGTTAGAGGAGGAAAGCTTTAAGACTCTTGCACTTTTATGGGATGAGTTACCTGTTGTCACCTCTGAGGAACGTGATAAGAATCGTGCGTCACGCGCATCCAGAAGTGGATATGTCAAGCTGGCATTTAACTTTATGGTCGCACAGCATTTATTTGTAGAGGTTGATGAGAGATATTATCCGACTGACCGTTTTAAGGCGATAGTTGAGAATTATTTTGAGGAGTACAAGGGACGTATATATAAGGCTCTGGGAGGTGAAACGGATGCCTAGTATCAACAGAATAAGAGTAAACAATGTAAAATATAACTTTGGTACACAGTTCTATGATGATTTTACCATGCGTATGTATGGCAAAAATACGCTGTATGACCTTGCCAATGGCGGTGGTAAGAGTGTGTTGATGCTGCTTCTGCTTCAGAATATGATTCCCAACTGTACCTTAGATGAGAAACAACCTATAGAGAAGCTGTTCCGTACCGGAAATGGCAATACAACTATTCACTCACTTGTCGAATGGAAGTTAGATGAGGTTGACAGTACAGAGGGATACAGGTATATGACTACGGGCTTTTGTGCGAGAAAGGCTAAGGATGAGAGTGAGACTGAGGCAAAGAAGGACGTTGCATCTGTAGAGTATTTTAACTACTGTATATTTTACAGGGAATACAACAAAAACGATATTGTCAATCTGCCACTTGTGAAGGATGGGGAGAGGATAACATATCAGGGACTTAGAACCTACCTTAAGGATTTGGAGCACAAGGATATGTCCCTTAAGGTGCAGGTGTTTGAGCGAAAGGGCGAGTACCAGAGATTTATCAGCAGATACGGACTTCATGAAAGTCAGTGGGAGATAATAAGAGGTATAAATAAAACTGAGGGACATGTAAGAACATACTTTGAGAATAATTATAAGACTACCAGAAAGGTAGTTGAGGACCTTCTCATTGAGGAGATAATTGAGAAGGCATACATGGTTAAGACTGAGAGAGATGAGGATGGCTCTGATTCTATGGCAAAGATGCTCATGGATATCAAAGAACAGCTGACAGTTTTAGCCAAGAAGAAAAAGGATATAGCAAGCTATGACCACCAGACAGAATTAGTCAGTGTGTTAAGAGATAAGGTTGCCTCATTTTCGTCTTTATACCAGGAGCAGACAAGTCTTAGTGATATGCTTGCGTCAATCTGTGTGACGGGAGAGGAGTTCGCTAAAGAGGACGAGGAGAAGATGACTGCTCTTACTGCAAAGAGAGATGAAAAATGGAGTCAGAAGAATAATCAGAGACAACATATAGAGTCACTCAAGGTTGCAAAGGATAAACGAACCATAGATGAGTTAAAGGGAGAGGTTGACAGCCTTTTAAGACAGCATGAGCTTGAGCAGAAGCGTATAGATGACCTTAAGCTTGATATGGAGCTTAAGGAGAGTATTAACGATTACCTTGAATACATCGAGGACAGAAAAAAATACTATATGCATGATGCTGTAATTAAGAATATGATGCAGGAAGCCTCATTTGATGAGGAGCTGTTATATACATATGTGTACAATATAAAAATGCGTACGGATGTGGTCCTTGCTGATATTAGGAGACAGATAGAGGAGCTCACAGAGTCAATACTTAAGTCAGAGGCGGCATACGCATACCATGACAAGCTGCTAAGAGAGGCAGAGACAGAGCTTGCGGTTATAAGGAGTACAAAGAAGAATTCTGATGAGGAGATAGTAAGATTATCAGAGCGTTTGTCTGAGATAAGGATGTCAATGCACAATATAAAGTTTACTCAGTACAAGGAGCAGCAGGAGGACAGCGAGCAGGAGCTTTTTGCTTTAGAGCAGAAGTTAGCCAACAGCGAGAGCATAATTGATGAGTGCAAAAGATTACTTAATGAGGAGCTTCTTAATCAGTCATTGTTTGCAGAAAAGCAGGAGAGCAACGATAAGATAATTGAGAGCTTATCAGCCAGAGAACAGGAATTTAAGGAGGCTTATGATAAGCTTCAGAATATCAAGCAGGTTTATGGCTGCGTTGATGATGAGAGTCGGCTTGCAGATGTATTAGGTGAGAGAATCACAAGTGCAATTATAGAGATAGAGAAGCTTAGACGTGATATAAATGCTTCGGACAGAAGAAAGAAGCGTTTAGCTGAGGGCAGACTTATAGATATATCTGATGCTGCAAGGAAGATAATAGATTACATAGAGACAAGACATGGTGTGTCTGCCATGTACGGTATGGATTATTTGTCTGCCTTGCCTGTGGATAAACAGAGACAGGTGTTAGAGACTAATCCGGAACTCCCTTATGGTGTTGTGACAGCCTCATATGATGAGATAAAGGATGATGAAAATATATATTCCGTTGAGACAAATGATGTCTATGTGAATATTTATGACATTGACAAATTAGATGGACGCGGAATGTATTTTGGCGAAAATGCATTTGCGGTTCATAAGGGCGTGGAACAACTGACGGATGCCGGAATAATAGACAAGCTTACAAAGGCTGAGGAGACCAGATGCAGGGAGCTTATGCTTACTCTTGAGATGAAGGAGGAGGTTTTAGCTGCCTACAGACAGGATCAGATGTTTGTGTACAGAATTTCTGACAGCGAGTTTAAGGAAGCCGGAGAAAAGCTTGAGCGGGCAAGAAAAGAGAGAGATTTACTTACGGATAAGCTTACTCTTAGCGAGACTAAAATAGCAGGTTACAGGAACAACATCGCAGAAGAGGAAAATAAGGTAAAGGATACAAGACGAGAGTACGAGAAGTGTCTAGAGGATATAAATAAGCTCTATACGATAGGACAGTTAAGTGAGGTTATAAGCAAAAATGAAGACACTGTCAAGAAGTGTGAGGAGGACATCACACGATTAGAGCAGAAGATAAATGAGATTACGATTGATGCGGATGATGGTGACCGTTCTCTCGCTGAGGAGAGAGCAAGACTTCAGACTCTCAAGAAGAGGATGGAGGACATTTCCGCTGACTGGGATGCCAACTATAAGACATATTACAATATCGACCATGAGTATGACGTCCTGACATTGAGTGATGATGAGCTCCAGGCAAGGTTTATAGCTATGGTAAATGCGGGAAGCGAGGATGCAAAGACCATAGAGGATAAGAGACTTTTGATGGACACATTATCTGTTTCCATGGAGCGTCTTATAAAGGGAATAGAGAAGCGTGGAACAGATGTAAAGAAGTTAAGTGATTTAGAGGCGAGAGGTCTGCTTTACCATGCAGATGATGAAGTGCTTAAGTCAGCAAAGCGAAGCATTGACGATGCAAGACAGCAGTTAAAGGAGACAGACGGTAAGATTAAGGATAAGGAATCTGCTATCAATCGCCTTTTGGGAAGTGTTTCTTATGCTATATCTAATATAGAGGCATCATTTGGCAAGTACGAGGAGACAGATGCAAGCTTATCTGAGATAGTTCAGAGTCTTGAGAGTGGCGAGGAGCTTCTTAAGAGACTTGAGAGGGAAGCAAAAGAGTGCGATGACGAGCTAAAGAGATACAGCAGACAGCAGGGCTATATGGTTGACCTCTATAAAGATGTTAAGCGTATCATAGTTACAAACGATATAAGCCTTGAGGGTGTAAAACCATTTGTGGGTGATAAGGATAAGTTAAGAGAGACATTTGAGAATACCTTACTTGCGTACGATAAGAGTACCAAATCACTTGAGAGAGCACAGCATGAGCTGCTTAAGTTCAAGGGCAACACTGCCTCTGCACTCGACCAGATGGAGGTATATGAGCTTGCACAGACCATCCGTGATGATGTTATGATACCTGACAATAAAAATCAGGCCAAAGAGCTTATGGACAGTCTGGAATCAATAATAGATTACATCAGATTGGAGAGAGACAGGGTTTCAAAGAGCCTTGTTGACATGGAGACAATCAAGCAGAACTTCGAGGAACAGTGTTTGCAGCGCTGCCTTGATGTACGTTCTGAGCTTGATAAGCTGCCTAAGCTGTCACATATAATGTCTGAGGGTGAATCAATACAGATGGTTGGACTCAATATACCATATGTTAAGGAAGAATTTTTGAGACAGAGAATGTCAGATTATATAGATAAGATTGTGGCACAGGCGGATGATTACGATAATGACAGAGAACGAATGAAATTCATAAGAAACAGCCTCGCATTAAAGAAGCTGTTTGGTGTTATAGTAACAGATATGAATGGAATTAAGCTGTCATTATATAAACGTGAGCGTATTAAGGAGCAGAGCCGCTATCTGAAATACGAGGAGGCTGTCGGAAGTACAGGACAGTCACAGGGTATATATATACAGTTTTTGATATCAATAATTAATTATATATCAGGTATGTACCAGTTTGGAAATGAGGGTGTAAGAACCAAGACTATATTTATAGATAATCCATTTGGTGCTGCCAAGGATGTATATATATGGGAACCTATATTTGCTATGCTTAAGGCTAACAACGTACAGCTTATTGTACCTGCAAGAGGTGCAACGCCTGCTATAACCGGAAGATTTGATGTGAACTATATCTTAGGTCAGCAGATGTCAGGAGGAAGGCAGCTTACGGTTGTAACTGATTACACAAGCAAGGTTGACCAGGAGGAGCTTGAATATCAGGACCTTGAATACGAACAGGTAAGCTTTGATTTTATATAGCAGGAGGATGAAATATAAATGCATTACAAGGAAGTAAAGGCAATTCTATCACCTCAGAATGGAATGAACCTCTACAGGGGATGTACACATGGCTGCATATATTGTGATTCCAGAAGTAAATGCTATCGTATGAATCACGATTTTGAGGATATAGAGGTAAAGCTTAAGGCAGATGAGCTGCTTGAACACACCCTTAGAAGAAAGAGAACGAAGGGTATGATTATGGCAGGTGCATTGACAGATCCTTATGTCCCTATTGAGGAGGAGCTACAGATAACGAGGCGTTGTCTGAACCAGATAGAGAGATTTGATTTTGGACTTGCCATACAGACCAAATCTAATCTTATAATGAGAGACATAGATATCCTTGACAAGATAAACAGAAAAACCAAGTGTGTGGTTGGAATTACAATGACAACCTATGACGAGGAGCTCTGTAAAAAGCTCGAGCCAAATGTCTGCACGACAAAGGAAAGGTTTTCAGTATTGCTTGCCCTAAAGGAACGTGGTATACCTACTATTGTATGGATGAACCCGATATTGCCATTTATAAATGACAATATGGACAACGTAAAGGGGATTATGAAATACTGTATAGATGCTGGAGTGTATGGTATAATGAATGATGGCATGTCGCTCACACTGAGACCGGGAAGCAGAGAACATTACTATGAGCAGTTGGACAGACTATTTCCGGGAATGAAGGAGCGATACATAGAAACCTATGGCGAGGCGTATGAGCTTGCAAGTCCCAATAAGGATGAGCTTATGTCTTATTTCAGAAAGACCTGCGATGAGAATAATATAGTGCATGACCGTGAGGAGCTGCTTAGATTTATGCGTGAGTATAAGAATAAGACTCTTGGCACGCAGATGACAATATATGATTATATATAATGCAGGATGAGAGGAGTAATTATGGGAAAAAAGATTAATGAAGACGAGAATCAGTCTGAGAAGCTTTCAATGTATACGGGAGTGTCAATGGTGCAGGTGCTTGTTGCTGCCGCATCGGCAGTTCTTGGAATGTTAGTGTGGGCAAGACCGGTATTTTACATATTGCAAATGCTTTTTAACACCGGATATGGCAGATATGATGAGACATTCCAGATGAATACAATAGAGTTTATGGATATAATGTATTTTGATGAGACAGATACGAAGAAGAGAGTTGAGATGCTTACTCTGATAGGAGCACTTTTACTTGTCTGCTGTGCTATAACACAGTTGATTATTGTGGTAAGGTCAATCAATCCTAAGCTTAAGCCTTGGATTGTATGTAATATTATTGGTGTAGTTACTGCGGTTGCAGCAGTTGTACTTTTTGTAGCTGCTTATATCGATGTCAATAATTTTATAAGCATCAGTGACATACTTGCAGCGATGGAGAAAAAGCCTTACTTTAATTTATATATTGGATGCTGTGTAGCTATGGGTGTCAATATAATAGGAGTTGTAGTTAATACATTTGCATCTGTAAAAGGGCTTAAGCAATGGAAGAAGAATGGCAGAGCATATTAGGAGGAGTGAAGAACAATGGACTATAATGAAATGAGCCTTAAAATGCACGAGGAACATCGTGGAAAGGTAGAGGTAATATCTAAGGTACAGGTCAAAAACAGAGATGATTTGAGTACGGCATATACACCGGGAGTTGCTGAGCCATGCCGAAAAATCAGGGATAACAAGGCTGATGTATATAAGTATACCTGTAAATCCAATATGGTAGCCGTAGTTTCTGATGGAACAGCAGTGCTTGGTCTTGGAGATATAGGCCCTGAGGCAGCTATACCTGTTATGGAGGGTAAATCCATTTTATTTAAGGAATTTGGTGATGTAGATGCATTTCCAATATGCCTTGATACAAAGGATGTAGATGAGATAGTTGAGACAGTCAAGAGAATAGCACCTGTATTTGGTGGAATAAATCTTGAGGATATATCTGCTCCTAGATGTTTTGAAATAGAGAAAAGACTTAAGGAGGAACTTGATATACCTGTATTCCATGATGATCAGCATGGAACAGCAATCGTTGTATCAGCAGGCCTTATAAATGCACTTAAGCTTGTAGGCAAGAAGTTCGAGGATGCGAATGTAGTAATAAATGGTGCAGGTTCAGCAGGAATTTCTATATGTAAGCTATTGTTACAGCTTGGCATAGGCAATGTAGTGCTTGTAGATAAGAATGGAGCATTGTGTCCTGGTGAGGATTGGATGAATCCTGCACAGGCAGAGATGGCAGAGATAACCAATAAGGACAGACAACGTGGCAATCTTGCAGAGATAATGAAGGGTAAGGATGTATTTGTAGGTGTATCAGCACCTAATATTGTAAGTGCAGAGATGGTTGCATCTATGGCAAAGGATCCTATTGTATTTGCGATGGCTAACCCTACACCTGAGATTATGCCTGAGGAGGCTAAAAAGGGTGGCGTAAGAGTTATGGCTACAGGACGTTCTGATTATCCAAACCAGATTAATAATGTTCTTGTATTCCCTGGAATATTCAGAGGAGCACTTGACGCAAAGGCAACAGGTATTACAGAGGAGATGAAGATGGCAGCAGCCAAAGCCATCGCATCTATAGTTACAGACGAGGAACTCAATGAGGAGTATATAATTCCGGGTGCATTCGATGAGAGAGTAGCCAAGGTAGTAGCTAAGGCAGTTGCGGATGAGGCTAAGAAGCTTGGAATTACAAAATAGTGGAGAATAATGATTATGAATAAGAGAATACTTATAGTTGAGGATGACAACGACATAAATATAATGATTCAGACAGCTTTAAAGCGTGAGGGTTATGAGTGTGTCGGTGCATATTCCGGAACAGAGGCTCTGCTTCGCATAGAGGCAGAGGAGTATTCTCTTGTCATACTTGACCTTATGCTGCCGGGAATGGCTGGACAGGAGGTACTTTCTTCAATAAGAAAGTCGTCAGATGTTCCTGTTATTGTGCTTTCAGCAAGAGATGAGCTCGATACTAAGGTGGATTTACTTACACTTGGTGCTAATGACTATATGACAAAGCCTTTTGAACTCCCTGAGCTTATTGTCAGGGTTATGGTTCAACTGAGACAGCCATCAAGAAAGGGTGACGAGAGCGAGAAGCTCACATATAAGGAGCTTACTCTTGATGTTGACAGCAAGACATTATATGTAAATAATAATGTGGTTACGCTTACTGCACAGGAGGAGAGAATTATCGAGTTATTTTTAAGACATCCGGGCAAGGTCTTTTCCAAGAATGAGATATATCAGTATGCATGGGATGAATATTATATGGGAGAGGACAAGACCATATATGTTCATATAAGTAACATAAGACAGAAGCTTAAGAAGTATTCGCAGGAGGATTATATTGAGACAGTGTGGGGACTTGGTTTTAAGCTTTAAATATTTCTTTAAATAATCTTTAACATTTCTTGGCGTTTCCTTAAAGATGGTATAGTACCATAATCATGTAATCAATAAGAGAAAGGAAATACGGACATGGAATATGTATTAAGAACATCTAATCTTACCAAAATGTTCTCTAAGCATTGTGCTGTGGACAATGTCAGTCTGCATATTAAGCGTGGTGAGATATACGGCTTTATTGGCAGAAACGGTGCTGGAAAGACTACATTTATGAAGATGATAAGTGGTCTGTCTGCTCCTACAGCAGGTGAGATAGAGCTTTTTGGAGAAAAAATGAATAATATAAGTAAATACAAGAGCAGAATCGGCAATCTTATCGAGGCACCGGGAATATATCCTAATATGTCAGGACGTTCAAACTTAAGATGTAAAAGCCTTGCCTTAGGTATTCACAGAGAGGGTTATGAGGATAAGCTTTTGGAGATGGTTGGACTAAATAATGTAGGCAATAAGAAGGTAAAGAATTACTCTCTTGGTATGAAACAGAGGCTGGGCATAGCATTTGCGCTTGTTGGAGAACCGGATTTTCTAATCCTCGATGAGCCGATTAACGGACTTGATCCACAGGGAATAGCTGAGATAAGGGACATTTTGCTTAAGCTTAAGGCGGAGAAGAATATGACAATACTTATATCAAGTCATATCTTAGAGGAGTTGTCAAAGATAGCAGATACCTTTGGAATAATAAATGAGGGCAGACTTATACAGGAGATATCCGCCGAGGATTTAATGAATAAATGCAGCGATTATATAGAGCTTAAGCTCGACAATGCAAGTCGTGCTACAACGATTCTGGATAAGCTTGGATTTAATGATTACAAGGTTACTGACAAGGAGACAATATGCATTTATGACCAGCTTGACCGTTCAGGAGAGTTGAATTCGGAGCTGGTTCAAAATGGATGCATGGTAAAATCCATAAGTGTTGTACAGGAGAAACTGGAGGATTATTTCTTAAAGCTTACAGGAGGTGGCAAGGATGCTTAATTTAATAAGAATGAACATATTCCGGATGATACACTCTAAGAGTATGTGGATTATACTTGCTTCAATGATGGCATTTGCAGCTCTTAACGTATGTATGTCTCTTAATGAGGCAAACACATATACGGAGCAGGATATACAGGATATATCAAATCAGCAGTCGGGAAATCGGTATGATGTTGATACAACTGATTTGAATTTTGGAATAACATCGAATCTTCCGGTATCAGATGATGGAATAAGGATTTCAGCTTTAAATAACTTCGTAACTGATTTGATGAGCTGTATATTATTGGTATTTATAACGATTGCTACATCGCTGTTTTTTAACTCGGAGACAAAGAATGGTTTTATAAAAAATATAGCAGGTCAGGTAAATCACAGAGCTGATATATTCCTATCTAAGGCGATTGCTATGGCACTTTATACATTTGTTGCTTTTGTGACGTATTTCATAGCAGACTTTGTGGCATTGTCACTTAGCAGAGGCGAGGTTGTGGAGCTTTACTATGGTGACATTGGAAAGCTTTTTGCATGTGTTGGAATTCAGTATATATTGCATGTTGCATTTGCATGTGGTGTGGGGCTTGTGGCAACATTGACAAGAAGCTCATCACTATCTATCACAGTTGGACTGTTCAGCTCATTTGGTATGGGTATGATGGTAAGCGTTCTGTTATACAACTTTATGGATATAAACATTGCCAAATTCTTCGTTGTTGATAATGTAAAGGCAATAATATTTAATGCTGAATATAAGATATTGTATGGTGCTTTGGCGGTTGGTATAATATATACAATTATTTACAGCTTGGCAGGAAGCATTATTTTAAAGAAACGGGATGTTGTATAGCGTATGAAGATTGCTTTGATAATATTATCAGTTTTACTGATTGCAGTTACAATAAAATACATACTTTACAGGCGACAGATTGGGGAACTCTGTCGCCAATTGTCGTTCCTAAAGGAGACAACCACAAATAACAGACTTACAACGTACATGACTGAGAGAGAATTGCTTTTGTTGGCAGAGCTTATAAATGACATTTACGACAAGCATGAGCAGTCTGAGCTTGCACTAAGAGATAAGGAAAGACGCATGAAGGAGCTTATTGCCAACGTATCTCACGATATAAGGACACCACTTACATCACTTAAAGGATATTTTGAGCTCCTTATGCAGGAGTACGGGGATAAGCAGAGTGACAGGGAGATGCAGTATGCAATGGTGATGAATGAGCGGATGAACACATTAAATGATTTGCTTGATGAGCTGTTTACCTATACCAAGCTACAGAGTGATGATTATGTGCTTGAGCTTTCGGAGTATGACATAACAAGACTTATACTTGATACGCTGTTTTCCTTCTATGGGATTTTTAAGGATAAGGGTATCGAGCCTGTGCTTGATATAAATGAGACCTCCGTAATTACTTCATGTAATGAGGTGGCTGTTAAGCGTGTAGTTGCCAATATTATAAGAAATGCCATGCTTCATGGAACTGGGGATATAAGGATAAAGTATGGTATGACAGATGGTGGCGTGGAGTTTATCTGCTCAAACAGAGTAGCCAATCCGGATGAGGTGGATGTGAATATGGTGTTTGACAGATTCTATAAGGCTGACAAGGCACGAAATAAGTCATCAACAGGTCTTGGACTTGCCATAGCGAGGGAGTTAGTTGAGAGAATGGGTGGAAGCATTACTGCAAGAATTGTTGGAGAAGAATTCGAGATTAGGGTGGGGATGGTATGCAATTCTACTGGTTGCAAATAATGTTTAACTATGATATCTTATTAATAGTATATTGTCTATTATGATTTTATATTGTTTATATAATTAGGGGGACATTATGAGGAGAAAAATATTAGTTTTTTGTGTGGCTTTATGTGTGTTATGTACGGGGTGTGGAAATACTGACACGAGAGATACATCGACAGCAGAGAGTGATATAACAGAGAATGTTTTTGATGAAAATAGTGCGGATGAATCTGCTTCTTCTACAGATTCCAACGTTATAACATCAGTTGGAGCAGAAATAATAGATGGCGTTGCAGATTATACATACGATGGTGAGGATGTAGTGTTAAAATATAGATATACAGTCAATAATGCTGGCAGTCTAGGACTGCTTGTATTGTGCGGTGGTATACCTGTAGAGTTTGCAGTGAATAAGGATGATAAAAAGAATATATATAATAAGATTCAGGTAATATCAGACGGAGAAAACAATGACATAGATATATACTTTACACCAATTGGCAGTGCCGGTGATGAGGTGTCGGTTACTATAATAGATGTTACAGATGGCGGTATAGATATAGAAGCAGTAGATAAACAAAAGCTTATGGATATGATAACTATTGAGATGAGAAATAAAGCATTCAGGTTATCAGGGATAAACGTATATTTGGATAAAGATGGGCTTGACAGTGATGAAGACAATATCAGTGAAATATACGATAATGAGGTAATTAGTGATGATGATATTAATGGTTCGTTGAAAAATAGTAATTTAGATATGGTAAGCTCTGAATTTGATATTAATGGAGAAATGCCTTCATATATAGAAGTTAATAAAGGTGAAAAGGTTAATGTTAATATAAAGTATTATGGTGGTGATGGAATAAACCTGACCAGCACATTTTTGGTAGATGGTGAAATATATCCTGCATTTGATGGGAAAAAATATCAAAAATGTTATGTTGACAGTAATAAGTTTACCACATTTACAGCAACTATAGATACGTCAGAATTGTCTGTTGGACGACATATGTGTTTTTCAGTAAGTGATGGAGAGCAGTATTCTAATGTTATGCCTACACCGGCTTTTATTATCGAGGTGACCGAATGAATCTTAAAATCCAAAATATTAGTAAAAATTATAAAAAATTAAAAGCACTTGACGACGTAAATCTTGAATTTTCAAGTGGCTTATATCTTCTTATTGGACCTAATGGTTCAGGCAAGTCCACATTGATAAATATAATGGTTGGACTGATTAAACCTGACAATGGTACTGTATTATCGGATAACATTAATATAGTATCTGATAGGGACGGATATTATAGTAAGATAGGTTATATGCCACAATATCCACAATTCTATAATAATTATACAGTGTTACAATTTCTTGAATACATGAGCCTTATAAAAGGTTTGAAAGAAGAATTTTATAAAAAACAAATAGATGAGCTGATAAAAGATATTAATCTTGTTGATAAAAGAGATGTTAAAATTCGTAATTTATCAGGCGGTATGAAGCAAAGATTAGGTATTGCAACAGCATTAATTGGTAATCCTGAACTTGTTATTTTAGACGAGCCTACTGCTGGGTTGGATCCTATTGAGAGAAGAAGATTTGCAGGATTGATAAAGAAAAAAGCAAATGACAGAATAGTAATCATTGCAACACATATGATTTCGGAGGTAAATATTCCGGAAGCTAATTTTATTTTCCTGAAGAAAGGACATCTTGTAAATACCGGTAACATAGACGACATTACAAAGCATGGCAGGTATAAAACCATTGAGGATGTATATATAGATGTATTTGGAGAAAAAGAACATGAAAGTGATAAGCTATGAGTTAAAAAAGATTTTTAATTATAAAATGGTGATTTTAATCGGTGTTTTGTTGATTGTAGATATATGTAAGATATTGTTACAATTAGATTATGATATTGTTGTTGGAAGTAGAAGAGTTTTGCGTGATGATAGTATATATAGAGAAGTGAGTGAAGCAGTTGAGGGAAAGATTAGTAACGAAACTGCGAAAAAAATTGTATCTGAAAGACAAAAATATTATGACTTTATAGTTCAGGGTGGTCAGTATGATGAAGTAAGTGAGTGCTACTACTCTCTGTATGACACATATAAATATGAATATGAGTATGCTTCTTATGCAGCTGATATAGTTAAACAGGCATCGGATAATGTCAGCTTGTTTAATAATTTTAATAATTCCAAGAAAATATCAGAAAACAAATACATATGTAAGGTGTTCTCTGGAAGAAAAATTGATAATTATTATGATAGTGAGGATTATGGCTGGCTATTTAAATATGACTTTTCAACATTACTTATTTTAGTATTTGCATTAGTTATTTCTACATATTTCTATCATAAGGAAAGAACAAATAAAACTTACACATTATTATATCTATCAGGAAAAAGAAGAAACATATATGTAAATAAGTTGGTAGTAATGTCAGCGATTATATTCTTAGTAGGCGTACTGTTGTATATTACAGATTTTCTTGTTGTAGGTAGTGAGCTTAATTTAAATGGGGGTTCAAATCCAATATACGCGATAATGAAATATTCTAACTCTCCATTAAATGTAAGTATTATTGGTTATTATATTTTTATATGTCTGACGAGAATATTTATGTGTATAGTATTTTCGATGTTATGCGTTTTCGTTATGTCGTTTTTATCAGGTGATATCAAACCGATTGTTTCTGGTGCGGCATTACTTCTATTGTTTGTTTTGTTTGGTGAAAATATATTTAAGCCAAATTCATTTTTTATAAAGCCTGATATGGTATATATATTTGGACATATATTTGAAAGATATTATATGTATATGGCTGGGGCAATATTAAGTTTTATTATACTTATGTATTTAAACTATAAAAGATTTAAGAAATGGGGATAAGGATGTTAAAAACAGAGTTAGAACATTATTTAATAAGGTGTAAAATATTATTAATCATACCTGTTTATATTATACTTAAACTGTTTGCTCTTAACATAACAGAGGTCTATATTGATACTGATATATCTTTACATTCTGATAGATATGTGGAATTTTTTGAAGAATACTCAGGTAAAATTACGATAGATAAGCTTGAGAAAATAAGTGAAGATAATGAATATTCGGATGATAAGATTGTTGAGAGATATATACGTTATGCCGGAGAAAATCCTAACAGCAGATATATAGTTAATCCGTCGGGATGGGAAGCATGGCTTGGAAATATAAGAGTTGATTTCCCTTTAATAATATGTCTGATATTTATAGTTAGCTTTTTGTGCACGAGCGATAATGAAAGAAAGATGGAGACTGTAAAAAAGATAAGTTTTCATAATGACGACAGAGTGTATCTTTCAAGAATACTTGTACTTTTAGTTATGTTTATATCACTTTCATGTTTGTCATTTTTGCTTGAATGGGCTTATTATGGACTTAAATATGGTCTATCTGGTTATTCATATCCTGTTCAAAGCCTTATGTCGTATCAGAATTCGGAGTATACTATATCTTTATGGGAGTGCTCTTTAGTTATATGGTTTATAAAGAACGTGGGTTATATGCTTATATTAACATTGGGGATGATAATAGGTTCATTAGTAAAGAATTTATGGACAAGCATTTCCATAGTAGGAGGTATGGTCGTTATACCTTATATATTTTTTAATCATACATTGTTAATTGAGCACATCGTACCTATAGGAATGTTTATAGCTAATTTTTATATTAGGGGAGGATGTGAAGATATAGAGTTTGATTTGTCGCAGATTGCTGAGCCAAGTGATTATTTTTCACATAATTATCTGATTATAATATTATTAGCTTCAACGATTTTGATTTATTGCTTTAATTTGATTGCTTATCATATTTATAGCAAATACAATTTCAAACGCTCGCTTAAGATATATAAGTATGGGTTAGCAGTTTTAATAATATTAATTCCTGCATTTGTTGTATATGGAAAGAAATTCACATATGATGAGAGTGATTTTGGCAGCAGATATTATACAGGAATGATATATAGCGATGGACAGTATGCATATGTTAATGATGCAGTAGTTTGTGGGAATGAATCTGACAGAACATTATACAGAGTTGATATAACAGGGGAAAAAGAAACTATAATAAGAGATGTTTTTGAATCCAAGAATTGTGATTTTTTGTATTGTGCTGATTATTATGTTTATTATGTACAGAAGGACAATGAGTCTGGAATGTATTATTTTTATGAACTAAATAAAGAAAATTATGACTCAAAATGTATATATGAAGAGCTTAGGGGAGATAGAAACTATGTACTGGATAGTAAATATCTCGGCATTGTTAATGTAGATAATGCGGATGAGTTGTCATTTGGTGAAACTGATAACAGTACTATATATAATTTTTGGGTTGATGGACACTATATTTTTATAGCAGACTTAAATGGAATTGAAATGGTTAATGTTGAAAGTAAGCAAAAGATAACTATTGTCGATGACAAGATAGGTGAAATTATAGCATATGAGAATAACAGAATATTCTATATTAACAGATTTGGTGAGGTAGCAGGTATTGATGTTTGTACGGGAAAAGAGGAACACACGGGTATATATAATTGCAGAGCAATGTGTTTGTATGATGGCGTATTGTATTATGTTGATTATGATGGAGCATTTATGTCATATCAGGATGGCGAATACAGACAAATGCTTGATGATGAGGTGAATGTCAGAGATACTTCTACACTTTCTGTGTATGGTGAATATTTATACTTTGTAACTGATGACAACTATATTTTTGAGTATGATATGGTAAGAGGAACATATAATAAATGGTTGGCATCAAAGGATTATATAGTATATAATATTAGAGTATATTTTGATGATGAGACGTACATATATAGAGAGAATGGTGACGAATATGAATGGGTGTCGCAGAATATAAGCAGGTGATAGATATTGCTACACACACGATTAAACAAAGAAGATAAGAAAAACAGACAGAGTGGAAAATGGTATATAACAACGCTTATACTGGCTTTGGTTGTAGGCGCAGGATTAATTACATACAATATCTCAGATAATAATAGTGGTTCGGATTATAATGAGGTTCCTGAATCCTGCATATCACTTGAGGACATCCCTGATTATCAAGGTGCTCCATATATTGAGATTAATAATAATAAACCGTTTTTTACGCAGGAAGAAAGAAGTAACTCAGAGGCATTTGAGAATTACAGTGAATTGGATGAGCTTGGCAGATGTGGTGCTGCATATGCTAATGTTTGCCACGAGCTTATGCCGACAGAACCGAGAGGTGAGATAGGTGATATTAAACCAACCGGATGGCATACAGTTAAGTATAATGACATAATTGATGGCAATTATTTATATAACAGATGTCATTTGATTGGATATCAGCTAACCGGTGAAAATGACAATGCCAGAAATCTCATTACAGGGACAAGATATCTAAATATAAATGGAATGCTTCCGTTTGAGAATATGATTTACGAATATCTGGAGGCAAATAATAATCATGTTTTGTATAGAGTAACACCTATATTCGAGGGCAATAATCTGGTGGCAAGTGGTGTGCTATTAGAGGGATATTCGGTTGAAGATTCAGGCAGTGGTATATGCTTTAATGTGTACTGCTATAATATACAGCCGGGAATACATATAGATTATGCAACTGGAGATTCCTATGAGGAACAGACATATGTGGCGGACACGTCAACCAAAATGGATTCCACATATATGGATGAAACAGGCGAAATATCAGATACAGGCGCACAGGACGATAGTGAGTTGGTGTGGATTTCTGCCACCGGCAGTAAATACCATTCTATAAATAATTGTGGCAGCATGAATCCTTATAGAGCAACACAGATAACCAGAAAACAGGCAGAGGAGATGGGGTATAGTGCTTGTAAACTGTGTTGGTGATTTTAAAGTGTTAAAATTATGTGAAACGTAATTTGTTTTATTGCAATACAGAATTAAATGTGGTAGTATAATACAAAGCATTAAATTCAATTCTATATTAGGTGGTACATCTTTACCATATCTTAGATTCCTAGAATCCATGAACTTCAATGCTTAAATTCACACAAAAATATAAGCAGTGAGGAAAGAGGAACATATAAGAGAGGTAATTTCCTCCTGCACATATGGGTTATAGCCCAATGAAGGAGGAATTATATGTACAATGAAGAGAAAAATGTAGTAAATTGCAAGTATAAGGACACAGTTTTTAGAATGTTATTTTCTGATAAGCACAAGTTACTGTCTTTATATAATGCGATAAATGAAACGCAGTATACTAATACTGATGATTTGACTGTCACGACATTGGAGAATGCCATATATATGACGGTGAAGAATGATATTTCATGTGTGATAGATATGAGGCTTAATCTATATGAGCATCAGTCCACGGTGAATCCCAATATGCCATTAAGGGACTTGGATTATGTATCAAGATCATATTCACATTTTTATAGAAACAAGGATATCTATTCACCGAGACTTATAAGATTGCCTAATCCTAAGTTTATAGTGTTTTACAATGGGGAGGAAGAACAGCCGGCTCGCAAGGAAATGAGGCTTTCGGAGGCATTTGTACATAATGAAGAAAATCCAAGTCTTGAGCTTGTGGTTATCCAGATAAATATTAATTCTGGATATAATGATGAATTGTTAGATAGTTGTCCATCATTAAAGGAGTATATGCTTTATGTTGACAGAGTAAGAGATTATCAGAAGAATATGAGCTTGAATGATGCGGTAAACAGAGCAGTTGATGAATGTATAAAGGAGGGAATTCTAAGTGAATTTCTTCTTAAAAACAGAGCGGAGGTTGTCGCTATGAGTATATATGAATACGATGAGGAACTACACGAGAGAACTATGATAGATATTGGACGGGAAGAGGGCTTGCAGAAGGGGTTAGAGAAAGGAAATATAATTGGAAAAATACAGGCATATAATGACTGTGGAAAAACACCTGAGGAAATATCAGAATTGGTTCCTGTCTCAGTTGAGTATGTGAACGAGGTTTTACACCCTTCAAAATAAATACACATGACACACATAAAGCGTGGACTTTCCACGCTTTTTTTGATATGATATTACATATAAAGCTAAATGGAGGTTTAAATGTATGCAGGGTAAACTTACAGCTATACAACAGGAAGTTAATAAGGTTATAAAGGGAAAAGAGGACGTTGTTAAGAAAGTGCTTGCAGCCATGATAGCGGGAGGTCATATCCTTATGGAGGATATACCGGGAGTTGGTAAGACTACACTTGCAATGACATTTGCGAAGAGCATGTCACTTGATTATAAGCGTGTACAGTTTACACCTGATGTGCTTCCTTCTGATATATTGGGATTTTCGATGTACAATTCAGCCACTAAGGAGTTTGAATATAAAGCTGGTTCTGTATTTTGTAACCTCTTTCTGGCAGACGAGATAAACAGAACGTCACCTAAGACACAGTCAGCGCTGCTTGAGGTTATGGAGGAGGGCACAGCCACGGTTGATGGAGTGACAAGAAAGCTGCCAGAACCATTCATAGTTATTGCTACTGAGAATCCATATGGTTCATCTGGAACACAGATGCTGCCGGAATCTCAGCTTGACAGATTCATGGTATGCCTGTCAATGGGTTATCCAAGTCATGCAGATGCGGTACAGATACTTAAGGGAAATGCTGCAAAGCCTCTTAATAATGTTCAGGAAATCATGAATATAGACGAGCTTGTAGAATTAAGAAGAATGTCAAATGACCTTTATGTCAAAGATGAAATATATGAATACATTGTAAATATAGTTGAGTCTACGAGAAAATTAGATATCTTTTCCATGGGAGCAAGTCCTAGAGGTACAATAGCCCTTCTTCGTATGGCTAAGGCGATGGCTGTTGTGGACGGAAGAGATTATGTAACAGCACTTGATGTTCAGAGTGTTGTAAAAGATACATTGGGACACAGAGTTAAGTTGTCAGCAAGAGGAAAAGCACAGGGACTTGATATGGTTCATGCTATGTATAATGTACTTGGTCAGGTTACAGCACCGCGCATATAGAAATATGGAGAGACTATGATTAATATACTCAGTATAATTGGATATCTGGTGGTAGTGGCATATAGTGTATTGATGTTTTGGTTTTTACACAGTCACTTTTTTTTCATAGTACTTATTATGCTTGCGGCTGCACCGGTGTTATCCATTATAGGCAATTTCATATTGAGACATTTTGTATCTGTTGAGATAAATCGTGCATCAGATTTATATGGTAATCAGGATGACGAGACATATTTTATAATAGATGTACACAATCCTTCATTTTTAATGTCGCTTGATGCAAAGGTTCATATAACTGTCAGCAATGAATTTTTTGGAACTGTCGGGGAGCAGATTATATCAGTTCCTGTGCATGCAAGAGGTGGATATACGATAAAGCTTCCGATTATTGCTCACTATCCGGGAGTTATCAAGCTTGAAGTAAAGAGAGTAGATATAAAGGATATACTCGGAATGTTCTATCTCAAGCTTAAAGCAAAGACATTTGCGGAGGCAATAATAATGCCGCTTAGAATTAGTGATGTGAGCTATGATGTGGTTAATTTTGAACAAGGTATGTTAGAGAGTGAGGAGAGCACAAAACGTGGAAATGACTTCTCGGACGTACAGGAGATACGAGAATATATACCTGGCGATAAGCTGATGAGTATACACTGGAAGCTGTCTGCAAAGAGAGACATACTTATGGTTAAAGACAGAGTAAGCATGTCCGACAAGCAGCTTGTTGTGTTGCCAGAGCTTTGTAATGTTGACAAAGAGGTGCTTACACAGATTTTAGCCGTAACATATACAATGATTTATCAGATGATATCGGATAAGACTACTGTAAGGCTTATGTATTTTTCTATTAACAGATATGAGTATGAGGATATAAGAATAGATTATCCGGACGAGTTAAATGATGCATTTGCAAAGTTGTTTTATGAGAAAACCTATGAGGGTGCTGACGAGGCGGCATCGCATATGTCAAGCGTTCATCCTGAGATGAAAGCTTATATACATGTAACCTCAGAGAATGGACAGGCGGTTATTCATATCAGGGAGAATGTATAGTGGCTAAGAAAAATAAACAGACAATAGATGACAATATAATATGTGATGGTATAAGGATAGGTAATTCGTTTTATGGAAGTACAGAAAACAGACTTCTCACCTTACTGTTGAAGGGCGTTATCGTGTACCTACTTTCCATGGGAAGTATAGGATTTTATTTATCCTCATTCGGTATAAAATATAATGTCGCCATGTGCCATATCGTAATAGGTATCATGGCTATTTGTTGTGCGTTGCTTTACTATAGGCTTTTGGTGGAAAATCTTGGATATCTGTTTTTACTTGTCACATTTGGGGCGTTGGTTTATCTGTTCAGGGTATATATAAACAGTGGATTTTATGCGATTGTTAATATAACGGTGGATGATGCAGCAGAATACTTTGATATAGATATCAGGAAGCTCTACAATGAGCAGATTGACAACAGATATGTCACGATAACCTGTGCGGCTATATTTATAGGAATTGTTTTAGATATTCTTCTGAATGTATACATATCACGTCGGATGCAGTATTTGACTGCAATATTTATAGTAATGTTCTTCAATGTTATTCCTCTTTACATGACAGAAGAGCCTGATATGCTTTACACCATTATGCTTATAGCAGGAATAGCTATGACCTATGTGCTTAAATCCGGACGACATTACAGTCCGCAGGTTTCTGTAAAACGTAGTGATGCAGTGTTTGAAAACAAGAAAAAAAGCGTATCATATGTATATGATGTAAAAGCCATGGTTCAGGCGGGAGTGATGGCTCTTGTCTATGCAGTGGTTGTTATAATTGCAGTATCATCATTTCGACCAAAGGGAAGCTTTAATTCAGGATATACAGGTAATAAATACAAGGAGCTTACTATGGCAGGCGTAAGCACGTTGCTTATGGATGGCTGGAGTGGATTTTTCCATATGTCAAATGATGTTGGAGGTCTTGACAGTGGACGACTTGGAGATGTGTCAACGGTAAGACTTGATTATGAGACTGATTTAGTTGTTCAGGTAACACCTTACAGCTACAAGAATATATATCTTCGCTCATTTATAGGTGAGAACTATAACCCATATCAGAATTCATGGACAAGCATTGATAATCTGAAATGGTATGATAATACACTTACACCTGAGGCAGATGCACTTAAGGAGGCTTATGCCAATAACCTTACAGGAAGTGCCAGAGGTATTATGAAAGTGAGAAATGTTGGTGCTGATCCATCCAGAAATTATCTGCCATATTATACAGAAACAAGTGCACTGGATAACAGGGGTAATGTTGAGATAGAATACTATCCTAGATTATATGGCAATGAAGCTCGGGTTAATGAGAGTGCATATGGTGAAAATGGCTCATTTACGCAGGATGATTTATATGTTCCGGATGAGAACAGGGAGGTTATTGCCGATTTTGTGGATGAGCTTAATCTGAGTGGAAACAGTGCTGATGAGGTTGTAGATGCTGTTGGAACGTATTTTCAGGAGAACATCCCGTATACAATACGTCCTGGAAAGACACCTAAGAATGAGGATTTTGTGAATTATTTCTTGGAGGATAATCAAAAGGGATATTGTGCACATTATGCATCTGCGGCAACACTTATTTTCAGATATATGGGTATTCCGGCAAGATATGTAGAGGGATACGCGATAGACTATTATCAGATGACAGACGGTGAGCTGGTTGAGGGAGAAAGCTACAGTGATTACTATGACGGATATTCTGAGCTTGGCGAGACTGCTCTTGTTGAAGTAAATGTTACGGATGCAGATGCACATGCCTGGGTGGAGATATATACACAGGGAATGGGATGGCAGGTCGTTGATGTGACACCTTCAGGTGACGAGGAGGAGGTAGTAGACTTCTGGGAGGTATTCGAGAATGTAGTGGGAGATAGAGGAGATAATAATGGAAATGCCTCTGATAATAGTAATGGAGGATTTACACTTTCTGATGAAATGATTAAGAAAATATGCTACGGAATACTTAAGGTTGTGTTGGCAATAATTGCAGTATTCGTTGCTATAAGGCTTGGTATTCTTGCCATGATTGGAATCAGATTTATAAGGGCAGATATAAATGACCGACTGATTATGAGATATTCGTGGTATTGCAACATACTAAGAAAAAGATACAAGGAGTACAGAGGTCTTATTAACTACCATGACCAGATTATATGGGTAGCCGGAGAAAGCGAGGATGCAGAGCACATTATTGACATTTTGGAGAGAGCCGGTTTCTCAAATCACAGTATTACTAAGCAGGAATATGATGATGCTATTTACTGGATAAAGACGCACAAGAAAAAATTTATATAAAAATTTCTGCAAAATAATTATTGCACATTTCATTTCTGCGGGGCTTACATATGGTGACCAATTCTATTACGGGACCGCTTTCGCTTGGTTGCTCCGAGCAGCAGCACTAAATTCGTGCTACGCACTTATTAAGTGCTGGCTGTCGCAAACGTCCCTGCATAGAACCGGTCACCATATGTAAGCCCCGCAGAAATGAAATGTGCCAATGATTATTTTATAAAAATCTATGAAAATAAAAGTTGACTTTACAGAATGATATAGTATGATAGCATATGAGTTATGGTGGCACATAATAGCCACAAAACAAGGAGGAACAAGATGGGAAAGTTACTGTTTAGATTAGCCTTGCTGGTAGGAAAGTGTGTGTATGGTATTATTAAGATATTACCTGGAATATCTGGGACTACATGGCCGGGTGGATTTGCGTGCATGATAAAGAAGGATTTTGTAAGCTGCTTTACATTTAAACCGGACACCAAGATTGTTATGGTTACAGGTACAAGTGGAAAGACAACGACAACAGGTATGCTTGCACAGCTTATAAAGAGCGATGGAAAGACTATATGTACCAATGCTGTTGGAGCTAACATGGGACGTGGAGTTGCCACAGCTTTAATAAGAAGCTCTAAGTTAAATGGATATGTTGATGTAGATTATGTTGTGCTTGAGGTTGATGAGAGATATATCCCTCTTGTGAGCAAACAGATTAAGCCTGATATTATACTTGTGACAAATGTCCTTAAGGATCAGTCACAGAGAAATGGTGAGCCAGGCGTTATAATGAATAAGATTAAAAACGCCATAACACCTGATGTGCATCTTATCCTTAATAGAGATGAGCCAAACTGTGCATCGTTTGGACTTCGGGAGGGTGATGAGCCGACCGGAGGAGCGAGCTATTATGGAGTTGCAGGAGAAGCTGCTGAAGCTATAAATGACAATAAATTTACAGTTGCAAGCTCATGTCCTGTATGTAGCCGTGCGATAAAATACGAGTACGAGAACCTCCTTAACATAGGTAAGTTCAAATGTACAGCCTGTGAGTTAAAGAGCCCTGATGAGGCAACAGTTGTAGCTGCTGACAAAGAGAAAAACACAATCAGTGTCGGTGATGAGAGTTTCAAAGTAAAATATATAAGCACAGATTTCTTATATTGTTATGCTTCAATGATTGCATTTGCAAGACATGAGGGAATAAGTCATGACAGTATACAGAAGTCCATTAAGGAATTCAAGATACAGAGTGGACGAGTTGAGAAGATGACTGCCGGAGGCAAGACTATTAATTATCTGAGAATCAAGCAGGAAACTCCTGTTACACTCCAGAGTGCTATAAATGTTACATCATCAGATAAGAAAGAGAAGATAATTGTATTAGATTTGTGTGAGGTAGTAGACTTTATTCCTAATTATACGGGTGTTTATTATTCATATGACTGTGATTTTGGCAAGATAGTAAATGACAGTGTTGTAAGATATATATGTATGTCGGAAACAGTTTGTTATGATGAGGCAATAAGACTTGTATTAGAAGGTGTATCACCTGACAATATAACTATAATGCCAACCAGAAATTATGATGAGCTGTTGAAGGAGCTTATGAAATATGACTGTAACAACGTATATCTTCTTACATGGATGCACTCTTATTATGACTGCTTAAACAGTGTAAAGAAGTTTGGAAAGTAATGAGTGATAGACGAGGAGAATAGATTATGAAGATAAATATAGTATGGTTATACCCTGATATACTTAATCTCCACGGAGATAGGGGAAATGCAATGTCCATAGTCAAGATAGTTGAGTCAATGGATATGGAGGCAAACCTGATAAAGGTAAATACTGCTGATGAGCTGCCTGATTTATCGAATGTTGATTTGATAATAATGGGAGCAGGTCAGTTAAGAGATATCCGTTATGTCACGGACGATATAAGAAACTATGAGCAGAGACTTAAGGATTATATAGAAAATGACGGACACATATTAGTAACAGGCTCAACCGGATGTATATTTGGAAAGAGATACTACTTAGATGACGGCTCTGCAAATGACGGACTTAGAATAATTGATATGCAGGCAAGAGCCTTAAATAGAACCAAGATGCCTATGCTTACTAAGGAAGTATACGGAGATGATATTTATTGGAAAACCGAAGATGGAATGGAAATAATCGGATGTCAGATACAGAGAATGGACTTTACGCTAGGCAAGGCCGCGACACCGCTTGGAACTCTTATATATGGTTACGGCAATAACTGTAAGGGCAATGCTGAGGGTGCAAGATACAAGAACCTCATGTTCACAAATACAGTAGGTCCATTGTTGGCAGGCAATCCATGGTTCGGAGTATATATAATAAAGGATATACTTAAGGCAAAGGGCGTATCACTTGATGATTATAATGATGATAAATTAAACTATATGTCGATTGCAAGGAATTCATTTAATGCCAAAAAGGAATTTATCAAAAATAAGAAGAAGTTAGAAGGAATCATAACAGAAAATTAGATACACAAGTTACAACATGATACCAGGGCAGGTGGCATTTGAAAAACACACTCTCGTTCGATTAATCACGCAGCAGTACTAAGCTCGCGGAACGCTCGCTAAGTGCTGGCGTGCTTAAACGGTTTTTCAAATGCCACCTGCCCCAGTATCATGTTATATTTGGCAATTAATTTCCAGTCATAATTTCAAAATAATTTTGTTTTCAAGATAATCTTACATATAATTTTATTTTTTGATAATTTATTATTACCTTGAAATGTCTTGAAAAAATTGTTGACATTCTGACAATCTTATTGTAACATAACAGCGTTATGTTACATCTGTAATTAAAATATGTATTTGGGGTATATATTATGAAGGATGATAAGGAAACCAGAGAGAAGCTTATTGCAAGTGCAAGGAGAGAATTTCTGGAGAAGGGATATCAGGGGGCCTCACTCAGGTCTATATGCAAGGAGGCCGGGGTTACTACCGGAGCGTTGTACTTCTTCTTTAAAGATAAAGAGGATTTGTTTGCATCTATCGTAGAGCCAGTACTTATTAAGCTTAGGAAACTACTTCAGCAGCATATGAAACAGGAGCTTATGGAGCTTCAGCAGTTACCTGGAGCTGATGAGGACAACATGCAGGATGATTTGCTTGCAAGTAAACAGATATTACATGTCATATATTCAGATTATGAAATGTTTATACTTATTCTTACTAAAAGTCAGGGTTCGAGATTTGAGAATTGTATAGATGAGTTTGTTGATATCTTAGAGCAGGGATATAAAATTCTTGCCAAGGCACAGGCAGATAAGCTTGGTGTTGATGTTCCGGATGAATACACGCTGCACTGGGTTTCACATATACAGATTAATGCATTTACGCATTTGCTGCTGCATGAGCGTGATGAGATGGAAGCCTTAAAGCATTTAAATCATGTGTTAAAATACCTTGTTGGTGGCTGGATGGCTCTGTTTAGCAAGGATTAAATAAATTGCTATGTTTGACAGTAGTGTCGACATAGCAAAATTTATAGACACTACATAACAGTGTTATGTAAATATAAAGATTTTAAATATAAAATGTATTATCTAAGGAGGATTAAAGGATGTATGTAGAGGTATCAGATGTAAAGAAAAGTTATGGTGAGGGCGGAAGTTATATTCAGGTTTTGAAGGGTGTTTCTGTTGGCGTTGAAAAGGGTAAGATGTGCGTTATACAGGGAACAAGTGGTTCAGGTAAATCAACATTACTTAACTGTATTGGCGGTCTTGATATAGTTGATTCCGGCTCTATTAAGGTTGACGGAAAGGAAATGGCAGGCTTGAAGGCTGAGGCATTGTCTGATTACCGCAGAGATTACCTTGGTTTTATTTTTCAGTTTTATAATCTGGTACCGAATCTTACAATCAGGGAAAATATACAGGTATGTGAGTACCTTACAGAGCATCCGCTTGATATAGATGAGCTGATTGATATATTAGGACTTACAGAGCACCAGAACAAATTTCCATCACAGCTTTCAGGAGGTCAGCAGCAGAGATGTGCGATAGCAAGAGCTTTGATTAAGAACCCTAAGCTTCTTTTGTGTGATGAGCCTACAGGAGCACTTGATTCTAAGACATCAAGAGACATTCTTGTTTTGCTTGAGAAGATTAATGCTCAGTATGGAACTACAATGCTTATTGTAACTCATAATAATGCAATAAAGGATATGGTTGACCAGGTAATTATCTTAAAGGATGGACAGATAAAGAAAAATTACTGTAATGAGGTTAAGGTAAAAGCAGAGGAATTGGAGGATTTATAAGATGCAGAAGGTATTGAAGAAGAGAATTTTTCGTGATTTTAAGCAGAATATTGCCAGATATCTTGCACTTTCATTTCTTATAATACTTAGTATGTATCTGGTTGTAAGTATCATAGCTGCGGCTGAGACAATCATCAATGGAACCAAGGATGCTGACAAGGCTCAGAGTGTTGAGGATGGACAGTTTTCGTTGTTTTTGCCTATGACTGATTCTGAGTGGGATAGCCTTATAGATGAAGGTATAACACTTGAGAAAATGTTCTTTTTAGATTATTCAGTAGATGATGGAAAGACAATCAGAGTATACAAAAATCGTCAGGATATAGATAAGGTGGCGATATGTAAAGGCGAGCCAGCCACAAATGATGATGAGCTCGTGCTTGAGAGAAAGTATGCAGAGAAAAATGATATAAATGTAGGTGACAGTATAACCCTTGGCGGACATACATATAAGATTTCAGGAATAGGTACTGTTCCAGATTATGACAGCCCATTAAAGGCTATTGCAGATACAGGCTGTGACAGTAAGAATTTTGGTATTGTATTTGTGACAGAAAATACCTACGATATGCTTCGTGATGAAGGTAAGAGTGTAAAATCAGAGGAATATTATTACGCATATCAGTTAAATGATAAGATGACTGATGATGAGCTTAAGGATTGCTTAAAGGAGCTTTCTTTTTCTGCCGGTGATGTTGACGATGAGTATTTTCAGGAATACTGGGACAGAACACTTGGCAGAGAGGATGAGATAAGAGATGGAATAGATGAGCTTGTGGATGGCGCAGAGGAGCTTAAAAATGGACTTTCAGAGCTTACATCGTACAATGATATGTTAGGAAATCTTGGCAATCCTGCACTTGATTCATATCTTGATGGAACAAAGGATGCATATGACGGTTCTGTTAAGGTTTATGATGGTTTATCAGAGTTTAAGGATGAGACAGATGATATGCTTGACGAAATCTTTAATTCTGATGCTGGTAATCTGCTCACATTTTTAACTGCTGAGGACAATGTAAGAATACAGGCAGCAGCAGACGATCAGGAATTAAACAGAAGTGTTGGAATGATAGCAGGAGTAATCATTCTTATACTTATTGCGTATGTTTTATCTGTTTTTGTTGTTCACTCAATAGATCAGGAGAGTCAGGTAATAGGAGCTTTGTATGCACTTGGTGTTAAGAGAAGAGATTTGATGAGACACTATGTATTTCTTCCTACAATAATTGCATTTGTGTCAGGTACAATAGGAACACTTATTGCGTACACAGATGCAGGTGTAAGATACCAGATGCAGGATTGCTATAATTATTATTCACTTCCAGAATTGGATGTAGCTGTTATGCCATATCTCTTTGTGTATGGAATAATAGTTCCTCCTATAGTATGTCTTGTTGTCACAAGCTTAGTAATCAGAAAGAGACTCTCAAAGCCTGTACTTACACTTCTTAAAAATGAGCAGAAGGCAGGTAAGGGTAAGGATATAAAGCTTAAGAACATGAAGTTCATGAAGCTGTTTAAGATAAGACAGATAATAAGAGAGAGAAGAACAGCATTTACGGTAATATTTGGAATGTTTGTAAGTATTCTTCTTCTTGTTATGTCACTTGAGATATATGTGTACTGTAATCAGGTCGAGGTTGAGTACGTTGAAGATACAAAGTTTGAGTATATGTATACCTACAAATATCCGGCTGAAAAAGCACCGGAGGGCGGTTATAAGGCATATGCAAAGGATTTAAAGAAGGATATATACGGATTTGATTTTGACGTAACTCTGCTTGGTATAGAGGATGACAATCCATTCTTTGATGTAAAGACATCTGACTCTAAAGACAAGGTGACAATCAGTTCATCTATAGCATATAAATATAATCTCGGCGTTGGCGATATCATAACACTTAAGGACGAGGAAAATGACAGTCTCTACGCATTTTATATTGAAGCAGTTACACAGTATGCACCTAATTTTATGGTATTTATGTCATATGACAAGGCGCTTGAATTGTTTGGGGAACAGGATGACTACTACAACGTAGTATTTGCAGACCATGACCTTAATATCGAGTCTGGAAGGTTATACTCTACAACAACAAGAGAGGACGTTAAGAAATCAGCAGGTATATTCTCAGACCAGATGAGACCTATGATAATAATGATAGGTGGAGTATCAATAGTTATATTTGTTATAGTTCTCTACCTTATGATGAAGGTAATGATTGATCGTTCATCATTCAGCATTGCACTTGTCAAAATATTTGGTTACAGAAACAAAGAGTTAAAGCGTATGTACCTTGATGGCAATTTCTATGTAATACTTATTGGTGCTGTCATTTCTATTCCGCTTGCAAAGGTAATATTAGATGCAATCTATGGGCCTGCATTTGTGCCAAATGTTGCCTGTGGTGTAGATAAATCGTTTTCAATATGGATATATGGAGCGATGTTTATAGGAACTATTATATTGTACTTAATTATTAATCAGCTGCTTGTAAGAAGGATAAAGAAGATGCTTCCTGCTGAGGTGCTTAAAAATAGAGAGTAAATGATAGATAATATCATTAAAATGCATGGCTTCAAGATTGTACTTTGTGCGGAGATTTGGTAAAATATCTATGTGATTTGTTAATAGCACAATATTATATTTTAATATAGAAAGGGGTTAAATTTATGGGTATTTTATCAGGAAAAACAGCCATCATTACAGGTGGCGGAAGAGCAGTTTTGAGTGACGGAAGCTGTGGCTCTATCGGTTATGGTATAGCTACTGCATATGCGAAGGAAGGCGCTAATCTGGTTCTCACAGGGCGTAATGTAAAAAAGCTTACTGATGCCAAGGAAGAATTGGAGAGCAAATACGGTATAAAGGTTCTGCCTATACAGGCAGATGTCAATGCGGGGGCAGATAATGAGGCAGTTGTCGGAGAGGTTGTAAAGCAGACTGTTGATACATTTGGAAGAATAGATATACTTGTCAACAATGCACAGGCATCAGCTTCAGGTGTTACAATAGCTGACCACACAACAGACCAGTTTAACCTTGCAATTTATTCCGGACTTTATGCAGCGTTTTACTATATGAAAGCGTGCTATCCATACCTTAAGGAGACAAAGGGCTCAGTTATAAACTTCGCATCCGGTGCAGGTTTATTCGGTAATTATGGACAGTGTGCATATGCGGCAGCCAAGGAGGGTATTCGTGGACTTACAAGAGTTGCTGCTACAGAGTGGGCTGCTGATGGAATAAATGCTAACATTGTATGTCCTCTTGCGTGGACAGCACAGCTTGAGAATTTTGAAAAGGCATATCCTGAGGCATTTAAGGCAAATGTCAAGACTCCTCCTATGGGACATTTCGGAGATGTTGAGAAGGAAATAGGACGTGTATGTGTACAGCTTGCATCAGATGACTTCAAGTATATGAGTGGTGAGACAATAACTCTTGAGGGAGCTATGGGACAGAGACCATAAAAGAATAATTGGCACGTTTTGAAACATATGGGCGTGTATATTGACAGGTTATATGCAGGGACGTTTGCGAAAGCGGTCCCATAATATAACCTGTCAATATACACGCCCATATGTTTCAAAATGTGCTGATGATTACTTGACAGAATCAATATTACTTTGTTATTGTTTAAAAGATAATGTTTAAAGGAGTGCTATATGCTATAAATAGCGGAGAGTAATTATGAAAAGAGAGTCATTTAAGTCAAGATTAGGATTTATTCTGGTCAGTGCAGGCTGTGCTATCGGAATAGGAAATGTATGGAGATTTCCATTTGTAGTAGGCGAAAATGGTGGAGGCATATTTGTTTTATTTTATCTGATATTCCTTGTTGCCATGGGACTTCCGGTTCTTACAATGGAGCTTGCTGTCGGGCGTGCGAGCAGGAAGAGTGCAGTACAGGGCTACAAGGCATTGGAGAAACTGGGAAGCAAATGGCATATACACGGATGGGTTGCTATCTTTGGATGTTATATGCTTATGATGTACTACACCACTGTATCAGGATGGATGGTTACATATTTCTATAAATTTGTGTCAGGAGAGTTTAAATCTGGTATGAATGCTGATGATACCGGTGCAGTATTTAGCAATTTGCTCGCAGATCCGCTTCAGATGGCATTTTGGATGATACTTACGGTTATCTTAGGATTTATAGTTTGCAGTCGTGGACTTCAGAATGGACTTGAGAAGATAAGCAAGGTAATGATGAGCGCACTTCTTGCTCTTATCGTAGTGCTTGCAGTGCACAGCTTAACTCTCTCCGGTGCTGGTGAGGGCATAAGCTTTTATCTTATCCCTAATCTTGATACTGTACAGGAGGTCGGATTAGGAAATGTAATATCGGCAGCAATGAATCAGGCATTCTTCACACTTAGCCTTGGTGTAGCTGCGATGGAGATATTTGGAAGTTATATGGGCAAGGAGCATACTTTGGCAGGCGAGGGTGCTAAGATATGTATACTTGACACATTTGTAGCTGTAATGTCAGGACTTATAATCTTCCCTGCATGCTTCAGCTATGACGTGGAGGTTACAGCGGGACCTAAGCTTATATTCGTAACACTTCCTAATGTATTCGTAAATATGGCGGGTGGACGTATATGGGGTTCACTGTTCTTCTTATTTATGACATTTGCAAGCTTCTCTACAGTTATTGCTGTATTTGAGAATATAATGTCATTTTGTATGGACACATTTGGATGGAGCAGAAAAAAAGCTTCAATTATTAATTGTATAGCTGTGCTTATTGCAAGTATGCCTTGTGTACTTGGTTATAATGTATGGAGCAATCTGCACCTTATAGGCGGAAGAGATGTGCTTGACAGCGAGGACTTCATAGTAAGTAACCTGCTGCTTCCTCTTGGTTCACTTGTTTACCTGTTATTCTGTGTAACTAAATGGGGATGGGGCTTTGATAATTATATTGAGGAGGCAAATACAGGTAGCGGTTTAAAGCTTGGAAGATGGCTTAAGCGTTATTTCCAATTTATCCTTCCAGTATTGATTCTTATTATACTTATTCAGGGCTTACTGTAGATAATAGGGAGTTGATTTACATATGAATGAAAAAAATGAGAAAAAGATAAAGCTGCCCAAATTTGTTTACAAGGTAATTCTTTTGGCTGTAGTTGTCATCGCTATAATAGTTGCCGTTAAAATTTTTCTTGGAAGAAGCAAGGTAAAAACAACTGTCATAACAAGCACTGAGTTAGAGCAGGTACTGCAGATAAGTGATTTGGCAACCTATAACGCGGCATATAATGGTATAGCGTGTGTATATAACAGTAAGAACAAGGTCGCTTATTATGTATCATATGAGTCAGACGTGAAGCTTGGAATAGATATGAATGATATAACTGTCGAGATAGAGGATGCTTCAGAGGGTGAAACTGCATCAGATGGAAATGCGGCCGCAAAAAAGGTTATAGTTAATCTCCCTGAGATACGAATCAAGGATATTATCGTTGATATGGCATCTCTTGATTATATGTTTTTTGACAAGAAATATGAGACAGAGGATGTGTCAAACCAGGCATATTCGGCCTGCATTGCAGATGTAGGAGAAGAGAGCAGGGCTAATGATGAGATATATCTGCTTGCGAGAGAAAACTGTGAGAATGTTGTAAAGGCACTTATCAATCCGATTTTAGAGAGTCAGGATGAGAAGTACATATTAGAGATAAGATATGAGGGGGATATATCATGAAAAAGATTATAGCTGTAATCAGTATGTGTGTTATGATGATGTGCTCCCTGTCAGCCTGTGGCTTAAAGCAAAAGGATACATCTGTTGAAAAGGTAATCAATATCACTCAGATGAAGGCAATATGTGAGCTTGCAACATTGGAGTGTTACTATCATAATGTGGCAAAGGTAAGCAAGGAAAAGGATGTACTCTGGTGGGACACAAAGGCAGAGCTCTGGATAGAGTATTCAGGTATTGTTAAGGTAGGAGTAGATATATCAGACCTTGACCTTGAGGTTAATGGTGAAGTTGTAAATATAACTATGCCTAAGGCGGCTGTGCTTAGCTGTGAGGTAGATGAGACAAAGCTTAACAAGGATTCCTATATTATGATTAGAGAAGGCTTAGGAGCAGAGAAAATAACCGCTGATGACCAGACACTCGCATTCCAGACAGCTCAGGACAGCATGAGGGAAGCGGCAGAAACAGATGAGGAGCTTATAAGTCAGGCACAGCAGAGGGCTGAGGATTTGCTTGAGAGCTATATCAACAATGTAGGTGATATACTTGGCAAAAAGTATACCATCAGCTGGAATATAATCTGACTTATGTAAAACCTATTATCAGCTATAGATTTTAGATATTATACTATTCCTAGCGAAATAGTATAATATAACTATAAAAGATAGCGATAGAGGTGATATAAATGAGACAGATATTATGCTTTGGAGATTCAAATACATATGGACTTGTACCTAAGGAAAACAGGAGATACCCTTGGGGAGTCAGATGGACCAGCATACTTAACAGTAAGCTCGGACTTGACAATGCGAGAGTTATAGAAGAAGGCTTGTGCGGAAGAACAACTGTATTTGATGATCCGTTAAGAGACCATAGAAATGGTTCTAAATTAATTAGAACCATACTTGAGACTAACGACACACCAGACCAGATAATAATTATGCTTGGCACAAATGACTGCAAAACTGTATATGGTGCTACTGCTGAGATAATAGGCAGGGGTGTGAGGAGAATAATAAGACAGGTAAGAGATTACACAAGAGAGAGTAAAATTCTTCTTGTATCACCTATTCATTTGGGAGAATTGGTGTGGAAAACAGAGTATGATCCTGAATTCTCATCAGATTCTATAGAGGTTTCAAAGGAGCTTGCCGAGGTTTACAGACGAATTGCAAGAGAAGAGGAGATAGAGTTTCTTGATGCCTCAGAGGTAGCCTCCCCAAGTGACACAGATCAGGAGCACTTAAACGAGGAGGGACACCGAAGCTTGGCAGATGCTATATATAAGGCGATAGCACTATAAATCATAGGTATCTAGGAATGAGTGCTTAACACCGTCCTTTTTGTAGGCAACGACAGTTTCGAGATTGACATTTTCAACACTCTTGAAGATGTTGCCTTCAACATATGGATTAACCTGTTTTAAGTTTTTGATAAGCTCCTTTATCTCAACACGCTTAGAACGGTTTTCCTCATTGTTGCAGGTTGTACATGTGTCTGTGAACTTACATGCACACTGGATGAAGTGCAGATTATTATAATCTCTCCATGCCTTGATATCATCCTCTCTTACAAGATAAAGTGGTCTTATAAGCTCCATACCTTCAAAATTCGTGCTGTGGAGCTTAGGCATCATAGTCTGTATCTGTGCACCATAGAGCATACCCATAAGAATAGTCTCTATTACGTCATCATAGTGATGACCGAGTGCAATCTTATTGCAGCCCATCTCCCTTGCGAATGAATAGAGGTGTCCGCGTCTCATTCTCGCACATAAGTAGCATGGAGATTTCTCAACATTATACACAGAATCAAATATATCAGACTCAAATATTCTTATAGGAATATTAAGCTTTCTTGCATTTTCCTCAATGACCTTTCTGTTGGCAGGGCTATATCCGGGATCCATTACCAGAAACTTTACCTCAAATTCAAATTTATTATGGAGCTTTAACTCCTGAAAGCATTTTGCCATAAGCATAGAGTCCTTACCACCGGATATACAGACAGCTATTTTGTCGCCGGGTTTAACAAGCTCATATGTGTTTATAGCTCTCGTAAACTTAGACCATATCCTTTTCTTGAAGGTCTTTCGTAAGCTCTGCTCAACATCCTTTGCTATATCCTCATCCCTTGAGGAGTTCATAACGTCCATAAGCCATGCGATATATCCGCCCTCAAGACTGAGTGCGTTATAACCTCTGCTTCTTAAATCCTCTGCCACGTCTACGCTGAATTTACCTCTGCTGCAGCAAATGACAAGTGTCTTAGTCTTATCTATTCTCTCATCATCTGCTATCTTATCCTTGTCGATAGCTATTGCGTCTGGTATGCTTCCGTGTGAAATTTCAACCTCATCTCTGATATCGATAATCTGATATGTGTCTGGGTTTAAGTCCTTTAGCTCATTTATTGTGATACTCATATATATAAATCTCCATAAATAAAAATCTTTTTGCAAAATATTATATATGATTTTAAACGAGGCTTCAAGCTTTACCGATTGCGAAATCTTAGCTTACTTGGTATAATCGGTATATATTTTACATGATGCCTAAAAGCATATTCACAGGAGGAGCGTATGAATTTTTTAGAAGAGCGTATTATAAAGGATGGAATAGTAAAAGAAGGTAATGTCCTTAAGGTTGACAGCTTCTTGAATCATCAGATGGATATAGAATTATTTGACAAAATTGGAGAGGAATTTAAACGCCGCTTTTCTGATTGTAACATAAATAAAATATTAACCATAGAGGCTTCTGGAATTGGAATATCCTGCATGGTTGCAAGACATTTTGATGTGCCAGTTGTATTTGCCAAGAAATCTAAGAGCATTAATATAGAGGGTGATGTATTCGTTGCTGAGGTAGAGTCATTTACACATAAGTGTAAGAATCAGGTTATCGTATCAAAGAAATTCCTCGGACCAGATGACAGGGTACTTATAATAGATGATTTCCTTGCAAATGGATGTGCTCTCCAGGGACTTATATCTATAGTTTCATCTGCCGGAGCGAAGGTAGAGGGAATAGGAATCGTTATAGAGAAGGGGTTCCAGTCAGGAGGACAGGTCATAAGGAATCTCGGTTATCATTTGGAGTCACTTGCTATAGTTGATAGTATGGATGCAGCTACCGGACATATAGAATTCCGTTCGTAGCTAGGGAAGGGGTATATATGAAGGAGATTTATTTACCTGCCACAGACAGGAAAAACAAGCTCCATGTGGTTATATGGGAGCCTGATACGGATATTCGTGCCATAGTTCAGATATCACATGGAATGATAGAATATGTTACGAGATATGATGAATTCGCAGAGTTCCTTAATAAACATGGAATACTTGTCATAGGAAATGACCATTTGGGGCATGGTCTTACTGCTTCAGGGGATGATGACCTTGGATATTTCTGCGAGAACAATATGAGTAGAAATGTAGTTGCAGATTTACATCGTGTAACTATATATGCGAAGAAACATTATGGTAATGGGATTCCTTATGTTTTATTCGGACACAGCATGGGCTCATTTATGGCAAGACGATACATGATGACTTATGGAAATGAGCTGGATGGAATTATATTGGCAGGCACAGGCAGACAGTCGTGGCTAAAGCTTGCTGTGGGAATGTTAAGTGTTGGCATTATAGGTGCAGTGAAAGGGGACAGACACAGAACAACATTTTTGCGAAAGGCAGCATTTAACAGATATAATTCACATATTGAGAATCCACGTTCAGATAATGACTGGATATCTAAGGATATGGAGCGTGTTGATAAATACAACGCTGACAAGTACTGCACATTTTTATTTACGGTTAATGGATATAAGACATTGCTTGAGACGTTGGCATTTATTCAGAATCCTAGACATATAAAGCATATTCCTAAGAAGCTGCCGATTCTTATGATATCAGGGGATGAGGATCCGGTTGGCAATTACGGCAAGGGTGTAAAACAGGTTTACAGAACATATAAGAGGGCTGGAATCAGGAATATCAAGGTAAGGCTTTATAAGGATGACAGACATGAGCTTATAAATGAGATTGACAGAGTACGTGTATTCAATGATGTACTCAAGTGGATTGATTTATATATTGTCTAAGATACAAAAAAGAAACATGTGCATTTTATAATCTGCTTGTTCCTGTTTGCAGGAAATATATATATATATCATTTGTGGGGAATTGAGATATGGCATATCAAAAGGCTGTATATTTTTTAATGTTTTTACCAGTTGCTTTGCTGGTGTACCAATTAGCACCTAGAAAAATACGTCCAGGGGTTTTACTTATATTTAATTATATATTCTTTTATCTTATAAGTGGCAAGCTGATTGCCTTTCTTTTTGGTGCAACGATACTCGTATATTGCATAGGATTGTTTCTTGGATATTTGAAAAGCCGATGTGCTGTTAAGTGTAAGGTCACAGACATTTCAAGAGATGAGAAGAAACTAATAAAAAAACGTTATAAGAGATATGAGAGGATTGTTCTTACTATGGGAATAATTCTTCTTATTGGTGTGCTTGTTTCTGTAAAATATATTGGATTATTAACAAAATATGCACCTATAGGAATATCATTTTATACATTAAGTGCAATTAGCTATGTTGTTGATGTTTATTGGGACAAGATAAAGGCATGCAAAAATATATTAAATGTTGCACTTTTTTTAAGCTTCTTTCCACAGCTTATGGAGGGACCGATATGTTTTTTCAGTGATACAGGTGATTCCCTGGCAAGTGGAGAACCGCTTAAGCTAGATAATATTTCTTATGGATATACCAGAATAATATGGGGATTAGTTAAGAAACTTGTCATAGCCGATAGACTGTATCCTGCCGTAGCTGTACTATATGATAATTATACAAGTTATAGTGGAGTTATGATTATCGCTGCCGCTGTAGCATATACGATACAACTATATATGGAGTTTTCGGGTTGTATGGATATCGTTATAGGAAGTGGAAGGATGTTTGGCGTCGTTATGCCAGAGAATTTTAATCATCCATTTGTATCTAAGAGTGCCTCTGAGTTTTGGCGCAGATGGCATATAACATTGGGAAGGTGGCTTAAGACTTATATATTTTACCCTATATCCATGTCAGGTCTGGTGAAAAAATGGAATAAATATGCCAAGGTACATACAGGAAAATACGTAGAAAAGATAGTAGTATCAGCGATAGCACTTCTTCCGGTATGGGTATGCAACGGACTTTGGCATGGACCACAGCTTAATTATCTGTTTTACGGATGCTATTATTTTGTGATTATAATGCTTGAAATAATTCTTGAGCCGGCTGTACAAAAATTCACAGCTTTGTGTCATATAGATGATAAATCTACGGCATGGCAATGTGTCAGAGTGGCGAAAACATGGGTGATTATTTTTACAGGTGAAATGTTCTTTAGAGCTTACAGTGTAGGAATGGGTATATCTATGTTTGTGTCTATATTCCATAACTTTGCTATTGACAGCTTGTGGAATGGAGCACTCCTTAAGCTTGGATTAAGCCTGCCTGAGATAATTATAATACTGCTTAGCTGCATAATTGTAGGTATAGGAGAGCATTTCAAGGAGGCAAAGCTTAACGTTCCTGTGAAATGGGTTATATATGTTGGACTTATTATGCTTATAGTTATATTTGGCGCATACGGTCCCGGATATCAGGAGGTGGATTTGATATATGCAGGCTTCTAAGATTATCCATATAATTACATTTTTGGTGGTGGTATTAACTATATTTGCTATTACATCAGAGCTTTTGGATCCTGTACGGCTTGGACTTACAGATCAGGTGGCAGAGAGAGACATATATATGACAGAACTCCTTGCAGAACAGGAGAACACTGTAGATGTTGTTGTCGTTGGAGATAGTGAGAGCTACACCTTCTTATCGCCACTGACTTTATGGGAGAAAAACGGTATAAATGTGTATCTTGGAGGTCAGTCAGGACAGAAGCTTGTTGAGACCTATTATGGACTTAAGGACATCCTTAAAAAACAATCTCCGAAGCTGATTATTCTGGAGACAAATGTATGCTTTAATGAGCTAAGTAAATTTGCTGAGGCAAGATGTATAGCAGATGAACTGGTTTACTATTATTTCCCTGTATTTAAATATCACGGAATCTGGAGAGGGATTGCAGGAGACAGGCATGATGTTCCTGTGAACTACAACGGCTTCCAGATTAGAAACACGGTTGCTGCTTATACCGGAGGTGCATACATGAGCGATACGGCGGAGAAAAGACCGATTTCATCTGTGAACAGATATTATATGAATAAGATTGTAAAGCTGTGCGAGGAAAATGATATTAAGCTAATGCTTGTAAGCTCACCTTCGCCTCTTAACTATAATATGCAGATACATAACGCGCTTTCCGCTTATGCTTCTGAGCACAATATAGATTATCTTGATATGAACCTTATTACAGACGATATAGGAATAAACTGGGAGACAGATACACTTGATGCAGGAGACCATCTTAATCTGTCAGGTGCACTTAAGGTGAGTGAATATATGTCAACATATCTGGATGCAAATTATGATTTGCCGGACCACAGAAACGATGCCGGGTATAATTATATGAATAAGCGCATGGAGTCGTTTCTTAAAGAAATCTTAATATTTTGAATGGTTTTATCTTAATAATTAGGTTGCTATAATGAAAAACATATCAGAGATGGCAACAGGATGTGAGGTATAATATGAAAAATGTACTTGAATATTTGGAGAATACAGCCAGAATATATCCAGACAAACGTGCTGCGATAGATGATAAGAAAGCCTGCTCATACAGCGAGCTTTTGGAATCGGCAAGAAAAATAGGAAGCTATATAGCAGGTATGACAACAGCTAGATGTCCGGTATGTGTGATGCTTGATAAGAGTGTTGATGTGTTAAAAACATTTATGGGTACAGTATACGCAGGCTGTTTTTACACACTTATAGATCCTTCGTTTCCTGATGAGAGAATTGATAAGATGCTTGACGTTCTTAAAGCTGAAATAGTTATAACTGACGCTGACAAAAGTGACAGACTTATAGGACTTGGATATACAGGAGCTATTTTGGATATAGATAAGCTGCTTAATATAGGACAGGCTGATGACGAAAGACTTTTGGCAATAAGAAGTGAGATGGTCGATACAGATCCGTTGTACTGTAATTTTACTTCGGGTTCAACCGGAGTGCCTAAGGGAGTTTTAGTATGTCACAGGTCGGTGATAGATTTTATAGATTGCTTTACTGAGCTTTTTGATATTACAAATGAGGATGTCATAGGAAATCAGGCACCATTTGACTTTGATGTGTCAGTGAAGGATATATACAGTGCGATTAAGACCGGGGCAACCATTGTAATTATCCCTAAACAGAAATTTATGTTTCCTAATGCGGTGGTGGATATGCTTGAGGAAAACAATGTGACAACTCTTATATGGGCTGTATCTGCACTTTGCCTGTTAAATAGATTGCATGGGCTTAAGTATAAAGTACCAGCACATATAAATAAGATTTTATTCAGCGGTGAGGCTATGCCTGTGAAGCAGTTAAATGCATGGAAATCCTATTACCCTGACGCAATGTTCGTTAATCTGTATGGACCTACAGAGATTACCTGCAACTGTACATATTACATTGTTGACAGAGAGTACGGAGATGATGATAAGCTACCTATGGGCAATGCATTTCCGAATGAGAGGGTATTCCTTTTAGATGAAAATGATAATGAGATTAAGCCTGATATGGCAAATGTCAGAGGTGAGATTTGCGTGGCAGGAACTTCGCTTGCACTTGGCTATTATAACAATGCTGAGATGACAAAGAGGGCATTTGTACAAAATCCGTTAAATAAAAGCTTTAATGAAATAATCTACAGAACAGGCGACCTTGCCTGCTATGACGAAGAGGGAAGGCTAAGCTTTGCAGGAAGAAAGGATTTCCAGATTAAGCACATGGGACACAGGATTGAGCTTGAGGAGATAGAACGTGAGCTTATGTCTGTGTCTGTAGTATGCCAGGCGTGCTGCTTTTATGATGAAAGGAAGAATAAGGTTGTTGCATATTATGTTGGAGACGAGAACAAGAAAAAGATAATAGATGAGATGAAAACTAAAGTTCCTGAATATATGGTGCCTAACGTATTTGCAAATGTTGCGGAGCTGCCTGTGAACAAAAATGGAAAGACTGACAGAAAGCTCCTTAAAGAGCAGTATGAGGGGAGGGCATAAGATGAATATAGAAGAGATGAAGAAACTGTCAAAAAATTATGACACCCCTCTCTATGTATTTGACATAAGTATGGTGAAGGAACGGGTAGAGCTTATAAGGGATATGCTTCCCGCACAGACTAAGCTTTGCTATGCTGTAAAAGCCAATCCATTTTTAATTCCATACATATATAGGCTTGTGGACAGGCTTGAGGTCTGCTCACCGGGAGAATATGAGATATGTATAAGAAATAATGTACCGCCCGATATGATAGTGGTTTCAGGTGTGAGCAAAACCTATGACCAGATGAAAAGAGTATTTTCATATAGTCAGGGAAGGGGACATTATACAGTTGAGTCAAAGGAGAATTACAGGGTTTTAAAGAAATGTGCTGATGAGTCAGGTGTAAAAATAAATGTACTTTTAAGACTTTCCGCAAATAATCAGTTTGGAATGGATGAGGAGACCTTTTGTGAGGTTTTAAAACAGATTATTCAGGATGATAATATGGAGCTTTCGGGAATACATTATTATGCCGGAACGCAGAAAAAAGCTAAGAAGTTTTTGAGTGAGCTTGATTATCTTGAACAGTTTGCCAAGGGCCTGTCAGATGAGTATGGTATAGAGATTGCTGAGCTTGAGTATGGACCGGGACTTATGGTTTCATATTTTGCAAATGAGACAGATAAGGCTAAGGATGAGACAAAGCCTGATGAACAGCTTTGTATATTATCAGAGCGGCTCAGGTTATTAGATGGATATGATTTTTTAACGATAGAGCTTGGAAGATTTTTAGTGTCGGAATGTGGATATTATTTCACGCATATAACAGATGTTAAGCAGACAGGAGACACTGGATATCTTATTGTTGATGGGGGAATACATCAGCTTAATTATTATGGCTGGATGATGGGAATGAAGCAGCCATATATAGAGCAGCCGCATAAAAGAGAGGGGGTAGGTTACGGTAAATGGACCATATGTGGCTCGCTGTGTACCGTAAATGATGTGTTGGCAAGAGATGTAGACTTAAGTGAACCAGTCATAGGAGATGTGCTTGTATTTGAAAAATGTGGAGCATATTCAGTAACAGAGGGAATGGCATTATTTTTAAGCAGGGAGCTTCCTCAGATTCTCGTTATAGATGATGACAGGAAGGTAACAAAGCTTAGAGGAATAATACAGACAAATATATTAAATTCAGAAATGGAGGAGTAACAATGGAACAGTTATTAGAGATATTAGAGGAGATTGCACCGGGAGAGGATTATGAGAATTGCACAACACTTATAGATGACCATATCTTAGATTCATTTGCGATATTATCGCTTGTATCTGAGATAGAGGATACATTTGATGTTGAAATATCACCTGCATTGCTTGTACCTGAGAATTTTAATTCAGCAGCCAAGCTTTGGGAGATGATATGCCGTCTGAAGGGAGAATGATAACGTGTCATATCATTTGCTTACATACAGTGTCTTATTTTTGCCGATAGTGATACTGCTATATCAGTTAGCACCCGCAAAGGCGAGGTGGGTGGTTATGCTTGCGGCAGATTATACCTTTTTCTGGTTGATAAGCGGTAAGCTTATTGTGTGGCTTCTTGCAGCAACACTTGTAACTTATGTCACAGGACTAATGCTTGAGAGATTTGGAAAGAAAAAATACATAGTGCTGACAGGTGTTATGATTAATCTTTTTCTTTTGATTGCCCTTAAATATATAGGTGTGTTTGGGTTATCCTTTGTTGCACCTATAGGAATATCATACTACACCTTACAGGCAATAGCCTATATGACGGATGTATACAGAGGCACGATAAAGGCAGAGAGAAAAATTGCTAAGATAGCTCTTTATTTAAGCTTCTTCCCACAGATAATGGAAGGCCCTATAAGCAGATTTTCAGAGACAGCGGAAAGCCTTTATGCGGGAAATGATATCTCTTTTGAAAATTTGGTTTATGGGTATCAGAGAATAATATGGGGCCTATTTAAAAAGATGCTTATTGCTGACAGACTTGCCCCTCTTGTGTCAAAGGTATTTTCACATAGTGACAATTATGATGGCTCAGCAATATGTCTTGCAATGCTATGTTATACCATGCAGCTTTACATGGAGTTTTCAGGATGTATGGATATTGTGATGGGCAGCGGAGAAATATTTGGAGTTAAGCTGCCTGAGAACTTCAGACAACCATTTTTTGCCAAAAATGCGGGAGACTTCTGGCACAGATGGCATATAACACTTGGAACATGGCTTAAGGATTATATCTTTTATCCGATATCCTTAGCTAAGCCGGTGAAGAAGCTTGCCAAGAAGGTTAAGCTTAAGGCTGGAATAGGAGTGAGTAAGTTTGTAGCACCTACCATAGCGCTATTTTTTGTTTGGATAACTAATGGTCTGTGGCATGGTCCTAAGGGAACGTATATATTTTACGGAATGTATTATTTTGTCCTTATTTTTATAGAGAATATAACAGAAGCTCCGCTTAAGAGGCTTAAGGCACGAATCAATATAAAAGAAGAATCAACAGGCTACAGAATTTTTACATTTATGAAATTATTCCTTATCGTAAACGTCGGTGAATTATTCTTCCGGTCAGACAGCGTAAAAGCAGGCGTAAGTATGATAAGGAGTATGGTTACAGATTTTCATATAACACGACTTACAGATATAACGCTTGGCGTTGATATATACGATATGCTTCTTGCTGCTATATGTATAATTCTTGTATTTGCAGTTGATGTGATACATGAGAGAGGTATATCAATAAGAGAAAAATTAGCGGGTATGAGGCTTCCTGTACGCTGGGGCGTGTGGTATGCCGTGATACTTATGATAGTAATATTTGGTGCATATGGAGCAGGATATACTATGGTTGATATGATTTATGCTGCGTATTAATCGGGCAGAATAATAAAAAGGGGAATCCTGATATGAAAGACAAAAGAGAATTTTATAAGAGAATAATTAGCTGTGTTGGATTTATGGCTGGTCTTATCGTGATACTTATGGTGTTGTCCTTCGTATTTGTGAGAAGTGATGGTGCAGAAATATATGATGGAGTATCAATTAGAAATAAAGACCATGAGATTAAATCAGAACCTGATAACAGTATAGATGTTTTGTTCTTAGGAGACAGTGAGTGCTACTCCAGCTTTAATCCAAATGAGCTCCTTGATATTACAGGGAGAACCTCATATGTATGTGGAACATCTGCACAGAGGATATGCGATACATATGCAATACTTAACAATGCATTTGCGACACAGTCACCTGAGGTTGTTGTACTTGAAACCAACTGTCTGTACAGAAAGTCAAAGACAGAGGACAGCACCAATGACAGTGTTATGAACGCCTGTATAAAGGCTCTTCCTGTATTTGCAAATCATTCAGATTGGAAAAATGTTGCTGCAAAGCTTATCCCAAGCTATGGTAACAAGAAGGACTTAGAGAACAGAGGCTTTGTAACCAGATATGGCATAAAGCCATATGAGGGCGGAGCTTATATGCATAAGACAGATAATGTAGATGATATAGATGAGAATACACTTAAATACCTTTCACTTATATATAATTTGTGCGATGAGAATGGTGCAAAGCTTCTGTTAGTGAGTGTTCCATCGCCTAAGAACTGGAGCTATGAGAAGCATAACGGAGTAAATGAGTGGGCAACTTCACACAGTGTCAGTTATTTAGATTTGAATCTTGTGGCAGATGTCGGTATAGACTGGATGACTGACACCAAGGATGGCGGGGACCACCTTAATGCAACAGGAGCAGGTAAGGTTACGGGTTATCTTGGTGAATGGTTCGTCAAGAATTTATAATATTATGCTTGAGGATTAATCAGGGTAAACTCATTTTTGTGGAAGATTATCAACCCCTCATCCCTCATTTTTCCAAGCTCATTTGACAAGGCACTGCGTTCCACATTCAGATAGTTTGCCATCTGCTGGCGGTTAAATGGTATCTGGAACGTGGTGCTGTTATTTATTACAGCCTGGGCAGAAAGATAGGTGAACACACGCTCTCTTATAGTCTTTGCTGAGGTACAGAAGATTCTGGTTGAGAGAGTGAGATTTTTCTTAACGCATATAGTAAGAAGATTTTTTAAAACCTTGGAGTGCCACGATTTACTTATATTTGTCTCATTGTTTATAAAATCAAGCTTAAGAAATAATATATCGCAGGGCTCCGCAGCAATAACATCAACCATCATTGGCTCACCTGACAGTGCGTAGGTTTCCGCAAATACATGTCCTTTTGGGACATTGCTTATTATGGTTTCATTTCCCCACACATCTATATTTTCTATATTCACACTTCCTTTTATGATAAAGCAGAGTTCATTTACGATATCGCCTGCATGAAATAATATGGAATGTTTGTTATAGTGTTTAGTTCTGGTATTTGTGCATGATTTTATGTCATTTAATTCATCCTCAGATAAATTTTTAAAAATAATTAAATCAGATAGCATATATTTCTCCTTTTTGTTGTTAAAACAACGAAATACATAATGAAATTATAGTATATTCAATATGAAAATACAATATACGTTAAATTACAATATAACTATGGAGGAGATTATAATGGTTAGAAGAATAATTCATATAGACGAGGACAAGTGCAATGGTTGTGGAGCCTGTGCAAATGCCTGCCATGAGGGTGCGATTGGAATGGTAAATGGAAAGGCGAAGCTTCTTCGTGATGATTATTGCGATGGCTTGGGAGACTGCCTTCCAACCTGCCCTACCGGAGCTATCACATTTGTGGAGCGTGAGGCAGCAGAATATAATGAGCAGGCAGTTCTTGAGAACATGAAGAAGAAAAAAGCTATGCAGGATGGTAATACAGCTCATGCAGCATTTTCGGGTTGTCCGGGACAGAGAATGAAGCAGTTTAACAGAGCTGGTGAAGAGTCCCTCTCTGATACAGAGGCGGTAAGTGAAAAGCCGGCAGCAAAGCAGCAATCACAGCTTGGTCAGTGGCCTTGTCAGATAAAGCTTGTCCCTGTAAATGCCCCTTATTTTGATGGCGCTAAGCTTCTTATTGCCGCAGACTGTACAGCTTATGCATATGCTAATGTTCATGAAGAATTTATGAAGGGGAAGATTACAATTATAGGATGCCCTAAGTTAGATGATGTAGATTATAGTGAGAAGCTAACACAGATTATAGCTAATAACGACATTAAGAGTGTTACCGTACTTCGCATGGAGGTTCCTTGCTGTGGCGGACTTGAACATGCGGCTATAACAGCATTAAAGAACAGTGGTAAGTTTATTCCATGGCAGGTTGTCACATTTTCCATAGATGGAAGGATATTGGAGTAGATATATAATAAAGCCTGTGATATTATAAATAAAATACATTTTGGGGGAATGGTATGAAATATATTTCTTATAAAATTGCGTTATTGTGTATTCTAATAATACTTACAGGCTGTAGTAAGGATAAATCCAATAAGACTGATAATTCTTCTGATTACAATACAGAAATAACAACTGATGCAGAGCTTCCTGTTGATACAGAGGATTATAATGATTTGTATGACGGAAGTTTTGCATCTCTTGAGTATGATGAGGAGTTTGAGGATATTTATAACAAAATAGAGGGTGAGTGGCTGTCTGAGGATGAATTATCCTGTTTAACTATCTCTTATGATGGCGAAAATTATATTTATTCAAGATATCTGGTAAGTGAAAATAATGGATTGGGTGAAGATACTCAGAGTATATATTCCTTAAAATACGAAAAAGATGAAAGTGATGATAATCAGGATAATGAAGAGGTCATAGTTATGAAGTGTAATTCTGATATAATGCAGGCTATGACTAAATTGTTTATTGATGATGGCAATTATATAAGAATTTGTGATGGTAATGGTACCTCAACATATTATTACCATTATAAAAGAACTGTTAATGAAGATTTTACAGCGAAAAATTATATTGAGGCTGCAAATATTGCTTTTGATTTGGGAGATGCCTTAAAAGGTTATAGCTTTGATTTTGACACTCTGCGTGATACTGCTGTCAATATGATGGTGGAACAAAATATATCATATATATATGGAAATAGCGTGCAAATTGCTGAAGAAAATGAGAACGGGTTAGTTTTAGAAGTACAATGTGCTGTTCTAAAGGATGAAAATCAATATAGTTCTGAGGATGTATATATGACACTAACTATTGATTGGACGGGTAAGTTTATATCTTTGGCAGTAGATACTCAGTAGCAAGACCAGAGATGTTTAACTTGTGACCCACGGGGCCATAAGTTAGAAGGTGAATATAAAAGAGATTATTAATGTTATTTTATATTATATAAAAAGTACAACTGTAGTAAAAAATATATTGACTAATTAATATAATTATGCTAACATACGCTCAAAGCATATTTTCATCTTATGCGTTTTGCGTTATATGGCAAGACAGCTCATATTGATTAATAATTCTAAAAATCTTGAAAATTCATGCTTTTAAAATTCACAATAAAAATTTAAAAGCAGGAGTTTTTATGATAATAGAATGCTGATATACTCCTGCGGACAGGAGGTATTTATATGGGTAACAGAGAATACAAAAGCGACGTATTTTGTATGTTACTGGAGGACAAGAAAAATGCACTTGCATTATACAATGCAATCAATGGTTCAAACCATACTAATCCGGAGATGGTTGAAATATGCACATTGGAGGGTGGAATATCGCTCACAATAAGAAATGATTCTGCATTTGTGATAGATTTTTACCTTAATATGTTTGAGCATCAGTCGACGGTGTGTCCCAATATGCCAATGAGGAATCTTACATATGTGACACCAATGCTTGAGAATATGCTTAAGGATAAGAATCTTCTTGGAAGTAAGCTTATTAAAATTCCGACACCAAGATTTGTAGTGTTTTACAATGGAAGGGAGAAGCAACCAGAGAAGTATGAGCTTAAGCTCTCAGAGGCATATGAGAGACCTACAGAGAGACCTGAGCTTGAGCTGGTATGTACGGTATATAATATCAATAAGGGTTATAACAAAGAGCTGCTTGGAAATTGCACATTTCTTAAAGAATATATGCAGTTTATAGAATGTGTGCAACTGTATGTGAATATGTACGGGAAGCAGAAGCTTACTCTTGCACTTAAGACAGCGATTGATGAGTGTATTGAGAACAATATACTTAGGGATTTTCTTATAGAACGTCGTTCGGAGGTGGAAAAGATTATGAGATTGGATTATACATTTGACAGGCAGATAGAACTGGAGAAACGTGACAGCTTCGAGGAGGGATTGACATTAGGACAAACAAAGCAGTTGATATTTCAGATTATTGAAAAAATTAAAAAAGGGAAATCAATATCTCAAATATCGGATGAATTAGAGACAGATATTTCTATAATTGAGACAATATACAATGTTGCCGTCAAATATTCACCAGACTACGATGTCGATAATATATTAGAAGAGGTTTTATAACTTCACAAAATCTTCACAAAAATATTAGCACTCACCTCTTGACAGTGCTAACAAACGGGTGTATAGTAAGGGCATAACAAAGGAAGAGGTAAAAAAGATAAGAAGAGTTACCTGATATCCAATGTTATGAAACGTGTAGTTCGACTCAATATAATATTGCAACACCTCAGATTTCTCTGATAGTGCTAAAGATACAAAAGTCGATTTGTTATATGAAAGGAGATATGACTTATGTTGAGACCTAGTATTTTTGGAGAAAGCTTATTTGATGATTGGATGGATGACTTTGAGAAGGATTTTGCTAAGGATTTCTTCCCAGCCAAGAATCCATTATATGGTAAACATGCTAAGAACATGATGAAGACCGATGTCCGTGAAACAGATGAAGGCTATGAGGTAGATATTGATTTACCTGGCTTCAAGAAGGATGAGGTCAACGTACAGTTGAACGACGGATACATTACCATATCTGCCGCTAAGGGTCTTGATAAGGACGAGAAGGATAAGAAAACTGGTAAGTACATCAGGCGTGAGCGTTATGCGGGAAGTATGTCAAGGAGCTTCTATGTTGGCACTGATGTAAAGCAGGAGGATATACATGCTAAGTATGAGAGTGGTATCCTACAGTTGACAATTCCTAAGAAGGACAGCAAGGCTATTGAACAGGATAATTACATTGCTATTGAATAATAGTGAGTGTGTAATATGAAAGGAAGCGATATATATGGATAAGAATCCAAAGCACCCATTGAAGAAAAAGAAAGTTATGCCTAAGGTTTACGCAACAGCAAACCATAACGCAGAACAGCCTGAGGCTGGTACATCGAAATCCAAGAAACATTAATTGAATAGAGATTGTATAGAAATGAAATGAGACTGCCACTTGGAACTATAAAAGGTTTCTGGTGGCAGTCTTTATTTTGTGTATTGAGATGACAGATGAAGAGATTTATCATATAATCTAATTCGGTAATTCTTTGGAAGGGAAAAAAGGTAACAAGGATGACGAATAAACAAATGCGTGGAATAAATATAGAAGAAAATATGAAAAAGACAGTAGTTGTATGGCTCGGTGCAATGCTATGCTGTCTGCTATGGGGAAGTGCATTTCCGTGTATAAAGATAGGTTATGAATTGTGGAGCATAGAACCGACAGATACAGCGTCACAGATATTATTTGCGGGAATGAGATTTGTGCTTGCAGGAATATTAGCCATAATAATAGGAAGTATGCTCGATGGCAAAATGATAAAACCAAGAAAATCTGCCGTAGGAAAGATAATATGGTTAAGCATGCTACAGACAGTTTTACAATATTTTTTCTTCTATGTCGGTCTGGCACATACGAGCGGTGTTAAAGCATCTGTTATAGAGGCAGTAAATGTATTTGTGGCAATACTTGTATCTGGATATATATTTCATCAGGAGAAAATAAGAGCCGGAAAGCTGATAGGCTGTGTTATAGGCTTTGCGGGTGTTGTGCTTATAAATTTGAATGGAATGGATTTTAAACTTAGCATTTTTGGTGAGGGGGCAATATTTTTATCAACTGTTGCATATGCATTCTCGTCCGTATTTCTAAAGAAATATTCGCGTGATGATAATCCTGTGATGTTAAGCGGATATCAATTCGTGTTTGGTGGGGCAATTTTATGTGTGATGGGACTTGCTATGGGCGGAACTATACATAACATTTCATTTGCTGCTGTGGGAATGTTGATATATCTTGCACTTGTGTCCGCTGTGGCATATTCGCTGTGGGGAATACTGCTTAAATATAACCCTATATCAAGGGTTGCGGTATTTGGATTTATGAATCCTGTATTCGGGGTTATTTTATCCGCACTGTTGTTAGATGAAAAGAAACAGGCATTTGGAATAACTGGAGTTATATCATTAGCCCTTGTCTGTGTTGGTATATATGTTGTAAATAAGGTTGATATAGAATAATTTATACTACCGCATTAAGAATCTTGTAAGAAGTAAATCAGCATAAACTAATTATCCATTTACGACTTTTAAAGATAATTAACGATACAGCGAGCCTGAATAATTCCTCTGTGGTAAGCAATGTATACACACCAACAATTCCCCATTTGAATGCGTATGCTGCAAGCATACACAGTGGAATTCCAATACACCATGTGCCAACAATATCAATAATCATAATGATTTTAGTGTTACCGCCACTTCTTATAATGCCTCCGCCAAGTATCATATTTTCCACCTTGACCGGGGCATACAAAGCAAATACGATAAGCAGTGCCTTTCCAAGTTCTTTTACGCTGTAATCAACGCGATATAATCCGGTATATACTCCGGCTAAAAGAATGAGCAAAGCCGATATCGTTGCCGCACCAATTAAGCCTGCATACATAATCTTCTTTGATTCTGTGTAAGCCTCATCATATTCTTTCCTGCCGAGCCTTTTGCCGACCATTACACCGGCAGCCGCAGACAATCCACTAAGTGCCCCTATGATAAGCCCTTGTATCGGACCGGTAAGTGTATAGGCTGCAAGGTTTGATGTGCCAAGATGTCCATAAACAGCAGACTCCACATTTTGCCCGAGACTCCATAAAAATTCACTGATCAGAATCGGCAGAATCATGATCAGATAATCCCTGATTGTGATTTTTTTAAAATGTAGAGATAATACCGGTGTATCTTCCTCTTTTCTGATACATAAAACAAATCCGATAACAATAAATACCAGGTTAAACAACTGTGAAATAAGTGTGGCAATCGCAGCTCCCTTTATTCCCATACATGAAAATCCGAATTTTCCAAATATCAGAAGATAGTTAAGTCCTGTGTTTACAACAACTGCTCCAAAGCTTGCCAAAAATGGTATCGTGGCATGTTCTTTACAGCGCAGCCATGAGGATAAAATATTGCTGACAGCCATTGGAATATAAGAAAACGCTAC
>CAKRCW010000010.1 GCA_934309145.1 uncultured Lachnospiraceae bacterium | reverse complement strand
TGCTGTTACCAAAGCTATACTTAGAACAAAAAATGTTATAATCTTCGCTATTTTCTTTTTTTTCATTAATATCTACCCCCTGCACGTGAAACCTCTGTTAACCCTTCCCCCCTACCATCTTTTATAATCTTTGTTATTTTAGCAGTCAGACTATCTATGTCATTTAGCAGTTCTTCCGTTGTCGTTGCTTGGTCTGGATATATTTCATTAAATGCATATATCGAATCCAACGTATATGCACCTACCGTTACATATGATGTAGTATTTTGCTCCACTATTGAATCATATGTAACCCAGATAAATTCACATCCAAACGTCTCGTATGTTAAGCAATTTTGTATATTGGTAATTTGTTGTTCAATTATTTGAGCATTTTCTACTCCTTGATTATAATCATCTATTAAATTAGGAACATATTCTAATATATCCCCTATCAATCCCAAAGCTTGCTTGGACTGAGCATCAATGTTAACTTTATCTATAACCGATCCCAGTATAGTATTTTTACACATTGAACCAACAAATTCCTTTATATGACTTAATTGAAAATTGCAATAATCTTCCACCGATGCCAGACCATCCGTATCAAAACCTTCGCAAAATGTATTATTAAATGTATCTCTAGCACTATTAACTGCACTTTCTACCTCTTCTTTACCGCTTACACATGATTTTACATAGATGTTTCCATATCCAATGCCTGTAGAATTATTTAACTCTATCTTTCCACTTAATGTCTTATAATCTACTGAATAATCAGTCTTATTGTCATCTTGATTTACTGCCTGTATCTTTATATCCGGAAAGCTATCATCTTCTCCACCAAGTATAGGACTAATATTATTTAACGACTGAAACAGCACATTTTTTTGAGAAAAAGAACGTCGCAAGCTAAGTAATTGATCTGCAATCTCTTGATTAGCTGAAGTTCTATTCTGCAAAAAAATTTGTTCTGCCGAATAAGCTATATAAAGAGTAGATTGTTCTATTTCATAAATCCCAGCACTTATATTACTACACTTTAATGCATCTGGTTCCCATACTTTATAATCTCCTATACATTTTTCACTCTCCACCATACACGCCTTTACAAACTCCGTCATATCCTTATCATCCATATACAAATATGCCATAGCAATAGCAGCATACTCGGCCTCAGTTATATTCGCTGCCGGCCTTGACATAACCTCCAATAAGACATCCATGTCATAATCCACATTTCCATCAGAATTTACAATAATAATCCTATTATATAAATACTCTGCGGCACTTGCACTGTCAGAATTTAAAATCATCTCATTAAACCCGTTAGCGGCAACTACTGATGCATACCTTCCACCATCATCAAATATACTGTTATATAACAATGAATCTCCATATCTTCCAAGATTATAATTAATATCCGCTGCTGTACATCCAATATTAGGTACACTAAGACAATCGCATATACTTTGAAGCTCATTCTTATAATTCTCCAATGATACAATCATACTATTCCCTGCTGCAATTGTATATAAACTATCATATTGTCTTACATTACAAAAACATGTGGCGATAAGACTTCCCACATATTTATATTCAGCCAATTGATTACTCAATCTATAATCAAAAACTGTATATTCCTGATCATTTACATATGTACTTGTATACACAAGTGCAAGTTCTACATCAATGTTGTTCACTTGCCCCGTACAAAAGCATAATTCTCTTTCAGTTTCCATAGAATAATCTCTATCCATATATTACCTCCCGTCTATTTTATAGAATTCGCCATATTTACATCTGCATCCGAATATATTTTCTTTGCCATCTGTAACATATATTTTGATTTCAACAATAAATCGTTTACAATGCCATTTATACTCTCCATATTGTCAGTAAGCTCACATAGCATACTAACATAATCACTCTGACTATATTCAAACTCAGCCTTCAACCTGCCTAATGTTACAGATACATATGTATCATTTAAAATACTCTGAATATTTATCATTGCTGAATCTAGTACTGAATAATCTACACTTGTTGTATTATCTCCCATAATAACCTCCTTAGTAGAACTGTCCATCTAAACCATCTATATTATATAAATAACTCTCTACACTTGCTTTTATTGCAGTCGTTTGTTCCTCAAGCTTACTTGATATAGATGATAAAACCTCTATAAAAAGCAATAGGTTATCATGAAACGAACCACTTGTTGCCCCCTCATTACACACATATTCCAGTTGTGTCTTTAAATCGTTTATTCTGCCTTCAATACTCGCACCAAGGCTGCTTAACTGTAACGCATATGAACTAAGTTCCTCATCTCGTATTTTCATATCTACCATATATACATACCTCCTAATCACTCAAACCAACACTATTTAATATTTTTCTCTGTGTTTTAATAACCGATTTTTTCTTACCCTCAATATCCTCATTTATCTGAGAAATTTCCTGCTTTATGGAAGCTTTTACGTTTCTATAGCAATCCATAATTCTTTTTACATTCTCACCATTTGCCTCAGCGTCTACAAGCTCGGCTACCTTATCTGTCAATCGGCTCTTCTTCATACTATATATCTGGCTTGCTATACTAATGTGTCTTTTATATGTGTCTGAAGCCCTTTGTTCCTCTATCTCCTTTTCCCTGTAGGCTTTTTCCAATTCTGCCTTTCTTAATTTCAACTGACTGATTTCACCATTTAACTGTGCAACCTGTGACATATAATTTTTTACATCTGCATTATTACTACTTTTTTTCATAAAAACACCTTACCTTTCCTCCTTACTCATAACCCTAATCTTTTCAACCCTTATACCCTCAAACAGATATGCATCCTCTTTATCTAACGGCTTCTTAAATCTTCGGGAAGCATCTATTGGTATATCCATAGCCTTGATATTACCTATATCCTCAAATGCCACAAGATTTTTGTTATCCTTAATATGTTTAAGAACATCTCCTGAGCCAAATGTTATTGTAGAATTCTCCACATCCGTATACATGAAGCAGACCTTCCCTCTTCCATTTGTCACCAAACTCTTGTACCTTGCAGCCATTTCCTTATCCGTTCCGACTGCCTTAAGCACATCTATCGAGTTAATCATACATAAAACAAATGGTGATGATGAACTATCCACTCTTTCAAGGACACCCACTATATCCTGTCCATTATTTGTATACACAGAAGCCATTTCACTATATTTCCTGTATTCACCATAAGCATTATCAACAATAAATAATTCTACAGGCTCGTTTTCGCGTCTTGCCAATACCCTGTCTAACAGATACTCAACATAAGCATGCTTGTGGGACTCCTGTTTACCCAAAAATGAAATCTCAGTAGTTTTATTGAGCTTAATTGTCCTCAAACCTATTGAATTAAATTCCATTCCAAGAGGAACTTCATAAGCAGCACAACATTCTGTACCAAACTGTTTATTAAGGAAGCTGTCTGTTACCTTCTCTGGTATCTCTGGTATACCAGGCACATATATATCACCATATTTTTCGTGGACATAACTGATATATTCCTTGATAAGCTTTATCTTCTCAAATTCTTTTTCTGCCGCAAATGCAAGGTAATACTGACACTCATACAAAGTCTTATTACTCTCAACAATTCCTCTTCCTGATATGTCATTAATTTTCTTTCTGCACGAATCAAATACCGAATTATAATCACCTGAATCATTACAATACAAAGCTGTTCTCTTCGAGAAATTAGGCAATAACTTATAACCTACACCACCAGCCTGATTTGACGTGATAACAATCGAAATACCAACAGAAACACATTCTCTGCTTATATTTATGAATGTCTCCTCATATTCATTAAAATAATTCTTAAATGCAATCCAATTATCAAGAAATACAACAATCTGCGGTATATCAGTTCTTCCAGTTTCACGATATGCACTAAATGAACTGATACCCATTTCAGAGAACTTAGCCTTTCTTGATAACATAGTTGCCTGTATCAGCTTCAAAAAGCCCTTTAATCTCTCCTCGTCTGAGGCTGTTATTACACCTCCAACATGATTTAAATCCCTGAAATTTCTTAATACCATTGAGGCGAAATCAAGAATATATATATTTACTTCCTTCGGTGAATACAAATCCGTAAGGTTTCTAATCATTGTCTGGATAAGATTCGTCTTACCCGACTGAGAAGAACCAAGAATATATATGTTATTCTGTGACACATTGAATACCTCAACATATTGTTTTTGTCTTGATGGATCATCTGTTATACCAACAGGAACAACTACATCCGTACCATCATATTCAAATCCATCAACTGTAATAGGTATAACTTCTGCAAGCGATGGCAGACATATATCTGGAAGCTTGTTTATATTCTTCTTATCACAATATTCATTTATATAATTTACCAGTGCCTTTAACTGAGTCTCTCCACCATCATTTGAGGTTGGCTTCTGTTCGTATATTATTTTCCTTCTTCCTGATAACGCTACCTCAGCTATATTGAACTTCTTCTGCTCTGCAATTCCATCATTCTGTGCCATAGCTCCACTGTAAGCAGACTGAAACAACTGAAATATCTCATTGTTACCTACCTGTAAATATGCCCTGCCTGGCTCGGTTATCTCTGCGGCAAGTGGTGATTTCAAAACCTCATTACTATCGCCCTTATTCTGCACCTTAAGGCACAGCTTAAACTTGGAGTTACTCCATATCTGGTCGCTGACAACACCTGCCGGCTTCTGTGTAGCCAGTATAAGATGAACTCCAAGGCTTCGTCCTATTCTTGCCGCACTGATAAGCTCCTTCATAAACTCCGGCTGTTCGCTTTTAAGCTCAGCAAACTCGTCAACAATAAGTATAAGATGTGGCAATGGGACACTTGCACTTCCATCCTTATATTTTTTTATGTATTCATCTATATGATTTACATCCTGTTCTGCAAAAAGCTCCTGCCTCTTAATAAGCTCTGCCTTTATAGAAAGAAGCGAACGCTCTATCTCATTTCCATCTATATTGGTTATAGCTCCATTCAGATGTGGCAAATCCCTGAACTGATTCACCATTCCTCCACCCTTAAAATCAATTATTATAAAGCCAACCTCATATGGGTGAAACAATGTTGCCATAGACAATATATAAGTCTGCAATATCTCTGATTTACCTGAACCTGTAGTTCCGGCAACCAAGCCATGAGGTCCATGATACTTTTCGTGCAAATCGAGATATACTATCTCATCTCCACTCTTAACGCCTATCGGTGCAGCCATGCTTTTATATATCTCAGACTTACTCCATCTCTCACCAAGATTCAAATCATAGGGATTCATAATCCCCAGCAGCTTAAACAAAGTTATATTCTTGGTAAGTGTATTCTCAAGGCTCACCTCATCAAAACACACTGCCCCAAGCTTCTTGGACAAATGCAGTGCAGCCTCGCCCGATATATGAGTATAGTCAAATTTCTGTATACTCTCACCATCCTTGACATCCTGAATATATCCGTTATAACCTTTATCGCTAAGAAATATTCTTGTTGAGCACTCACTGTTAAGATATTCCTCATACTCCTCAAAGAATATAAACCTAAACCCTAAATCATTTGCCTTATCTATGTATTTTGATACCGGATGCGTACTGATTGCCGATGATTTATATACTAATACAATATACTCAGGCATATCATCAGAAGGTGCTCCCATAGCCTCCCTTCTAGATAGCTCCGAATACAAAAATTCCAGAGTTGTCTTGGCACTTTCCTTATCGTACATGAAATTTCTCATTCCATACGCTTCACTATAAGTTATCTTCATCCATCTTGCCCATTCAAATAACGAAACATCCTCCTCATCCATTATCATGAACAATTTAACATCCTTATAGAAATGTGATGCTGCATATTCAATTATCAGATTTTTTCCCATCTGATACAGCTTATTCCTTTTTCCTATAAAGCCGACAGCATTTACATCCTTGATATCAAGACAAACAGGCATAGAGCTGATATACTGATACTTATCATGCATTATCTGAGGAAAATCCTTCAGCTCATCATCTGTATCAACATAATCCTCTTTCTTATAATCAACCTGACAATTAGAGGCAACTACTCCGCTTCCAATACGAATCTTTAAATAATCATTATCATTTCTGTTTTTTTCAAATAACCTGTTATCAAATTCATCTACGAATTTTACATATGTATCCAAATCAGGATTCATGTAATTAGCCACAATCTTCTCACGTTCCCTGAGCTTAATTATCTCATCCTCCTGTTTAGACAGATATTCCATATAAACTTTTTTTCTTCTATCTTCCTTTTCCGTACGTTTCTTTTTGTCCTTACAGAAATTAATGATTGTAATAGTCGTACTTACTGACATTGTGGCAGCAAAATATATAACAAACATTCCTCCGCCACCCATAACGCCCCTCATTCCAACCATAAGCAGCATATTTACAAGCATCGGCATAACAGACATAAGGAAGCTCTGCTCATCCTTCTCCTCTTTGTTCTTAGGATTAAGTATTTCAATACTCTCCGATGGCAATTCAAACTTTTGTCTGACATTTTTAATATATTTAGGATACTCATAATGATTACTCTGGTACGTAATCTGTGTCACCTTTTGATTAGTTATAAGCTTAGTCTGTTTAGATGTATATAAAATTCCCTTATCTATACAGAAAGAATGTCCCTTTATAGAGAAAAATTCTCCATCATATATAACACCTATATCCTCATGCAGAGCAAATCCATTTAATTCAACCCCAATATGTGCCTCATGCCAGTCAATCTCATAACAATCATAGGCTCTTCGTATTTTAATGGAATCATTACTCATATACGGATCATCAACACGAACAATACAGTCAACGCGCCCACCAACTGAGAATTCATTACATGCTGCCACATCTACTGCAACATCATAATCTGTTCCCACCTGATCATAGAAAGCCAGAAAATCTACATAGAAAAATTCCATATCATTACAATCATAACATAATGCAATATGGTCTCCAAGCTCAAGCTGTCTTATATATTCTTTAAATTCAGAGTCCGCCTTAAGGTAAATGGTATCACTGCAACTGATAATATAATTATCACCTGCCTGTTTATCTATTCTAAAAATAAAACCGTCCTTAAAACGTTCTCTCCTAAACGCTATCTGACATGCCTTATCTGTACCAATAGTAAGACTTCCCGAAAATGAATCATCAATGATGACATCCTTATACATATTATTTCCATATATAACAAGCTTGTATTTCATATACCTCTCCTAATTAACCTATCCCCTGTATGTTATAATTGTTCCGTTACGAACACCTAGTTCCTCTAATGTTTTGTCGCCCCTCAGAAGAATGCGAGGTTCTCTTGTACATAGATAACATTCCCTGACATTATTTATGTCAATTCCCAGATGCAGCCCTTTGTTAAGTCCATATATAAGCTCGTTTGCGGAAATATTTAATGGAGCCTCAATATCTAATGACCTGTTTTTACTTAAATCCTCAAAAATCATAATAACCGTATTTTCCATAAAACACCTCTCCACTTATATGATACACAAATAAGTTTTTTCCATATCTATCACACTTTTAGCTGTACTCCAATCCAACTCGTCATACATCTCATCTATATACTGACTTAACTCACAGCTCTCAATAACTGGACTTATAGATAGGTAATCTGTCTTACGCCTGTCATACCTGTTACACACTAATATCGGGTTATCTCCCGTATCAGGAATACCAGATATAAATGTCTCAAGCCTCCTAACTGAGATTCTATCCTGTGTTGAAATCAAAAGCTTTATATCACATTGTTTTAGAAACACCAGCTTGTCCTGTTGTAACTCAGACGACAATTCAACCACAATATAATCATATATATTTTGTTTTTTTATATATTCAACAATCTGCATATATATGCCAAAATTAATCTTGTAGGAAACTGGCAGATTTTTAAACGGAGGAAGATAATCAAAATCTCCTTTTCGTATTTCCTTATTTATTATCTTTAATGCATTTCTTATATTTATAGTACATTGATAACAAAACTCTGTACTGAGATATTCTCTGCCCTCGATATAATATGAAAAGTCCTGATGGGAAACAGTACTTACATACAATACTCTGTTGCCTTTATTCTGAAGTTTGTATGCAAGAAGCATTGATAGCAATGTCTTACCTGTACCTCCAGCAGGAGAAAATGCACCTATAACCTTTGTCCCCTTCTTTTTGTCTGTTGTACTGTTAATAAGTCGTGTATCTATCTTTTCAGCTATAAATTTAATACTGTCATATTTATAAATGTACTGAGGATTACTGCCCTCATCCTTAATATCTGTCAGGTAATATACTGCTGCTTTACCCTCCAAATCACCATATTTATGCCTCAAAGATACAGGCAGTATCACTATATCCATGCGAAAAAGCTTATCCTCGCAGCCACTCAGAAATTTCTCATCAGATATAAATTCAATTGTTGCCTGTTCATTTATCAATGATGAAAATTTATATTCAATTGTTGTAATGTATTCTTCATCAAAACTTACAAAAAGTATTTTTTTCTTAGCCATAATACTCCCCTGATTATCCCATAATTACATTAAAATCCACGTCAGACATAGACAGAACATCGCCATCATTTAAATAGTAATACTGCTCAGGATTAAGTGTGTAGCCATTGATTTTTGTTCCATTTGTACTGTTCATATCCTGTATAAGATATTTATCTGACATTTTATAAATTGTGCAATGAACACGGCTAATCATACCTGAAATATGTATTACACCATCAACACCATTTTCAGATTTCCCTAACGTATATTTATCCTTATTAATATTGAAAATAAGATTTCCCTTGTCACTATTATGTTCTAAAATCAGTGTTCCAATAGTAGTGCCTTCACCACCAGTATTACTCTCCTGATAATCTATTTGATGTATACCATAGTCGTATTCATATACTAACTGCATTATCTCAGCATCAGTCTTAGAATAATCATTTACTACATAATACATATCGCTATATCTTGGGTCTGTTTCACCAAATATGTATGACAGCAATGTCAGAAGCGTATTTCTAAGCTGTGTGCTCCATGTCGTATTATCATGATAATCACACTCATAATTAATAGGTAATAGTGCAAACATAATTGTATTTGAATGACTGTCATAATATAACCTTCCAAAATTAACATCTATAGCAGTCATATTAAGATAATCATTTTCGCCAATGTTTCTGATATCATCTAATAATTTTTTCATTAAATATATTAATTCAGCATTATTAATGGTATGAACAACCTCTGACATTAACCTTAAGCCTTCTCTTCCGTACAATAATTTGTCAGCACCATTATGTATAACTTCTATGTATTTTAATGCACCTTTTATTTCCATATTATTTACCTGTTTCATAGCAAGCTGCCATATATGGTCAGCTTCCTCGAAGGTATATGAAATATGCTCCTCATAAGTATTTATCTTCATATCATCACCATTATTTATGTTTCACTATATTCAAACTCTTCCTCTGCCATTCTTATTATGCAACCATTATCAAGCTTTACATATCTTCCCGGAACAACCCTCATATCATTTACACTCGTACCATTAGTTGTATCTAAATCCTGTATATAATAGCCATCCTCAAGCCTCATAATACAGACGTGTCTTCTGCTTATATTACTGTTATACTTGATGCAATAATCTGACTGTTCATCTGAAGCCCCAATTATAAAGCTGTCCTGATTAATAGTCACGGTTTCTCCTGTCTTACATCTCACAAGCTTCGGATATGTCTTAACAGATTTATCCATATTACTTTCCATTTCTTTACTTAATACTGAAGTTTCACTATAATCTATATCTGGCAGCGTCACCTCTCCCGTTTCAATCAGACTTCTGTTCATTGGCATATTATCATCATTAAAAACTGTCCCTGGGGTAATTCTTCCACTTAATTTCAACGCATCCTTTGCTGTGGTGGTTTTATTAGCTTCCTCGTTCAAACGTTTTTTATGTTTTATATTCAAAACTATTAAAGCAATTATCAACGCTATAATTGCAACAAGCAAAACACTTGCAATAATTATTCCTATAATTATTATTGTTTTCTTAGATATACCAGCCTTTTGTAAGCTATCGATTTTATCCCTAAAGGCTATTTGCAAATTATTCACTTCATTTTGCGTGTAAACATTTATGTCTCCCTGTTCTATCATGTCCATAATATCAACTGCCTGATTATATAACCATCTACACTCTTTCCATGACTCAGGCGTATATTTGTTCTCATTTAATGAAGAAAATTCCTGCATTATTTCTTCTAATCCAGATGTATCTACAACTATTTCGGGACTATACGCCACCCCGAGCATATCAAGTACATCTATAACTTCATCTATCTGCAAAGCGTAACGCTGTCCATCAGACTTATTAGCACCACTAGCTATACCAACAACCTCTCCGTCATCATCAAACAATGGTATTCCATTGCTTATATCCTTGCTGGCTGTATATCTGTAATAATGCGAATCATCTATCTCTGACCAATCATCAATAGTGCAGTCAACCCATTGCATATTGTTATCATATGTATGTACGACTGTTCCAGCTGGAATCGTACTAATATCATCACATAATCCAAGAGTTGTACAATCACCAAGTCCAGATGTGGATTGCAGTATGGCAAAATTCATATTTTCACTGCTATTTACCACTGACATCTCAACTGTTATATCATCCTTAAGTAATATTTCTATGGTAGCATCTACCTTATCAGTCTCAACGCCATATTGAGCAGCAATGCTGTTTTTTTCCTCGTTACTTAAAGTGACCTTATCAGTCTCAGATATAGCATAAACGTTATTTCCATCACCTATCAGAAATGCATATCCAGATTTGATAACACATTTCTCTTCCGCCTCACTTGTATATATTAACTGTACATTTACAATACCCTTTTTCTCATCATATTGATTGATTCCATTTTGAGCGTCACCATCTGTGGCAATACTATCAGTAGGTGTTGCCCCCTCAGCATGAGCATTAATATTATTAATACATGCCAGCAAAATACAAACTGCAACTATTATTTTTTTTATCTTCATGTTCCTGTACCCTATCTATTTTAAATAATTTATTATGAATAAAAGAAAAAGAGCATAACCTCTTGAAAATCTCTAAACAAGAGGCTATCCCCCTACACATTATAATTTAAAAGAAAAGCATGTCAGCTATCTTAGAATCATGGTCAGCAAAATTCTGACATATCTGTGATAACTGTGTATAGAATTTATGAACTATATCAAGTAATTTCTTTAAATCCGGGCCTAACATTTCCTTGAACTCTGTAATATATGCATCTGCTGACTCAGCCTCCATATATCCATCATTAACAAGAGACTCTACTATAGCTGTCATATCCGTATATCTTGAACCTATTTCTTCCTCATATTTCTTCATATCGTTTACTATCTGTTCAATTGCAACATAGTCGACTCTTAATCTATCACTCATTCTATTTTCCTCCCCCATTCTAGCTAAGCTGAGTATTCATATCCGCATCCAGACTCTCAAATTCCTTACATACACTCTCAAGCTGATCTGCATATGCTCCAAGATTATCATTAAGCTTGGAATATACTTCTTTTACTATTGTATTGAACTCATCAATATATGCTATAAGAGTATCTCCTTCCATATATGTAGGAAGTGAATTGACTGTATCATCTAACATTCCGAGCAAATCAACCATATCTTCCTTATCCGACATAAGCTTAGCAATAACATTTGAACGTATCTCGCCATACCGCACATCTAATGCCATAGTTTTTATCCTCCTTGTACTTTAATATGTCTTATTTATACCACTATTTTTTCACTATGTAAACAAAATATCGTATTTATTCTAATGTTTGTGCAAATTCAACAATTTGTTTTGTATAATTTTTACAACATAAGTCATTATACTTGTGCTATGTGCACTATATAATTTTAATTGTATCAATCATATATTTTATTCTTGCTCTTACTAATTCCCTACGCTCGTATTTACACATCTGGGTCATAACATAACAGGCAGCATTTTTTTCTATTAAAATGGAAATCATAAAGAAACGATTATCAAAAAGTGTTATTTCATTTTCTGACATAAGCTGTCTGGTATTGCCAACCATTCTGTTATATAATCCTATACCCTGACACGTTCCACCCATTCCAACATATGCCATCCTTATCTTCCTAAGCTCATCCTCAAGCTTTCCCTCTAACTTATCTATTTTACTCATATAAAAAATGTCGCCCTCAGGATTAATCCAATAATTTATATTATCAGGGAACTTATATGGGATATTATTGTTTTCATTATGAAAAATTGTATAATCATCAGGTATTGCAACATTTACATCGCCATTTAATTCATATTTTCTAATGTATGTAATTTTATCTTTCATATAATTATTCCTTCTTTGCCTCTTCTACCAACGCGTTCCACTTTTCTTCGTCAATCGCATTATCTCCAACTCTTTCTCCATATTTCCACTCCACTACCGTTTTTCCTGTAGGTGGATATATTATCTTTATATTAACTTCTACATCATCTAATGGTATTCCGGCATATAGCTGCATCTCCATACACTCTACTGGTAATGTCAGAGTTGCTCCCCAAAAATCTATATACTCTGTATTATCATTTATGTAATATGTTATATTTCTACAGTCATAGGATATATCAAAGGTAATCAGCCCCTCTTCGTCATATGCCCGTTGATGCAAATTAATTTCTTTGAGTGTACGATTATATTCATACCTCGCCTGTGTCTGATTCAGCCTTGTAACACAATTCCCATTACCATTTACCCATGCATCTTCGCATCTCTCCTGAACTTTGTTTCTTCTTGCACACTCCTCTGCGGTCTCTCCTGCATGTACTATCTGAGGCAATTCTACATCCACCGTCTCGTTTTCCTTCAATGATACACATGGTATATAATCCCCCTTGAGTTCCCCATTTGTTTCTCCCTTCTTGTCTCTGTAGACATAAAATGCATACGCTGCTATCAGTACAAGCATAAGGATATATATTACTATTGCCTGTTTTTTCTTTAACATTTCTTCACCCTTTTTTAACTTCTTTTCCTATTCCTTCTTTGCCTCTTCTACTAACGAGTTCCATTTTTCTTCGTCAATAGCATTATCTCCAACTCTTTCTCCATATTTCCACTCCACTACTGTTTTTCCTGTAGGTGGATATATTATCTTTATATTAACTTCTACATCATCTAATGGTATTCCAGCGTATAGCTGCAATGACATACAATATACTGGCAATGACCAGGTTGCTCCCCAAAAATCTATATACTCTGTATTATCATTTATGTAATATGTTATATTTCTACAGTCATAGGATATATCAAAGGTAATCAGCCCCTCTTCGTCATATGCCCGTTGATGCAAATTAATTTCTTTGAGTGTACGATTATATTCATACCTCGCCTGTGTCTGATTCAGCCTTGTAACACAATTCCCATTACCATTTACCCATGCATCTTCGCATCTCTCCTGAACTTTGTTTCTTCTTGCACACTCCTCTGCGGTCTCTCCTGCATGTACTATCTGAGGCAATTCTACATCCACCGTCTCGTTTTCCTTCAATGATACACATGGTATATAATCCCCCTTGAGTTCCCCATTTGTTTCTCCCTTCTTGTCTCTGTAGACATAAAATGCATACGCTGCTATCAGTACAAGCATAAGGATATATATTACTATTGCCTGTTTTTTCTTTAACATTTCTTCACCCTTTTTTATCTTCTTTTCCTATTCCTTCTTTGCCTCTTCTACCAACGCGTTCCATTTTTCTTCGTCAATAGCATTATCTCCAACTCTTTCTCCATATTTCCACTCCACTACCGTTTTTCCTGTAGGTGGATATATTATCTTTATATTAACTTCTACATCATCTAATGGTATTCCGGCATATAACTGTACTTCTATACAACATAATGGCAATATCCAGGTTGCTCCCCAAAAATTGATATACTCGGTCTTATCATTTATGTAATATGTTATATTTCTACAGTCATAGGATATATCAAAGGTAATCAATCCCTCTTCGTCATACGCCTGCTGTTTCAAATTGATTTCTTCAACTGCACGATTATATTCACTCTGTACCTGTGACTGATTCATTCTTGCTACACAATTTCCTTTACCATTTACCCATGCTTCTTCGCAGCGTCCCTCAGACAAAAGAGAATGTGCACATTGACCTGCGGTCCTAGAGCCATGTAGATTCTGAGGGATTTCTATATCCACCGTCTCGTTTTCCTTCAATGATACACATGGTATATAATCCCCCTTAAGTTCCCCATTAGTTTCTCCCTTCTTGTCTCTGTAGACATAAAATGCATACGCTGCTATCAGTATAAACATAAGGATATATATTACTATTGCCTGTTTTTTCTTTAACATTTCTTCACCCTTTTTTAACTTCTTTTCCTATTCCTTCTTTGCCTCTTCTACAAACGCTTTCCACTTTTCTTCGTCAATTGGTTCATCTAATTCACCATACTTATATTCCACTACCGTTTTCCCTGTAGGCGGATATATTATCTTTATATTAACTTCTACATCATCTAATGGTATTCCGGCATATAACTGCAATGACACACAAAATATCGGCAATGACCAGGTTGCTCCCAAAAAATTGATATACTCAGTCTTATCATTTATGTAATATGTTATATTGCTACAGTCATATGATATATCAAAGGTAATCAGCCCCCTTTCATCATATGCCTGTTTCTGCGAATTAATTTCTTTAACTACACGATTATATTCATACTTTACCTGTGCCTGATTCAGCCTTGTGACACAATTTCCTTTACCATTTACCCATGCATCTTCACATCTTTCCTGAACCTTTGCACTTCTTGCACACTCCTCTGCGGTATCTCCTGCATGTACAATCTGAGGTAATTCTATATCCACCGTCTCGTTTTCCTTCAATGATACACATGGTATATAATCCCCCTTGAGCTCCCCATTAGTTTCTCCCTTCTTGTCTCTGTAGACATAAAATGTATACGCTGCTATCAGTACAAGCATAAGGATATATATTACTATTGCCTGTTTTTTCTTTAACATATTATTCTCCTGCTTCATTATTCAAATTTGTCTAATCTGCAAATTCCATAAATTTCATACCTGCTGCCAATGCCGGTATTCCTACTTCAGGTTCTAAAACTATTAACGCAATTAAAGCTGCTGCTCCAATAGCATACACTGCATTATCAGAAATCTCTGCCAAAACTCCACCTAATGAAAAACTACTCGCTGTTTCTTCCTGAGACTCCCATTCCGAGACACCATATATCTCTACCCCACAGGCAGTATCCATAGACACACTATCATAAGCCCCATTTACCTCGGCATAATTATAAGAGGTTGTTATACCATTTTCAATTGAATATGACATATTAAAACCATTAATCTCTACCGTACTAAATACACTTATATTTTCATCTATAGAATGACTATATGTTGTTGAAATCCCATCCGAAAAAGCTGCCATATCCAAACTTGTAAAATCGTATGTCGCTAACAAATGTACACACGCTTCCTTATCCCCTGGTGAATAATCAACAGATATATGGTCGTTGCCAACAGTAGTATACACCTCATTTCTATAATATATATTCACCCCGGGAGATATAGGCAAATCTCTCCTGACATTACAAGGATATTCCTCACCAGTCAAAAGAAAATATTGTTTTGCATATTGAATGCATTTCTGTTGATACGATAATTTTTCCTCATTAGTCATATTAGCAAAATCGTCATAATCAATGCCTTCATTTCCAAGTTGGTCTCGAATATATAGGGTTGCATTAAGCTCATCCTCACCAATAATGTCATATATACTTGCATCATCCTGTGCCAGACCGGCAGCACTGTTATATGCATCAATTGCAAAATCATTTACCGCAAACTCTTTATCTGATATACCATCGATAAGCTCTCTTAGCTTCTGGGCATTTACTGTATCATCCTGCTCTAAATATGCACGCTTTTTTCCTAATATAATTTCGTGTTCTATAAGCTCATCTCGTTTCTGACATAAGCTCTCCCTTATGCTGCTGTACTGACTTTGTATGTACGAATCGGCAAATGCATCTGCATTATTATCCGACATTGCATTTGTCAGGCTTTGAATCATACTGTTTAGCTGGCTTATCTGCTCACCCACACCCTGTATACAGCTTGTAATGGTTTCCGAATATAACCTTCTATACATACTATACCTCCCTAATTTGCCATAAATTCTTCTACCGCTGCTGATAACTGCTGGTCAAGCTGCTCTGATTTTTGAGCAGCCAACAATATTATATCTGCATAGTTTGTCATAAAAGCGCCTATATCACCGACTATACTATTCACCATATTTCTCATTTTTTCAAATTCCTCAGAATACTGTCCCTTGTTTTTATTACCACCATAATAATAGTAGGACAGACTCTTTTGTATATTAATTACATCTTCTCCCAAATTCTTCATACGCGATGCCTTTAACTCTATATCACTATAATGTAAATCAGTCATATTTCTCTCTCCCCCTATGATAATTTATCATCTGTCTCAACATCTGTCAGAAACTCACCTGTCCTGCTTTTCACATTTTCCAACAATTCATTAAGAAATGACGATATATTAGTATAAAAAGACATATACTTATTGGACAATATCGTCTGTAATTCCTCACCATAATTATTCACTTCAAACAATGAATCACAGTTTTTCTTAAATACATTCAATTTTAACTCAACATCCGCTATCTTCTCTGCATAAAAATCACATACATTTACATAATATTCTTCATCCACCTGTAACTCCATCTCTAACCCTCCTGTTATTTATCATCATAATCTTTAATTTCACTATCCCAATGATTGATATTCCTTTGTGCTCCCTTTTTGGCAGTCTCTAAATGGGAACTTATAGCATCAAGCTTATTAATTATTCTCTGCAATTCATACTCATTGAACATCTCATAGTTTCTTCCGTATAATGTTTCAAGCATTACTGAATCCACTCCATACTGCTTAAGCTTATTCATTACATTCTGGCATTGCCCCAACCCTGTTGTTATACTCTGTACAACCAAATTATTCTCAGCAATTTTTGCACTGTACGAATTTCTTTTATCGATGTAATGATTATATTTATTCACCATCTCATATCTTTTCATAGATGTCCTCCCTTTATTAGACTGTTTTCTACTGCAATACTATATAGTAATAAAATAAACTTTATTATGTATGTTGTCAACATAAAACTGGAGACATAATAAAAAATACCGCACCAGATACTCATGTATAACGTATCTGGTGCGGTAAAGCTTTTTATAATCTATATTATTGCATTTTATACCATATAATCAATCATCTGGAGAACAGCCTTGCCAAACTCCTCTGACTTCTGCTCTGCATCCTCAAAACTCTTGCCAATTACACCATAGTAGAACTTAATCTTAGGCTCTGTACCGGATGGTCTTGCACATAACCATGCACCACCCTCAAGCTCATAATATACAACATTCGACTTAGGCAAGCCGGTCGGAAGCACAGCCATATTGAGCATGTTAGTTGCTGTATCGTTATCATAGTTACGAGCCCAGAGAACCTTTAAGCCTGCGATTTCCTTAGGAGTATTCTCCTTGAGCTGGTTCATAATACTCTGTATCTTCTCAAGTCCCTCAATACCCTTCATAGTGAGAGTCTTGATACTGTCAATATGATAACCATATTTCTCGTAAATATCTATCATCACATCCCACAAGGTCTTGCCAAGTGACCTGTAATAAGCTGCTGCCTCACAGAGTGCCATAGTTGCTACTATAGCATCCTTATCTCTTGCATGAGTACCGATAAGGCAGCCGTAGCTCTCCTCAAATCCAAAGAGATATGTTCCGTTATGCTTTGTCTCAAACTCAAGCATCTTCTGCCCGATATATTTGAAGCCTGTAAGAACCTCGACAAGCTTAACTCCGTAATGCTTAGCCATTCCATCAACTAAATTAGTTGTAACGATTGACTTAACAAGCACGCCATCGTCTGGCAAGCCCTTAGTAGCCTTTATCTGACCTATCTCATAATCAGCAAGCAGGCTTCCTGACATATTACCTGTAAGGCAATGATACTCGCCTTCCTTATCTCTTACATACACTCCCAATCTGTCTGCATCAGGATCAGTAGCTAACACTAAGTCTGCATCATGCTGCTTAGCAAGTGCAAGTGCAAGCTCAAATGCCTCTGCTGCCTCAGGATTAGGATAACTGACTGTTGGAAAATCCCCGTCAGGAAGCTCCTGCTCAGGCACAACATAAACATTCTCAAATCCAAGCTCTCTTAAGATTCTTCTTGCAGGAATATTACCGGTTCCATGTAAAGGTGTATAGACAATCTTTAACTCACTGCCATACTTGTCAATACATTCCTGATGAATAACGAGCTTCTTTAGCTCTGCCATATATGCATCATCTATTTCCTTACCAATAGATTCATATAAGCCCTCATGTACAGCCTCCTGCTTAGGCATTGTCTTGGCATCCTGTACAGTGATAGACTTAACCTCTCTCATAATACCTGCATCGTGAGGTGGTGTAATCTGAGCACCATCCTCCCAATACACTTTATATCCGTTATACTCAGGTGGATTATGACTTGCTGTAACATTGATACCTGCAACACAGCCAAGATATCTTACCGCAAATGACAACTCCGGTGTAGGACGAAGCGACTCAAATACATACGCCTTAATTCCGTTTGCAGCAAGACAAAGAGCTGCAACATCAGCGAATTCAGGTGAGCATCTTCTTGAATCATATGCAATCGCAACTCCCTTAGACTGTTTCTTACGCTTGATAATATAATTAGCAAGTCCCTGAGTTGCCTTAGCAACAACATAATTGTTCATTCTGTTAATGCCGGCACCAATGATGCCACGAAGACCAGCCGTTCCAAACTCAAGCTCAGCATAGAAACGTTCCTTAATCTCCTTCTCATCATCTTTAATTGCAATAAGTTCCTGTCTTGTCTCCTCACTGAAAAATGGATCTGTCATCCACTCCTCATACACCTTCATGTAATCCATGATGTTCCTCCTTTTTATTCAACCAAATCAAGCAATGACGTCAATGCAGGATAACTGTATTCATCGTCCTTACCATTATCTGTTGTCTGTATAGTATAGCTTTTTATTAAAAACCCTGTTTTATACAAGGTTATAGTATGCGTACCTGAAACCTTCGGAAATGACACCGGAGCCACACCGACATAGTCACCGTCAAAATACACGCCTGCTCCGACTGGTGCTTTTACCGTTATCTTATTTCCTGTTATATCAGCTTCGGTTGTAGTCTGGCTGCTGCTCTCTGTGGCCTGTGAATCACTTTCAGATGACTGACTGTCACTGCTGACTGTCTCTTCACTGCTTGTATCATCGCTAATTTCCGTAGTTTCCTCTGTGTCATCCTCCAACGCAGTTAGATTAATCTTAAATGTCTCAACAGCCTCATCTATGGTGAAGCTTCCCCTGAATGTATTATATCCGTCTGCCTCAACCTTAAATCCATAGCTTCCATACAGTCCGGTATATACATTACCCTCAATCTGATTGCCAGACACATATATCACAGCCTCTGGCGGTGTAACCTCAAACGCAGCTGAACCTGATGGAATAGCTATATCCAGAAGATTAACCTCTATCTCCTTGCCACGCGTAACCGTGACCTCCTTACTTGCACTATATCCACCCTTATTTATTCTCAAGACATATGAGCCTTCCCTAACTGTGAGAAGCATATCTTCAGTTACGGGAACTATGACATCATATCCAATCTCAACCATTCCACCAACATATGTGTCCTGATGATTAAGTCTCACATATCCGTGACCTAACTCTATCACAACCGATACAAGCTTACCTGAATACAGGTATAAGGTAACCTGATCCTCGGTATTAATCTCTGATATATCAATCAGGGTGTCTCCGTCAAATGCCTTCACATACTCTGACATTGCACAGCTTGTTCCCTTATATGTTGCCTTTCCGGCATCAACATCTGCCGAAAACTTATTGATAGACTTTCTTACCTCTGCACTCCCACTTACGGAAATGCTTACAAGCTTCGCTGTATCTGAATAATATACCACATCAACAAGCATACCTGCCTTCATGGATTCTATGCTTATATCTGTGCCATACGAATCTGTCACATTAACTCCACCATGATATATGAGGGAGTTAGTACCTCCGGTAAGACAATCCATAACTCCAACTATATTATGCTCCATATCAACACTTAAAAGCACAGCAGTCATACTCTTCTCTTCATGACTTACCACTGTCTCCTCAGTATCATCATACACCTTGACATCACCATTTGAGGAACATCCTGTGCAGATACAAAAAAGCATCATTAAAAATATGAATACTATCTTTTTGCGCATTGAACCACCTTGTTTTCTGATGCAAATCTCAAATATGTCACACATTTATATAGAACGGGACATAACATAGCTATCATATTATACAAGATATTTTTTAAAATGTGAAGTGATTATACATATTTTTTAGTTTTTCAAGAATAACCTGCTTCTTATCCTCATCGGCAATGACCTTTTCAAGTTTTTCAAGCATCTTAGGTGAAAGCCAATTCTTCGATGAGTTAATATATTGATTACTTATTTTGTAAAATTTTTCAGGATATCTGTATTGTACATATATATAATTTATGTCCTCAGGGGACAACGGACAGATTTCGTTATACTGACTTATAATCTGTTCTGCCACCTCAAAATTATAATTATTCTTCTCTAATGCCTTTCTCATAAAATGATACAGGTCATTAAGCTGGTTTCCCACATAAAAACGATCGAAATTAATCGTCCCCTTCACGACTATGTCCCCATCATTTTGACCTACGAGTACACTGTGCTGATTATACATTCCATGGCAATATCCAAGATGAGTCGTATTTATCTCAGGCACTCCTTCTTCTGATATCGTATCCGTCTCACACAGCTTAGCCTGCTCATAAAAATATTCATATGCATTTATATACACGTTCTCAAATTCTCTTCTTTTTTTCTGTCTCGCAACAAAATTTCTCACACGCTTGAGTTCTCTGTTTCTTCTCCTGAAATCATTACACACCCTTATATGTACATCCCCATCCGTACTATTCCACAGATTTTGGCAAATAAGATGTAGAGACGCAAGATTCCTGACTGCGGCTGCCACCTCCTCAGGAGTGCTGAGGCTGCATTCTTTACCCTCAAAATAGCACCTCATTACATAGGGATTATTATATCTGTCATATGTCACAAGTTCATCCCTGTTATTCTTCACGCATCTGTCAATATTCCTGAATCCCATATCGTACAGCTTTTCCTTGAACTGGTACTCTGCCATCAGTCTGCTCTCATTTACATCAGGTGTCTTAACCTGATAAAGACCGGCATCCGTCACAAGTAATATTGCCCCTCTGCCACGCATGGTTTGACGGATTTCCATATCATATGCTTCATATACTTCAGACATTTTATCAGACAAAAAATCCCCTCCAAACATCAATCTTGTTAATTGTATGTCCAAAAGGGATAATTCATTCCTAATATTATTTATTATTTAGCTTGTCTGACACAATTTTTAATAACTGTTCCTTAGTGTTAAGCGATGGTTCATCAAGAACTCGTTCAAGCAGCTCATGTAACATAACTCCAAGCTCCCGTCCGGGCTTCATTCCACAGGCTATGAGCTGTTTTCCGTCAACTGCAAGCTCCGCTATGCTTATGCACTGTGCCTCACTCTCTACTCTGTCATACATAGCCTCCATGTCAGCTATTGCTTTCAGCTTCTCCTCGCGCCTGTATTCGCTCTGCCCCGCCATATCAGCTCTGCGAATTGTCATGTAATCATTATAATTGTCCTTACCAAGCTTACCTAAGAATCTGCGAAATGCTTTTATTCCCACTCCGCCACCTATGCCGTAGTCGTGGTTTTTCACAAGTCTGCACACAGAATCTATCGTGTGGTTATCAAGCTTAAGCCTCCTCAGGATAACCTTTGCCATATCAGCACCCTTATCCTGATGTCCATAAAAATGGTCAACTCCCGCTTCATCAGTAGTCTTGGTTACCGGCTTGCCAACATCATGCAGCAATGCCGCATAGCGCATTATCATATTAGCCGGCACATTCTTCATAACCTCAATGGTATGAAGTCCCACGCTGTATATATGGTATGGATTGTTCTGCCCGGTCTGCATCATGGCATCAAATTCCGGAAGGAAAACTGCTGTAAGACCAAGCTCATACGCCTTTACAAGTAATTCAGGGTGATTAGAGATAATCAATTTCGTAAGCTCAACCTGTATTCTCTCCGCACTTATATCCTTCAGAAAACGCGCCTGTTTTTTCATAGCACATTCCGTCTTATCTTCAATGGAAAAGCCTAACTGTGCCGCAAATCTCACCGCCCTCAGTATGCGGAGCGCATCCTCGTCAAATCTCTCATATGCATTGCCGACACATCTTACAATTCCATTCTCAAGGTCCTCTCTGCCACCGAACAGGTCAACTATCCCCTGACTGTCATTATATGCCATGGCATTGATAGTGAAGTCACGCCTCTTTAAGTCCTCAGCAAGACTAGCCGTAAATGTTACTTCCTTCGGTCTCCTGTGGTCCTCATATGTTCCATCCACCCTGTATGTCGTTACCTCATATGCATAGTCGGTATGCATAACCTCCTGTCCGTAAAAAGAGGCATCCATAGCTGAATATTTTTTATCGACCAATACCGTAACTGTTCCATGCTGTATTCCGGTATCTATTGTCCTGTGAAATATTCTTTTTACCTCTTCCGGTGTAGCGGAGGTTGTGATATCCCAGTCATTTGGCTTTTTGCCTAGTATGCTGTCCCGCACACACCCGCCAACTATATAAGCTTCATATCCATGAGATGTCAGTTCGTCTATAATATACCCTGCACCTGCTGGCATCCTTATTTCCATGTTATTCCTCTATTCTAATATGCTCTACCAAAGTAAACCATCTTCTTAGCAGGCTTTCCACAATGTACACATACGTCTGACAATGTCTCCTGCTCAAATGGCATACATCTTGTTGTAGCACCTGTCTCATCCTTGATTGCTACCTCGCATGCCTCATCTCCACACCACATAGCCTTTATAAAGCCCGGCTTATGCTCAAGTGTATCTGTGAACTCATCCCATGTTGTAGCGGCGTAAGTGTGTGTATCACGATGCTTCTTAGCACGCTCAAACATATCATTCTGCATTGTCTCTAAGAGCTCGCCAATCTTAGCCTCAAGCTCTGCAAATGGTACTACTGTCTTTTCTCTTGTATCTCTTCTTACTATAACTGCCTGTCCAGCCTCTATATCCTTAGGACCTACCTCGACACGAAGTGGAATTCCTCTCATTTCCTGCTCAGCAAACTTAAAGCCAGGATTCTTATCTGTTGTATCAACCTTAACTCTGTACTTATCAGCAAGAATACTTCTAAGCTCCTCTGCCTTCTCAAGCACGCCCTCCTTCTTCTGCATGATAGGTACTATCATAACCTGTGTTGGTGCAACATGAGGTGGAAGTACAAGTCCGCTGTCATCACCGTGAACCATGATAATAGCTCCGATAAGTCTTGTTGTCATTCCCCATGATGTCTGGTGAACATACTGTAGCTTATTGTCCTTATCTGTGTACTGTATTCCAAATGCCTTTGCAAAACCGTCACCAAAGTTATGGCTTGTTCCGGACTGAAGTGCCTTTCCATCATGCATAAGTGCCTCTATTGTATAAGTAGCTTCTGCACCCGCAAACTTCTCCTTGTCTGTCTTACGTCCCTTTATTACAGGTATTGCAAGAACCTCCTCACAGAACTTTGCATATATATTGAGCATCTGTATTGTTCTCTCCTCTGCCTCCTCAGCAGTTGCATGAGCTGTGTGTCCCTCCTGCCATAAGAACTCTCTTGAACGAAGGAAAGGTCTTGTCTCCTTCTCCCATCTTACAACTGAACACCACTGATTATATACCTTTGGTAAATCTCTATATGACTGTATCTCCTTCTGATAGAAGTCACAGAACAATGTCTCTGATGTAGGTCTTACACATAATCTCTCCTGAAGTGGATTAAGTCCGCCATGAGTTACCCATGCTACCTCAGGTGCAAAGCCCTCTACATGATCCTTTTCCTTCTGAAGCAGGCTCTCAGGTATAAACATTGGAAGATATACATTCTCAACTCCTGTAGCCTTAAAACGTGCGTCAAGCTCCTTCTGAATAAGCTCCCATATAGCGTAGCCTGTAGGCTTAATTACCATACACCCCTTTACGCTTGTGTAGTCTATAAGACCTGCCTTTATAACTACATCTGTATACCACTGTGCAAAATCCTCATCCATAGAGGTAATCTGTTCTACTAATTTCTTATCCTTAGCCATTTTCTTATTCCTTCCTATTAACTATTTTTATTATTCGTACTCATCCATTTCTATTACATCAAATGCTTTGCCATCAGGCTCATGCTTAAATACTAACTCCTCACCCGTTACGGGGTGTTCAAGCTCTATTCTCGATGAGTAAAGTGCTATCTCTGTGTACTTCTTTTTGGTCTTTGCAAACTTTGGGTTATATTTGGTATCACCCCAGATTCCACATCCTCTGCTTGCCATCTGTGCTCTTATCTGATGATGTCTGCCTGTGATAAGCTCTATAAGAACATACGACAGCACACCCTCACTCGTCTCAAACACATCTATCACTTCATAATAAAGCTCTGCTCTCTTAGCTCCCTTGTCACCCTTTTTCACAACCCTTGTCGTGTTGTTCTTCGGATCTCTTGCAAGATAATCAACAAGCTCTCCATCCATATCGGGCAATTCGCCTGTAAGAACAGCCTGATAATACTTGGTTATCGCACCATCCTGCATCATATCAGAGAGCTTTGCCGCTGTGTCCTTATCCTTCGCAAATATCATAACTCCACCTACAGGTCGGTCAAGTCTGTGAATTACAGCAACGTATGGCTCCTCATCACTATCTGATTTGTCAAATAAATAGTTCTTAACTATCGTGACCATATCCTCATCATTCGACTTATCCCCCTGTGAGGGCACGCCACATGGCTTAACACATGCAAGCATATAGTCATCTTCATATAGTACGTTTAATTTCATATTTTTCATCCTGTTTATATAATGTTTGTGAACAATACACTAACTTTGAGAATATCATTTTTAAGCCGAAAATGCAACCCGTTTGTTGCCGGCAAGCATGTAAAGTAACTATTAATTTATAGCATATCGGGTTCGGCAATAGTCACAAAGTCGGGACCGTTCCCACTTAATTGCTCCGAGCAGCGGCACTAAATTCGTGCTTCGCACTTATTAAGTGCCGGCAGTCGCAAATGTCCCTTATTGTGACTATTGCCGAACCTCAATATATTACAAACCGAATAGCATTTTTATGTGATTTGCGATAACTATCGATTTCTTCTGAATAGTCCCCTTGGCTTTGTTGCTGCAACCTCAGCGTTTGCAAGCTGCATCTGCCTTAGCACCTCGTCCAGCTTTCTAAATCTTGCCTCCTCCTTCTCCTCCTTTTCACGCATAACAGCGTCAAATTGCCGCATAACGTCCGCTGTTATCTCAGATTTTATTGAGGTTGTTATTATGTCCTTATTCTCTCTTAATGCATTTGCAACTATCTTATTCATGGCAGCCTGTACCTGCGCAAGCTTAAAATCAACTACCTTTATATCTTTATCTCTTGAATTATCATCTGACCTGTCAGCAATCTCATTTGCAGGCTCGTCCTTTCTTCTCTTATCTATTCCCGCCTTTATATCCTTTAAAGACAATCCGTTTTGCTTAAGCTTCTGTATATCTTTAAACATGCCTATGTCCTGCTCAGTGTAATATCTATGTCCCATATTATTCCTCTTTATTTCAAGTCTGAGCTCATCCTCCCAATACCGAAGCACATGCGGTTCTACCTTAAGCTGCTCGGCTGCCTCCTTTATGCTCATTTCCATATCTTATTCCTCCTGTTCTATAAATGAATACCTGCTCCATGTAATTTATGTATATGGATTAAAAACACCCACACATATACTCAGCTATACTTTAACACATATCCACTTTCATATATTCCTGTTTCGTCCTCTAAATTATCTGCTTTTGTTACATTATCTGACATAGATTTGATTTTTTTGTTTGTTCTGTATATAATCGTCTATATTGTTGTATATTAATGATGATACATTTTCATCTTTGGGCAGGAGGGTTTTATGAGAAAATTTAGAAATGTGGTTTTAGCGTACACGCTTGCCGCGACTATGCTTTTGTGTGCCGGCTGTGGTAAGAAATCTGACACCACTACTGAAGTTGTAACTGAGACAAATATAAGCACCAATGGAGACAGCACATCAGATGTATCCACAGATGATGATGCCCAGGAGGTTATGGCTGATCCGACAACCCCTGAGGCTATTGCTGAGCAGGAGAAATTCGAGGAATATCTTAACGATTCATTTGAAACAAGTGTAGTCAGCGATACTTTAACCTTACATTATAATCTCGCTCATCCAGAAGATTATGGAATTACACCCCCAGAGGTTACTTATGGTGATACCGACATGACCGAGGAAGGACTTCTTGCTGACAAAACTGAGACAGAGGATGAGCTTGAAGAGCTTCAAGACTTTGACCGTGAGCTTCTGACATATGACCAGCGTTTCACATATGATATATTGTACAATCAGCTTGAGACCAATCTTGAGTCATATGATAATCCTTATCTTTATGAGCCATTTGCATATACCAGTGGTCTGCACAGTAATCTTCCTATAACCCTCGCAGAATACTCCTTCTACGATCAGGGTGACGTGGATGATTATCTTAAGCTTCTTGAACTAACACCTGACTATATTCAGATTTGCCTTGACTTTGAACAGGAAAAGATTGAGCGTGGTTTATTTATGAATACTCATTCCGCAAATGAGGTAATAAGACAGTGCTCTGAGTTTATCCAGAAGCCGGAAGAAAATCTTCTCATAGAAACCTTTAATGATAATATAGAAGAAGTTCCAGACCTTACTGATGAACAGATAGCAGATTATAAGCAGGCCAACCACGACGCTGTAATAAATTATATTATACCTGCTTATCAGAACATAATAGCCTTCTTCCAGTCAAATAAAAATGAAGGTGAAAATGACCTTGGACTTGCTCATTTTGAAGGCGGTAAGGAATATTATGAGTATCTCATAAGGAGTGATGTAGGTTCAGACAAAACTCCTGAGGAAATCATTGAGCTGCTTGACAATAAGCTTGACAGTATAATGTCTGAATATTATCAGGTTGCAACAAGTGACTACGATACCTACACCGAGTATTTTGAGAATTCTGATTCCATATACGAAGATATTGATCCAAAGGAAACTATTCAATACTTTGAGGATGCAATGGGTGACCGTTTCCCTGAAATTCCTGATATTGACTTTACTGTTGAGCCGGTTCATGAATCATTACAGGATATTGTAAGTCCTGCATTTTACATGACACCTCCACTTGATGATTACGAAAATAATTCCATTTACACCAACTTAAACAGTGACGGTGCCGGCTCTATATGGTCCACCTTAGCACATGAGGGTGTTCCGGGACATATGTATCAGTTTGTATATTTCCTGTCACATAATCCTGAGCCTATACGGGTTCTCCTCAGCTTCAAGGGTTATCAGGAGGGCTGGGCAACATATGTCGAGATGATGTCCTTTGATTATTATAACGATTATCCAAATGATATGTACGCAGACCTTGAGAGAATCAACTCTGAATTAAATCTGGTTATAAGTGCCAGAATAGAGATAGGTGTCAACTACGAGGGCTGGACTCTGGAGGAGACCAAGGACTACCTTGAAACAAACGGATTTAACGGCGATGCGGCAAGCGATATTATGAACTACGTCATAGCTGAACCTGCCAACTACCAGATGTACGTTCTCGGCTGGCTTGAATTTGAGGAGCTCCGTGATTATGCAGAGACTGAGCTTGGCGATAAATTCGATGAATGCGATTTTCATCAGGTTATTCTTGATGCCGGTCCATGTCAATTTTATCTCCTTCAGGACAAGGTTGAGCAATATGTAAGCCAAAAATAATGAGGTATATTCCTTACCCTGACGCTTTCTATCTCCAGATGATGGATTCCATGCAGGGACGTTTGCGACAGCCGGCACTTAATGAGTGCATAGCACGAATTTAGTGCCGCTGCTCGGAGCAATAAGTGGAAACGGTCCCGTAATGGAACCATCATCCGGAGATAGAAAGCGTCAGGGTAAGGAACGTGCCAACGATTACTTGACAGACAGAAACTGCACAATATTTCAGTTGTTATTTATTGCTTTATATATTATAATTATTATGTTCTGTGCAACTATAAGGTTACAGAACATACACTATATATAAGTACATATAACAAGTATTATCATAGTGTTACTTAAAGGAGGATGAGTTATGAAATGTTCAAAGTGTGGTACAGAGCTTGAAGCGGGAGTTTCTTTCTGTACTGTATGCGGTACCCCTGTAGCAATGCCTCAGGCGGACGAAGAAAAAACAGTATTAGTTAACCAGGACATGATGGGACAGCCTCAGGGATTCCCAACACCTGCACAGCCTGGATTCCAGCAGCAGGGTAACACAGGCTTCGGTCAGCCTATGGGTCAGCCTCAGGGCAACACAGGCTTCGGTCAGCCTATGGGTCAGCCTCAGGGCAACACAGGTTATGGTCAGCCTATGGGTCAGCAGCCAGGCATGAACCCTTATGGTCAGCCTATGGGTCAGCAGCCAGGTATGAACCCTTATGGTCAGCCTATGTATAATCAGGCACCAAGAGCTCCTAAGCAGCCTCGTAAGCCACTTTCTAAGAAGGCTAAGATTGGTATAATCTCAGGTGCTATTGCAGTAGTTGTTTTGATTGTGTTCTTTGTTGTATTACTTCCTATACTTACAAGAGCTAAGTTAAAGGGCGAGTATATATACACAGATTCATGGGATGACGAGTACACATTAATCTTCGATAACGGTACATATCTCTGTTATGATTATGACGATGATTTAGTAAATGCAGGAACATACAAATTAAAGGACAACAAGGTTACTCTTACAGACATCGAGGGTTCCACAGAGACAGCAAAGTTTGATTCTGATAACAACGTAGTTAAGCTTTCAGGTGACAAATATAAGTCAACAGATAAGAAGGCTAAGATAGACTTCACATTACCTGAGAATTATCTTGAGACCATCAAAGAGCCTGTAGAGACAGCTATCAATAAGATACTTGAGGACGAAGATATCTATGATGATGTATACTGGAGCAGTGCATACATTGATGATGATGACCTTAAGGATCCTACAACAGACTTTGAGAAGAAGCTTGCTACAGAGCTTAATTATACAAGCGATAAGGCACTTCAGACATTGATGGAAGAAGGATATCTTGAGATAGATGTATATATTACATATGATGGTGATGTAGAAATATCATATTACACATACTAATATATAACATATAATGTCATATATGTATGTATGATAGAAGTTGCAGATGCTACGCAATATCATACAACATAAATAAATCACACCAGGGCATTTCTGGTGTGATTTATTTTATGTTTATATAATTAATAATTATATAACAGCATATCACTAACATTTTTTAATATGCAAATATAATATATGTATATGTTATGGAAGTATACTATAGATACCTAAGCAGACCGTTATGAACACAAGTGCGTCTGCGAGGTATCTTATAGTATACCCATAATACGCATACCTTAATCTTCCTTCTTATCGATATACTTATTAAGTGTCTCAACAACAGTATTAAGATTATAAGGCTTAGCTATGTAATCATCTAACTTATTCTCTAAGATACGTTCCTTATCTCCGAACATTGCTCTTGCAGTAACGGCGATTATTGGAAGTCTCTTTCTGTGTTCCTTCTGCTCTATCTCACGAATTTCCTGAGTAGCAGCTATACCATCCATAACGGGCATCTGAACATCAAATAACGCTGCGTCGTATGTCTTTTGCTTGAATAACTCTATAGCCTTCTCACCATTCTCAGCTATATCATATGAGAAGCCTGCCATACCAAGGAGCTTACCGATAACCTGCTGGTTTACTGGCTCATCCTCTGCTACAAGAATACGAGCCTTGCTGTGTGCATTTATAGAGAACAATGCTGCATCATCCTGCTTCTTTTCTGTATCCTTCTGCGAATCAACCTCAGCAGCCTTTACAACCTTAAGAGGTATCTCAGCTATAAATGTAGAACCAATTCCCTCTTTACTCTGAACAGTAATTGTACCGCCCATAAGCTCTGCAATCTGCTTAGAAATAACAAGTCCAAGACCTGTTCCACCGTACTTTCTTGTATCTGATGAATCTACCTGAGAGAATCTGATAAAGAGCTTATCCATATTCTTCTCAGAAATACCGATACCTGAATCAGCTACGGCAATTCTTATATTAATCTTCTCCTTGTCCGCATCTATGGCAGCTATCTTAACTCTTACACTACCCTCAGATGTAAACTTAAGAGCGTTAGATAACAGACAGTTAAGTATCTGCTGAATTCTCTGTCCATCACCCTTAACAAGCTTAGGAATGTTATTACCAAAGTTACAATCAAGTGCAAGTCCCTTGTTGGTTGCAAGCGGAACCTGTGCAGCAACAGTTTCTTCTATAGCACTCTTAATATCAAATATCTCTTCCTTAAGGTTATACTTACCAGCCTCAAGCTTACTTATATCAAGAATATCATTAATCAATCTAAGGAGTGTATCAGCACAGTTCTTTGCAGTGTAAAGGTTATCTCTGTAATCTGCCTGCAAATCATCTGCCATAAGTGTAAGCTGGAGCATACCAAGAATACCGTTAATAGGAGTTCTAATCTCATGGCTCATGTTAGCAAGGAACTCAGCCTGAGTCTTATATGCGGCATTAGCATCCTCAATAGCCTTAGAGAGCTTATTCTCTGTCTCCTTCTGATCCGTTATATCTATAACTACCATGTTGATGTAGTCTGATTCTGATTTATACATTACTGTATTAAATACTTTACCAAGCTTCTCCATGGTAATCTCAACATCCATCAGGTCTCCTTCTTTTGTGCCTGATGTGTTATAAGCTGTAAACCATGCGTTGATATCCTGAAGTACTTCTATCTTACTCTCTCCAAGTATCTTGCCCTCGTAATCAGAAGCATCAAGATTAAAGTAGTTTCCAAACTTCTCGTTCGCCTCTACTATACAATAACCATTGCTGTTTCCCATAGAGTCAGTTATAATCTTTGCCTGTGCAAAGCCTATCGGGAGATTCATGAACAATTTCTTGTACTTGTCAATCTTTGAATGTCCTGATAATTCATTTCCACATAGGGCAAATAACACAAATCCCGTTATTGCCGCTGACAGAATACCTGTAATAATTCCCGCAGGCACTGACTTAAATATAGCACCAAACACTATACCGAGAACAAGTTCTAAGACGGCTGCAATTATTAGAACCTTCTGCCACCCCAATTCCTTTAGTTTTTCCATAATCTGAAACACCCCTATCTTGCCTTATTGTTTATATAATATATTACTATACATTTGAATTTCGGTCAATCTCATTATTGTTATTTTTTACTAGTTTTTCACTAGCATTTTTATTACTATTGTGCATTAATCCTAAGATAAACACCAGCATTGACACCAGTGTAACTGCTATTCCTATGTATAACCCCTCAGGAGTATAAATAAACTCAATCTCATGCTCACCCACATCAAGGTCAGCACCTATAAATGCACCACAAACCTTGTAATAATCAGCCTTTTTGCCATCAACCTTAAGCGTCCAGCCCTTATCATATGGAATAGAAGTAAACAATGTCTGTCCTTCATCTATATTAATAGTTCCATGCACATAGCCATCATCGTAATCATCAACATCAAGCATATTTTTGTATAGGTCTTCATATACACTTCTGTATGCCACCTCATCAAAGGTTGCCATATATAATGATGCTGTTGCCTGACTGTCGCTTATATTCTTATAGCAATACTCAACTGATACATAATCACCCTCTGAGAGCTTACCAAGATGAAATATTTGTATCTGATATCTGTCGTAAGCATATTCCTCACCGTTAATATATATGTGAATCTTATTTATGCTGTTACCCCGGCAGTTAATATAGTAATCTCCATCTCTAGGTGCCGAAAATGCAACCATAAATGAAGCATCTCCTGCTTTATCAGGTGTATAAGTTATTGTCTGGTTGTTCACGGTCGCTGTACATGTATCACTTGTAACCATCAGGCCCGGCAATACTGTATTCATAAATGGAACTCCGCCCGTCATCGCAAACGCAAGCGAATTCTGACCGTTAAGCGGTAAGTTGTCATCCCTGTTCCAGTCCTTTACTGACTCTGACACTGCAAACCCAAGTGAAAGCGGGTATGGATTCTTATATATTCCAACTCCCTGCTCCTCTGTCATATAGTCAAATGCATAGTTGTTTAAATCCCCTTCTCTGTAGAACAGATATTTCACGTTAAATATAGAGTTCGTAAATGGAGTTGAACCCATATATAAAAACTCATTTGCGCCTGTATAAAACCCAAGCCTTCCCATCGTGTGAACCGCCTCGCCCAAAACAGTAGAGCAAAATGTACCAACACTCGGCATACTATACCAGGTTGCCTCATCAAGAACCTTTGAATCCATAAGCTCAGCACGATAAAATCCGTTATTATTAACAGCCTCAATCGCCCTCACCTTATCATATGCCGCAGTCACAGCAGGCGAAGTGTTATAATTACCGCGGTAATCTGCATATCCGTTATCGCCAAAGCCATATGCCGCATTTGCTATAATTTCAAGTGAGCATACCGCCGTAAAGGCTATCACAAATGCCTTTTTCTTAAACAGCTTAGATGAGTAAAATGCACAAACGGCTGCATATATAAGCAGCATAACGGCTGACCATATAAGCACTCTGTCAGGAATACCTCCATCCGACTCCAATGAGCACAGTGCAATAAATACCATGGAGAGCATTGCTGAAACTATTATGTATGGCGTTTTTATTTTTCTCATATGCCTTAGCACATCATAAGCCATCACAAGCAGGATAAATATATACAGAAATGAAAATCTGTTTGGTATTCCATACTGGTCATGCATTCCATGCCATATAAAGTTAGGGGTTGTCGCATTAAAGCTTATCATCAGGATGGCAAGCAGCAAAACCTTGCTTATTTTCTCCCTGAGACGTATTTTCCTGTCAAATATATAAAGAAACATCGCAAATACTGCAAACATACCACAGTAAAGATTAGCATTTCCATCAAAGGTCTGATTTGTTATCGGCTCAGTAAGGAACAGCTGTTGTCTGAACATATTGAATATGCTGCCATACCACTCCCATTTTGGTATATCTGCCTTGGCTGAGGAGGTTGCCATAATTCCATAATATGCAGGTATCAGCAAAAACGCTGACAAGCCCCCTGCCGCCAATGAATATATCGCAAATCTTATTCCATGTACAAAAAACATTTTTATTCTTCTGTGATTGTACGCAAAGAACCACAGCACAAGAAACAGGCATACAATAAAGCCTATATAATAATTACAGTACAGGCAATAAAAAAGAGAAAGTACATACAGCTTAGGATTGCCGTCCTCCATAAGACGTTTAAACCCAAGTATTATAAGAGGGAATATCATAATGCAGTCAAGCCACATTATGTTCCAGTTATATCCTATTACATAGTTGGAAAGAGCATATGCAAGTGCTATACCTATTATCACAGGATTTCTGCTCTTACCATTCTCGTAGCTTCCATCTACAAGCTTCGCATCCTTGTATGACAGAAAATATGCCATGCTTGAGGCACTTAGAGAAAGCTTTAGTGCTATGATTATTGTAAATACAGTTGGAATATCCTCCTTACCAAACAACAAAAACAGATAGTTAAATGGGCTTGAAAGGTAGTATGCCGACAGCGACATAAAGTTAGAGCCCAAGGCTATATTCCATGTATAGAACAGACTCCCCTCGTTGACGAGCTTATTTCTGTACTCAGCAAAGAATGGCAGATACTGATGAAGGCTGTCAATCAGGCTTAACGAGTTAGGTCCAAATGGCATAACCTTTTCTGCTATCGCAATTATTGTGACAAGCATAAAAACTATTAAAAAAGGACAATATATACAATAATTATCCTTCACCTTGTCAGCAATGCTTCTTCTCTTCTCACGAAATACAAATACCTTGCTAAAGAAATAATTTAAAACTATAACTATGAACTGTACTACAAGTTTAGATACAAGTTCATTTAATCTGAAGCTGTCGCATAATATGGCAAAGCCCAATACTTCAACTGCCATAGATACAACTCTTGCACCGACAAAGCTTAAGGCCTCGACAACTGCCTGACTTATCCCCTCTGTCTTACTTCTGAACACAAAAAATTTGTTTGCAAAATATGCAAATGTTATAGCCATACAAATGGCTATAACATTACATACATTCCTATCTATAGTTGTAAGGGTTCTCAGTAAATAAAATGCAATTAAATTAACAAAGGTTGTACATCCGCCTGCAATAAGATAACGTATCTTATCATTATTCAGGAATCTATTTATGAGTCCCAGCATATTCCCACTCCTGTCTACTGTAATCCTGTCATAAGATATATAAGTGGTGAATTCCAGTATATTGTAACCTCGTTACATGAGAAGCTCTGTGAGTTATCAACATAGCAAAGTGCAGGTGATACACCATATAAAACTGCATTCGCATATGGATCCTCAAGACCACTGTCCGCACCACCAACTAACATACCAGGCATTGTCTCTCCGAGAACCTGTGATGGTCTGTGATGTGTACTTACAGGTGACAACTGACCATATCCTGTGACATAACAGTAGCCTGTACCATTTACACCGAAGATATAATCTCTCTGCCTCTGAGCATACTCAAGATATTTGTCATTAGCCTCAAGGTTATTTGCCATAAGGAACAGCATTCCATCATTGGCAATATTCATATTACTACCCCAAGGGAAATTCTTAATACTTACAAATATGTTTGACTTCTCACAGCTCTTAAGAAGCGTTTCCGCCTGACAAAGTATCTCATCCTTAGCAGCACTCTTAAGGCTCTCATCTATTCCATCCGCCTTGGCAAGATCATACAAAGGATATGTTCCGATTGCAGCCCATCCAAGCCCCTTGTTGTAGTTACCGCCAAGCACCTCATTTATGGCATCAACATAACTGTTGTCTCCTGTAGCTATGTAAAGCTCAGCAGCAGCCCACAAATACTCATCAGCCTTTCCACTGTCAGGATATTCTCCTGTAACAATCTCCTCCGGATTGGTGTAACCCTTCATATCCGGATTGGCCTCAAGATAGCTGTACGCCTTCTTGGCAGCCTCAAGACAGGTATCCGCAAAATCACTGTCAATATCCTTATATAAAACAGATGCCTTAGCCATAATTGCTGCAAAATCACCTGTTGCGGTATATGATATAGGTGCAAGTACCATCTCTGCTGTCTCATCTACGGCAAGTACTGTCTCCGGGAACACAAGGGCAGTTACCTTATGATATACTCCACCACTTGTCTCATCCTGCATCTTAAGCATCCAGTCAAGCTCATATTTTACTTCATCTAAAAGATCCGGAACACCATTTCCACTCTCAGGTATGCCTACGTCATCTGCATCATATCCGTAATCCTCATATGCAAGGAATAAATCCTGAACTGTCTTAGCACCTGATACTACATAACGTCCATAATCACCTGCGTCATGCCATCCGCCTGAGACATCAACCTTCTTGCCTGAAGCATCTCCGTAGATTACAGCCTCCTGCATATGACATGCCTCATGTGCAAAGTCACCTGATATTGCACTGTCAAGGGCTGTTCCGCATCTCTGGTTGTAGAGCATTAATATTACATCCTTATATATGTCATCATATAAACCATCACCAATTTCAAACTCATATGATGCACCGGATGGACTTGATATAATCTTATATTTACCCGGCGATTTAAAATCTGAGAAGTCTCCCTGCTTAACGTCAGAGCCAAGTGCAGCGTCAAATGCCAATGCACCATACTCTCCTATATATACAGTCTCCTCTGTATCCGCCTTAACAATCTTAAACTTAGTGTCATCACCTGATGTAACAACTACAGTCTTGGCATCATCCGGCTTATAGCCTATCTGATTAACCTTTACCTGAATAGGTGTAGGTGCTCCGACTATCTTCTCAGCATTAGAGCTGTCCGTTACAAAAAGCGAGATATTGTCAAAATATATCTTATGTGGCTCAAGACCTGATATTCCATCTACAGCTCCCATATTTACAACAAATCTAGGTGCCGGATCAGAATTATCCTCCATAGTAAATTCCATAGTGATTGTCTGAGTTTCAGGACCAATTGTTATCTTATCACTCGCATATGGATGGTAATCGCCGCCATTAATCTGAACTCTCCACTCTACAATACGCTCAATTGTAGAACGCACATCAAAGCTTACTGTGTAAACACATCCCTTAGCCATAGTAAATCCATCATAGTACACCTGGCATGCATGCTCAACCGAACCATTGTTCTCTATGTCTGCAACCATCTCACCGTTCTCGGCATACAGAGAGAACTTTCCACCGTTCTCATAGCTTACAAAACCATCTAAGGCATCATCATCGAAATTGATACCCATCGCATCGGCTCCCTCTACTGTAGTAAATCTGTTGTCCTCTACCACCTCTGCCTCTGTGGTTGTCCAATCGCCGTCATCCTCAATAACCACGGCATCGGAAGCTGTAGCGGCATCTGTATCAGTTGCCTTGCTGTCCTTATCCTTACTCTGGTTTCCGCACCCTGCCATTGCCAGAGTCATAGCAGCAGCAAGCATAATAGCTGCTGTTTTCTTGAATCGTTTCATCATTAAACCTCCCTTATTAATATATATATTGCTAGATAAAACATTCCTAATCACAGAAGGACACTACCTTGTCATAAGGCATATCCCCTCCAAATATATCGAGTGCGCTTCCGACAGTGACATCTATGTTATTCCTGCCAAGAAGTCTTAGCTTCTCCAAATCCGAAAATGAACCAACTCCACCTGCATATGTCATCGGTATTCCGTTCCACTCCGCAAGAAGCTCCACAAGCTCCGTCTCTATTCCATGTGCCTTTCCCTCAACATCAACAGCATGTATCAGGTATTCGTCGCAAAATTCCGACAATAGTGAAAGCGTATCTGCACACACCCTGACCTCTGTAAACCTCTGCCAGCGGTCTGTCACTATATAATAGCCATCATCCTTTTTTCTACAGCTTAAATCAAGTACAAGATGCTCTTTACCTACTCTCTTAGACAGAAGCCTGAGGCGTTCAAAATCAATTCTTCCATCACGGAACACATAGGATGTGACTATAACATGAGATGCCCCCATGTCAAGAAAAGTCTTTGCATTATCTGCATTTATGCCGCCGCCTATCTGTAGTCCCTTCGGATATGCCTCAAGTGCAAGCTTTGCCTGCCTAAGGTCTGCCTCATAATACTCACTTCCGACAGGGTTAAGGATAATTATATGTCCTCCCTTTATGCCACTCTTCTTATACATTTTGGCATAAAAATCACCATTCAGCTCTGACACAAAATTGTCGGTAGCCGCATTTGCCTCATCTCTAAGGCTGCCTCCCACAATCTGTTTGACCGAACCGTTATGTATATCAATACATGGACGAAAATGCATATTTTCACCCCTCATCATCGTATAATAATCTAAATTATTTTATCATACAAAATTAGGTTATTCAACTTATTTCCCACTTTACGCGAAACCCCATACAATGTATACTTGTGTATGTAGTTTGGGATAAAATAATGTATTTAAGCGGAGGCAGCTAATGAATATAAATTTAAAACAAGAGTTAAATAACTGTTATATATATGGAGATATAATAACACAGCAGGGCTTCGGTCCTAAGACAGGAATATCCATGAAGGAAATGATACAATTTGACCTTCTCCAGTTCCTGGCTTATCTCCTTGATACAGAGCACGGAACTATGTGTCCTGAGATATCATTTATACATGATTACCTTGGCAAATACTTCACATTAGATAAGCTTCTTTCCTTTAAGAGGGAGCGTACTGCGGACGCCTCATTTATACAGACTGTTCCCCGCTCAATCACATATTTTGCAGAGGCAGACCTGTCCGGCAAATCAGCATGTACGACAAGTGGCTTTTCCAAGTCAAGAAGTATGCTCAATCTATACATCACACTTGGACAGGAATTCATAGCATGTAATAACATAATAGATGACGGAGAGGTGGACAGGCTCACAACCTACACCACAATGATTGAGAACTATCTTAGAAAGCATAAGCTCTACGAAGCAGGCAAACCTACCATTTCCTCTGGCACAGACAAAGTACAGGCATCCGTCAATGCCATGAAGGGAAATATCAATCCTAACGAGATACCTGAGGAGGATGTGAAGCTTGAGGATTTAATGGAAGAGTTAAATGAGCTCACAGGTCTTGATGCAGTAAAGAAGGACATCAAATCTCTGATTAATATTCTTAAAGTTAATAAAATGCGTGAGGAAAGAGGTATGAAGCAGCCGGCAATGTCATTACACATGGTTTTCTCCGGCAATCCCGGAACAGGCAAAACTACTGTCGCAAGACTTCTTGCCAAGATATATAAGTGTCTTGGTGTAGTTTCAGGCGGACAGCTCATAGAAGCTGATCGTTCAACACTTGTAGAAGGTTATGTAGGACAGACAGCAACTAAAACCAAAGGTGTTATAGAAAGTGCATTGGGCGGCATTTTATTTATAGACGAGGCTTATACCCTGACAGCAGGAAAGGACGGAAAGGATTTTGGGCAGGAGGCTGTTGACACTCTCCTTAAGATGATGGAGGATAACCGTGACAATCTTGTAGTAATTGTTGCAGGCTACACAGAGCTTATGGAAGAATTCGTTGAGTCAAATCCTGGACTTCGTTCAAGATTCAATAAATATATTGTATTTGAAGATTACACAGGCGAACAGCTATATGATATCTTCATGTCCATGTGTAAAAAACAAGATTATATACCAAATGAGCCCGGCCGCAAATACGCCAAGGAATATCTGTCATCTCTGGCAGAAGCCCATGATGATAACTTTGCTAACGCCAGAGAGGTACGAAACTATATCGAGCGTTCAATAGCAAGACAGGCATCACGAATAGTCGAGCTTGATGACGTAAGTGACAAACAGCTTAAGACACTTACAAAAAGTGATTTGACAGATATCGATCCCCAGTAGCGATATACTGTCCCCACAATATATCAAACAAATCCATCTCCTCGGATGATGGCTTTACTGTCTCAAGAGAATATATATTATGTATATACCATCCGGCATCGGCAGCCATAACTACAACTAAGCCGTGCTGGATGACTCTGAGGCAAAAATCTATATCAGCAAGCCAAGAATCAAACTTCTCAGAAAATCCACCTACTCTGTGGAATAATTCTCGTTTAACCATCATACAGGACGCAGATACAGCACTGCACTCACTGCTTATACGATTTCTCATCATGTAGCTCTTGTCACCACGCTTTAAACCCTTATACACGTCAAGCAGCTGTCCATCTTTGCCAACAGCGTAGCAGCTCTTATACGTTGAGTCGTTATCACCATATAAGATTCCGCCAACAGCTCCAACCTCATTTCTCATACATATTCCAAGCATTTCCCCTATAGCTGTGGCTTCCATCACCTCTGTCTCGGCATCAATGAAAAGGAGATAATCACCCATCGCAGCAGCGGCTCCCTTTTCCCTTAATCTAGGTACTGACAGCTCGTCGCTCTCCGATTTGATATGTATATTTCTTCTTGTGCTCTCCATACTTCTGTAGAACTTATTCAATGTCTCATTTCCCTCGTATCTATCAACAATAATTATCTCAAAATTACTGTATCTCGCTCTCTCATACAGAGGTAAAATGCATTTTTTCATGGTATCAGGATTGTTAGCTCCCACAATAACTATAGATAAAAATGGATTACCCGGTGTATCATATGTGACCTTATATATTCCAGGCATCTCTGAATGTGCAACGGTAGCTAACACATCCATACGATTAAGATGCTCCTCGACAGCCTTTCTTCCAATCTCGCAACGATTTTTCCTCTTCTTCTCACGCTCGGCTGTCTCGCCATGCTTTCTCATATGATATAATACGCGCGGTATATGTCTGATTCCTGAGTTTCTCTCACCCCACACACGCTCACAGCATCTAAGAATAAAATCATAATACGATATTCCCTCATACTCCCTGCGAAATCCGCCGACAGCCTGAACAAGGCTTCTCTTCACAAGTGTAAAATAACCTATATAGTTATACGCCCTAAGTAAATCAATATCAAAATCAGGCTTAAATGCCGGCTCAGAGTATCTGGACTGCTCCTCAGACATCTTATCCTCATCCGAATATATTATATAAGCTTTATCCTCCTGCAAAGCATTTACCATGGTATACAGTGCATCCTGTGTTATTATGTCATCATGTGACAAAAGTGCCACGTAATCTCCTGATGACATTTCAACAGCGAGATTAAGGCACTCTGATATACCTATATCCTCATCAAGCAGAATATAGTTTATTCTCTCATCTTTTTCCATATAGCCCTGCACTATATTCTTGGTCTCAGGAACATTTATGTCTGAGGTGCGGCTTCCGTCTACTATAACAAGCTCCCAGTTAGCATATGTCTGCCCTATAACAGACTCAAGCATGGCGCTAAGGAAATTAACCGGCGTCCTGTAAACGGACACAATTATACTAACCTTAGGTGAATATGTAAGCTCTTCCCCACGCTGTCTTTCAAGCTCCTGCTCATCCGCCATATGTTTTTTCTTATACCAGCCATCATAAGAAAATCCTGGGCCACGCATTTTATAGCGTAGCTCGGACATAATCCCGTCTATACCGGCATTCTTTATATAGTTTATACCACGCCTTATACTCTGTGGCGTAACGGATGAGAGGTCAATCTTCATATGCTATCTCCCCTATAATATATTCTTAAACACCGCAGTAACTACAAATAAATGGAGTAAAACTGTCCACATTATTACATTATAATCAGCATTATCAGAAACACTGTTCTTCTTCGTTCTAAGTGCAAGCAGTCCCGGAACAAGTGCCGGCAGGAAATACCTTCCCTGTACACCCTCGACCACAAACAGTGAATTAGGTGTCCAGTATAGTAACATACCCGCTATAGCAAGCACAACAACTCCGACTGACACGATAATTATATAGACACGCTCTCCTGTTCTTATAAGCTGTGGCTCACTCTCTTTACGCATAGCCGCATAGATGAGCAGTACCAAAAAGCCAAGAATAAATACCCAAGGTATCTCTATCTCAAGCCATCCAAGCGAACCTCCAAGCATCTGGTTAAGATAAATATCGGACTTAAACCATACTGTATTAACCATTATCTCAAGAAGTCGTACAGGATGCTTTATGAAAAATCCTATAGTATAGCCATTCTGATCTGCCCAGGCAATGTAATTACTGTTGATGTTCTCCGGCAGGATTGCTATTTTTATTATTTTTATAGCAACTATTCCCACCCCACATAAAAACAGCACACAGCCGGCAATAAGCACTATCTTCATCCAAGGTCTTATTCCTGCACGAATATCCTCTATCTTATCCCTGTGTGTTCTTATATATCTAGGTATCAGCATAAGGACAAGCATTGCAAGCGGAATAAGCGCGTGTCCCTTACATGGTATAAGCAAAATCGTACTAATAACCCACACAATATAGTTTATAATTTTCTTCTTTTTACTCTGCTCCTCACCATAGATTGCAGACAAAGCAGTCGCAGCCACAAGTATGCTTAAGGTCAAGACAGGTGAGTCGTACGAAAATGATCCTGTCTGCTGCAATGTAATTGGCAGCAATGCCCACACAAATACTATTCCCTTTCCGAAAGGCATCCTCTTTATTGAGTAATACACAGCAAACACAAATGCCAGCATATTGAATATTCTTCCAAGCAGATATATCAGCGTTGTTCCAAATCCTAACAATCTTCCAACGGTTATTCCAAGACCAGACATCCAATACAGATATCTCGGATATCCTGTAGCTACCACGCCACTGTCCACCATATCAGAATTATTCACACCATCGAATATGCCATCATACTCATACAGATAATCATTTCTCGTAAGATTTTTGGAACTATAATCAGCCATCACATCATCAGCTCTCATCATAACTGTGCTGCCATGAGTTCCCATTATCTTATCTGACACATCATAAGAAGTGTACATATGCGTAATCTCATCAGGTGCCGCAGTAATAGGAATTATAAGCACAAATATAAGGCCAAGCCCAAGTCCTGCTATAAGATATAACTGCTCAGGCTTTATCTTATGCTCTGTATCAAGTAATACTACGGCAAATGTGGAAACGATAACTAATATAAGTATCGGGTACACTACATTCTGTAGCTTAAAGTATGAATCTGTTCCCGATAATATTAAGCCAAAGGCAGGCGCATAGCTTCCATCCTCAAGAACCAAATCCGAGTCAAGGAGATATACCTTGTCTGACTCTGATTCACACTCCACCTTAAGTGTAAGCTTTCTTCCGGCTGTATTCTGTACAGGACTTGTAAATGCATATCTGGTATCTGACTCTATAAGACTGTTCTTCTCACATGAAGCAAGCACCTCACCCTGTTCAGATAATATACTCACCCGAATCGTTCCGTTCTGCAAATCACCACTTGTGCTTATAGGAAGATTTATACCATATATCTCCTGATTATCAGCAGTAAACGGAATGTCTACATCCACACCATCCTTTATATATGTCACATTGCCCTTGTCTGAAACCCCATATACAGTACTTACGGCACCATTATTATATGAAATATATGCCATATACGCATACACCAGAAGTGCAAAAAATGCAACAATAACAACTATTGCTATTCTTAATTTTTTATTGTTCTTCTTTTCTTCCTTCATCTCTGGTCTCTCCTGTAATCTATGCACGACACGAAAAATCTGCCTTATCAAGAGTGAGGTTTACATTGTAGTAAGGATCTCCCTCATCTAATATCTCCGGCCATCTATTCTGGAATCTTCGCATTTCACTATTGAATCTCTCTATCTTCTCAGGGGTGTCCTCAAGACCTCTTGATTTCGACTCATAATGATAGAGCTTTGCATTAGGATTATACACAATAAGCTTTCCTGTTTTTCTTATCTTCATGCAGAAATCTATATCATTAAATGCGACCTTGAAGCTCTCCTCAAGTCCACCAACCTCCTCAAATACAGACTTCTTTGTCATAAGACACGCTGCTGTGACAGCACTGTAATCACATGCAACCTTCGTTCTTGACTGATATAAACCGGCTTCCTCCCTGAGCCCCACAAAAGCATGTCCTGCTATACCTCCAAATCCGATAACGACACCTGCATGCTGTATGCTTCCATCCTCATAATAAAGTCTTGCGCCTACTGCTCCGACCTCCTCACGCTGACAATATCCTATCATCTGCGAAAGACAATCTGAATTAATAATCTCTGTGTCGTTATTTAAGAGCAATACATACTCGCCCTTAGCATTTGCAACTCCATAATTGTTAATGGCAGAATAGTTGAACTCATCCTTCCAATATAAAACATTGACATTTTTTCTCTTGGAAATCTCGTCATAAAACTTAAATGTCTCATCCTGCTCACTGTTATTCTCAACAATTACATACTCATAATTTCTGTAATCCGATTTCTCATCTATCGCATCCATACATTTCTTAAGGTCCGTAACATGGTCCTTGTTAGGGATAACTATAGAAAGTAACGGACTTCCCTCTATCTCATAGGTTGTTTTATAAAAGCCCCAGTCATCACCATGCTCCACTATAGCCTTTATTCCCATTCTCTTATAGTGAGCCTCAATAGCACGCTTTCCTGCCTCAAATGCATAGAGCTTAGCCTCTGGTGCCTCGGCAGTAGAACCTGCGTGCGAACGCCATCTGTATAAAATCTTAGGAATATGATGTATTCCATCTGCCTTTTCTACGCAACGGAATATAAAGTCATAATCCTGAGCACCGTTGTACTCACTATTAAAATTACCGATGCTGTCAACCAGCTTCTTTGATGCCACAAACATATGGCATATATAGTTATTGCTTCTCAATAAATCAATATTAAAATCAGGCTTAAAGTTAGGTTCAAAGAATGTTGTTCCCTGAGAATCTACCTTATCCTCATCTGTATAAATTACATCAACCTTCTTCTCATTTAATGCCTTTACACACTCATACAATGCATCAGGAGTGAATAAATCATCATGGTCTCCTAGCACAATATAATCACCTGTTGCCTCAGCCAATGCCTGATTTGTGTTCTCTGATATGCCGAGCGGCTCATTTGCCTTTGCGATATATCTTATTCTGTCATCCTTCTTCGCAAGCTGCTCTACTATCCTTCTTAGTCTGTCATGCGACTTGCTTCCGTCCGAAAGGCACAGCTCCCAGTCAGAGTAGGTCTGCTCACAAACTGATGCCACAAGCTCCTTAAGGTAATTCTCATCCGTCTCATACATCGGAACCAAAATACTAAACTTAGGTCTGTAAGAAAATTCCACTTTTCTCTGTTCAGCAAGCTCGTGAGGAGTTGGCATCTTCTTCTTTATCCATTTCTCATAGCTCTTTACTTCACGCCTTGTCTTTCTCTCTATAAGATGCTTTGCACGCTCAAGTGTTGCCTTAAAACCATAATCCTTAAGGCTGTCCACTGTCTTTTTGGCATATTTAACGGCACTTCCTATCGGTGATGTACTTCCATATCCTGACATGCCGCCTATCGGATAACTGTTTACCTTATCACCGGCAGTAAGCTTAAGTGTAGCCTTTCCTATATCATGCGGAAATCTTAACACAAAACCTGCCATGACAGGTTCACTAAGCTCCGCAAACTCCTCTGCCACGTCAGACCTCATATACCAGTCAACAGCGAGTTTATCCTTCCTGGACACACCCTCCGAGTCAACCACATCTATATCTATATCAGCCTTATCAATGCACCAGCCCTTTATGATAAGGTGCGTTCCATCACTGGATATATTCTCTATACAGGTATTTATTTCTCCTGCTGCCTTCTTAAGCTTCTCACCTGAGCATTTGTATATCAGCTTACCATCAATAATAAGCCTTAAGCTCGCTTTGTCAGCTATATTCTCCGGCATATCAATTGAAAATGTAATCTTATACTTTATGTTCTCATCCTTTATATAACTATCCTGCGTGACAGGTATCTGATTCATGCTATATGATGTATTAAGTCTGCAATCATCATTACCATCCCTGTACATGACATCAAGTGTAACACCATCCATGAAGTCCTTAGTACACATACCCTGTATCATTATCTGGTTTGGTTTTGTGACACTGCTTCTAATCTTGCTAAAATAGAATTTACTATCCATAATTTAACTTCGCTTTCTATATATTTGCATAGTTATAGTAAAGTTTATCATACACCAAAGCGATATACAAGCAGTTGTTACCATGTGCTCGTAGTATGGTAATTGTCAGGTGGGGGTCACGGGCATTTTATATGGTGTGTGGCTGTTCCCATTCCAGGACATTTGCGACAGCCGGCACTTAATGAGTGCGTAGCACGAGTTTAGTGCCGCTGCTCGGAGCAATTAAGTGCAAACGGTCCCGGAATGGGAACAGCCACACACCATATAAAATGCCCGTGAACCCCACCTGACAATTACTATACCTAAATCACACTGTAATATACTCATACCGAACCTTTTTGCAAATAATTTGTAGTTATTTGACGAGCGTTTTTGTTTGCCATATATATTAGATTATTTTATAATACATTCATCATATGAATTAGTTTGATTTACATCTTCCATTTATCAAGCTTCCAACCATACCGAATTTATATATAATGATTCATATGATATAAAAAGAGAAGCCTCCCATCGACTTCTCTTTTTATGATTTATAACTCTATTATATTTCCTCCGAGCATATCTGCCATTGCAGGCTCACAGGTCATAAAAATCACCTGATTATGCTTTGCAAATTCACAGAGCAGCTTGGCAGAATTCATCCTTCTTGCAGGATCCATATCAAGCAGAATGTCATCAAGTACAATAACCCCGCCCTCATCCTCAAAGAAGAAATCAAGCACAGCAAGCTTAAATGCAAGAAGTATTGTACTCTTTGTTCCTTCAGATAAGAGCTTATAAGAATTCACAGGTATTCCCCTGCTCGTGAGTGCTAGTGAAAGATTCTCTCCCATATTCTCTATATGAACTCCATCTAAGGTTATAGCGCTTAAATATTCGCTCATCCTTGACATAAGCTTGTCCGTTGGTTTCTCTCCCATGCTATCCTTAATGTCAAGAAAATCCCTCTCTATTCTGGAATATATTCTATACTCATTAAGCCTCTTCTTGTGCTCCTCAAGGTACAACGAAGCCTCATCCTTAAGCTCATCTATATCCATCTCATCTATCTCTGCGGCAAGCCTGCTCTTTAACTGAAAGCCAGTCTTGTATCTCTCACTGAGCTCAGTGATAACGTCCCTAAGCCTCTCCTCCTGCTCCTCAAAATCGTCGTTCTCCGCAAGCTGAGGAAGCTCACTAAGACGTTTTTCATATACGGTCTTATCCTTTTTCTTCTTATCTATGGCAAGCTTAAGATTTTCCTCGTTGCCAAAGCTTTCCTCATATTCCTTAAGCCTTTTTTCAACCAGAGCCTTTACAGCGTCAAGACTTCCGGCTCTATATTTATCCTTATACTCATATACCTTAGCATCAAGAGAAGATGAGATATCAAACTCAGATATAATCTCATACGAAGCAAGCTCCTTTTCCATTTCCTTTATGGTTTTTCCCTCAAGCTTTGCATTTATACTCTCAGAAAGCCTCTGCTGTAACAAATGCTTATCACTGCATTGTTTTCTATATTCTGCAAGCTTCTTTGTAGTCTTAACATTATATTCTGATAATATAGCATCAAGCTTTGCCTTAAGCTCATCTATCTCATTCTTAAGCATCTCAGAGTTAATTCCATCTGTATCGACAACTATCTCCGCAACCTCCGGAATATCAAGCTTTATATAGCCATTTAAGCTTAATGTCTCGTCAGCCTTAATTGACCTTGTTCCGTCAGCACTCTCAACATTAATTATGGTGTTATTTAAAGGCTTAACCTGTGCCTTAAATTTAACACCCATAAGTGACCTCTCCATTGCAGAAAGCTCAGCCTCAATTCTTCCAGCTTCGTCATATGCCTTATCAAGCTTCTTCATGCTACGCTCGTTAATAGCTATATCATCAAGTCTTACCTTAAGCTCCTTTATCTCTGACAGCTTAGCTTCAAGCTTATCATGCTTCTGTCTCTTCTCACGCTCTGCAAGCTGTGCCATAAGGCTCTCTATCTCCAAAAGCTCCTCTTTACGTCCAGGCCAGTCAAACAATGACTGCTCCATAGAAGAAAGCTCACTTTGTATACGCTGCAAAAGCTCCGTATTAGCCTTTCTGTTGTGAAGATTAACCTTATTGTCAACGATATAATCAAGCCTCTGCTGTGTCTTTTTCTGCTCCTGCTCACACAAAGCAAGGTCATCATCTAATCTCTGTATCTCAGCAACCTTGCCTCTAACCTCATCTAATTTATGCTCTGCTCTCTTCCATGTATAATACGTCTCAAGTATCCTGCCAACACTGTTTTTCCACGGATCATTCAAGTCCTTTATGCGTCCCCTGTCCTTCATAGGTGCATTCATCTCGAAATCCCAGCGTCCGTCAAGCTCTGACATTCTCTCCCTTAAGGCTGCCTGAAGCCTATTTATATCTATTCCGCCTATCACAGATGTATACTCGGACATTTTCTTCTTAATTACAGCCTTGCCATCCGTGTCTGACACATCAAATATCCATTTAAGGACAAGCTCCTCATTGCTCTGCATGCCAAATACAACATTACTGTAAAATGCTGCTCCATACTTAAGCAGCTCAGAAAGCTTCTCCTCCGCACCTTTAGACTTATAACCCGTCTTATCAACAGACACCTTAGCCGAAGGCTCAGAAAACCATGTCTTTGAAACCTGAACCTCACTTCCTGCCATATCAAGAACAACATCACCATCTATATATATTCCGTCGGAGATATCCTTTCCCGATGGTTTGTAGAGCTCAACAAAATTCTTATATCCTGATGAGCTTTTTTTCGTGTCAGCCGGTTGGAAGAGTGTGCTGTAAATACCGGCAATCATTGTACTTTTTCCAGCCTCATTGTCACCCACTATAACATTCATGCCATCTGAGAATTCTATATCCCTGTCCATTATTCCCGCGAATTGTCCTGTTTTGTATTTTTTTATCTTCATGGTCAATTCTCCTTACACGACATAACTAATTCATATGCCGCCGCCAGAATGTCCGGCTCATCAACATATTTCTTAAGAAGTTTATTCTCAATGCTTCCCGCTATGGTTTCCTCATCTATCATCTGTGTGGTTATTTCCTTAGTTATATTAAGATAGATTTTATCCAGATATAAAACCTTCTCCGAAACCAGCTTTTCTATCGTCTGTCGCTTTTCATACTCAGATGAATTAGCGGTACCATTCACAGTAAGGCGGAGAACTGTATTTTTCACATCAATACCAGACAGTTTTTCCGTTATGAGCTTCTCTATCTCATCATCAGGTGTCACATTTATTACAAGCTCCAAAAATCTTATTGTTCCAGTCTTTACCCTCTTAGCCCTTACATATTTCTGATTGCCTATATCAATGACAAATACAGAGCCTTCCACATTATTATGTACATTTGTCTGCTGATGTGTTCCCGCATTATATATTCTTGTATGCCCGATAACCTTATCATACTCACAGTAAGGCTCAGGTATATGTGCATGACCTAGCAGCCACACATCAACCGGAATATCATTTAACTCCTCCGGGCTCATACTGTAATAATCGCCCTCCCTGTCAAATGACAAGCCTGAGAGCGAGCCATGCGCTATACCAATATTGGTAAATGAGCTGTCAAGCTCCTCTTTCTTAACCCATCCAAGTGCATTTTCGGAAGCATGCCTGTCATGACATATACATGGATAAAATCTTACCTTCTCACCATTTATCACAGCTTCATGCATCTTATTCTCAGTAAAAAGGTATATATTATCACCGCAGACCTCACTGAAATAATTCCAGAGTGTCGGCTCATCATCGTTGTAATAGTCATGGTTTCCCGGCAGGACATACACAGTTCCATTGTTAAATTCGTTCAGTATCGCACACACACTCTTGATTAGCTTCTGTGTGACATTATGATTCTCGAACAAATCTCCCGCAATTATAAATGCATCGCATTTTTCCCTGTTGGCTATATCAACAGCATTTTGAAGTGCCTTAAGTCTTGCCTCTGTAACCTCATTTCTTGCCTCAACGGACTTAATTGCTGCATACTGCAGTCCGAAATGGCAGTCGCTTATATGTAAGATTTTCAATGGAGTATTCCTTTCTAAAAGCCTTTTTCTATGTCCTTATAGTAGCATATGAATTATGTGTTTTCAATCGGTATCAATGAGAGAAGCAAGCACCTTCACAAGCTGAATAATTACTGTCGGTGCAAACGCAAGACCTGCAATCTGTCCTACTGCCTTAATCGACAAATCAGCTACAGCAAACACGCTGTGAAGTCCCGGAACAAACAGAACAAGTGCAAGGAAAAATACTCCAGCAAAAAATGCATATACGCTGTATCTGTTCGTTCTAAATCTTAGTTTAAATATCGATTCCTTACCTCTGCAATTAAATCCATGGAACAATCTTGCAAGTGTGAGTGTTGCAAATGCCATTGTCGATGCCATAGTCGTGCTTTGGTTAAGCCCTATGTGGTACGCAACGATAGATGCTATTGCTATAAGAGCTCCCTCAGACAGCATTGCGAGCATAAAGTCCTTCGTCATTATTCCAACCTTAGGATTTCTTGGTTTATCATTCAAAAGCTTTTTGTCGGCAGGCTCCATTCCTATGGCAAGTGCAGGCAATGAGTCTGTAAGCAGGTTAATAAACAACAGGTGAACCGGTGCAAATGGCACAGCCAGACCTCTTATGGATGTGTATAACACAGCTAAAATTCCCGCTGTATTACCCGACAGCAAAAACAATATAGAATTCTTAATGTTTCGGTACACATTTCTTCCGTTTGAAACTGCTTTTATGATTGTTGCAAAGTTATCATCCGACAAAATCATATCCGCGGCATCCTTGGAAACCTCTGTTCCTGTAATACCCATGGCAACTCCGATATCAGCCTTCTTTAATGCAGGTGCATCATTTACTCCATCACCGGTCATCGAAACTATATTGCCTTTTCTCTGCCATGCCTCAACAATTCTTATTTTATTCTCTGGTGAAACACGCGCATATACCGAGATTTTTTCTATATTTTTATCAAGCTCCTCATCACTAAGACTATCTAACTCTGCACCGGTAAGTGCCATGTCACCATCGCCATATATACCAATCTGTCTTGCAATTGCAATAGCTGTTATCTTGTGGTCTCCTGTAATCATGACAGGGCGAATACCGGCACGCTTCGCATCCGCAACCGCTGCAACTGATTCCGGTCTCGGTGGATCTACCATAGAGATAAGTCCTAGAAATGTATATCCGTACTCAGTTGAAGTATCGAGCGTCTCGTCAGATTCCTTATATGCAAATGAAAGAACACGCAGTCCATTTTCGGAGAAGGTCTGGTTCTGTCTCTTAATAATAAGCTTTTCCTCCTCAGACATCGGCTTTATGCCGTCACTGTAACAGACATTTACACAACGATTAAGCAGTACATCAACCGCACCCTTAGTCAGGATAACTGATTTGCCATCTATAATATACTTAGCACTCATGAGCTTTCTGTCAGAGTCAAATGGAACCTCCTCGATTCTGTCCATCCTCTGCCTGAGCTCATCATCTGAATAGCCTATTCTTCTGAACATCTCTAACAGTGCATATTCAGTCGGGTCTCCGATACCCTTTCCATCAACAATGCTTGAATCATTTGCAAGCACAGCATCATACATGAGATATTTTCTAACCTTGCTGTCTATATCAAACTGCTCTGGCAGATACACCTTTCCATCAGTATATATCTGCTGAACTGTCATCTTGTTCTGTGTGAGAGTTCCTGTCTTGTCAGAGCATATGACGGACACACAGCCAAGGCTTTCAACTGCCTTTAGGTTCTTGATTATGGCATTTTCCCTTGCCATCTTCTGTGTTCCAAATGCCTGAACAATAGTAACTATTGAGCTTAGTGCCTCAGGTATTGCTGCAACAGCAAGTGCCACCGCAAACATCATGGAGTCAAGGAATGTCATATTCCTGTACATGCAGAGCAAAAGCACAACTGCACATATTATCATTATAAACATGGCTAGTCTTGCACTGAATTTATCAAGGCTTTCCTGAAGCGGTGTTTTTCTCTCCTTTGCCATATTCATAAGGTCTGCTATCTTACCAAGCTCCGTATCCATTCCCGTTCCAGTCACTAATACATTGGCACGTCCATAGGTTACCAGGCTTCCTGAATATACCATATTGATACGGTCTGCTAATGCCGCATCTTCTTCTATCACTCCGTCTGTTTTCTCAACATTTAATGACTCACCTGTAAGCGAGCTCTCATTTACCTGCAATGAATAATTATGCAAAATACGTCCGTCCGCGACAACCATATCTCCCGCTTCAAGAATTATTATGTCCCCGGGTACAACCTCTCTTGAAGGTATCTCGCGTTTCACACCATCCCTTATAACCTTTGCATTTGGCGATGATAATTGTTTCAGGCTTTCAAGAGATTTCTGTGCCTTTACATGCTGGATAGTTCCAAGCACAGCATTCATGACTAATACCAATAATATTACGATTGTGCTCTCCACATTACCGGAAAACATAGATACTATAGCTGCTATTATCAGAATAATGACGAGCAGGTCTGCAAACTGGCTGAAAAATACCGAAATCGTGCTCTTCTTCCTGCCCTCTGTTAAGATGTTTTCGCCTTTTTCTTTACGGATTCGCTCCACATCGGCTTCACTAAGCCCATTCTCCGTAGCATGAAGCCGCTTCATTAATTCTTCCACCGAACAGCTCCATATTTCCTTTCCCTTCATACATACAACCTCCTTAAATATGATTTCTCTCGTACCTTATCGTCCCAAAAATTTCTCTTGATTGTATGTATAAAAAAGAGACCTTCATTGCACGAAAAAAGTACAATAAAAGTCTCGTTCCATATCTTAACCGAAAGTGTACTGCCCGGTTACCTGTAAATGCATATCGCACACAGAAAACGTGATGACGAACAGCACAACACCACATATGTGGTGCGAACTACTCCCTAATATTTAAGCTCACGATAACATACATTGGCAAGGATGTCAACGAGGAGATGGGGGAGCTTAATTATTTCTATGGTCTAAATGTTCTGAGAGCCTCTATAGTTCTGGTTATCAGGTCATCTAAGCTCCAGCCAAGCATATCAGCTCCACGCTCAATTACCTCTCTTGAACAGCCTGCTGCAAATCCCTTACTCTTATATTTCTTTTTTACAGATTTAAGCTCAAGGTCCTGAACACTTTTAGATGGTCGCATAATTGCCACAGCACCAATTAGTCCTGTCAGCTCATCAACTGCATATAACACCTTTTCCATCTCATGCTCAGGCTTTATGTCTACTGTTATAGCATATCCATGGCTTGCAGTTGCATGAATAATTCTCTCATCTATTCCACGCTCTCTCATTATCTCCTGAGACTTTATGCAATGCTGCTCTGGATACATCTCAAAATCCAAATCATGCAGCAATCCAACTATTCCCCAAAATTCTTTTTCATCACCATATCCAAGCTGTTCTGCAAAATATTTCATGCAGCCCTCAACAATCTGTGCATGCTCTAAGTGAAATTCCTCTTTGTTGTATTCTGTTAATAATTTCCATGCTTCTTCTCTTGTCATTATCTTTCACTCCTTTGAAAATTAGTGGCTCTACTCAATATCAGGTGTATCTCACATCCTCTGATTTTCTTATAATATATACAAATAATACGATAAATACAACCTATAAAGATATGTAGCTTATCTGCACTGCACGCTCATTATTCACTTTAAACCCAACTGCGATAATCATTTGAAGATTATAATGCTTGGTATCGCATTTAACTTGACGAGAGCCTTCCATTTGAACTATCCGGAAATTCCGGATAGTTCAATCTTCTCATCCTCATAGCACATTTCAAAACTGTCCTGCCAATCACCGACAGAAGCAACATAGGTCAGATATTCTGGTGCATTACACATTCTAACTACTCCCCGCAAATCTCCTTAAGTCTCTTCACATATTCATCCGTATACTTAACTGAATATGTCAGATGTCCATAGCCCTCAACAATATTGTATTTTGCCTTTGGGTACGCCGCCTTCACTCCTGCATAGCATGCCCTGTATGCCTTTTCCTCCTTTGCATATAAGGCTTTCGGTATCACCCTTTGAAAATTTCTTTAATAATCTCGACTGAAGGATTTCCTCCAAATTCTTTTTCTTCATCATGTTAGCTAAGGTCTTGAACTTAAAATACATCCGCTTCTTATATAGTGCTGAAAGCTTTACACACGGAGCACCATCAAAAAAACAGTGGTCTACCACAATATCCCTTGCTGTCAGTTGTCTGAGCAGTTCTATTCCCACCTCTGAGCCATGGATTGTCCGTATATCATACGGATATGTGTCATGTTATGTGTTACAAGATAATCTGTTATCTGACTTGCCTCATTTGCTCTGGTTGTAAATGTACTATTCTCATAGTGTCCACCATATTCAGGCAAAACTATGCAGTAGTCATCCTGCATTTTTTCATATATGTATCCCAGACATGCACTCGGACAGAATGAACCAGAGAGCATGACTATCACTGGCTTTTTTAATATCTTCAACAACCTGTATCTTCATTGTTTTCCTCCTTGCCTTTTGAGTTAGTTTTGCTAACCAGTTATAGCATTTTCTTCTCTGGTATACAATCTAAAAATACGAATAGCAATTAATCCGCAAATGACATTCCAAGTACCTTACATATAAAAACAGGCGGCGGCAGGATACCACCCCGCCACCGCCTTTACTTAAAGGTTTATGATGCGTAATTTATCTGTTATATTTTTTCTTCCTTTCGTACATTACTGTACCGCATATACCTGTTGCAGATACAAGGAATGCTACAACCCATAATTGGATAATACTGTCATCACCAGTCTTTGGACTTGCTGGATTTGTTGGGTTTGTGACACTATTTTTTGTTACCTGCTTTATCTCAAAATTCGTACTACACTCGCCGTCCGTATAAACAACCGTCAGCTTATGAGCACCTGCTGCAAGCGTCTTGAGATAATCAGTTTTCAATGTAATAATTGTAGAGCCGGATGCTGCTACATAATTTCCAGCGTCAATCAATTTATCGTCAACTTTAACACCCGTGAACTTGCTGAATTCACCATTGGCACGGAAAGTCAGCGTTCCATCCGTGTTCTGCGTCCAAGTGCCGTTGATACCCTCAATAATTTGGTAACTTGGAGTTGTGCTGGATGCCTGTGGTGTTATGGTCAAGCTTGTGTCAACCCACATTGTTGCATATCCACCATTCTCATATTGTAACATCGGGTCATAGTCAGTAATATCATAATCGTAATACTTACCATTTATTTTTAATTTAGTATCAGTTGTAAAACAATATCCCTCTGCTGCCTTGAAATATATTCCATAAGTGTATGTTTTACCACTCTCAAATTCGGTAAATAAATCATCTGGATTGTTTTCATTCCAAAAATCGGCAGCGTAATAATATTTTTTACCTCCATCCGTACTCCAATATTCAGATTGATAAATATATGGAACATTCTCAGGTGTTTTTCCTGTAAATACAGGCTTATCTCCTGCCTTAAAACTGATTGTTGCATTATTTATCTCGACAACACTAATATTCTGTAACCGAACAGTTTGAGGTTTTATTGTACGCACAGCAACTACAAAAAGCCCTGTTCCAGTATTTGTCACATTTGCACTATTAACAGTTTCTCCATTTACCATTACTTTACTATTAGTTGCAAATGTATTTCCATCTCTCGATTTAAGAGAAATACTATACATATAAGTTTTGCCTTCCTCGAAAGTAGTTATTTTTTTGCCCTGTGCAAGTGCATTGTTCTTACTTTCATCTGAGTACCAATATTTTACTGGTACAGATTCACCATTTGCATTAGTTTCCATTTCCTCCCAATATTCGTACTCTATATCATATAGTTCATCCCATACATCACATTTATAAGCAGTTGCTTTTGGTGCATCTCCCGGCTTATAGTTAAATGTTACACCCTCAATATCTACATCGCCAATATCGTCAATGTTGCTCTTTGCCGTTACAGGATCCATAAATTCCCAGGCAGTGAATGTCTTTCCACCATCTGACACAGCGGTATTTGAAGTATAGTTCTGTCCATCGCAGATGAAAGTCACATTATCAGAAAATACATATCCCTCTTTCGCCTTTAATACAACACTATACCAATATTCTCCACCAGCAATCGGATTATGGGGTGTGTCAGTACTTTTAATAATATCATTTATAGGAGTACTTTCACCGGCAGTGGACTTCTCCCACATTTCTTCTACAATTTCTATTTTCCCGCTGCAGGCAGAATTGTTAGAATTTACTTCCGCTGTAAACGCAACAGGCTGTGAAGAATTAAGATTCTTCCAAATATTGCCAATATCAACTACGCTAATAACCTCATCGGTGCTGTCAGCAGGAATATCGATTGAGTAAGGACTGTAAATACGCAGTTCTGTACTCATCTCTTTTATCTCAAGATTCGTACTTGAGGCAGGCGTACCCCATTCATAACCAGCCACGGAAACTATAGTTGAATCTTCGCTGATAAAATAGCCACTGTCCGTTTTAATCACAATATTATAGGAATAGTGATGTCCTGCTTCAAATTGTGTAATCCGCTTGTCTGCTGAAAGAGATGCCATTTTTGCTGAATCAGAATACCAGTATCGTCCTGTGCCAGTCCAAACACCGCCTTCCTCTTTTTGCTCAATCTCCCTCCAATACTCATAGGCAACAGAGCAGTTTCCTTCTGTCACCGTTGCTGACGCATATGGTACATCCCCAGCTTTATAACTTGATTGGGTATATGTGACACTAATCCTGTCAATATAGTTATCTGCCGCAAATGCAGTCACCGGTACCATCGCCAGTACCATACAAAGCACAAGCAGAATGCTCAGCAGCTTTCCATTGCACTTCTTCATTATTGTTTTCATAATAGTTCCTCCCCTTCTAAATCTTATTATCATTTTATTACTTCTTCGGGCAAAACTTTCGCCAACACTGTTTCATTTGAGTAGCGTTAATGATTTAACCTCCTTTTCATGACGTGCTTCACTTATTCTACATAAATGCTGATAAAATTATATATTAAGGGTAAGAAGAAGTATATAAGGGAAGTCCGCCAATCTGGTAAAAATAGGATGGCGTACCTCCGCCATTATACAAAAACAGAGAAAAAACGCACTCTTTTTCCGAAATGCGATTTGAAAAAGAAGATAATGTCCCATAATCATTTTTTGTAAAGGTTAAGTAATCCTACACGGGATTTTACTCCCGTCTTTTCATAAATTTTAGAAATACAACGCTCCAAAGTCCGTCTGGAAACATAAAGATTATCCGCAATTGTCTGAATACTGTCCTCTGTATTGATAAGGAAATCAAAAACCTCGGTTTCTCTTTCCGTGAATGAAAACTCTTCTGAAAAATTCCGTAATTTTTCCTTTTCATCAATCACATCCACAGCATCTACAACAATCTGCTCCATAAAGTTCTTCTTCTGAAAGGTATACACAACTGCCACTACACTGACCGACACAAACAAAACCAGCACAAGGATAATGGCCGCAAGGCTGTTGTCATAGGACAGGAGCTTCAAAACAAAATTGGCAATAAGGGCAGCTATCATATTATTTACTGCCCGTCCCATTCCTGCCCATAGTGCAGGAACTCTCATATAGCGTGAAATCTCCATAAATCCAGAGGTAAAAAACACAGCAAAAAAGCTTGCTGACAAATAAAAAATAACCAATCCAACCAAAAACGATCCCGCAAATTTCAGCACAGCAATGCATAGGGTAGACAATACCATCACGCAATACATAATAATCCCCATATATTTGCGATTTTTTATATCAAATATAAAGCCTGCTGCCAGACCACTTAATGCAAGCAGAATTCTTGGCATTTGCCCAATATCAACACTACCGCTTGAATGAACAAGTGTGACTGCATTATCAAGAGTGCTGAAAATACAGGTCATCAATGTTACAAGCAAAATCAAAAGAATTCCAACGATTGTTCCTTTTTCAATTTTCCAACAACACCCTTTTTGTTCATCATCCGCTGGGGCATAGGCTGATTGTTCCTCTTGTTTGCAATAGATTTGCTCACTCTTTATCATCATCCCGACAAGTAACAGTAAGAATACTGCCAAAATAACAGCTTCTACAATCTCTAAACGAACAAGATTATTATTTACAAATTGAAGCAGGATACCCATTGCATAAGAAATTCCCACAATCCTCGCTAAATACCTGTCAGTTTTCATCATAAGCATAGCTACATAAAACACACCACCGCCAAGCAATCCGAGAAGCAGGAACAACATAAGTCCCGCCACAAAAATTGTAATGAAAACTGCACTAGTACAGATAACTGTGATTCCAGAAACTGACGCCAAACCGATAAAAATAAAACAAACTGTTCTCAATCGTCCTTTGCAGAACCAACGAAACAGTGAATATAACAAAAAACCAATAGCACTTACACCAAGTGCATAATTTTGTACAAGTACGGTTTTGCTCTCCGAAACAATATTGGAAAGTACATCCACATACAAATATTCTATACCCAAAAATAAAAACGTAAATACCCCCATCAAAATGGTGGCATAAAGGTATGGGAATTTATTATGCTTTTTTAAATCAATACTCTGCTTTATTGTCGTTATAATGCTGTTCATTACAAAACCCCTCTTTATATGCTGTCATCACAAAACTCCATAATATCATTAGGAGTACATCCTAACGCACAGCAAATCTTATCGTCTTAATATATTACTTTTGGGTGAAAAATTCAAGTGAATAGTATTTAACACAAAACAATCTTAACCGACAATGTTTCCCAGTTTAAACCTCCGTGAAACACTGAATGTTTCAATCTTTGCCATAATCCAATACCTTTTATTATTTTATTAGCACTAATTTATACATTACTTATTCTAATTCTTTTTCAATTTCCTCAATCGACGGCAAAGCACTTACCGTCTTATTTTTTCTTTTACAAGCAACAATCCTATAGTTGGCTTATCATCCGAATGACGCATAATATCATTTACAGCATTCTGATACATATTAAGCTGACTAACAAATCCTGGTTCAAAATCACACGCCTTCAACTCAATAACAACATAGCAACGCAATTTCAAATGATAAAATAACAAGTCTGAATAAAAATCCTGTCCCCCTACTTCTAAATGTACTTGCCTTCCGACAAATGCAAAAACTTTTGTATATGCTCAATCAATTGCTGTTCTACTTCTGCCTCTCTTCTAGGAATATTCGTCCCTAAAAAGTCGAAAAGATATGGATCTTTAAATATCTGATTAGCCATATCAGATTCTAAAGGTGGCAATGCTGTCGGAAAATTTTTTATGCTTTTCCCCGTTCTCTACATAAGGCAAGATTCTATCTGCAATTCTAAGATTGTACTGCTCCATCCATTCTCAATTGCCTTAGTTGCGTACCACAATCTACCTTCTTGACTATCTATCTTGTCAATTAATTTTAAATTTGTTCTCCATGGTAATCGTGCAACAACCTGTTGCACAATTTCATAGTCCAGCCAACACGCTGCAAACTTACGCATATATTTGATCCTACTTAGGGAAAAATGAATAAATCACATCCTCAATTTTATCTCCAAGCATCTCCACAGCTGCAATTACATATGTATAACTCTCCGGTCTTACCTTCCTTAAATAATTTATTGATCTCGCACCCTTAAATTGAAGCTCTTGATCTATGGATGTTGCTACATCCTCTATCGGAATATATTCTTTATCCATATAAATACAGGAAGACAAATACAAAACCTCACACGCTATATACGCAGCTTTTTCTGCATTAAACCGCTCGCTATATATATGACCACCGATTCGACGTATTCCATCCATAAAATATTCATATTCTTCTTTATCTATTCCGCCTTTTGCAATTATACAAAAGCAACTGCTTATCGTATCTTGCAGGACAGTTTGTATGCTATAATCCATGCCCCGATATCCAAGTTCTGTCTGAGCTACCTGTTTGTAGACATCCTTCACCTCTGAAAAATCCGTCATATTTCTAGTAAGTGTGTAACAGTCAAACAACTGCTTTATAATCTCCAGTTCCTTATCAATTCCAAATCTGATTCCTGTAGTATGAGGTGCAAATGCTGTGAGTTTATCTCCAAGAATACTATTTACATCTGGAACTTTTACTGTAAAATCATCTCCATCTGTTATCAGGAGTTCATTCCGTATTGGTTTTTCAAGCAATGTGCGATAATGATTCTCTTCAAATAGTATATCCAGCAATATAACCAATGGCTTTCCATTAACCGGTGAGTCATATGTGAATTCATAATGTCTTTTTTCTATGTTGTTTCTTCCCTTTCTCACATCTTCGCTCTGGCTCTTAAATGGAAATATTTTACCAGCTTCAGCTATATACTGCTCAACATCAGTTCCCGGTTTCACAATGATATCAATATCCGTTGATAATCTCCGTGGTTTATCAAGTAATAACATTAAACAAGTACCACCCTTGAAGATGAATGGCATCCCTACCTTTGATATAGCTTCCAGTAATCCGAAGGCATACACCGTCTTCTCAAGCAGAGATGGATCGTTGCCACTTAATAAACATAATCTGTCTATATTTTCTTTTGTAAAATTATCTTGCGTAAGCATTTATCTTCCTCCAATGTACTTTCCTATTTCTTCTGCCTTTCCTCTTCTTCTGGCATATCTTAACAACCTTGTATAATCAATTGCATATAGTCGATCCGCAGTTTCATAAATACGATATATCTCATTCTTACTGTATAACAACCTAAATGTTTTTTCTGAAACAACATCAACCAATAACTGTTCAATACTAATTCCGTGCTTCACCTCGGTATTTCGAGGATGTTCACTAACTAAATTAAGCAGAACAATACTATCCCTTGTCCAATATGCATCCCATTCCTGATTTCTTGGTTTAATCAATATATTTCCAAAATCTTGCTCTTGTAAATATCGAAAAACCGAATCTAATGCATCTCGTTCCACCATAATAAAAAATGTGTTTTGTGCAATCATATGATTAAGAAACTCATTAAGCTGCACACTCTCAAAACAAACAAAATCCACAAGTGGAAACTCATCCTCAATTGCCATTGCAATTTCATTACTTTTTTTACTATATTGTGGAACATAAATATTTTTTTTGCTTAAACAGTTAGAATCGTTCCAAGGCACATATATACCTCTCTGCTCCCGGCACAAGACTCCCTCTTTCACAAGTTTATTAATCACCCAGTTGAAAGAATCTTTTGACAGCGTTGGTTTAATCTGTTTTAACTCATTGTATATTTGCTTTCTCGTGTATAAAGTATCTTTACTTAAATCCGCAATTACATTTTGATACCACATAGCACCACCATACCTTTCGGCAATTTTTTTAATTATTGCCATTATATATAATAACATATATCAAAAAAAAATCCATACCTTTCGGCAATTTTTGATTTTATTGCCAAAAGGTATGGATTACATATATTTATTTAATGTATATTCTTTAATTTCAAACTGATGCTAATTCACGTATATATGCCTACAAACAATTCCCACAAGTTATTATTTTATCTACAGTGGAAGGAATCATACTTAATGAAACACCATAACCAAACTTCTTTCTATACTCTATATCAGCTGATACAATCCATTCTTTGCATGTCTGCTATATTTATTTTTCTTATTATCTTCAAAGGACTTTGATGTTGCTATTTCTATCATTTCAGGTATTGCAATAGTCCACTTTATATGTTTGGTATAATTTGAACCAGTGTATTCATCTGGAAGATCTGTACCAATATATATAATATCTTCTGTTTCAGCTATTTGATAAAAATCTCCAACATACTGTCTAAGATACTTTTCGACATCACTCCATTCAACTGAACGTTTCCCCTTAAACCTTATGTCATTAATTATAACAATATTATTTCCAGCAATTCAAAATATCTTAGTACTCTTCTTTGGGTTTCTAAATCTGTCGATACTGATTTCTCTGTTTCCTCTTCTTCACAAAGCAAATCCACAAGCGACATCTCAAGTGCCTTACATATAGCAACTAGCTTATCTGCCTGTGGATTTATCTTTTTCTTACGCCAGTCGCTTATGGTACTAGTAGCAATACCCGTTCTACGCGACAATTCAATCTGGCTCATATGTAATTCTTCGAGTCTATCAAAGATTCTTTCATATATGTTCATAGTTCAATATCCCTTTTGCATTTCCGTATTTTCGGATATTGTATCATGCAATTATTTAACAATCGAGCCAAAGAACTATTTCAATCTAACGACATAGTAAACGTAGCTTACGAGGTTAAGGCTTATAGCACTGCACTAAAAGATAACAAATTACATTTATTCCTCACATGGCTCATTTGCCCAGAAATCTTTAACAGCAACCTGAACACATGTAATAAATATTTGCTCGTCATCATCATAATCAAAGTTAAGTCCAAATCCTAATTCATTACTGATGAAACCCTCTTCATCCTCTTCAATACTAGGATCCTGAGCCTTAATCATTTCCAATATATCCTCGTAGAACAGTTCTGAATTAAGACATTTACCTAGCAAAGTCAACAGTTCAGGTGATGTACACAAAATAAAGGATACTCTTAAATCATCATCATACATAATCTGAAAATCATCATTACAATCATAAATAACTTCTTTTTTATATCCATACGGAGTATCTTTCCATTCTTCAAGCTCTGTTATAAGCTCATTTACCTTGTTCCTGTCCATTCCTAATTGAATTTGTCCGATAGATAAGCCAGGTTTTATCTCGTAACTCATATTCACCATATTCACCTCCAACAGCATAAGAATTCAATTGTTTATTTCATTTAATTAGATTTTATCTCTATTTAGGGGTGCAACTATTCGCGGACAACCATTTTTTGCCGATACAATCCCGGCGCACGTCAAAAGTCTCAGCAAATTTTTGCACCCCTCTATAAAAATCAATATCAATTACACATTTTAACCAAGTTAAAACACAGTCACATCTATGCAGAAATTGCCCTGCAAACCGATTAGTTAGCGGCTTTTCGGCTTAGCAAGCAAACAGTCTCTACATGATTAGTCCACGGAAATTGGTCCACGCACGCCCCGCAAACAACCCTGTAACCTCTCTCAGTAATAATCTCCAAATCCCTTGCAAGTGATGTAGGCTTACAGCTTATATAAACCATCTCATCAACCCCAAACGCCAATATTTTGTCCAATGCCTTAGGGTTAATTCCATCTCTAGGTGGATCTAACACAATTAAATCCGGCTTATCCTGCACAAGGTCAATAGCCTTAAGCACGTCACCCGCGATAAACTCACAATTATCAAGTCCATTGAGCTTCGCATTTTCGCGTGCCGCAACAACTGCCTCCTCAACAATCTCTATTCCAATAACCTTCTTGGCAACAGGAGCCATCATCTGAGCTATTGTTCCTGTTCCACTGTACAAATCAAATACAATCTTGCCGTCAACATCGCCAGATAAAATATACTCTCTTGCCTTGCTGTACAAAACCTCACAACCCTTTGTATTAGTCTGGAAAAATGAAAAAGGCGATATCTTAAACTTAAGTCCCATAACCTCTTCCATAATGAAATCTTTTCCGTACAGACATAACATTCTGTCACTCTTTACAACGTCACCAAGGGTATCATTTTCGGTATATAAAATACCTGCTATAGTGCCTTCAAAATCCTCATCGCTGGCTATATTAAGCAGTCCTGAAACATATTCATCAAGCACAGAATTATCAAATCCATACTTGTCCCATTGTGTGGTGGTGACAAGATTGATAAGAAATTCCCCTGTCGCCTTTGACTGGCGGACAACCAGATTTCTTAAAATTCCCTCATGCTTCATTCTGTGATAATAAGGCACTTCTTTAACTGCGAAGAATTTCTCTGTAAATATAAGTATTTTACTCCAATCATCACCTATAATCTCACAGCCAGCGACATTTAATATGTCGTGGAAGCTTCCCTTTTTGTGAAGCCCAAGTGCAAGTGGACCATCCTTGTAAGCATCTCCAAATGTGAACTCCATCTTATTTCTATATCCTGCAACTACAGGTGATGGCAGAATCCCCTCCCATTTATAATCCTTAGAAGCAGAGCCATCTGCCAAAAGGACATTGTCAAGCAGCTTCTTAACCATATCCTCCTTTAATTTAAGCTGATTTTCATAAGTCATTGTACGGTATGCACATCCGCCGCATTCACCAAAATAAGAGCAGGTGACACTGGCATCCTCAATAGGGGCTCTCTCAAGAACCTCAAGAACTCTGCCCTCTGCCATACCGCTCTTTTTCTTTGTAACCATGAATTTAACCCTTTGACCGGGAAGTGCGCCCTTAATGACAACCTTTCTCCCGTCCATAGTAAGACTTCCCTTATTTGGAAAATCATATTTTTCAATAACCGCCTCGTATATATCGCCCTTTTTCACTCGTCCATCCTTTCACGATACAGCACAAACTTCAATGCTGTATCTATCACAATATCTACATAATTATACACTTTCTATAGTGCAGCTCACAGCACCATCATCCGCAATCTCCACAATCGCATATGTTTTCTTATATCCTACCTGTCTTGGCTTGGAAATACTTCCCGGATTCAAAACCATCATATGTTTACTGTCCACGCCCTCGTCCGACAATTCAAGATAAGGAACATGAGTATGTCCATACATCGCAATGTCACAACCATTTTGTGCAGCAACCTCTTTGAGGAGTGAAACCCCGAACTGTACCTGCTGCCTGTGTCCATGAGTTGCATAAATCTTATGACAGCCAACCGCTATAACATTTCTGTCCATCAATGTATTATCATAATCACAGTTACCGCGCACCACATAAGTCGGCACTCCGGCTATACCAACTATCTCGTTGTATTCAATGCATACATCTCCAAGATGAATCATCATATTTATATCACCGGCCTTTTTCACAGCCTCCCTTAAATATGTGTTATTTCCATGAGAGTCACTTACTACCAAAATTCTCCACATACACTATAATACCTCTTTTATCATCTCTAAAGCACGGCCTCTGTGACTAACCTTATTCTTCTCGTCAGGTGAAAGCTCCGCTGTAGTTTTGCCAAATTCAGGCACATAGAATATAGGATCATAGCCAAATCCATTCTCTCCGGCAGGCTCATAGCCAATCCTGCCCTCTATAGTACCTCTCCTTGTAACAACACGTCCATCCGGAAATGCGGCAGCTATCGCGCATACAAATCTAGCTGTTCTCTTCTCGTCCGGCACACCTGCTAATCTGTCGATAATCTTCTGATTTTTAATAGAATATGGTGTGTCAACGCCCTCGTATCTTGCTGAGTATATACCCGGCTCCTTGTTCAGATAATCAACCTCAAGTCCGCTGTCATCTGCGAGGACAACACAACCTGAAGCCTCCGCAAGCTTACTTATTGCAGTTGCCTTTATAATTGCATTTTCCTCAAATGTAGTTCCATCCTCAACGATATCAATATCTATGCCTGCCTCCTTCATAGAGACAATCTCATAACCACAATCCGCAAGAATCATGCGAATTTCCTTCATCTTATTCTCATTTCCTGTCGCAAATATTATCTTCTTCATTACTGCTCCTCCGTATTAACCTCTGGCTGAACATCCTCCTTCGAGGTGTCAGCATATCTCGTAAATGCTTTAAGACACACGTTACAGTTCTGCGTTGCCTCTGCACTGTGCCATAATTCTCCATATAAGCTGATATATCCCTCACCATCCGATATATCAAAATTCTCCGTTCGCTCATCAACATCATACTCTATAGCTATTGGATGAACTGCACCGGGTGTTTTTATTTTAACAACAACTGCGTATTTGCTGTTATCGTCAAGTCTGACTGCCTCAGGAAATTCCACCGTGTAATATCCAGCATGTTTCATACTTCCTGACACGATAAATTCTCTGTCCTTTAAGGAATCTGTATTTTCAAAATTCTTTACTAAATAAACCTCAAACTCTGTGTTGACGTCTGTCGCATAAAATGATACAGCCGCAATCTCCTCATTTTCACCTGCCTTATAGACATTTGCAAAGTAAGCCTCCTCCTTGCCAAAGCCCATAAGTCCAACCCAGCCAAGCAAATCTGACTGGTATATCTTATCATAATTATCCGCCTCACCTATTCGTGTGTAGACAACTGATTTGTTACATATATTTGTATCATAATAGGAAACATAAAAATAACCGTCATCACCAAATTCTTCGCCCCAGCTATTTTTACATATAAATGCTCCATCGCCCTCCGGCATCTTGGTGAATTTCTCCTTAGGATAATTATCATCCCAGCCTACAACTACGACATCATGATTTGGAACCTCCTCACCGTCATAGTAATATGAGGCATTATCCTCAGAATAATATGCCGAAATGCTGTCCGCATAATCCATTTGCGAGTAAAGAGAGGTCTCAAGTGCACCATAGCGGAAAATGGCACTCTTTAACGTGTCAAAATCGCGGTCATTTATGACAAGAGCTTCCTCCAAGTGCTTGACCGCAGTCAGGTCAGGATTAGTCTTTCCATCCCCGTAAGGATCGTCCTCCTCATACACCGGTCCCTGCCATGCAGCCAGATATGCAATACTCATCGTATGCTCTCCACCACGATTCATGCCGAGGTTATAGCTGTTGCAGAGTGTCATATGGTCAGTCGAGAATACCTCCTCATCCTCAGGCATGAGAGTACTCTCAAATGCACCGAGCGAGGCAAATGCCCAGCACGTTCCATATCTTCCCTGATCTCTTACAGGTGTAACTCGTCCGTAATCTCTCATATCATAGGCATCCGGCAAAAGCTTTTCCTCGTCATCACGCGCCAAATCTATCCAGTTCTTAACCAAATCATAATCAACATTATAATATAGATACTCTGCTATCTCATCAAAAGGAATAAGCAGTCTGTCAGAATCTTTATCTGTTATAACCTTCGAGCCGAGATTTATGGTTTCTTTATCATTTATAGTTGCCGTATCGGAATCAAGCTTCATCTCAATCTTATTATCGCCCTTCATGACAAGCACCTCGCCATCAGGGTACTGCAACACAGAGCAGTTAAGAAGGCTTCTCAGAAAATCACCCTCAACCATAAGCTTCATCTCATCACTGACATAAAACTTATACCCAAATTCATCAACCTGCGTTCCCGCAACCGTTATTATAACATCTGTATCGTTCATCTTGGCAACAAGGTTGCTTGCGAAAACCTCTGCACATTGCTCATAGTCCTCCGACTCATCCAAGGTGATAAGCGGTGTGCGATTAACCAAATATGCAATTACAACTAAAGCTATAACCGTAGCGGCTATCGCACATATCTTTTTCATACCGTTTCTTCCCTTTTTCTAGGTGGCTTAGGTCCCATAAACTGATAGAAATAAGACTTAATCATACCATTATATATCTTTCTGTTCTTGTCCGCCTTTCTGCCAATGTATTTCTCAGCATCCTCATATGATGTTATGAGATACATGGACCAGTCGCCAAGCCCTCTGTAGCTCTCGCCTATTGTTCTATACAGCTCCGGAAGAGCCTCCTTTTCCTCAAGTCGCTCGCCATATGGCGGATTGGTTATGACAAAACCATAGTGCTTAGGATTCCTTAAATCCTTCACATCCCTTGCCTGAAAATGGATGTATTTATCAACACCCGCCTCTTTAGCATTTGCCATAGCACACTTAACTATATCCGAATCAAGGTCATAGCCCTGAATATTCATCTCCACATCATGTCTTATCATATCATGTGCCTCGTCATACGCACGATACCACAGTTTCTTAGGCACAACCTTGTCCCAGCAGTCAGCCGTAAACTCACGATTCATGCCCGGTGCTATATTGGCTCCCATCATAGCTGCCTCAATCGGAAATGTTCCGCTTCCACAAAATGGATCGACCAACACTCTGTCCTTATTCCAAGGTGTAAGCATGAGAAGTGCTGATGCAAGAGTCTCTGATATCGGAGCCTTGCCAACCAACTGTCTGTAGCCTCTCTTATGTAATGATGTTCCCGATGTATCAAGACCGATTGACACCATATCCTTAAATATAAAAACTCTGATAGGGTACTCGTCCCCATCCTCATCAAAATAGCTTACTCTGTATGTCTGCTTCATTCGTTCAACTATAGCCTTTTTCACTATCGACTGAATTGCACTTCCCGAAAACAGTGCACTCTTGTTAGTTGTAGCCTTTGTAACCCAGAACTTTGCATCCCTTGGAAGTACCTCCTCCCAAGGGATTGCCTTTGTCCCCTCAAACAGTTCATCAAAGTCTTTAGCTGGAAAGCTGCCCATCTTGAGCAAGATTCGCTCAGCAGTCCTTATGAATATATTCGCACGGCAGATGGCTTCTACATCACCCGCAAATGTGACTCTTCCATCCTCCACAGAAACTATTTCATATCCTAAATCTAATATCTCTCTTTTAAGCACCGATTCTAATCCAAAATGGCATGGTGCAATCAATTCAATTTTGTTTTCCATTCGCTTATCCTCATTCTATGACCTATCTTATCATATTGTAATTTGCCAAAAGATAGATGTCAACCAATTACAGGTTTTTAATCATTCCTTTTTCTGGTCAGCGCGCCTCTATACTCTCTCAAACCGCCGACTGTATTAATAACCTTATAGCCCTTCTCCGACAGAATTCTAGCAGCCAAGGCACTGCCCCCGCCATTTTCACAGTATACAATTATAATCTTTCCCTTAGGCAACGTTATATTGCCCTGTCGTATATCATCCAGAGGCAGATTAACAGCCATCGGAATATGGCTCTTTGCAAAATCTTCCTGATCTCTTACGTCAACTATTATTCCTCCATAGTTAAGGGCCTCGTTTAAGATATTTCTTATATTAATATTATGAAATCTCATCGCGTTCCGCCTCCTTCCTCTTACTTATAAAGTATTCAGAAGAGGGGATAGATGTGCAGTAAAAAAGGCTGCCACAGCTGCCACATTATCTAAAACTAAAAATGGCTTGTATATGCATAAAATTTTTATAACTCCTTTGCGTATACAAGCCACTGTAATACAACTTATATTTTTAAATTTACTTTTTTATTTTACTTCCTATTTTCATATATTTCATTCTCGTCCTCGTGCCATCTTTCTGCTGCATATTGGGCGGCTTCCTGTAGCTGCTCACTGGAGGCCTGATCCGAAAATTTTATATCATATTTTTCATTTAAAAAATGCATAATATACTCTTCATATCTTGATATTGGATGTTCCTCACCGCCATGCCCACTCGCGCGATTAAAATCATGGAATTTATCAATTTTCTCCTGTTCTTTCCCTGTTGCACAGAACTCATAATAATCGTCTATAAGTCCGTCTACTGTAAGCTTTTCTTCATTATATTCGTTATATAACGCTACATCTATTATAAGCTCTCCTCTATCTACCTCCATGGTCTTAATAATTACCTTGTCCCTCTCATATTCAAACTCCCCATTTATATGTAATGCCCTTGTATACATCCCATTGTCTAAACTCAGTATATATTTCTCATGTTCTATTTTATTAACATACAGGCTTATTAACTTTACTGATAATAGCAATACTATAATAATAGACACCAATATTATTAGTTTCTTTCTTTTCTTACTTTCTATTTTCATATATTTCGTTCTCATCCTCGTGCCATCTTTCTGCTGCATATTGGGCGGCTTCCTGTATTTGTGATTCGGTTGCCTCATCAAAATATTTTATGCCATATTTTTCTTCTAAATACTCTGATATATAGAGAGAATATCTGATTAATGGATGTTCCTCACCACCATGTCCACTTGCGCGATTAAAATCATGGAATTTATCAATTTTTTCCTGCTCTTTTCCCGTTGCACAGAACTCATAATAATCTTCTATAAGTCCGTCTACCGTAAGCTTATCTTCATTATATTCGTTATATAACGCTACATCTATTATAAGCTCTCCTCTATCTATCTCCATGGTCTTGATAATTACTTTGTCCCTCTCATATTCAAACTCCCCATTTATATGTAATGCCCTTGTATACATCCCATTGTCTAAACTCAGTATATATTTCTCATGTTCTATCTTATTAACATACATACTTATTAACTTTACTGATAATAACAGTAATAGAACAACAATTATGGCTATTATTAACTTAGTATTTCTGTTCTTGTTTTCTTTTTTCATACATTTCAACCTCGTCCTCGTGCCATCTTTCTGCTGCATATTGGGCGGCTTCCTCTAATTGTGATTCGGTTGCCTGATATCTATGTTCTATATTGTATTTCTCATTTAGATATTCGTTTAGATAGTCTATATATACATATAATGGATGTTCCTCACCACCATGCCCACTTGCACGATTAAAATCATGGAATTTATCAATTTTCTCCTGTTCTTTCCCTGTTGCACAAAACTCATAATAATCTTCTATAAGTCCGTCTACCGTAAGCTTATCTTCATTATATTCGTTATATAACGCTACATCTATTATAAGCTCTCCTCTATCTATCTCCATGGTCTTGATAATTACTTTGTCCCTCTCATATTCAAACTCCCCATTTATATGTAATGCCCTTGTATACATCCCATTGTCTAAACTAAGTATATATTTTTCATGCTCTATCTTATTAACATACATGCTTATTAACTTTACAGACAATAACAATACCATAATAATAGACACCGATATTATTAGTTTCTTACTTCCTATTTTCATATATTTCATTCTCATCCTCGTGCCATCTTTCTGCTGCATATTGAGCAGCTTCTTGTAATTGCAAATCGGTTGCCTGATATTTATGTTCATACATATATTCTTCCTTTAAATAACAATCAATATAATCGTCATAAATATATAATGGATGTTCTTCCCCACCATGTCCACTTGCACGATTAAATGTTTGTATAGCATCTATAGACACGCATTCACTATATGTACACTCGCCCGACATTAAAGCAACAAACTCACTATCCAATTGCTCCTGCGTTATTTCAGGTTCTTCGCTATATTCATTGTATAATGCTAAATCAATAATATTTGATGTCTCATTTCCTGATAAATGGCTCACAGTAACCATCTTTTCATACTGTATAACTGAACCATAACAATTCAATGCCTTTGCAGCCATAAGCAGTTCATCATTTTTTACTATTGTTTTTACTTCAGCATTATTTTCCTCCGCATCAGTATAAGCATTAATAACTGACTTAGCTGATTTTATATAATTATACACCTTATATATGTCCCCTATAACTGGTGTCTGCTCCGCTAAGATTCCAACATATTTACCTGTACTCTTAGAAAAAAATTCAGACGTAAACCTAACTAAAACCTCCTCAGCAGAATCAACTACTTCACTTGCATCAGCCTCTTTTTTTGCTTTATCACCATTAGCTGACAAATCCTCTGAAAATCCATATATCGTTATATCATTTCTTTTTTCTTCATACATATTATCAACATATATAACCATCTTCTCCTGACTACTATTGTCAATCCCTATATGAAGCTTAGTGTAGTCTTTGTCATATACAGTATCTAACTTAATACTTGAATAATACGTACTCACTGCATAAATAACATCAGTTACATAACACTGTGCTATAATCTTATCAATTTTCTTTTCTCTCTTGTCATCCCTATCTGTATATATACTCACATTATAATCTGTATAATTATTCTTATATTCAGCCAGCAAAGACATAATCGGATACATTTCGTATGTTGCATATCCATCTATTGTTACATCTGGTTGGCTAACATATTCTCTAAATTCTGTTCTTTCATAACACATATCAATTAATTGTGACAACATATCATTATCCACTTGATATTTACCATTTGAATCTACATAGATGCAGTCATCAAATCGCATAGATAACGCTACTAGCTCCCATGGCTTAACCTCATTTATATCCCTCTTCATCAATTCTATAAATGCATCGTCATCCTGCAATTGCCGATAGACTTCTTCAAGCAATCCCCCACCGGCATTAGTAATCTGTGTAGAAAATGTAGCTGTATCGCAAAATATACTACCATCAACATCTGATACACCTTGTCCAACATGCGATACCTTTATACTGTCAAGCAATGACTTCATAGTTGTTTTATAAGGATTATACGTCGTACATTTATCGTCATATATTACTTTCGCGTAATCTTGATCAAACTGCCTAACATCTGCAAATATCTGCTCAATAGTTTCTCGTGTATAACCATCCATCTGTATAAGGTATTGATGATGTAATTCTATGTTATTCATATGATATTGAATATCATCTCTGTACTTTTCATACTCAGCCAATTCAGCCTCACTAAATGTGACACTATACATACCGTTTCCTTCTGTTTCTTTAAAATCCACATATCCTAATATGGTATCTTCTGCATATATTGAAAAATCTCGTATCACGCTTCCCCATTCCCCCCTATATTAAGACTCATATCATTATCCAAATTTTGAAATAAACTTTTGGCTGTCATCAACATTTTTTGTGACTCAATCATCATATCAACAACAAATTGATGTGCCTCCTGCAAATCCTTTACAGTTTCTTTTATCTCCTCTAGCGTAGAACCATTGCTATTACAAAATAACTGACTTAATCTACCTAGTTCGACTTGTATCGAATAGTCATTAACCCTCTGATTTAAATTATTAATACACTCATCAATTACCTGATAACTTACATTTGTTGTTGAATTACTCACTCTCTTCCTCCCTCATAAATAGCACAATCCAATTCCTCAACCTCCGCTATATATTCCATAGAATCTACTCCCATTTGATCTGTGAAAAATGCTAACTGTCCCTTCATACCATCTAAGGCATCAACAAATAAACTTAGATTATCATGCACATTCCCTTCTATTATACCGTAGGTGCATACCATCCTTAATTGCTCTGTCAAATAAACAAATTTCTCTTCAATATCCTCTGCTATTGAATTAAGTTTTTCTTTGTATTCATCATACTCTTCATCATGAATTATTAAATCATTCGCCATTATCTAATGTCCCTCCCCCTTATCCAATTTTTTTATATCTTTTTTCCAATTTTTAATATTTCGTTCTAAAAGCCCAACATCTCTTTGTGCTTCATATATTTTATCTTCAATATGCTTGATATTTTCCCGTACAAAATAAATCATTCCCTCAAGCTCCTGTACAAGCTGATTTTGCTTAGAGTAATCATACAAATCATCATAAATCAATATGGCTGACTCTATAGCTCTCCCCTTTGCAAATGGCACTGCATCATTTATTTTGTTTCTCTTAGATATATAGAAATTCTTAACTGTTTCCTGTTTATATGCAAGTTCTTTCAATTTCTGATTGTATCTTTCGATACGTTCATTCCACATTTTAATTTGATAACTCTTATTTTCAATATTCTCCTGTGCATGACGAATATTGAGCTTAAGCTCACCCACACTCATAGTTATACACTCCTGTTAGTAATCATTTCAACCCCTTCATCTATCAGATTAACACATAAGTAGTATTTATGCAATAAAAAAAGCTGCCACACAAAATGTGGCAGCCTCCAGATACTGGTTATTCCGTACCTGACTTCTCAAGGGGGTGTCTAGTAACAATCGTAGCTGTTACTCTGGTTATTCTTCTGATTGTTGCTCTGATTATTCTTCTGGCTATTACTCTGGTTGTTTTTCTGATTGTTACTCTGGTTATTTGACTGATTGTTCTTCTGGTTATTACTCTGGTTGTTTGACTGATTATTGTTTGTTGACATAATCTTCCTCCTAAATAATCCGTTCATAAGCTGTATTAAACAACCTATGATAAGAAATGAGTTATGGTCATCAAATATAGATAACCGCTACACTTAAATTATGTCCATTATAAAACAATATATACAGTAAATTTCAAATAATTTTTTAATTATTTGTTAAGTCTGGCCAACAATTCCTTACCGAGCTCCTCATTACCAGGCTTACCAAGTAAAGCAAACATGTTCTTCTTGTAGCTCTCAACACCTGGCTGGTTAAATGGATTAACGCCAAGTACATATCCGCTTATACCACAAGCAAACTCAAATGTATAGAATAACTCTCCGAGCGAAAACTCGTCTATTCTATCCATATCAATACGGATGATAGGAATTCCACCATCAACATGTGCAAGAATTGTTCCATTCATAGCACTCTTATTAGCGAAATCAACTGTCTTGCCTGCAAGGTAGTTAAGTCCGTCAAGGTCTGTGTCCTCAGCCTCCATAACTATCTCACATGTTGGATTAAGTACATTTACAACTGTCTCAAAATGATTCTGTGTTCCCTGCTGAATAAACTGGCCAAGTGAGTGAAGGTCTGTTGTGAAGTCTGTTGCTGTTGGGAATAATCCCTTTCCATCCTTACCCTCGCTCTCTCCGTAAAGCTGCTTCCACCACTCTGATACATAGTGAAGAGCTGGCTCAAAGTTAGCAAGTATCTCTATTGACTTACCCTTATTGTAAAGTACATTTCGAACTGCTGCATACTTCATAGCATCTGATGCTGCGAAATCCTCTGCAATACAATCCTTTCTTGCTGATGCTGCACCTTCCATAAGCTTGTCTATATCTGCACCACTTACTGCTATAGGCAAAAGACCTACTGCTGTAAGAACTGAAAAACGTCCTCCTACATCATCAGGTACTACGAATGTCTCATAGCCTTCCTCTGTAGCGAGTGTCTTAAGAGCTCCCTTTGCCTTATCTGTTGTGGCATATATTCTCTTAGCTGCCTCAGCCTTGCCATATTTCTCAATTAACTTCTTCTTGAAGATTCTTGTTGCAATACCAGGCTCAGTTGTTGTACCTGACTTAGAAATGATATTGATAGAGAAATCTCTGTCACCGATTACCTGAAGCAAATGTGCCATATATGTACTGCTGATGTTGCTTCCTGCATAGTAAATCTCAGGTGTCTTACGAACTGACTTATCTACTGAATTGTAGAAGCTGTGTCTGAGTGCCTCGATAGCAGCTCTCGCACCAAGGTATGAACCACCGATACCAATTACAACGAGTACATCTGAATCTGACTGAATCTTAGCTGCTGCCTTCTTAATTCTTGCAAACTCCTCCTTGTCATAGTCAACAGGAAGGTCTATCCATCCAAGGAAATCGTTTCCTTCGCCTGTCTTGTCAAGCAATGTCTTTTTTGCAGCGACAACCTTATCTTCGATTGCAGCTATATCATCCTTTGATGCCATGAACTCGGTGTTACTAAAATCAAACTTAATTGTCTGTGCCATGTTCCTTATCTCCTTTTATTACTACTCAGCTTTCACCAGGCACACGGCAATACGCACTCCGTCTCCTGCAAGCCTGCATTTGGATTGATTGTATCACAAATAAAATAGCACCGCAACCATCAGACAGGTTGCGATGCCAAGATTTTCTATCTATTCTATATATATTTTTAAACTATTTACTACCAGAGTTCATTCAAACTCGCAAACCGGTATCCCTCCGCCTTCAGATTGGTGATAACCGTATCTAAGGCACCGGCATTAGACGCAGACACATTATGCATCAATATAATTGCACCGTTATGGTGATATTTATTAAAATGATTGACAACAAAATCAACACCCGGCTGGTTATTTACATCATAATCCAGATATGCCATGCTCCAAAATATAGTTTTGTAACCTAAGTCATGGGTAAGCATCAGGGTACGTGCACTGTATTCTCCCCTCGGTGGGCGCAGGTACGGATCCATATCATATCCGGTGACCTCCTTCATATAATCAGCACACCCCGTAACCTCCTGAATAATTTCCTCATATGACTTGCTCGGCATGGACGGATGGGTTATTGTATGATTACCTACCTGATGTCCCTCCTCCTTCATACGTTTCACAATCTCAGGATTATCCCTTATAAATGTCTTAGTCACAAAAAAACATGCCGGCACATCCTGCGTTTCTAAGACATCTAAAATCTGATTTGTATATCCATTTTCATAACCACAATCAAATGTAAGATATATTACCTTTTCCCCTGTCTCCTCATATACCGCTTCCGCATTTTTATCCAGATAATAGGCGCCATATTCTGAAATATCTAAGGTATCATCACATCCGCTCGGTCCATGATTGTCATCGCGTTTAAACCACCACGCAAGCATGTCATTCGGATAGTCATAGTATGTTTCCTTGTCACGAACCTTTTCATCAATAGGGAGTGTCAGATATCTCGCATCACCACAGGATGCGCTCTCCTCCTCACTGCCATCGGTATCAGTATGTAGTTCCTCATCGTCATAGCTTATAAATGCAAGCTTTTCCCCTATCCCCGATAAAAATCCCCCTTTTAACATTAAAAACAATACAATAACCACTAGAGCCATAACGGCTATATTTCTTATTTTCCTATTCTTCAAGAGAAATATTCCTGTAGAAAGTTATTCAGGGCATCAGAGGCTCTCTCGTCATATACGGAAGGTGCAGCAACAGCAGTCTCCATTTGAGCCATCTTATCTGTCAGCTTATCCGCCTGAGTGACCACCGCCTTATCAGGCATTTTTTTCTTCACACCAACAGCCAGCCTGTTTTTTTCTGCTCTGGCGGGAGTAAGATTTTCCAGATAATCCCTGACATTTGCTTTCAACATTTCCACTTTATTATTTATTAAAAATATATTCTCAAGTGCAAGCAAAAATGCACATACAATAATACCATTTGCAATAAAAGTCACCATCTCTGGGCTTCCCCTCCATGTAACATCATAATACAGAAATCCACCAGCCATAACTATACAGGTGACACATGTAAGAAATTGCCCTGACCGTCGCCAAAACTCAAGCGGCATGGCTATCAGCCTGAGCCCGCGTATATTTTTTTCCGCAAATGCAGCTCCGCTTCCGTTGTTGATTCCGAGGTTTCTTCCATTTTCATATTTCTGACGCATAATCCGAAGGCTTGTCCTCTTTGTAGTAGACATGTTCTCTGATGCTTTAATCATTCCTCTCAAATATGTACTGGCAATCATCTTAAGAAGTAAACCAAACACTCCTATTCCCCATAGAATATAGATACCGGTTCCCATGTCCAAAACTCTCTCCAACATATGATTTCCCTCTTTCCAAATTTTTTCATTACAGACACCTGACATGACAGTGTATCTGTCTTGATGGGGCAATTATAGAAAAGGCGAAGTTGAGAAAGCAAGCTTTTTGCATCGTACTTTTATCCGAAAAGGCGACAAAAAACACCTTTAACACCTTAATATTTTATGTTATACTTCCCTTAATGTTACATTAACAACCTTTATAATATGTCTTTAGAAAATGCATATAATATAGAAAGAGGCGATACTATGACTTATAAGACAAAAGGTACCTGTTCACAGGTAATAGAATACGACATAATTGACGGAAAGGTCAGAAACGTTAAGTTCACAGGAGGCTGTAACGGTAACCTTAAAGGTATATCCAAATTAGTAGATGGTATGACACCTGCTGAGGTAATTGAGAAGCTTGAGGGAACAACCTGCGGCTTCAAGAATACATCCTGCCCTGACCAGTTAGCTCAGGCATTAAAGCAAAGCATATAAATTAAAGTTCATTTACATGAACCTATGGAGGATATATGAAACGAATAGTTCTTACCGGCGGCGGTACTGCCGGACACGTTACACCTAACATGGCTCTTATACCTAATCTGCTCGACAGAGGCTATAATATACATTATATAGGTTCCTACGACGGAATCGAGAAAAAGCTTATTGAGGATATGGGAATTACCTATCACGGAATTGCAACAGGCAAGCTGAGAAGATACTTTAGCTTAAGAAACTTCTCTGATCCATTTCGTGTTATCAAAGGCTTCTCTGAAGCTAAAAAACTGATGAAGGAGATTAACCCTGATGTAGTTTTCTCAAAGGGTGGTTTTGTATCAGTTCCTGTTGTACTTGCAGCAAGCTCAAGAAAGATTCCATGTGTAATACATGAATCTGATATGTCTCCGGGACTTGCCAACAAGATATGCCTTCCTAAGGCAACTAAGATATGCTGTAATTTCCCTGAAGCCGCAGCTAATCTTCCTAAGGATAAGGCTGTGGTAACCGGAACTCCTATACGACAGGAGCTATATGAAGGAAACTCTGCACAGGCAATGAAATTCTGTGGTTTTACTGAGGTAAGGCCTACCCTGCTTGTAATGGGTGGAAGCAGCGGTGCACTTCATGTAAATGAAATAATATGGTCATGCCTTAATGAGCTGACTGCCAAGTTTAATGTCGTTCATTTGTGCGGCAAGGGCAAAACCAACCATGATTATGACAATGTTCCTAATTATGTTCAATTTGAGTACATTAAGGATGAGATGAAGGATTTGCTTGCTATGGCTGACATAGTAATTTCCAGAGCAGGCGCAAATGCTATATGTGAGCTGCTTGCACTTCACAAGCCTAGCATCCTTATTCCACTTCCACTATCAGCAAGTCGTGGCGACCAGGTGCTTAATGCAACTTCATTTGAAAAGAGCGGTTATGCCAAGATGTTGTCTGAGGAGACACTTACTAATGAATCCTTCCTTGAGGCAGTAAATGATATGTACGAAAACCGCGATAAATACATCGCAACAATGAAAAATGCCAACTCTGTAAATGCCACAGAAATTATAGTTGACCTTATAGACGAGGTATGTGGAAATAAATAATATATAAAACGAGCTGTCATATGGAGAAACTAAAAGTTCCTAGTATGACAGCTCGTCTTATTTAGAATAATTCTTTTTCTAACTGATATATATAATTCTCAATCATCTGCATACGCTTAGTATACTCTGCTCTGGCTGCATCTGTCTTGCATCTTCTTATCTTCGGCTTATTAATTCTGTAATAATTCTTAATCCTGTAATATGCTCTCTTATAACTGGCATCATCTTCACAAGCAGTTGCCATGGCATCCCATAAAATACCGATAGCTCCAACTTCATCTAACAAATCTGCATCCATAACAATCTTACATTCAAGTGATAGTTCGGCATCAGTGTCCTTATCCTCATGAATCATGATAATCTCACCGACACGTCTTATTATATCAGGATCTACACCTATACTGTCCATATACTCTACAGCCAGCTCAGCTCCAACCTCTGCATGAGGTCTCTTATCATCCCAACCAATATCATGTAACAATGCTGCTAAAACGATAACATCCAAGTCTCCACCTAATTTAGACTGAAGCTTAATTGCCCATCTATATACACGCATTGTATGTTCATAACGACTTCTAAACGGATAATTGGACGGTCTTCCATTCTCGGCAGTCATCTTCTTGACATATTCAATTACTTCTGCATAATTCATAGACCAGACCTCTAATCAACGTATTTTTTAATATCGTTACTATGATATCATTATTTTTGTAAAATTACTATATGTTTTTTTTATTTTTGTGCGTTTTTTTGTAAAAACTCCTTAAAAATGAGCTTTATAACATAAAAAACAATAAAAAAACCGTGCGGCTGGTTTTGTGATGCTCTCATAAGCGTTACCTTAGCAGTTAACTCAGCCCAGGCGACCTTACGGCGCACAAGAGGTTCTACTTAGTGCTGCTTCGTTCCCGACCTGACACGGTTCATAGATTCCTGTCGCGCAAGACCCAGACATCAACGCCACTTACCAAGGGCAGCCTCACAAAAAGACAACCCGAGACCAACCATCACCCCTGCTATAGCGGATTGCAGGTACAGGGCACCGCTAACTCCCCGGCTGCACGGTTATTTTAGTATATAAGAAATAAGACTTGAAGTCAAGAAAAAAGCATAAAAATGACTTGACTATATTCCGCATATTCTGATATAATCCTCATTCGTAAACATATGGTCAATATTGGAAACGCACACTCCCATGGGATGATAACGAACAACACAGTTTAAATCATTCATTTTAAAGGGAGGTTTTTTTATGCCTAAAAATAAGTTTCAGGAAGTTATTTTCACTATTATGATGGTAATCGTCATGGTCTACTGTATGATATGCTACAACATATCTCTTAATGTCGGAGGACTGACCAATAAAGTATTTTTGTCAGCCTTTCACGAATTAATTATCATGGGACCTGTCGCTTTTATACTTGACTTTTTTATTGTCGGAAAAATTGCTATGAAAAAAGCTCACAAAATAATCAATCCCGAAAAAGAAAATCCTTTCTATCTGATACTTGCAATATCATTCATATCTGTAGCCTTTATGTGTCCTCTCATGAGCTTGGCAGCAACCATATTATTTAAACACGCTGGCACTCAATTTGTTGCTGTATGGTTACAGACAACCGTATTTAACTTTCCAATGGCACTTTGTCTGCAAATTTTTTATGCAGGTCCTATTGTAAGATTTATATTCGGAAAAATGTTCAGTAAGACAGTTTAATTTGCGACTTAACATGACTATGCAAAAGAATTGGTGCAGAAATATTGGTAAATTCCTCATTGCTGGCTCTTACATATTTTTACTCTTCCTGCTTTTTCCCAGCCTTCCTGCTCTCCCTAAGCCACGCAAAAAAATCCTTGAGCATAGCTGAACATTCATCACCAAGCACACCTCTTTTTACCTCTACCTGATGATTGAATTCCTTCATATCAAGCAGGTTGATAATAGAGCCTGCACATCCCGCCTTGGGATTCATACAACCAATTACCACTCTTGGGATTCTTGCCTGAACTATAGCTCCGGCACACATCTGGCAAGGTTCAAGAGTTACATACATGGTGCAGTCCTCAAGTCTCCAGTCTCCTATATATTTTGATGCCTTTCTGATAGCAAGTATCTCTGCATGTGCAAGCGTAGTCTTGTCTGCATTTCTACGATTATAGCCTCTGGCAATTATCTTTCCATCATATACAATTACACAGCCGATAGGCACATCCTGATTGTCACGTGCCTTTATCGCCTGCTTAATTGCCTGCCTCATATATTTTTCATCATCTTTAGTTATCTTATCTATAATATCTCTTTTTTCCATATATACTTTATTACCTTTTTTTATTTATTATAATATTTTTTAATAAAACAAACAATCTATATTTCAAAATTTTATTACCTTGACGTATTATTAAAATATGAGTATTCTGATATATAAATACTTGTTTACTATTTTGTGTGATTTAGGAGTACGCTATGGGACCACTTACACTTACATCTGATAACTTAATACTTAGAGTTGAAAATGAGCTAAGTGCCAAAAATGTTCTTGATTTGTACCTCCGTAATCGTATGAGCTTTGAACAATTTGAACCTACCCGCCCACATGATTTCTATACTATAGATTACCATGAAGCAATGCTTAGAAGGGAATATAAGGCTTATTTATATGGAACATTTATAAGATATTATATTTACAAGAAAAGTAATGTCAACCGTATAATTGGCTCCGTCAATTTTAATTTTATGCACAGCAGCACCGAGACCTATGCCGAAATAGGATATAAGGTTGATGCCCTCTACCAGAATCATGGCATTGCCTACGATGCATGCTGTATGGGTATAGATGTGCTGCAGCGTTACTATGGAATAACAAGAATTGATGCACGCATACATCCCGATAACGAAGCGTCTCTTCATCTCGCCAAGAAGCTTGGCTTTGTCCCTGTACAATATGAGCCCCAAAGTGCCAACATTATGGGACATTATGTAGACCTTATCCGTTACTCTCGTCGCACCTCGGATACCCAATAACCGAAATTACCTGTTAAAACATTTGATTTTTTTGCAGGCACAAATGTATCAAAGCCAAACATATTGGCAAGATATTTTTCTTTATTTGTAAATACTCCGGGAACTCCTATAACAACACACTCGCCACTATCAAACTTTACCCTGCCAAGCATCAGATATCTGTAATGATAATAGCCATGCGAAACAAATGTATTTACACCGAGCTTCCAATTTCCTATGGCGAGCTTACCTATATCCTGAGGAACTATCTTAACACATTCTAACAACTGACTGTCCGTAAATAACGGCAATCTTGGATATGTATCTAATATAGTCTGCCATGACTCGGTAATCTGCTCAGTAGCAGATACCTCCTCTAATTCCTGTTGAACAGTTTCATCTGTATTTTCCACTTTTTTATTCATATTGTCAGTAATTGCCTTTAGCTGAACCTCATACTCATTCCACATTCCTGTTAGCATTTCACCATCATCACACAGGAAAAAAAGTCCGTCATAGCCCTCTATCGACGTTCCGTCCCCCAGCGGATTGTCCCAAGGAATTTCTATGCGGCTCATTATCGTATCTCTTTCCTCCGCAGCAAAATGTATCTCATGTAAATACTCAGTCCTATATGTATCATGCAGGAGATATACCTTACAATCACAAGCCCTCTTCTTGCAAAGCTTAAGACCAATCTGAATCCTGACATCATCACTTAGCCTGTGTGCTATCCTCTGTACCTTTATAAATCCCGCATTCTCGCACCTTATACCATTGCGGTATCGATATATGTAGGACACCCATCTCCCCTGTTGCATAACAAAACCTCGCTTCCCGTATATTCATATTAAGCCATACTCCGTGACATACTATGTATATATGTTGCTGCGAGGTTATTTATAACTGCATTATTATGTTATATTTTTATCTTATCCGAGCAAATCTGACAAACGTGCAAACTGCTCTAAGCTTAAGGTCTCACCGCGAACAGTCTCCGAAAGCTCAAGTGCTCTAAGTGCATTTACGACCTGCTCCTTTGTGACATTAAGCTCAGAAGAATTATTTAATGCGTTCTGTAAAGTCTTTCTCCTCTGATTAAATGCTGCCCTTATAAGCTTAAACATCAGCGTCTCATTCTCAACCTCAACCGGTGGTTTATCATAACAGGTAAGTCTTATAACTGCCGAACCAACATTTGGTCTTGGCATAAAACAATTAGGTGGCACATTTGCAACTATATAAGGTGCGGCATAATACTGTACTGCAAGTGAAAGTGCACCATAATCCTTGCTTCCCGGAGCTGCCTGCATACGCTGTGCAACCTCCTTCTGCACCATAACAGTTATGGATGTTGCCGGTATATGCTTCTCAAATAAGCCCATAATTATAGGTGTTGTTATATAATAAGGAAGATTTGCCACAACCTTTATAGGCTTACCCTCCGTAAGCTTCGCTATATCCACCTTGAGAATATCATCATTTATTACCGTTACATTATTATAATCTGCCAAAGTTTCTTCAAGTATAATTGGAAGATTCTTATCTATCTCGACAGCGTATACTTGTCCTGCTGCCTCAGCGAGATATTGGGTCATTGTTCCTATACCCGGTCCAATCTCAAGAACTGTGTCATCCCTTGTTATATCTGCTGAGCTTATTATCTTCTCAACCACATGTCCGTCAATCAAAAAATTCTGGCCGAATCTCTTCTGAAACGCAAAATTATATTTTTTTATTATATCTATTGTAACCTGAGGATTACTTAGCTTTTCCATATCAACCTCCGTAATTAATCAGCTATCCTATAGAGATTTAACGCATTCTTCCATGTAATATCATACACCTCCTGCTCACTGATACCTTTTATGTCAGCAATCTGTCTGGCAACATATACAATATTCTCGGAATTATTTCTTTTTCCACGAAATGGTTCAGGGGTTAGATATGGACTGTCGGTCTCTAAAACAATGTTACTCATTGGGATATATTCTACTGCTGCACGGAGCTTTCTGGCATTTTTAAATGTAAGAACACCACCTATACCAAAATAAAATCCCATGTCAAGGAACTCTCTCGCCATCTCCTTTGTGTATGAATAGCAATGGATAACTCCGCCTATGTCCCCTGCATTACAACCACGCATTATATCCGCCGTGTCCCTAGCTGCATCCCTGCTGTGAACAACTATAGGAACCTTTAATTCTCTTGCGAGCTCCATCTGACCTTCAAACCATTTTTTCTGAAGCACCTTATCCGTATCCTCATAATGATAATCAAGTCCTATCTCTCCTATTGCCAGAACCTTGCTGTAATTTTTGACAAGCTCCTTAAGCTTTACCACATTGTCCGGGTTCTCAAGCTCGGCAACCTCCGATGGATATATTCCCACAACTCCATACACATTGTCATATTCCTCTGTCATATGTGCAGTGACCTCTGATGTATGAATATTAGTTCCTATATTGACAACTGCTCCAACGCCATGCTCCTTAAATCCCTTCAATAAAGCAGCTCTGTCATCATCATATGCACTGTCATCATAATGTGCATGAGTATCAAATATCATATCTAAAATCTCCCATAACAACTAATTCTTATCTCTTAATTTCTTCCTCTGATCATGTAAATACAAGTATACAATATTATGATATTACGGTCAAAAAATATTTTCCGGCAGTTTCTGTCAAGTAATCGCCAGCACTTTTCTTACCATGATGCTTTCCCGCCAGATGATGGTTCTATTACGGGACCGTTTGCACTTATTGCTCCAAGCAACGGTACTAAATTCGTGCTTCGCACTCATTAAGTACCGGCTGTCGCAAATGTCCCTGCATGGAATCCATCATCTGGCGGGAAAGCATCATGGTAAGAAAAGTGCTGGCGATTACTTGACAGAAATAAATACTATATTTATGTTGAAATTTAATAAAAAATTAGCTAAAATGTTATTAGTTATATTACATTTTTAAGGAGGGTTCATCATGACAATATCAGATTACCTTAACACAGATTTATTGGATGACCTGCTTGCTAAGTGGGCGGCATCTACCAACATGATTGCTGTCGCTCTTGATGACGAGGGTAATTTCTTATCAAACAAATTAGGTTTTTCACGCGATAATATAGAGGCTTTTAGTGAAGAAATCGAGGTAGACGAGGTTGTAGTAGCGTCAGTTATCGGAGGACCTCTTGATGAGGACACAGACGAGGACACTGTTCAGGCTGCTGCAGATTTGCTTGTAGCTTCTGTTCAGAATCTTCTTGAATCTGCTTACAGAAAGAAGATGTACGAGGATTTACAGTCATCATTTATGAGCGAGATAGGAGATGCAACTGCACTTATCAAGGAGCTTACATCCAAGTCACAGGGACTTAAGAAGATTGAGAACAAGCAGAATATACTTGCACTTAATGCATCTATTGAGGCTGCAAGAGCAGGAGAGGCAGGACGTGGATTTACAGTAGTTGCTCATGAGTTTGGTAAGATGGCTCACGAGTCAGGTGTTATTAATGACTCTATCCAAAAGACATTACATCAGCTCGACATATCCATGAAGGAGTTATCTAATTTAGAATAAGAGGATTCGTCAAATTGTGATTTATTTTTCACATTTAGAACATAATTTGAACACAAATAATTGATATAGTACACATTGTAAGAGCTTTTCATATATTTGAATCCTCTCTCCCCTCAAACATGTGGTGAATGAATTCCCTCCCCGGTTTCTTCACCACATGTTTTTTTTCTTTTTATTTGATGTATTATTTGATATACTATACCCAAAGTATTTTTAGTAACATACGTTCTTGGAGGTAAATACGGATGATTAACGAGATGTATAAGGATATGACAGGCAAGGGCTCTGTTATACGAGAATTTTTTACATATGCCAACAAAAAAGCGGCAGAGCTTGGTGCAGAGAATATCTACAATTATTCCCTCGGCAACCCTTCTGTTCCTGTTCCACAGGAGTTCACAGATGCAATGATTGATATGCTTAAGACTAAGAACCCTGTATCTCTTCACGGCTACAGCCCTTCCCTCGGTATTGATTCAACCAGACAGGCAGTGGCAGATTCTTTAAATAAACGATTTAACATGAACTATACTATAGATAATATATTTATGTCATCAGGTGCTGCCGGTGCACTCTCTCACGCATTAAGATGCGTAGTTAAGGAGAATGATGAGGTTATAACCTTTGCACCTTACTTCCCTGAGTATGTTCCTTATGTCACAGGTACAGGTGCCAGGCTTACAATTATACCTGCTGACATAGATACATTCCAGATTAACTTTGATGCATTTGAGAAGGCTATGAACGAGAATGTTCAGGCTATTCTCATCAACTCACCTAACAATCCGTCAGGTATTGTATATTCAACTGAGACAATCACAAGACTTGCAGATATACTCCGTGCTAAGCAGAAGGAGTACGGTCATGATATATATCTTATATCTGATGAGCCTTACAGAGAGATTGTATTTGAGGGTACTGATGCACCATTCATATCATCTTTCTACGACAATTCTATATGCTGCTACTCATTCAGCAAGTCGCTTTCACTTCCGGGTGAGCGTATAGGCTATGTGGCAGTTAATCCGGCCTGCAAGGACGCTAAGCTTATTGTGTTAATGTGTGGTCAGATATCACGTTTTACAGGACATAACTGCCCGCCTTCTATAATACAGCTTGGTGTTGAGAAGGTTCTTAACCTTACCAGTGACCTCTCTGTATATGAGAAGAACATGAATCTTTTATATAATGAACTTACGAGAATTGGTTATCACATAGTTAAACCGGGCGGAACCTTCTATATGTTCCCTCGCACACTTATCCCTGATGCAAACGAGTTCTGCTGGACTGCCGCAAAGGAGCTTAACCTTATTATTGTTCCAGGTGACAGCTTCAACTGTCCGGGACACTTCAGAATATCTTACTGTGTTTCTACTGAAATGGTTGAACGCTCATTGCCTGCATTTGAGAAATTATATGATATGATGAAATAAGATTGTGTTTTCAATTTAAATTATGTATAATAAAATTTAGTGCTTTTACATAACACAGACACCGATTGTTTAGGGAGGATAAGATTTTGAAGCCAAAAAAATATGCTGGTATTCTATTGCATCCAACCTCATTCCCCGGTCCGTATGGTATCGGTGATTTAGGTCAGAATGCTTACAACTTTATTGATTTTCTGGTACGTTCCGGTTTAAATACGTGGCAGGTTCTTCCACTCGGACATACAGGCTTTGGTGATTCGCCATACCAGCCGTTCTCCGCATTTGCAGGGCAGCCACTTATAATAAGCTTAGACCACCTAAAGGAGTTAAGTCTCCTGTATGACTCAGATTTCTCAGATATGCCTGCGTGGAATCCAGAGCAGATTAGCTACGGTGACTTAATAGAGTTTAAAACAGGTCTGCTCAAGAGAGCTTACGAGCGTTTTTCAGACAATAATATACACGATAATTTCTCAGGCAACAAGGAACTTATGGATGAATATAACTCATTTTGTGAAAATTCTGTATGGCTCGAGGATTATGCGTTATTTATGGCTGGCAAGGATTACCATAATGGTATGCCTTGGTATATGTGGGAAGATAATCTGAAAAAACCTACAAAGCGTCAGCGTGAGACATGGATTAACAAGCTTGAGAGGGAGATGGGTTATTATAAATTCATCCAGTTCATTTTCTATTATGAATGGACTAACCTAAAGAAATATGCAAATGACAAGGGTGTATCAATAATTGGTGATATTCCTATATTTATGGCTTGGGACAGCGTGGATGTATGGGCTAACCAGAGTCTCTTCCAGCTTGACTCTAAGGGTTATCCTACAGTCGTAGCCGGAGTTCCACCAGATTATTTCTCAGCTACAGGTCAGTTATGGGGCAATCCTTTATATAACTGGAAGAAACATACTGAGACAGGTTATGAGTGGTGGCTTAACCGTATTAAGCATCAGCTTACTCTGTCAGATTTTCTTCGTATTGACCATTTCCGTGGCTTTGACCAGTATTGGGCTGTTCCATATTGTGAGGAAACGGCAGTAAATGGTAAATGGGTTAAAGCACCTGGCGTTAATTTCTTTACACAGCTTGAGGCTACACTTGGATATCATCTGCCTATTATCGCAGAGGATTTAGGCGAGATTGATGAATCTGTAACAGAGTTAAGAGATAAGTTTGGTCTGCCGGGTATGAAGGTTCTCCAGTTTGCATTTGAGAACCCTGAGGAGAATGATTTTCTTCCTCACAACTTCACAAGAAATTGTGTATGCTACACAGGTACACATGATAATAACACTACACTTGGCTGGTATAACCACGCATTTGAGGCTTCAAAGGATAAGCTTAGAAGGTATTTCTCAACGGATGGCTATGATATATGCTGGATAATGATTCGTGCCTGCCTTGGTTCAGTTGCTAATATGGCAATAGTTCCTCTTCAAGATGTGTTATGCCTTGATTCATGGGCACGTCTTAACACGCCTGGTGTCGCAGAGGGCAACTGGGCATGGCGATATAAGGCAGAAGCCCTAACACCTGCACTTGAGGCACGTCTGTATGAGACATGTAAGATGTTTGGAAGATAGAATATAAGGAGGTATCGCCTATGAAAACAGTTGGAGTTGGAATCGTCCTGATGATTGCTTTATTCTTCAGTCTCCCATACCACTGGTATTTAAGAAACCTGTGGAAGAAGGATCCTGACAAAGCCTGGAAGAAAAGCCGCAAATATGTATCTGGATTTTTCCGTCTTGAGTTAAAATTATCCGGTTGCCACGTTGAGATAAGGGGTAAGGAGAATATTCCAACCGATGTGCCCGTACTGTTCGTAGGTAACCACAGAAGCTATTTTGATATACTGATATACCATGAGTCAATAGGAACACCTGTAGGATTCATTGCCAAGAAGGAAATGCGTAAGATTCCTTTACTTCCATTATATATGGATGACATAGGCTGCCTGTTCTTAGACAGAAATGACATAAAGCAGGGTATGGAGACTATAAAGCAGGGTGCTGAGTTTATGAAGATGGGACATTCAATGGTATTATTCCCTGAAGGAACCCGTAACCAGACTGACAATCTCCTTCCTTTCAAGGAGGGAGGCTATAAGATGGCAGAAAAGTCTAAGTCACCTATAGTCCCTGTTGCAATAAGTGGTTCTGATTTGTTACTTGAATCAGCACCTAAGAAACATATAAGAAGCCATAAGGTTATTATAGAGTTCGGAAAGCCTTTTTACCCAACAGAGTTATCACCTAAGGAAAGAAAGGCTGTATATAATGAGATACCTGGCATGATTCAGAGCATGAGAGATTCTCACAAAATATAATTTTACGGAGGTAAACCAATGCATTGGTGGTTAGTTTTAATTATTATTGTTGTTGTGGCAATGATTGCCATGCTTGTACTGTATAAGTTCGGAGATAAGCTTCAGAAGAAACAGATTTCCCAGAAAGAGCAGATGGCGGAGGCTGCACAACCTGTTACCATGCTCGTTATTGATAAGAAGATATTACCTATGAAGGAAGCCGGTCTGCCTAAGATGGTTCTTGAACAGACGCCTAAGAGATATCAGAAGGCTAAGCTTCCTATCGTCAAGGCTAAGATTGGTCCACAGATTATGAATCTTATCTGTGATGATGCCATCTTCGATGAAGTTCCTACTAAGGGCGAAGTAAAGGCGATGGTAAGTGGTATCTATGTACTTAGTGTTAAGAGCGTACGTGGCAAGAAGAATGCTGTTGCCGAGGAAGAGGCGACTGGCAAGAAGAAGAAAAAGGGCTTTAGAAATAAGATGCGTGCTCGCCAGGCAGAGTACCAGAAGCAGATTAACGATGAGGTTATGGCTAAAGCTCAGAATAAAGCCAAAGGTCTTGACAAGGTTAAGTCCAAGGAAGAAATTAAGCGTGAAAAAGAAAGAGCTAAGAAGATTAAAGATGGTATCAAATAGGAATTATACATTCAAAGATATAATATGTATATTTTTACCGGTTTTTATCGCTGCTGTTTTACAGTATGCGGTAATGGCCGGTGATGCTCTGATTATATTTATATATAATCTTTTATCAGATACAAGAACGATTCGTACCCGTTCAATGGGAAAGATTATAACAGAAGCATATAATCAGCCTATGAACAGGGCATATATTAGTTTAGCACAATATGCCCTTTTTATTTTGTGCTTTGGAATATGGTATTACAGAGTATTTGTGAAAAAAAACGATACAACTATTCTTGATAGCATAAAGAACTTAAGAATAAACAAATCCCGATTAATTAAGACTATAACCGTACTTGTTGTGTGCGGATATATGTCCCAGATTCTTGTTGACTGTGTTCTCTCTCTTGTACGTCCATTATTCAAGGAGACATTTGAGAACTATGATTCCCTGGTATCTAATGTCACAGGTGCGCAGTCATCATGGCTTTTAATCTTATCCGTTATACTCCTCGCACCTATCGGTGAAGAGCTTTTGTTCCGCGGGATAATAATGAATTATTCAAAACGCTGTATGCCAGCTATTTGGGCAATAATACTTCAGGCAGCACTATTCGGATTATACCATGGCAATATAGTACAGATAATATATGCCTTTGTTATGGGTATTATACTTGGAATAGTATCGCAGAAGCTTGGAAGCATAGTTTATAGCATAATTCTTCACATGGCTGTAAATATAAGCATCTTCCTTGTACCACAATTCATATATATAAACAACACAGCCACCATTATATCATGTATTGTCTCTGGCATAGCATTAATCATACTTCTTGTTATTATTCTCAATAACAAGAAGGTAACAGAAAATCCTGCATAATCTAGCTAATAGGTGTTACCCGTATTTTCATACGCATAAAGAGTGGTTCCTGCCCGCCTACAATAAGTCTATAGCCGGTTTCGGCACTGATTATAAATTCATCTCCACCAAGCTTAAAATCATAATCCTCAGTCTCTAGTGTAACTGGAAATCTTCCATATGGTGTCTCATATGAAGTATGGTGGGTCATAGACTGTCCATACATAAAATCTGTCCTAAGCTCACCGGTTCTAGTTATTCTAAGTCCTGTATCTGAGAGAAGCATAATTGACTTAGTCATCTTTCCGTCACCTGATAAATCCTCAACATATACCAGCCTATAGTCATTTTCTCTTTTTTGCATTACTGCACTTATATTAGATACGGACACCGCTCCATCGGTGTCCGTACTCTCAAACTGTATATTTACCTTCATTATGGTCTCTCCACTGCCATATCAATAAGTGACTCTACCAGCTTCTCTATATCGTAACCCTTAGCCCCCCACAACATAGGATACATACTTATAGATGTAAATCCCGGAAGTGTATTTATCTCATTAAATACTACGCAATTTGTATCCTTCTCAAGGAAGAAGTCTACTCTTGAGAGTCCAAATCCGTCAAGTGCATTGAATATCTTAACAGCATCCTCTCTTATCTCATCCTCCTTGCCATCCGGCATATCAGGACCAATTACAGTCTTTGACTCCGCATTATTGTACTTAGCATCATAGTCGTAGAACTCTGCTGCTGCAAGAATTTCTCCAACACCGGATGCCTTTGTGTTATCCCCGTAACCCATAACACCACACTCTATCTCACGTCCAACGATTGTCTCTTCCACAAGAATCTTATAATCATGCTTGGCCGCAAGCGTTAAGCCTTCAATCAACATGTCACGGTTATCTGCCTTAGATACTCCCTTTGATGAACCCGCCTTAGACGGCTTTATAAATACAGGATAGTCAAGTGTATTCTCAACTCTTGATATTACCTTTTCAATATCTCCAAGCTGCTCCTTAAGTACAGGAACGTACTGCGCCTGTCTTATTCCTAATGTGTCAACTATGAGCTTAGTATAGAACTTATCCATTGAAGCTGCCGATGCAAGAACACCACATCCTACATATGGAATACCTGACATCTCAAACAAACCCTGTATTGTTCCATCCTCACCATACATTCCATGGAGCACAGGGAATATAACATCTAACTTTACACATTCATCACCCTCTGAGATGAGTAGTTCTCCATTAGTATCCGGAGAAATTACAGCGGTAACCTTGCTGTCTCTCCATGTTCCATCCTCTATAGAAGAAATAGAATCAGCCTTAAGCCAATGTCCATCCTTTGTGATTCCTATAAGATATGTGTTGTATTTGTCTGTGTTTATCGCCTTTGCTATGGTCACAACCGAAATACATGATACCTCATGCTCTGATGAACGACCTCCAAATACTACTGCGATATTCTTCTTTGACATAATATATACCTCTCTTCGTTATATGCTAATACATCTTTATGGATTATAGCATATATATGCATAAAATGCATTAGAGAATGGCACTTATCCAGTCAATTAATTTGAATTTTATTTCGACATCATTATCTCCTGTATCCATATCTATAAATAATTCCTTGTATTCCTCATCACTTAAGCAATCGCTTAATCGTTCCTCATCACCGCGCGATACCACAGCTCCGCTGTCAATCGTGTAACACATCATAGGATATAAAAGACACCAGAAATTCTCTCCCTTTGCATCACCTATATCTATTCTTAACGCGTCATAGTCACCTGCCGGAATTACCATCTCTCCATACTGACGCATAGGGAAATAATCATTTGTAGTATACACATTTACAGGATAAGTGTACCCTGCCTCGACTATGGTTTTCTGGCATATCTTTTTTATGTCATCTAAATTATCATTAATATAATTAATTACCTCGTCACGCTCGGCATCATCATCTATACTCGCATCCAGATAATCTAACACAGCATCTCGCACCTCATATTTAAGTGCAATATCCTCATCTGAATTACTGTTAGCCCTGACATGAAAACGAAGAAATACATCCTCCATTGTCGTGCTGTCCGTACTCATTACGCTTATATATGGTGAGCCCTCGATATCTCTCGCGTATGTCTCCTTGCTTCCAGTATACTGCTTAACAAAAAATACGGTATATGATAATAATAGTCCACATACAATACCAAGCATACAACCTACCACTGTTCCCCTTATGAGCTTCTTTGCCATGAAAATACCTCCTTTTAAATGCAGCTTAACCTACATTTATCTAGAATTATTCCCATGTATATGCCTCCTTAATCAGCTCCCTCAACAGTATTTCCCTGCAGCCCCCCTGTGATTCGTTAAGGCTCACACTAACAGATTTTGCAATCATAGGCATCTCGCTTATTTCCCTCGCGAACTCATACAGTCTTTCCTTATCCTCGCTATATATTTTTATACTCTTAACATGCCCTATATCAAGCTGTCTGTTATTCTCATCATAATACATTTGCATTGCATTCTCTAAGCCTGTCGAGGCACAGATATATACATTTGTATCAAGCAGTCCCTCAGAAGCCCCGTTATACTCCGTTAAGTCAGCTATGGTAAATTCAAACACATACGCCTGATTATCATTTATGGCAATATCTATTTCAGTTGCATAATCCCTGTTTTCAAGTGATGCCGACTCATACTTGTTCTGACATCCGGTACAGCTTATCGACACACATAAAAGAAGAATAAAGCTTCCTATTCTCACACGTCTTACGAGAAGAACAATAAGCGGCACTAGCACACTTATGGCAAAATCTATCCATATCATATAAAACACAATAACATCTCTTATACCGCGAATCATCAGTCCACCCATCACAAGCAGTATAGCTGCAATAATTATTAATATCTGCCACCAGACACCCTTCTGGCACACCTTTTTTGCAAACACTCTCGCATAAAATATATACCCGCTTATCACCGCAAAAATTCCAATTATCCAAAATGCCAGAACTGGATAGTCCATCCTCTCCACCAGACCTCCCGGAAATGCTGATGCCTCCATGACATTTAAAGCTGCCTTATCATCAGCCCCAGTCCAGTTGCTTCCAAGAATACCAATAACAAAGGTATACGCAAGAACGAGAGCAATAATTATCCATATAAGTATTTTCAGGGCATTTTTCCAGTTGTTTTCCTTCTGCTTTGCAAGGGTAAATGTCATAAGCTCCATTCCTGACGTAGAAATAAGCACTATATAGCCACCATAAATTATCTTCATGATATCTCCGTCCGAGGAGCTTATTGATGAAAACATTTCATCAGGAAGTGCATTCCACGAAACATTTGTTATAGAAAATACAGCGACAAGAATAAGTGGAACCAACATCCACCAAAACAGCAGCTCAAGAAGCCGCCCTCTTCCCTCTATGTCACGCATTGCCCCATATCCACATACAAGTATAAAAGGCACTGCGATAACCCACACATTCATATTTCTGAGCATATATTGCTGCACAACATCTGCAAAAAATAGAAGTACAATTCCCGCACGCAATACATATCTTAGAACATATATAAGCAAAAGCACCTTGGAAAACCATCCAAAGCTCTCGTCTATGGCATCCGCAAGTCCCTTAGAAAACAGTCTTGAATATCCATAAACAAGAACACCATACAAGCTTATCAATATAATACCCGCCAAAAACAACCATAAATGTTTTTTCCCTGCTATGCTGGTGGTTATATAAGGTATCAGCACCATTCCAACAGTTATATTTTCAAGAAGAGCAATACGAAATGCCTGTCTCTCAGATATAACACCATTATCTATATTCATCTTGACCTTGTCCCCCTATCATTCTTCTTAAGCCTTACCCTGCTGTTTTCCTGCGCCCACGCAGGTCTCCTCCTCATGAATTTAATAGGTGCCCTCGCAATAAAGTCCTTTTTTCCCTGCATACCATCTACACTTCCCGACACAACAGGCATCATATATGGCACACCAAAGCTCTTTAAACCAGACAGGTGTATAGCGACGACTAAAAGCCCCATAAGATAACCATACAATCCAAATACTGACGACGTTATTATTATGAAGAATTTGAGCAGCCTGAACACTGAGGCAAACTCCTCATTCGGAATAGAAAATGACGCTATAGCAGTAAGTGCAACTACTATAACAACTATAGTACTAACAATTCCCGCATCAACTGCTGCCTGCCCAACAATAAGCCCGCCGACAACGCCTATTGTATTGCCAAGCGGACCGGGAAGCCTGATTCCAGCCTCCCTTAAAAGCTCAAACAAAAATTCCATTATTAGAACCTCGACCACAATAGGAAATGTTACAAGCGAACGTGCAGAAGCTATTGCATAAAGCAGTCTGGTCGGCAGCATTTCACTATGATATACGGTAACAGCAATATAAAAACCCGGAAATGTTATCGCCAAAAATGCTGCCACATACCTTAATATTCTCGCAAATGTTCCAACCGCCCATCTATTGTAATAATCATCAGACGCCTGAAGAAGCATATTGAAATTAGATGGTGCAACTATGACCTCAGGTGAATTGTCAAACACGACTGCAACCCTTCCCTCAGCAATGCCCGCTGCTACCTTATCTGGTCTGGTGGTTGACTGAAATGTAGGAAATGGAGAATACCACCTGTCCTCCATAAGATGTTCTGCCATACCACTATCAAATATGGCATCTATATCATATTTTTCTATACGTTCTCTTATATCAGCGACAAGCTCCGGCTTTGCCACATCTTCCAAATACATGAGAGCATAGTCCGTCCTTGTACGCTGACCTATGCTGCCCTGTTCACACTTAAGCTTCGCATCTCGAATTCTCCTTCTGATAAGGGCAGTGCTGTGCCTAAAACCTTCGTTGAAGCTGTCCCTAGGGCCTCTCATGCCTGCCTCGTTGTCATTTTCACTTATACTCCTCAGTGGAAGCTTCTTCGTCGATAATACAAGAGCCTCGTCAAAGCCATCGACAAACATGGCAGTATCGCCCTTTAAAACAGAGGCAACTGCAAGGTCAAAGGATTTCTCCTTTTTTATATCAACAGTCTGCGCCTCACAATAAAAAATGGCATCAAACAATCTATCATTATACTCTCTTGTTCCACGCCATTCATATGTGAGAGGTTTAATAATTGTCTCCTCCACCATACTGTTATCTGTGAGCCCATCTATATATATAATATGGATACGGACAGGGTCAGGCATACGTTCAAGCCAAAACGATTTCTGAACTATGTCTCCCGACCTGCCAAATAATATCTTCAGTATCTCTATATTCTTAGATATGTCACTGTTTATATTTACTTTTAATTTATTCTTATCGTCATATAAATCTGCTATCTTCTTCATACTGACCTCGCACACAAAATGTTATCCATATTGTGTGCAAAGCCTTATAATTTAATTCTGATTTATGACATTTCTTATAACTATCTGCTCCTGATTATAGATATGCTCCTCCATAATACGCTGGGCAGTTTCAGCATCTCCCTTAAGTATTGCCATTGTAATCTGGTCATGCTCCTTGATAAGAATATCGTGATACAAAAAGTCTTTAACGTATTCTACTCGGTATCTGTATACCTGCTCACGAAGATTCTGGGCTATATTAATCAGCTTCTGGTTCTTAGATGCCTTGTAAATGGTATTGTGAAACGCCTCATCACCCTCAACTATAGCTGGCACAAGCTTGGAATTGATTGCCTCACGGAAGGCTATACAGGTCTGTTTAAGCTCCTCCTTGCCCTCATCATCTATTCTCTCGCAGGCAAGCTTGACTGACAGAGCCTCGATTGCCATTCTTACCTCAAGTGCATCCTTTAAGTCCTTTACAGTTATGTTGGCAACCTCTGCACCCTTTCTTGGTATCATAACTACAAGTCCCTCTAGCTCAAGCATTCTGATTGCCTCACGCACAGGGGTTCTGCTCACCCCTAGCTTATTTGCAAGGGCAACCTCCATAAGACGCTCCCCTGGCTGAAATTCCCCTTGTATAATTGCCTGTCTAAGTGTGTTAAAAACAACCTCTCTGAGAGGAAGATACTCGTCTATATTCAAATCAAGCTTCATTTTTCTGCACCTCCTGATACCGGTTTTGTAACATATATCTCTGTGGATAATCCCTTATCTCCTATATAAGCTGCTGCCTTATCTGCCGCCGCCTTATCCTCATATAAGCCAAACACTGTAGGTCCACTTCCACTCATTATCGCATTTAATGCGCCCTGCTCCTTCATAATATCCTTAAGTATCTCTATCTCCGGATAAAGCTCCACTGTAACGCTCTCAAGCACATTTGCCATATGCTCTGCCACATCCTGTATACTTCCACGTTCTAATGCTCCTACCATCCTTGCAACGTCTGGATGCTCACATATTTCTTTGGCGTCAAGGCTCTTATACACCATTCCCGTACTCACACTAATTGGAGGCTTCGCCACAAGCACATAACAATCAGCAAGTGGTGTAACAGGTGTCAGCACCTCACCTATTCCCTCGGATAATGCTGTGCGTCCCATAATACAGTACGGTACATCTGCTCCAAGTGTAACACCAAGCTTCATAAGCGTATCTAAGTCTGCCTCTATCTCAAACAGCTCATTTATAACATGAAAACATGCCGCACAATCCGTACTTCCGCCCGCCATACCTGCTTCTACAGGGATCTGCTTGTCAATGTGTACATTGATATGTGCCTTTATATTATATTTATCAAACATGAGAAGAATAGCCTTATAGACAAGATTATTCTCATTTAAAGGGATATCATTCCTGTTGCAGGTAAGCTTTATATCAACATCATCTGCATAATCTGCCTCAAATGTCAATGTGTCATGCAGGCTTAAATTCTGCATAACCATGCTCACCTCGTGATATCCGTCAGGTCGTTTTCCAAGCACATCAAGTGCCAGATTAACCTTGGCATATGCATTTTTTATTATTGTTTTCACAAGTTCTCCCTCCTGTGCAACCATATAGTGTATACAATATACATTCTTATTTTATCTTTTCTTTTTGTTTTCATCAAGAGTTAAATATTATTATTTAAATGCCGATATATATAATGAAACAACCAGAGGCTCTGGTGACATGATGGTGGTATCATCGGTTGCCGGAGCCTATTCTAAACACTATAAAACCAAGGAGGGTTATAGAAATGGAATTAAACGGAATTAATTCAAACACCTATGCTGCTTATACAACACCTGCCACCCAGCCTGCTTCATCTAACGCAGAGAAAGTAAAGGCTGACGCTAAGGACGAGGCAGCAGTATACGAGAAATCAACAGCAAAAACTGATGTTACTTATACATCAGCAGGCAAAAGTGGTAAAACCGATCAGGCTACCATCGACAAATTAAAGTCTGATGCTGAGGCACGCTATTCTCAGTTAGCATCTCTGGTAGAGAAGCTTATGACAAAGCAGAGTGACACCTACAAATACTCCACCTTAAGTGACCTTATGAAGGGTGTACAGTCAGGTGAGGTTTCTGTAGATGCCGCAACAGTAGCACAGGCAAAGAAGGACGTTGCCGATGATGGTTACTGGGGCGTTGAGCAGACAGCCGAGAGAATCGTTTCATTTGCAAAGGCATTAACCGGTGGTGATTCCAGCAAGATTGAAGAGATGCGTCAGGCTATCGAAAAAGGATTTTCACAGGCCACAAAGACTTGGGGAGACAAGCTTCCTGAGATATCTTCAAAGACCTATGACAGAATAAATGAAATGCTCGATGAGTGGGCTAAGGACGCTAAAAATTAATTTTTAAAACATACCATACGCCATATATAGGTGTATAATTGTTTGCAACTTTACGACTGCAAGTATATCTAACACATATTTTTTTCAATCTTTTATTGTGCACTGCTCACGAAAACTCGCTTTGCTCAGACATTCGTCCGCAGCACACTTGATTGAAAAAAATATATGTAAGATATACTAAGCAGTCTGGTTGTCATCACAATTACACACCCACATATGGCGTATTTTCTATGTTTCAATAATTAATTATTATACGACCTTCCTACGACTTCACGATAATTAGGCGGTCACCTTCCTGCACATAATCACTCTCAAGATTATTTACCTCTCTTATTGAGTCCGTGGTTGCATAATATTTTCTCGCTATTGACCATAGCGTATCACCATTCTTTACTATATAACCAACTATTCCCGGCATTTTTGCCTTTTTCTCATAATCTATAGGCGATACCTTCATATCAGTTATAACATCTGTGCTTGTGTGTGAGAATATGGATATTCCAAGATTAACCTGTGCCTTTATCTCGACCTCCTCACTGTTAAGCAGTGTTGCGCCAAGCTGGTCTAAGCCAGGCACTATCCTTACAGCGTCTTCCTTAGATAACGACATAGTTTCCACATCATAGTTAAATGGTATGTCTACCTCCATACAGTTCATTGGCTCATCATCTGCCGATATGTACAATATACAGGTTTTCACAATTCCTGAAACTGCCACCTGATTTGCCTGTATATCAATATCATCAATCTCCACACTTCCGTATATGTGACATATCTGAAGAAGCTTAGCTTCATCACCGGCTATACGCTTTCTGTGATTTATCTTCGCCTTTGCGAGATTTCTCATAAGAAGATTTTCATACGAAAAGCTCTCCGTCTCTGGCTCAATCTCAGCCTGAGGTGAATACAAATCACTCAAAAGCCTAATTTCCTTATCCTCATACATCTTTATCTCCATATCGACATTGTAATCCACACCTATTACTCTGTCCTCTCCATCAGCATCCTGCCTTACTGACACATCACCCTTGCCCATCTTACATTCTGCCTCAAGAATCATATCTTCATTTGCACCAGCACACTCAAGCTCCTTGGAGATGGTTCTTGCTGAGAACAAATACTGTATAGGCAAATGCTCCTCCTGACCCTTATAGATAACAAATATCTCCACCTCGCCACGAACATATATCTTATCACCGACAGCCTTGGTCTCTATATTTCTAAGCTCAACAGAGCTCCACAATATCTCCCTTATATTGGGCTTATTCTGGGGGATATCTACCTCCTCCTTTATCTTAAAAACATCATGCTTTGATATGGCAGTCTCAGTTATAAGTGCATTCTTATACTGACACTCAATCCCCTGCCCATTTTCAAGGTCAACAGCCGCATTTATTTTATTATCCTCGTATACGCTTACATCATTACCGATAAGACCTCTTACCTCTAATTTTCTGGAATTAATCATGGTGACAGTTATATCCTCCAATATACACTGACAGCATGCGGTATTCATATGGGTAACACCATCCACATTTACATGGTCCTCAAATGGTATCTCTCCCTCATACACCTCTATATCAGGCTTGTCACCCGCAGTCTTATACAACACATTAAAACACACGCTTCCGGTTACCCTGACTCTGCCCTCCTCAGGGCTTATCTCCTCAACAACTATGTACCCATTTTTGGCAATTATCTTATCAATATCCTCCTTAGCATCAGGTATATTGAAATCATCATCTATAGTTATCTGCGAATATTTTGACGACATTAAAATGCTTGTATGTATATCTTTCCTGCTTAATTCCATATATCCTCCACCCATCCTATATATAATATCAACATCTATGTTTTAAAATATATTCCACCGATATTTATTTATGACTATTTTTTATTTAATCTATGTCAAAGATAACCGGCAGCTCGTATTTTTCACATTTCAGAACTATATACGGACACATGGATGCCTCACCACCCGCTATATCCGCGTCTGTCTGGCTCGCTATCTCCTCCAGCTGCTCAGTTGTAGTAAGGCTGGTATCGACATATATGGCATTGTCCGTCATATACAAATCATTTACGACAACATTAAGATTTCTTCTGTCATGCTCACCATAGCCTATGGCAATATACAGATAATTATTGTTTACATATGTAAGCTTAAATGTCTTTAGCTTCTTCTCCTCTATAATAGATATAAGCTCCTCCGGCATACGCGTTTTATCGCACACCGTAAAATCTATATCCTTTCGCTTTGACTCCTCCTTTTTCCCACATCCCAAGGCAGAAAATGGCAGCAATACAATAATTGCTGCCAAAATCAATTTCTTTATATGTTTGTTCATAAAACCACCTGCATATATTTATCAACTATATATATGCATTAAAAGGTCATACTTATGTCATCCGACACAAATTTAAATGTTATATTGGTGAGTGTCACTCCATTAGCCGAAACATACAGACGATTCAGGCATTTTCTCCTGTAGAGAATAATATTCTTCTTAATTGTGACAGGCTCTCCATTTGAACCATTGAATGTAAACGTCGCAACCGGCGTACCCGTTGCAAACAACGTGCAAGGTATCTGCGCCAGCTCATCAGCATATGAAACTCCTGTAAGACTTACCTCATAGGTTCCCGGCTTTACTGTGTCCGTAGGCATAACATAATTAGTACCCTTCTTGGACTCCTTATATGAAAGGTCATACGACAAATAACCATCAACCCTGATATACTCAAGATTCCATATATCGTCCTGATTATCCTCCTCAGCACGATTTATAATCTCTATATCAAATGCCTCGTTCATAAGTCTGCTCATAGCTCTGCTTCTCATTACAAACTCGCATATATTAGCAGCACTTCTTCTAAGCCATGCTCTGTAGCGGTCATCATCGCAAAGCAATCTAAGGCTTACCTCTGTGTAATCATTATCTGCGGCATCATTATTAACCATGAATATATCATTCTGCGAGCGAACCATAAGCCTGAACCCGTTCTTAGGACTTATCTCCGGCTCACTGCTTATATTTGCCCACCAGTCTGTCATAACTATTCCATTAAAGCCCCACTCATCTCGAAGAATCGTTGTACAAAGGTCATAGCACTCTGCTGTACGTATTCCATTTACCACACCATACGAGGTCATAATTGCATCAGCGTAACCGCTCTTTACAGCCATCTCAAAGCCCTTAAGATATATATCCCTAAGTGCCCTCTCCGAAATAACAGAATCAGCGGTTCTTCTTCCGAGCTCCTGATTATTGCCACAGAAATGCTTCATGGCACCAGACACATTCCATGTCTTTAATCCCTTTAAGAACGCTATCGCAAATGCACCTGTTACAAGCGGATCTTCCGAATAATATTCAAAATTACGACCATTCAGCGGATATCTGTGTATATTCATCCCCGGTCCTAGCAGACACTCTATACGATTAGCTACAAGCTCCATTCCTGTATAATAATAAAGCTCACTCACAAGCTCAACATTAAATGTACATCCGAGCATTATACCTATTGGGAGGCTGAATGCCTTTGTTCCGCAATCCATTCTGATACCGGAAGGACCATCACTCGTACAGACAGCAGGAATACCCATACTCCTTAGTCTCTTAGATACACCTCCAAAGGCTGACGCAGTACCCGGAGTTACAAGTGGACTTCCCATGCCCTCACCACTTACAATAGCTGTAAGGTCCTCGTCTGTCATCTGCATAATAAACTCGTTCATACCGGCATTGCCAAGGTATACATCTGAAAGTTTTATCGTTGCCAGATCGTTCTTCGTTTCAGGTAATATATCTATACTCTGATTCTCTATATATTCTGTATCTTTTGAGATAGCAAGAGGTACCTGCTCCTCGCCCAGCTCCCGGTTGCCATATACATTATTACCTGTTATATCATCTATCGGTTTAATTCTCTTGAACTCTGATGTAGGTGCATATGCATCTGACAATCTCTCAGTCACTATAAGCTCCGGCAATACATATGAAAAGGCAAGAGCTGCCCTGCTCACATCATTACCTACATATATATTATACACTCCTGACTCTAACACCTTACAGCACCTATAACCTGTAGCACCGCTGTCATCAAAGGTTGCAAATGTAGCGCCCGTAATATGGAACTCAAGATGTGCCACTTCTCCAGGGGCAAGTGTGTCCGTCTTACCAAATGCGATAAGCTCCTTTGATGGTCTGCCAAGCTTTCCTGACGCGGCACCAACGTATATGCAGACAACCTCTTTTCCGTTTGCATCACCTGTATTCTCAACGCGAGCTAAAACTCTCATATCACTTGTAGCAGCATCAACCTCATACTCATCTACTGATATATCAAAGTGCGTGTAGGATAATCCATATCCGAACGGATATCTTACCTTCTCTTTTGCAAAGGTTTCAAAATATCTATATCCAACATATATATCTTCAACATAGTAATTCTTCTCTCTGTCTCCAAAATGTCCAAATGCAGGATAATCCTCTATGTTATAAGCAATAGTATCTGTAAGCTTGCCTGACGGAGAAACTACACCTGTTAATACATCGGCTACTCCATCTCCTCCGACCATGCCGCCCTGCCATGCGATAAGAACAGCGTCAGGAGAGTATTTATCGATAAATGTCATGTCAATTATTCCACCGACATTCAGCACCACTACAACCTTCTCAAAATACAGCCTCACCTTGTCAAGCATATCCTCCTCGGTCTCTGTAAGCCTGTATGAACCACTCACATCCCCCGCATCTCTGTCCTCGCCTGCTGTACGTCCTATAATAACCAAAGCTATCTGAGATTTGCCGCTCGCCCTTATAACTGTCTCATCAGAAAGAGGCATCTCCTTCTGTGACCAAGGCTCTTTACCCCAGCCACAGCCCTCATCATAAGGATTCTCCCTCTCCCATGCAATATATTCTTCTAAAAGCTCACCATTAATGGCTATCTTTCCACTGTTCTCCAAGCCCTCCAATATGCCGGTTACAGTGTCTACATTAACCATTCCTCCTGATCCCACACCACTCTTATAGTAGTGCGTCTGTATTCTGCCAAATACAGATACTAATGTTCCGGCAGCCATGGGAAGAGCATTATTATCATTTTTTACAAGGACACAGCCCTCACTGACTGCCTCTCTTGCCTTTGCTATGTAATTATTCCAATCTAATATATATTTCTTCTCTTTTGCCTGTCTCTTTAACATATTACCTACCAATTATTACTTACCAACACAAAACTTCATGTCCATCTTCAGTTACAAGTACCATAATCTCCCACTGTGCAGAAGGCAGACCGTCATCTGTATAAACCTCCCAGTCATTCTTCTCATCAGTGTAAATTCCAACCTTACCCATATTAACCATAGGTTCTATCGTAAATATCATGCCTGGTACCATAAGCATCTCTGTGCCACGCTTAGAATTATAGCCTACCCAAGGCTCCTCATGGAACTCAAGACCTACTCCATGTCCCCCAATCTCTCTTACAACAGTATATCCGTTGCTATATGCATGGTCATGTACAGCCTGTCCCATATCTCCAAGATATCCCCAAGGCTTAACCTCTTCCAAGCCCTTGTAGACACATTCCTTTGTTACACGAACCAGCCTCTTCTTCTCCGGACTAACCTCTCCTATGCAGAACATTCTCGAAGAGTCAGAAAAATAACCATCAAGAATTGTTGAACAGTCGACATTAATGATATCTCCCTCCTTAAGAATTACATCCTTTGAAGGAAACCCATGACAAACCTGTTCATTTACAGATGTACATACAGAATAAGGGAAGCCCTCATAATTAAGAGGTGCCGGTATTCCACCCATATCTGTAGTCATATCATAAACTATTTTATCAATCTCAGCAGTATTCATACCCTCATGAATATGTTTCTCGATATAATCAAGCACAGCAATATTAATCTTGCAGCTTTCCTTAATCTTAGCAATCTGCTCTTCATTCTTAATTATCTTACGTGGAGGCACAATATGACCTTCATGTGCAGCCTTCATAATCTTGTCATCAAAGGCCTGGTGGCACACCTTGTACTTCTTGCCGCTGCCACACCAGCAAGGATCATTTCTACTAATTTTCATCATACACTATACTTCTTTCTATACTCTAAGCAGTCATCAGACTACCAAGGTTAGTTTAGCATAATATATGAGGTAATACAAGAATTACAAGGTGCAAAAAGCCCTATTAAAAAGACCTGTCCACAAATGGAATTGCCCTGTGAACATAGGTAACATCGTCCACACTGTCATATGAAAATGCAATGTTTACATTTACACGATTTGCTCCCTGATACACAAACTCATCAATATTAGGACTATATCCGTATACGCATACAACATTGTCAAAGCTATCCCTCTGAACCTGTTTTGCATCAAGTTCATTTAAAAATGATTCTATCTGCTCATTCTTCTCACTATCTGTAAGCTCTCCCTTTATCTGGCTGCACATATATATATTAGTATTAGAATCCATTCCAAGATCATCATACATATCTACAAGAAGCTCCTTATAATCATAAATAACTGAGCCTACTCCATTCTTAAGGTCTATTTGAACCATGATATAATTCTCAAATGTATCACTGCCATTCTCATCTGCACCCCCAAGCGTTATAACTTTTATTACAGTATCAGCCATCTTACCCCTCTTAGTAAGAACCGTTGTCTCATTTGCACCATCCTGTCTGTGTGTTATATCGTAACCTGAGGTTATACCAAGCTTATCTGCAAGCCTCTTAGCCATATTCTCCTTAGTTGCGGTTGAATATTTCTCATTATCATAAAAGCCGTATGCCTTAACGCTGCTCTCAGTAAGATTTTCAACACCGGTACTCATTGCCTGCTCAACCAGCTTCTTTTCCCTGTTTACAGATGAATTGACAAATAGCTGAATTAAAACAGCCACCCATATAAGTATTAAAACATATATCTTCGATTTAGTATTCATTGCGCTAACCCCCTTCTTCATATTATTGTTTGCAATGAACTTAAAAGAATTGTTGACACAACAAATAAAAAATATACCTTGCTTTTCAAATCTTATTGTTTCCGCAAATTAATCACGGGCATATTCCCAGTCACGGGTGGGTTATTGATATGGCAGCCGGTTTATATTCCGGGACCGCTTTCGCATGATTGCTCCGAGCATCGGTACTAAATTCGTGCTTCGCACTCATTAAGTGCCGGCTGTCGCAAACGTCCCGGAATAT
>CAKRCW010000009.1 GCA_934309145.1 uncultured Lachnospiraceae bacterium | reverse complement strand
AAGACCGTTTCTTTCATCATAAATCCTGTTTTCCATAATGTTTCCTACCTTTCCTCTTGATTATTTCTAAAGTGTTTTCCACGCTGTTTAGACTGTTGTACTGCCTTTGCCTGCTCTAAAAGGCTGTCCATCTGTTTACTTCCGAACGTCTTTTTCAGCAGTTTATAATTTTTGTTTTCCGCACGGAGGTTTTCATTCTCTCCCGCCAATTTCTCATTCGTTTTTGTCAATCTCTCATTTTCACGGTGAAGATTGCTGTTTGTGATATTCAGCCGATAATAGCTGTTCTTTTTCGGACTGTACCCACTGGCTCCACTCTGTATCTCCACGACTGCCGCCCTTAAACCCCTGCTTGGCTAACGCCTGTTTGAGTGATACTCTTGTATCTAATCCCCGCTTACGGCCTGTCGTAAATGGAACAAAATCAATGTGCAGATGCGGTGTTGCTTCATCCATATGCAGATGAGCAGAGAACACATAAAGGTTAGGATTTCTTTTTTGAAACTGCTGATAATATTCGTCTAAAACCTGTCTGGCAAGGTTGCCATTCTCACTCCATGCCCCCATGTTCTCCTTATCGCCAATCTGCAAAATCAGCTCATGGAACGGTTTTTCCTGCTTTGAGTTCCGTATCTTCTCGTAATAGTTGTCAATACGGCGGTCTGACCTCGTTTGTTTTTCATTGTACCGCTGTAACGCTTCATCAAAGAGTTTATGATATACCTTTTTGATATTCTCATTGCAATAATCTATATTGAAGTGTGAGCGTTCTCCATCCACATTCTCTATTTGCTTTGTCATAATATCTTTTTGATATTAGCAATGATGCAATTGCAGAAATGAAAATGGCCATTGCATTTTGATATAGCCAATTGCCTATTTGTGCCCACATTTTCTTCTCCTTCCAGTATCCAATACTTAATATTACTCATATGTTATTTTCTCAGTCTCATCAAAGTCTCAAAATCTCATCCCCAAAATGAGACTGATTGAGACTGACTTGAGACTGACTTTTTCTGACAAATTCAAAAATCATTGATTTTACTGCATTTCTTCGACTTTGCTCAGTCTCATCCAGTATCATATCTCATGAGACTTGGTTGAGACTAACTTGAGACTAAGTGGGTTACAAAGTCCATGTTGATGTCTTTTTATCATACATCGCACCCGTAACTTTTTTAATTTTTGCATAATCCCTGAATACCGTTGCTCTTGATATGTCAAGTTCTGCCATTACCTGTTCAACAGACAAATGAAGATTTTCGCATATCATATTGTAAATTTTTTGTTCTCTTTCAGATAATGTCTTCTGCTCCCTTGCTTCATCTGCTGCCATTTTATCGAGGGGAATTGTTATTCTAAATACATCATCCTCAATTAATTCAGGTTTTCCACCATCTGAATAAATCGGTGTATACTTGTACAAATTTCTCACACCTGAGCCAATCCTATCTGTTCTACCAATGTTGGCAAAAAATTGCTGGATTAACGGATTTTTAGGATATGGTGTGAATTCATCGCTCATAATATTTCCATGTCGTCTTGGAATACACCAGTTTTCTGTTTTTAGCCAGTCTTTTTCAATAATTACCTTTGCCGGAAATGCACTTGAATAATCCCTATGAACAAGTATATTACCAATTACTTCTCTGGCAATGATTCCTCTGATACTTGTATTTACATTATCAATCAGGCAAAACTTATCTGATGTGTGTTTCGCCACGAATTCCATCAAAAGGTCATATGCTTCTATCAGATTTGTCGTTACCTGTAATCTGTCATCATATCTATCCACATTTTCAACTCTGTATATTGCATCCGTAATATATCCCGGACAGCAGGAACGAATCACTTCATCTTTTCCAAGTAATAGCACGCCTGCCAGATTATACCCCTGAATACCTGACGAAAAATCTTTTTCCCACAAACCTGCACTTGTAAGTATCTCTTCATCAGACATTGTAAGCCACTGGTGATCCGGATTTTTGCTTTTTGCAAGATTACGCACCTTGTCCATTAAGTCAAGACGCAAATCTTCCTTTGTTACATATGGGAAAATCTTATGTTCCGCATATGTAGTGCTCTTTCTATTGTACATATTCTGTAACTGAATTGGTGAATCAGTAATATCCATATCACCATCTTCATTTCGGTCATATATTCTGTTTCCGCATTTTTCCACAGTCGCTGTCGGCGGCACATATACCCATAATATTATCTTTCCTTCATATTCAAAATCCTCAATTGAAAGATATAATGTTGGCGACATTTTATCCGGATTATTTAGCTGATTCACAAAATTCCTCTTCATATCCTTAACCATATTTTGCTTAACACCTATTGGAGTACCATCATCCCCTGCCCCCATAATAATATATCCACCATATCGATTGGAAAAGGAACACACCGTTTCATAGACATCCTCCTGGATGCCAAATTGACAGGTTTTGTATTCTACTGTTATCTTTTCATCTTTCGAAAGCAAATCTCTCATAAATTCACTTGTCATTTAATCGCCTCCAATTCCTACATTTTCATCATCATTTCCCAATGAATGTTGCCATTTAAATAAACACTGTACAATTTATTCACTCATATTTTCTTCATATTGTTGAGCTTGGTATTCCATGTACAAGTCTTCCTCATAGCATGATAAAATATAATTAATTCTTGATTGAACTACTGGATTATTTGCGTTTTTTGACTTTTCATCATAAAATCTATTTACTTCACTCCTATCAAAACGCATAGCAATTGTAACTAATGCATTTAATACCTTTCTTGTATCAATTGTTGGAGAATTCATCTTATTTAAAGCATACTGAAATGTCTTATCATAATCATCAATAGAATATTCCTCTTCCAATTTATCAGGATGCAATAATCGATTTTCCTCTTCTTCTGATTCGTTTTGTGCAGGAAAAACTTGCCTTTCATACTGTTTTGCATTGTAAGCATTTATTTCACTAATAAAATGTGCTGTTTTGCTATCACAATAATGATGACCATCATAATCATCATACTCCCATTGTGATACATCTATTTTTACCCTTTTCCCTTTCATTTTATCATCATAAATAACCTTGGCGAACGACAACAACTTGCTTTTGTTCTCTTCTGCCAATCCTATCTCTTGTAATATATCAAACATATTAATAACATTTATTTGGTTTCCAAAATATGAAATATTGCATTCATCTATTTTCCCAACCACACTATTTACAATTTCTTGTGCCTGCATATTATTGTATTCATGCAGATGACGGAGTTTGTACATATCGGATGCCACTTCAAATTCACTATTTAATATTTTTATATGTTCTTGTTGCTTTTTAAAGATAATACTTGGATTTTTTCCATACACTTTACTAAGTAAAATATCCTGTCCTAATAATGCAACCAGATTTGCAATCTGATTTCCATAAATAACATCGTCATAATAAAATATTGTAACTCGCGTATTAGGGCAACTAAATATAGTTGTCAATATATCTCTATCTGTAATATCTAAAGAGTGGCCAAAAATATACACCTCATTATCATATTTCTTAGATTTTTCAACCGATTTGTTCTTATCAAACCAGTAGACATATTCACAATCTGTTCTTTTATGGATTCTTTGATAGTATTTCTTAAACTGAATAAACTCAGTTTTCTTGTTTTTTCTAGACTCATCCAAATACTCATCTATACCCAGTACCATATTGCATGTTTCAACTGTGTGCTCAATAGAAGCCTTTCCATGAATATAATTATATCTAATAACACTTCTTTTATTTGAATACATTTTTTCATATGTATCCGTATAATTGAATGAAATAATACGATCTGGATTCAACTCAAAAATATCTGGTGAATAATATTCAATTTTAATATTTTGAACATAATCACAAAGATATATTTCTAGTAAACGTATCATACCATTCAAATCATTTACCCATTTTGAAATGTACTCATTAATAGTTTTATAGCTTCCATCCTTGTATATAGCTACTGCATCAAAAGAAATCTTGTCCAATTTTCTTTTCATATAATCGGGAACATTGATATTTGTTGTTCCTTTTTTCATTTCACCAGCCACATAATCTTTAACATTTTCTAATTCTTGAACAACCTGTGATATCTCCGATTCAAAATCTATCCAATTGTCTCCAAATTCTTCTTTAACTCGCAAAAAATAGTCAATCCACATATTTGCTTCAAGCAAAGATATCACTTCATTTTTAACCTGCGTTTTTTCAGATGCAAGAAAAAGCTGTTTTATGTAAGTTTTCAAATCGGAGTCATCCAAATAAATTTTTTTGATTTTATTGTCGCTCATTCCTTTAACAACATTTACTTCTTCTATGAAGCAAAGAAAATCCTTGTATTTTGTTGGCAAATTATGATCAATATCAAATCCATTTCCTATTATCAATGTTTGCATTCTATACCTTCTTTATCCATACAGATTTATTATTCCTTAGCTGTATTTATTTTTTCTAAATCGTTAAAATATATCAATTTTAACAAAATCAAAGCAAAATTATACGACAGCCACCTCATATCCAAACGATTACCCGCAAAATAAGTTTGTTTCTTATATTCAGGGAATCGAAAATATTCAGCATTTCTTCCTTCAACATACTCACAAAACATTTTACAAAATGAATCCACATAATTCATATAATTGTCTTTAATATCGTATTCCTCAAACACTAACTCAGCTAATTCCCCTAAATCATGAGTTGTTTCTATTTTTCCTGCTTTTTTAAGAAGCAAGTATTTGAATCCAAGTTCAATTGCATGCCTACCAACATAAATTGTGACAACAGAATCTGGCAAAATACCACAAAGCCTATCAAATGCATTTATATATTCCAACCAATAAATTTTCCACAATTGTATCCTGTCTTCTTTTTTGTAATTTTTCTCTGTTCCATCAAAGGAATGTAAGCACCCATAAATGTCGTCAATCTTATTGTTTAATGACACACCATTTTTTCTCGAATTTCTAGCTATGTCCTTACTATCAATTCCATTAAAAATTGGTGATTGGTCATAATTTATATGAGCTACCGAAAATGCACCATCAAGTTGTAAAATATCTTTGTAATTTAATTCCTTTCCTAACGATTCGAATAATGACATTTTTTGCCCCTTCCTCTACATGTAATTTTACACTACAAATACAAATCTCTTACCAATTCCATAACTTTCTCTGTCAGCATCTCCAAACACATTCCTTCAGCCATAGAAGCAATATCTTCTTTGTTTTCAAAGCACTTCTTCAGAATTACCTTAACCACTTTTTCATCCTGTAGTTCCTGTTCTGACAAGTTTTTTATTATCTTCTCTATTTCAATAGCAGCATCTGCTATCTGACCACAGCGAACATAAGAGTCCCCTATATCTTCTGCTACCATGCCGCCATAAGTTTCTTTTTCATATGGATCAAATCCATAAAATGCTTTACTGGCAACCGGGCAAATTGCATCATAAATAATTTTGGCTCCGAGTTCTCTTTTTATCTGTTTTGGATATATCAGATTTCCTCGTTCAGCTTTCATCTCAAGCTTCTTTTCTGCCATTTTACTGGCATTTGTAATTCTTGTAAGATATGCCAGCATTCGTTTTGCAAAATTTTGGTTCTCTACTTCCTGTATTCCAACTACCGGAATATATTTTCCAATCTCTCTTTCATCAATTGTTTTGTTTTCAAGATAAATATCATACATCTCTGATGCACATAACTTAACAACCGCAATATTTTCCAGTTTCTTATCTCCAATTTGATGTAGCATGTCCATCTGTACCCAGCCAAAATCCCTATCTGCTGTTTCACCTGGGCAAAAAAACATATTTTGAACATATCGATATCCCTGTTTTACGATAAAATCATCAAACGCAAGCTGGTACAAATACTGCTTTGTCACATCTCCTACTCCGGGTTGTCCCGAAATTTTTGCTTTATTATCTTTGACTTGATAATCTATACAGTAATATTTAGCATCATATATGCCAAAGCAATAATCCTTCTGTTCATCGTCAACAGGATATATACATACCAAATCCGGCTTTAATGTTTCTACCTTCGGATCTTTCACCATAGGGTATTCACTTTTTCTCCATCTCGGAGTTTTTATTACATCTCTTAGTGTAGTTTCTTTTGTCTCTGTCTTATTAGTCTTTTCTTTATATAACGGCAAGTCTACGATTGCTGTATCAAGCACACTTCCGAAGTTTTCAGCACACACTTTTTCCCATACCAGATTAAAACTGTTTGTGCCATATAGACTATAACTTATATCATCCTTGTCTGTCTTATCATTTGCAATGTATGTATAAATAGTCTTCAAAAGATTTTGCTTTCTAGTAACATACTGTGACTGTATTTCTGATTGCAATCTATACAAAATATAATTATCATCCCCAAAATCCGAAAGTTCTTCTTGCGTAAGATTCACTTCCGATAAATCAAATAACTGTAATAATCCAACACTTTTCAATTCATTGCTACAGGTTGTAAGCACACATTCATGCAATCTTCTGAAATAATCAAGGTCATTATTCACAGTATTTTTTGTCTGCAATTCCACATAATATGGTTTATTATTTTGTATAATAGCAAAGGTTTCGTTTATAGTCTTGTCCCATAAAATCTCACCTTCTCCATTTGTCTCAATTATTTCTTTTTGATTTGTGTAAAGTCCATCAGCATAGTATTCTTCAAGCAAATGTAACGCAACCGCTAATCTATTAAATATTCTGCTATCATCCTCACCATTGAATAAATAAATTAGCTGTTCCGACGAATTGTATTTTTTGATTACCTTTAATACTTGTTTTAATTCCTCAAATGGTTCATCTTCAGTTTCAATATATTTTGGATAGCATTTGAATACATGCCCTTCAAGCATAACAACACCAACATAATCAAACACATACTCAATGTCATTGGAATTATCCACAACATCCGTCAAAACAATATCTTCATTTGATAAATCATCAAATTCTGGTTTTGTTCTTTTTACAGCTTTAACAACTCCATACTTTTTAAGAATACCAACAAGGCGTCTGGTTTCCTCTAAGTCAGCATTTTCCTTTTCATATAGAATGTCTGCTATATTTTGTAATGTATAGTGTTTTCTTTCCTTGAAGAAACCTTTCGCCATGCTATAAAACCTCTTTTCCTAAATGTTATCTGTGTCTTTAATACCCAAATGTCCTATATCTACAATTCCAAAAATATGTTCACCATCTTCCTCAAACGCTTTGCATATTTCCGAAAATATCATTTCCCCTTTCTTCTGAGCATAATCAATAAATATTTTCTCTGCCCGCATTTTCATGACATCCTCAAACAAATACATAATTACCTTGCTTTCAAATGCTTTCATGTAAGATATTTCTTTTTTACATATCTCTGCCAAGATGTTATTATCTTCATCAGAACGAGATTCTTTATCTATTGCTAATATTCTGTCCTTTTCGTCTTTATTAGCTTTTATATCATCCAATACATTTTTTGAAATAAAGAATGGTCCTAACAATTTATCCTCATTCACTTTGCAATTATCAATGAGAATACTGTTAATTCTCGTTCTCAAATCATTCCAGTTTACATAATAACCTTGTTCCGTATTCGCACACATAGGAATTACATACTTTTCTATTTTAGCAACCTGCTCTGGTTCATTGACGCTTATGTACTCAAATTCCCATCTTCGTTTAAATGCAGTGTCCATTGGAAATACTCCCTGATCAGCACTATTCATGGTTGCCCATATATACATATTTTCTGGAATTTTCATTTCAAGGTACATCTTTTTTTCTTCATCAGATAACTCATTTATATCTTGATCTTTCAGGCAATCCAATTTTTCCAATAAATGCTTCTTTATATCTTCACTTGTGGCTATCGGATATTCACTTACTCCATTTTTTCTATCGAGCAATTGAAAAACATCCCCAAATACCGCTGCAACATTTGCCCTGTTAATTTCTTCTATCAACAATAAAAACTTTTTCTCCGGATTATTCAATGCATTTACATATGTTCTCATAAAAGGTCCCGGAACATATTCATACTTTATGTCTGTAGGATTTTCACCCTGAATAGGTTTATACGTTCCCACAAATTGGGCATATGAATAATTTGGATGAAAAGTCACTCGTTCCGTATTTTCACCAAATTGTTTGCTATCTTCTTCTAATTTATGACTTTTTCCAGTTCCTGGTGCTCCAAAAATTATACGATTGTATGTGTTGTTATCGTCTTTCTTGAGTTCATTAGATACACTATCCACTACACTGTTCATATACGGTCTACTATCAAAATATGTAATATAATTTTTAAATGCATCTGTTTTTACAATGCCATTCTCTTGTATTTTGATAAATGACGCCTGATATATACCTGATTGATGAAAACCATTAGCACATCGAACAAAATCACTCTCTTTTCCCGCACCGATGTATTCATCCAAGAAATCATACATACTTCTCAAGTCTCTTCTCGAAGTTTCATTGTCAATATTTGTTTCAATTGCAACAATATAATCATGTGGATCATAATTAGAAATATTTTTTGCCATTGCATTATCTTTAGAAAAAATAGTAAACAAGAAGAATCTTTTCTGATTTGTCTTTGCATATTGATAAGAAACTCTTGTTTTGTCCATAAAAACACGTATTTGAGGTTTTGCTCTATCCGAACCAGTTATACTAATATCTGCATAGCTTACTACAATTTCTTCACCCGATGGCAATAATATTATATCCGTATTTTTACTATCTAATATTCCTCTATACTCATCCTTTTTCTCTAATATAGTCCTATCAAATTCAGCCACATTCTTTTCAATGTATTCTCTAATAATCGTTGTAGATGTCAAACCCATAAAACAACCTCCTTTTCTAATAGTTTGTTACAACAATATGCATAGCCTCAGCATTAAATCTATTTCTTATATTTACAGCGTACCTTTTTGGATACTGATATTGTATCAGGTCGCCATATAATTCTTCTGTTAATGCAGTTCGTCCAATAACCATCATCGCTCTACATGGTAAATTTCTGAAATTATTCGCCAAACGTCTATGTTGTTCCTCATCAAATCCGTTCTGCATATCCACATTTCCATAATCATTAAATACACAATCATATGGAGGATCCAAAAACATAAAGTCTCCATCATGAGCCATTTCAAATATATTTTCATAATCGACATTAAATAGCTCTGCCCTTTGAAGCAATTGACTATGTTCACGTGTTATTATTCTTGTATTAAAATGTACATATCGCCCAAACGGAACATTATATTCACCCTGTCTGTTATATCGTATCATGCCCGAATATGCTGTTTTGTTAATAAAATAATAAATAGTTCCTTCCATATATTCTCTATCTATCTGATTATTAAACATACTCCTAATTCTATAATACAATTCCTCATTCATGTTATCCACCCTATCATCTGGATGTAACACCTTTTCTCTTGCATATATTGCCTGATTTTCTTCATATATCAATTGTAGCTCTTCAAGCTCCGCGGTAAGCTGTGCATAATTATCCCTTACCTCAGTATAAAAATTCATAAGTTTTTCATTAACATCATTTATAATTGCACGCTCTGGCTCCAATTCAAAAAATACAGCCCCGCCACCAAAAAAAGGTTCAATATATCTATCATAATGTTCAGGAATGAACCGCCTAAATTCAGAAATTTCTCGGCTTTTCCCACCCCTGTATTTTACTAAAGTTCTCATATTCTATCTGCCTTTCAATCTACAATGCACTCTTTCCACTTTTAACCCATTCATCTACCTCTGAAAATTTAAATTTCCAAAGTCGTCCTACTTTATGGGCTGGTATATCCGTTTTTTTAATCCAGCTTCTAATCGTATCCTTTGTTACACCTAAGTATTCTGCCGTCTCTTCTAAGCTAGACCATTTTTCATTTATTTCTGACATATTTTTCCTCCGCTTTTATCAAATTAAGCATAGCTACCCTAATTTATCTCATTATAATACATCCTCCTTTATTTCTCAACATAATTTTATCGTTTTAAATATGATTTAGTAGTATTTAATAGCTATTACTTTTCATAATTTCACTCATAAGACTCACAAAATTTTTCTATCTAATACATAACTGGAAGAGACAGAGGAATTATCTTCCTCTGCCCCTATTCCACATCTTATCTTCTGCTTTATCTTCACCAGCATCTCTACCAACACTCTCATCATAAATTCTCTGGAATTCCTCATACATTTCGTCTCCATCCGGCTTTATCCCCAGCCTTTTCATTACATCCGAGAACAACCATATGCTTCCACTAACATCAGCAATATTAAATCCGAATATATCAGCCTTAACAGAATCACTAATATTCTCATAACCACCAAGCTCTGATATCCTCCTGACAATCCAGCCAGCTTTGTCCACAGACACTTTTTCTTCAGATTCCATAAATTCGTTTTTACCTGTTACATCAGTAATATCTTCATCCATTCTTGCCGTATTTACATCAGACACATTACGAATATCTGGCATTACAGACGTATCGTTCTGATTATTGTCTGGATTCACTACCTCAACATTCGTCTCCGGCTCAACAGCCACATCTTTCTCAAACGCAGTCGCCTCTTCCATCCTCGGTATCTCAACATCCCTGTCAGCAACGATTTCTTCATTCTCCGACACCTCATAATAAGCTGTATACAAATCTTCTTTCACAATGCCATCAGCAAGCTGTATCTGCCTCTTAATCTCTCTTTTCTCCTGCTTCAGTTCATCCAGTTCTTCCTGCACTTCCACATGCCATATCTGATATTCCCGGTACTGCTCTTCATTCTTAATATTGCGTTTCCGGCTTGAGCTTTCTCTGTATATCTCATGCTGTCTGTCCTCAATCTGCTGAATCTTTTCTTTCTGCTCACCTATGAAATCCACAAGCTCCACAACACTTTTGATGTCATTATTTACAAGCAGCAGATATTCGTCCTGTAACTGATGAAACCTTTTCAAATCCTCTGTATACTTTGCTCCACCAACCCCAAAACGCTTCTGCTCTACAATCCTTAATCTGTACAGCTTTGCATAAAATTTCTTCTGATATGGTGACAGTTTCGCCCTGTGCAATCCCCTGATATCTGACGAATAAAAGTAAGGCTTTGCCATCCAAGGCATATCCACATGATGCCGTAACATATCTTCTGAAAACATCTCGTCCAGCTTTGCCAGTTTATGATAATACTGAAATCCCGGTGCCTGCACCTCCATCCACGCATCTTTCTTGAATACATATCCAAGTCGTTTCATCAGATATTTAAAATGCTCCACATTTCCGGCTGCATACGCACACATTTTTGCATCCCTGAGAATTATCTCTTTCATGGACATTTCTATTTTCCACTTGTCCCTGCTGATATTTTTTGGGTTTCTGCTGTACTCCGCCGGCATTATGGAAAGTCCAAGTTCATCACAATATTTATTTGTAATAGGCTGGAGATGATTCTTCCAGTTGCCTTTCGGTGAATTGTATTTCTTGCCAGTTGTCATACTGACACTATTCCAGATCAGATGCCCGTGCATATGCTCCCTGTCAGTATGGACTGCATACACCGCCTCATAATCATCACCAAGCACATCCTTCGCAAAGTGTTCCAGGACGTACATTGCCTGTTCTGCAGTTACTTTTTCTTCCGGCGAAAACGATATAATCACATGATAGCCTTGTCTTTTACCTGTCTTATGAAATATATTTTTCGTCTCTTCCATCTGCTCAAATGCAGTGTCTGGCAGGCAGTTGATCCCACCAACCAGTACGCATTCTTCTGTCTTATCCGGATTCTGAATATATTCCAAAGCATTCTTCAGGTGCGATGCCGGATTTCTGCCCTCTGATTCCATGATATTCAGGATCTTTGTAATCGCCATACTTCCAGCACCTCCCCGAATGTTTTCTTTACCTCATCCATGCTGCTCTGCAATTTATCAATATCGCTGTAATACAATCTGCCTTGCGAATTGCCAAGCTTTACTGCCTGATTAATATTATTTGCAATACCTGCTATGATACGGATTGCCATTGCCCTATCATCAGGATAACTTGTATCAATGTTACCTCCTGTCCGGATCAATTCTCTTATATATGCACTTGCTGTCATCCCCGTCCGTTTAAGTGCCGCTTTTAGAATATCCATATCTTTTTCCGACAGCTTCACAGATATCTTATAATCTTTCCTGTCAGACTTGTATCTTCTCTTTCCATCTGCCATACGTTTCTCCCCTTTCGTAATTTTTCAATGCTGTATCAAACCAATCTCTTTTTATCTGTACCATTGCTTTTTCAACCTTTCTTAAAATAGTGTTCACTGGTTTTGCAAGATGCGGAAAAGGTCGGACCTTTTCCCGAAAAAATATAAACGCATCAGCGTTTACATAATTTTCCGTCTTGGCAGGAGCACCTGCACCCTGTATATGATATGTGGTGGTTAATGTACCACCACAATTACTGATATGGTGGCACTTTTTGCCATCACTTTGCTGTTTTAGTGGCGTTTTCCGCCACCACTTTTCCATTTTGATGGCACATTCCGCCACCATGTCTTTTTTCTCTCTGATTTGAGTGGTGGCACTTTTTGCCGTCACTTTGCTGTTTTGACGGCGTTTTTTGCCTCCACTTTTGCATTTTGACGGCACTTTTTGCCCCCACACTTTTTCAGCTCTGATTTGTGTGGTGGCGCTTTCTGCCCCCACTTTGTGGTTTTGGGGGCGCTTTTTGCCCCCACATTGGTTTCGCCTATTCAGTTATCTCTTTTGCCATTGCATCCGATATTACATTTTCTGCTATCTCAGCACCATCTTCCGGCATCTCATTTGTTTCAGGCTGTATATCCACTTCATCCTGTTCACTTATCACAAAATCCCCAACTGCAGTTTCATAATCCATTTCTTCTGCAACCTTGCTTCGGTTACGCTGCGGCTCATAATCCGGATTGTAATAATCTTCGTAACCATAGATTTTCTGTTCAAAGTACTTCCTTGGACATTTGCCCCGCATGGTGAAATAACCTTTTGCCTCAAGCTCTGCATTATATTCCTTTATAATTGCATATGCCTTTGTCATCCCGATACCAAGCATCTGGCTTATCTCACCTGCATCTATGAATGCTTCCTTTATACCCTTCATGCAGCTCCTCCTTTCATAAATTGTTATTTTAAATACGTGTTTTCACAAAGCAGCTATCCTGTTCTTTATTTAATCCGTATTTGTAGTTCGTGTTTATCTTAATATCCTTTTCAGAATTTGTCAATAGAACTTTTTATAATTACGCACTTGCAATTCGTTTTTGTTTATGATAAAGTAATCGTACAATCATAAATAAGTCACTTACTGATACGTATTTCATTTAATATTAATCTGATACGCATCTTTACAACGGACTATTTCATATAAAGGAGGGTGAACAGAATGGCTTTCTCTGATTCCATTAAACTTACTATGTCTTCTCCTGAGGAAATCGGAAAGGCAATACAGAAGCAGCGCAGGGCACATAAAATCACGCAAAAGGAGTTTGCACAGCGGCTTGGTAAATCAGAACGTACTATCCAGAAATATGAATCTGGTGAAATAATATTAAAGATAGATGTTTTAAAACAGATTGCAAATGAATTAAATGTTCCATGGCAGGAGCTTTTATTTGCAAAAGTTACTAATACTCCAAAAGATGATACGACCGCTGAATATCCGGCATATGAATTCCACACTATGTCAGATGTAATCAATGCTCTCTTTGCCATAACTGAACTTACTGATTTCTCATTTGAGCTTACCAATACCAAACCTCCTGAAAATCCTGAATGGACTGCCGGGATCAAGGTTAATGGCAAAGGTGATGGAAAATATGATGCAGACTTCTGTCTCTTTATGGAAAACTGGATAACAAAGAAGAATATGCTTCAGACAGGAAAGCTTTCAAAAGAAAAGTTTGATTCATGGAAATCAGATATGTTAGCATATTATAAGGATTCCAGACTGGATAATGAAACCGATTCAGAAACTGAATAATTGCAGGCTTACACCTTTAGTAAAGAAAAAGCTCCGGCACACTCCTTCTCGCAAAAGAAATAACCGAAGCTATGTAAGTGATTGACCCGAAGGCTTTATAATCACCCTGAACAAGTAGATTATATCATAGCCTTTTGATGATTGCACAACAATTTTACAAAAAGGAGATGATATTTATGCCAGCTTACAAAGATGAAAAAACTGGTAAATGGTTCGCCAAGTTCTATTACACGAACTGGCAGGGAATCAAGAAACAGAAGTGGAAAAGAGGCTTCGCCACCAAAAAGGAAGCTTTAGGATTTGAAAGGGACTTTCTGGAAAAGCAGTCTGCCAATCCTGACATGACATTTCAAAACCTTTATGAAATTTATATGGAGGATATGGCTGCAAGACTTAAGCAGTCAACTCTTCTGACAAAAAAGACGGTACTACAGACGCATATTCTTCCATTTTTCGCTAACAAGCCAATAAATGAAATCAAAGCCTCTGATGTACGAAGATGGCAGGCGAAGCTTATGAGTTCGCCTAATAATTACTCCCAGACCTATCTGAAAAAGATTAATACGGAGCTTAACAGCATCATCAATTACGCCAAGCGGTTCTATGATCTCAACACCAATCCCTGCGGCAAGGCAGGCACCATCGGAAAAGCGAAGGCTGAGGAAATGGATTACTGGACCTACGATGAATATATTGATTTCCGTGAGGGCGTAAAAGACAAGCCTCTATCGTATATATGCTTTGAAATCCTGTACTGGACTGGTATGCGAGAAGGTGAATTGCTTGCTCTATCACCTGCTGATATTGACCTTGATAACAAGCTAATTTCCATCAACAGAACATATCAGCGGATAGGCGGAAAAGATGTATTTACATCACCTAAGACAAGAAAAAGTAAGCGAAAGATTCCGATTCCGGATTTTCTCTGCCAGGAGCTATCAGACTATATCCAGTCAAGGTATATGCTTGACTCAGATGAAAGGCTGTTCCCGATAACAAAATCATATCTCTCACACGAGATGATAAGAGGTTGTAAAAACACAGGTGTAAAGAAGATACGAATCCACGATATCAGGCATTCGCACGCCAGCTTACTTATTAATCAGGGCTGTGATGCCCTGATGTTAGCAGACAGGCTTGGACACGAAAAAGTATCCACAACACTTAACACATATTCCCATCTGTTTCCACATAAACAGCAGGAGCTTGTGCATAGTCTGGAATCATTGCAGGCAACAGATTTGCCAACACCTGAGCCTCCATCTGATAACCCTCTGCTTGAAGCAGCAGGTATAACCTGTGAAGTGCCTCAGGCTCAGAACAAAGGCTCAGATGTAACAATCCGACCTCAGTTTGGACCTTCGTTAGTACCGCCAAATACCGCATCAGGGAAAATCATCCAGATGCCACAAAGAAAGATCATTTAAAAGAAATCCAGCAATCATCAGGATTTCTTGCTATTAAAGTTAATGACAAGCACACGAAAACGATAAAAAAGAGTAGTTGCAATTAGTAGCAAATTAGTAGCAGAGCAAAAGAAAAAGTCTCGGAATCCGCTTGTTTAGCGGGTTCCAAGACTTGTAGCTCTTACTCAAACTCAATCGTTCCAGGTGGCTTGCTCGTCAAATCATACATTACTCTGTTGACGCCCTTAACCTCATTTATAATTCTTGTCATAACCCTCTGCAATACCTCATAAGGAATCTCTGAGCAATCTGCTGTCATGAAATCACTCGTGTTCACTGCTCTTAAGGCAATCGCATAATCATAGGTTCTCTCGTCACCCATAACGCCAACGCTTCGCATGTTGGTGAGTGCTGCAAAATACTGTCCAAGTCCTTTATCAAGACCTGCCTTGGCAATCTCCTCACGGTAGATATAATCTGCATCCTGAACAATACGCACCTTATCAGCCGTAACCTCACCTATGATACGAATGCCAAGTCCTGGACCTGGGAATGGCTGACGGAATACAAGATACTCAGGTATTCCAAGCTCAAGGCCAGCCTTGCGAACCTCATCCTTAAATAACATTCTGAGCGGCTCAATAATCTCCTTAAAATCAACATGCTTTGGCAGTCCGCCTACATTGTGGTGGCTCTTGATAACTGCTGATTTGCCAAGACCTGACTCTATAACATCAGGATATATAGTTCCCTGTACGAGGAAATCTACGGCACCAATCTTCTTTGCCTCCTCCTCAAATACACGGATGAATTCTTCACCTATAATCTTACGCTTTTCTTCTGGCTCTGTCACGCCTGCAAGCTTCTTGTAATAACGCTCCTGAGCATTTACACGGATGAAATTAAGCTCATATGGACCATCAGGACCAAAGACAGCCTCTACCTCATCACCCTCGTTCTTACGAAGAAGACCATGGTCTACAAATACACATGTAAGCTGCTTGCCTACTGCCTTTGAGAGAAGAACTGCTGCAACTGATGAATCAACACCACCAGAAAGAGCACAAAGCACACGGCCATTTCCTACCTTCTCACGAATTTCCTTTATTGTAGTCTCAACAAATGAATCCATACGCCAATCGCCTGAGCAGCCGCATACCTCATAAACGAAATTCTTAATCATCTGCTGACCTTCCTGTGTGTGCATAACCTCAGGATGGAACTGAGTAGCATAGAACTTCTTCTCAGGGCACTCCATAGCTGCCACAGGGCATACAGGTGTGCTTGCCACTACCTTAAAATTATCCGGAGCCTTTGAAATATAATCTGTATGGCTCATCCAACATATAGTTTTTTCTGACACGCCACCAAATATAACGCTTGATGTATCTATATCAACCTCTGTTCTACCATACTCACTCACCGGTGCAGTCTCAACCTTTCCACCTAAGCTGTATGCCATAAGCTGTGAGCCATAGCAAATACCAAGAATCGGTATACCAAGCTCAAAAATCTCCTTCTGATAGCGAGGGGAATCATTGCCATACACACTGTTAGGTCCACCTGTGAAGATAATTCCCTTAGGGTTCATTTCCTTAATCTTGTCTAGGGAAATGGTATAAGGATGCACTTCTGCATATACATTGCACTCTCTGACACGTCGTGCAATCAACTGATTGTACTGTCCACCAAAGTCCAGCACTATTATCATTTCCTTCTTCATGTGTCTCTCCCTTCATGGATAATAAAATTGCCATGTTATTTATAATAAAATATTATTGATAAAAACAGGAGCCTCAAATGGCGAAGCTCCTGTATATTATACTAATTATTTATCATCTCTGCAATAACTTCCTCAGCTTTATCTAACTGAGTGTCAACCGCTCTGTCAAGATTAACAGCATTGGTTCTTCCGTCAGGAAGTTCAACCTCATAATCAGGTTCAATGCCCTTTTTATGGATATCAGTTCCGTTTGGTGTGAAATACTTAGCTACAGTAATCTTTACAGCAGAACCATCTGAAAGAGGAATAACTGATTGAACGATTCCCTTTCCATATGTTGTAGTTCCAACAAGCTTTGCAATACCTGTGTCCTTCATCGCACCTGAGAAAATCTCCGCTGCACTGGCACTGTTGCCATTGGTAAGGACAACCATAGGAATATCTATAGAATGTTCATCTGTGGCTGTATACTCCGATATAACATTACCATTCTTGTCCTTTGTAGTTACTATAGTGCCACCATCCATAAGATAATCACACATATCAACAACCGCTGTAAGAAGTCCGCCAGGGTTATCTCTCATATCAACGATAACACCCTCTGCTCCCTGACTCTCTAAATCATCAAGAGCTGTCTTAAATTCATCAGCAGTATTGTCATAGAACTGCTGTACCTGAATATAACCCACATTATTGTCAAGCATCTCTGAATATACAGATACATTCTCTACAACACGTCTCTCAACATCAAACTCCATATACTCCTTAGTACTAGGACGATATATCTTAATATGAGCCTCGCTGCCTTCCTTTCCTCTAATCATATCAACAACTAAGGAAAGCTCCTGATCAATTATCTCTGTTCCATCAACCTCAGTTACAATATCCTCTGCCATAAGTCCGGCTTCCTCAGCAGGACTGCCCGGTATCGGACGAACAATAGAAACCAGTTTATCTGAGTTCTGCGTTACAACAGCTCCAATTCCTACATACTCTCCTGATGTATCCTCCATAAGCTCAGCATATTCATCCGGCGTATAATAAACAGAATACGGATCATCAAGACCTGCCATTATACCATCGTATAAAGCCTCTTCCTGCTTATCACGGTCTACATCAAAATAATAATACTGGTCTATAAGTGCGTTAATATCATTTATTTTATTCTCAACAGACTCATCATCCCATATATCAGTTGCCTGAGCTGATGTGGCATCTGTATCTGTCTCTATAGTTATCTTCTCGTCCTTGTTTTTGCTCTCACTATCTGAAAATAAACCACAAGAAGTTAAAGCAAATACTGTCATGGCGATGTATAACGTCAGCACTAAACATTTCTTTGTTTTCAATTTCAACAGCTCCTAACTTGTTATAAGTAAGGTAATGGATCTACCCATGAACCATTTACACGTACGCCGAGATGGCAATGTGGTCCTGTCGAATTACCTGTACTACCCGCATACGCTATAGTCTGCCCCCTTGCAACAGTCTGTCCAGGTGCAACTGCAATAGAGGAATTATGCATATATGTAGTGGTCACTCCATTACCATGTGCAATAGTTACATAATTACCCATAGAACCTGAATAAGATGCTGCAATAACGGTACCTGCCTCACAGGCAAGAATAGGAGTGCCTGTAGGACACGCTATGTCAAGTCCCATATGATTAGTTGAACCTATACCACCCGGACTTTGTCTTGGTCCAAAGTAAGAAGTGATTGTTCCGCCTGACGAAACCGGCCACTGGAATGTACCGCCTGTATAGTAAACAGGTACTTGCTGTCCGGCTGCAGCTGCAGCTTTTTCCCTCTCGGCCTGTTCCCTCTCGGCTGCAGCAATCTGCTCATCAAGCGCTGCCATATCAGCTTCCATCTGTGCTATATAAGCCTGCTGATTCTCAATAGAATTCTCGTAATTGGCAACCTGAGTCTGCTTACCTGCTATCATAATCTCAACGGCATCCTTATTTTCCTGAACCTCTTCTTCAATACTCTTTACATCTGCAAGGTCTGTCTCAAGCTGAGCCTGCTTGTCTGCTATTGTCTGCTTAGTCTCCATAAGCTCTCCAAGCATATTAGAGTCATAGTTATAAATCTGATCAGCATACTCTGCATCATTAACCATGTCTGACACATCTGTGCTTGTAAATAACGTATCAAGGTAACCTACATCACCATTCTCGTAAGAATACTGAATGTGAAGCTTCATAGCCTCATACTGTTCCTCTTCCTTCTGCTGTGCATCAGCAAGGTCAATCTGAGTCTGCTCTATCTCAACCTCTAAGTCTGCTTTCTGAATCTCAAGATTATCTATCTGAGTGTTATACTCTGCCACCTGTGCATCAAGCTCAGTTATTGCAGCAATAATATTATTCTGTTCTGTCTGCAACTGGCTTACTAAGCTTTCTGCCTCTGCTTTCTTATCCTCTGCATCCTTCTTCTGCTCCTGCAAGTCAGATATAGAAGTTGCCTGAACATTAATACACATAGAACCTATTGCACAAAATGCAACGACGGCTCTTAAAAATTTCTTCATACTAACTCCTCCTTATACCTTAAGGTGCTTTCTCGTTGTCAACAAACTACCAATAAGACCAAGTCCTATACCTATTCCGGCTGAGACTGGTATTAAAACGGCAAATAAATCCTTAATTGGTACAAATGCAAACAAGCTTTGTACAACTGAATATCTACCTATAATATACTGTACTATATGGTCATATAAATAATATACAAGACCAAGTGGAATCAACGAACCTACCAGACCAATTACCACACCTTCTACAATGAAAGGTGCTCTTACGAAGAAGTTTGTCGCACCTATGAGCTTCATAATTGCAATCTCTTCTTTTCGTACTGTAATACCTATAGTAATTGTATTGCTGATAAGGAATATAGATACCAAAAGCAATATAACAATAATTCCTATAGATGCGTAAGTTACAACACTGTTAAGTGCAGCGATACCATCTGCGGTAACCTCAGAAGTGAGAACCTTACGAACTCCCTGCAAATCCTTCAGATATTGGACAAATTCTGCCTGATTATTAAGATCCTTCAAGGTTATCTTATATGAGGCACTGTCCTTAAGTGGGTTATCACCTGCAAATGCTGCCATAGCCGCATCATAGTCCTCGTATTTTTCCTTAGCATACTGTTCCCATGCCTGGTCAGCAGAAATGAAATCCAGCGTATTGACCTCCTTACGGAGACGTATCTGCTCACCGATAAGACTTATATTATCATCACTTATTCCCTTATCAAAGAATACTGAAATAGTTACCGTGTTTTCAATATCAGTCATAGCTGCCCTAAAATTAACTATGATACAATAAAATATACCAAACAGGAACAGACAAGACACAATCGTTCCCACTGATGCTAATGAGAACAGAAGATTACGTCTTATATTCTTCAAGCCCTGCTTAATACTATAAAATAACGAACTAATCCTCATCTATATAACCACCCTTTTGTTCATCGCTAATTATCTGTCCCTTCTTGAGGGTGATAACTCTCTTCTGCATCATATTAACAATTTCTTTGTTATGGGTTACAACTACAACGGTAGTTCCCTTCTTATTGATATCTTCAAGCAGTCTCATAATCTCCCATGAATTCTTAGGATCAAGGTTACCTGTCGGCTCATCAGCAAGAAGAATCTCAGGCTTATTGACGAGTGCTCTTGCAAGTGCAACTCTCTGCTGCTCACCACCTGATAACTGCTTTGGATATGATTTATATTTGTCAGCAAGACCTACCAATGTAAGCATTGCAGGAACCTGACGTCTGATATATCTTGTAGGTGTCTCTATAACTCTCTGTGCAAATGCAACATTCTCATAAATAGTTCTGTCCTTAAGCAGACGGAAGTTCTGGAACACAACCCCTATCCTTCTACGAACCTTAGGAATATTTCTTCTCTTAAGCTTACTATAATCTATGTCTGCGACAGTAATCTTACCAGAAGTAGGTTCCATCTCCTTAAGTAAAAGCTTGATAAGTGATGTCTTTCCTGAACCACTTGTTCCAACGATAAAAACAAACTCCCCATCTTCAATCTTAAAATTAATATCATTAAGGGCATATGTTTTACTCGCAGGATATTTGTATTTTACATTCTCTAACGATATCATACCTGTAATTCTCCTGTTTAGTATTCTAAAGTCTCCATATACTTCATATACTTCACTACCATAAGTGCTATCTTAAATGTAATAGCATCCTCAAATACTCTCAAATCGAGACCCGTACATTTCTGGAGCTTATCAAGTCTGTAAACCAATGTATTTCTGTGTATGTACAGTTGTCTTGAAGTCTCCGAAACATTAAGGCTGTTCTCAAAAAACTTATTGATGGTTGTTATTGTCTCTTCATCAAACTCATCAGGAGACTTGCCATCAAATATCTCCTTGATAAACATCTTACATAGAGGTATAGGAAGCTGATATATAAGTCTGCCTATTCCTAAATTGCTATATGCTATTATATTTCTGTCACTGTAGAATATCTTGCCAACATCAAGGGCAAGCTTAGCTTCCTTATAAGATCTGGATACCTCTTTAATTTCATTAACAATTGTTCCATAAGCCACATTCACAGATGACATAGCCTCAGTATTGAGCATATCAACTATAACCTTGGCAGTCTTGTTCATATCCTCATATGCCTCGTTAGGCTTAACCTCCTTGACAAGAATGATATTCTTCTCATCAACAGCAGTTATAAAATCCTTTGTCTTGCTTGAGAACAGAGTTCTAACTGTCTCAAGGGCATTCGTATCCTTCTCATTCTTAGTTTCTATTATAAATACTACTCTTCTTACGTCAGTTTCAATATGAAGCTTCTTAGCACGATTATATATATCTACCAATAGAAGATTGTCCAGCAACAGATTCTTAATGAAATTATCCTTATCGAAGCGCTCCTTATAAGCTACCAACAGACTCTGTATCTGAAAAGATGCCACCTTGCCAATCATGTATACATCCTCAGTCTCTCCCTTGGCAAGTAAAACATACTCTAATTCATTGTCATCATAAACCTTAAAGAACTGAAAACCAAGCATTGTCTGGCTTTCAGCCGGTGATTCTGCAAATGTAACTACCGCCTCATCGTACTCATCCATATCTCTCATTGTTGACGCAAGGCTTTTCCCCTCTGTATCCATAACACACAAATCAGTACGTGTAATCGCCTTGATTCCTTCAATTGTATCTTGAAGTATCTGATTTGAAATCATTTTACCACTCCTTCAATTTGTTACAAAAGTGTTACGATTTGTTACGTTTCGATTATAACAACCGTGTCACTTATTGTCAACCTATTTTCATATATACCAATACATTCTTTTATATTTTACATTAAAAATAGAAAAAAAAAAAGAGGAAATGCACTTTTTTATGCATTTCCTCAAAAAATTCATACTTTTGTCAAATTCAGGTATCGACTATGAAGCGATAACTTCCTCTGTTTCCTTATCGAAGATATGTATCTTACTTAAATCAAATGCGAACTGAACTGAATCACCAGGTCTAGCAGTTGTTCTAGGATTTACACTTGCTGTTATATCGAACTGGTCGATAGTGAAGTATAAGTAAACCTGAGCACCTAACATCTCATAGATGTTGATTCTGGCATCGATTACGCTCTCTGGTGAAGACTCAATGAAGAGTTGCTCATCATGAATATCCTCTGGACGGATACCAAGTACAACTTCCTTATCGATGAAGTCTCCAGCAATAAGCTTCTGAGCCTTTGAATCTGGAACCTTGATTGAGTGTGAACCAAACATAAGTAATACATCTGCACCTGACTTAACAACCTTACAATCGATGAAGTTCATAGGAGGCATTCCCATGAATCCAGCAACGAAGAGGTTGCATGGCTTGTCATAGAGGTTCTGAGGTGTATCTACCTGCTGGATGATACCATCCTTCATAACTACGATTCTTGTACCAAGTGTCATAGCCTCTGTCTGGTCATGTGTAACGTAGATGATTGTTGTCTGAAGTCTCTGGTGAAGCTTAGAAATCTCAACACGCATCTGAACACGAAGCTTAGCATCAAGGTTTGAAAGAGGCTCATCCATAAGGAATACCTTAGGCTCACGAACGATAGCACGTCCCATAGCAACTCTCTGTCTCTGACCACCTGACAAAGCCTTTGGCTTTCTGTCAAGAAGATGCTCGATATCAAGAATCTTAGCAGCCTCATGTACCTGCTTGTCAATCTTCTCCTTTGGTACCTTTCTAAGCTTAAGACCGAATGCCATGTTATCATAAACTGACATATGTGGATACAGAGCATAGTTCTGGAATACCATTGCAATATCTCTATCCTTAGGCTCTACATCGTTGACCATCTTGTCACCGATCCATAACTCACCTGAGCTGATGTCCTCAAGACCTGCGATCATACGAAGTGTAGTTGACTTACCACATCCTGAAGGTCCAACGAAGATGATGAACTCCTTATCGTCAATCTCCATGTTGAAATCCTTAACAGCGTTAAAACCATTAGGGTAAATCTTGTAAATATTCTTAAGTGATAAACTAGCCATTTTGTTTTTTCTCCTCCTTAGATTAGCTTAAATGTCTTCTGACTAATGATGTTATGATTTTACATGAATTAAGTTTGAAAAACCATATTATTATTTACCAAATAAGATTTGAAATTATTGTGTAATTTGTATATGAATTATTTTTCGACTGTTTTTTTATTCAAATTAACCAATTTTTAACCTTACTTTACCCCCTAAATTTTGTGAAACCTTCACCAAATGCCTCCCTGATATCTCCAATGAAACAGATAGCATTTTCATCTATCTGATACACTTTTTGTTTAATTTTAACCATTTCTTTTCCCGATACGACACACATTATCATTTTTCGCGTTTTTTCGGTATATGCACCTATTGTCTCGATATATGTCGCACCTCTGTTTATGTCGTCCATAATATATTTCACGACCTCCGTTTCCTTATCAGAAACGATATACATAAGCTTCGCCCTGTCAGGACCTTCAACAATGGCATCTGACACCTTTGTCACAATATAAATTGCGATAAGAGAATATATACCATTCGTCATGCCAAATACACCGGCTCCGGCAATAACTATAATACCATCTATAACTGCCATAATCTTTGGAATTGACAGATATTTAACCCGTACATTTATAAGAGTTGCAAGTAAATCTGAGCCGCCCGACGATGCATACTGTCTGAATATCAACCCAAGTCCGGCTCCCATCAGCACGCTCCCTATAGTTATGTCAACCACTGTATCTCCCGTCAGCAGCTTCATCTCTGGAACAACACCCAGAAATATAGTTAATGTTGCTGTCGCAACTAACGTTCTTGTAAATGTTCTCCCATCAAGTATCCTGAATCCGGCAATAAACAATGGCACATTAATCACCGCACTTGAAAGCCACATTGGCATATTGTACAGACTTTTGAATATAACCGCTACTCCCGTTACTCCTCCGACAACTATTTCCATAGGATCAAAAAACATTACAACAGAAACTGCCATAAGAAATGTTCCAAATATCATTGTTATATATTGTAATACTCTATTTTCTCTATCAAAATAAAAACGTCCCATACCATAAGTATGAGACGAATTATTATTAATTATTCATTTTATTCTAATTACTGTCTTGAATCGTTAGTTCCAATAATAATAACGATATCATAGTTACTTGTGTCCTCAAGGCTTCCCTCTGTAACCTCGCCAACCTCATAGGTTGCTCCATTAAAGAATGAAAGCAAATCCTGGCCTACGCCCTCCTGTTTGGCAACTATCTTAGTTGTCTCAAGAGTTGTTGTATAGTCAGCAGCCATAGTATTATTATAGCCTGATTCATTAAGGGTTGTACACCATCCGCCAGCTACTCCCGCTATTCCAGTGCTGTTAAGAACAAGTATGTTCTTATCATATGATGTTGCCACTGCCGCAGTTGTGTCTCCACTATCAGCAGCCTCTGTTGTGTTATATATCAAATCATCTCTTCCGTCTGCCTCAGTCAATATGCTGTCACCCACAGTTGTCGCCGGTGAATCCTTAGAATTATCCTTTTTTACAGCAGTTACAAGTATAACTACTCCAAATACTACTATTGCTACACCAAGTATTACAACAGCCGCACGCAAAAACATTGAGAAAAATAGTCCGGCTACGCTTTGCTTCTTCATAAAAATGCCTCCAAATATAATCTGTTTATAAGGTTATATGGTAGTATATCAAATTAATGCTGATTTTTCAACATCTGATTAAAATGAGTTTCTGCCATATAATCGTTAAAATGGATTTTGCTTACCAGACGGACAGCTTCTATTATGGAGATAGTTACCATTACGGGACCGCTTCCGCTTAGTTGCTCCGAGCATCGGTACTAAATTCGTGCTGCGCACTCATTAAGTGCCGGCTGTCGCAAATGTCCCTGCATGGTAACCATCCCCATAATAGAAGCTGTCCGTCTGGTAAGCAGAAGCCGTTTTAACGATTACTTGACACAACCTTTAAGCTTGTTATAATTTATCCATAATTATTTTGTAATAAGTTTTACAAGGAGCACTACATGAAATCAATTATTATCACAGGAGCATCAAGGGGAATCGGTGCAAGCACAGCTCTTCTGCTTGCCGAAAAATATGACTACATGGCTATCTGTAGCCACAGCTCTCCTGATGCACTAAATACCATAAAGGCAGAGGTTGAGAAAAAAAATTGCATATGCAGAGCATTTATGGGGGATGTATCTGACTATTCATTTGCCGCAGACCTTGTCTCAAATGTAATTAAGGACGCAGGGCATATAGATGTCCTTATTAACAATGCTGCAATATCAACTGTAGGTCTTTTTACAGATATGAAGCCTGAGGAATGGCACAGGATTATAGATATTAATTTAAACTCACTTTATAATATGTGTCACAATGTTGTTCCCCACATGGTTCACGAGCACAGCGGCCGTATAATCAACATATCGTCCGTATGGGGTTTGGTCGGTGCGTCCTGTGAGGTGGCATATTCGGCTACAAAGGGTGCGGTAAACAGCTTTAGCAAGGCACTTGCAAAGGAGCTTGCTCCAAGTCACATTTCCGTAAATGCAATAGCCTTCGGTGCAGTTGACACAAGCATGAATTCTCATTTGTCAGAGGATGAGCTTAACGCTTTATGTGATGAAATCCCTTACGGAAAAATGGCGACCTCCGAGGAAGCCGCCATGTGTATCGGTCATGTAATTGATATGCCATCATATTTAACCGGTGAGGTTATTAAATTCGATGGTGCATGGATATAATTAATCCTGCTTTTTAAGTCCCTTTAATGCATTGGTTAGCTTGATTGGATTGCCATATCTGAGTGTGGATGAACGGAATATCTTGCCGCCTATGATACCCATCAGGACAACCGATGCGTAAAGTATGACTGCTGATAATACAATCTCCCATGTTGCAACAGAACCCATTGCAACTCTGGCAAACATCGCACTGTACGAGCTTATAGGGAGATATGAGCATACCTTTATAATGATTCCGTCTGTGTTACTTAACTGTGCCAGCACTACAAAATACACTATCATTACTACCATCTGTGCTGTTCCGGCTGTCTTATTCAAATCCTCTATCTTAGATACAAGAGCACCAAGTGCGCCATACATAAATGCATAGAGTAAAAATCCTCCAATTCCAAATACAGCAAATGTAACTAATACATTTGCAGGTATATCAAGGAACATCGCAAGTCCGTTACCCCAGTAATCCTTATTAAACTGATATGAGCCAAGGAGACTCAGCCCAACAAGACCAGTCTGGAATATGGTTGCTATAGCACCCGCAAATACCTTTCCAAATAATATTGCTGTAGATGATGTGCTTGTCACAAGTATCTCTATCGAACGGTTGCTCTTCTCATTGGTAACACTCGAAGCAATAGTTGTACCATACATTATGATAAGCATAAATATTATGATTACAAGTACATAACAGTACCAATAGTTGCTTGCACTGTCCTTACCCAATATCTGTTCATTTACCTGTATTGGCATATAGGACACATTCATGAACTCATCAATATCAAGATTATTCCTTGTACAATAGTCCATCTTAACCATCATACCCATATATTCTGTAAATATCCCCTGATCATCATCAAACATACTCTTGTTAAGTACATAGTAATCATAATCAGTGAGCGAGTTAATTGCAAAGCCCGCCTCTGCATCCCCAGAGCTTACCATATCACTAACCTCATCCTTGCTGTCACATATAACGAATTTGGCATCATCAAAAAATGTACTAAGCACATCTAAATCTATGTACTTCTCATCTCCGCATATTGCAAGCTGTCTCAAATCGTCATTGTTCTTGTCGCTGCTTACACTGCTGTCACTCTTATTGCCATCACCCTTTATGCTGTCAGCAATACGAGGAACAAACATTATCACAGCAGCTATAATACATATAAGTATAGTTGATATCATATACGACTTGCTCTTGAAGTAATTATCAAGCTCAAATCTAAGTATTGTCTTTATATTCTTCATATCCTACTTTTCCCCCTTATCGAAAAAATCTTCCTCTTCTCCAACTCTCTCCACAAATATATCATTAAGCGAAGGCTCGTAATCGCCAAAGGTCTTTATCTCTATATTCTCCTGCCTAAGCTTCTCAAGGAAATCCCATGTATCCGTATTCTCAGCCATGTTAAGAATAACCTCGTGCTTATTAACACCAAGCACCTGGACATAAGCACCAAACTTATTACTGCAAATGTCTGCAAGCTCACTTAGCTCCTTATTAGCTGCCGCAAGCACCTTTCTTCCAGCTCCATACTCCGTCTTTATCTCATCAAGATTTCCGGACAATACAACCTCTCCATGATTGATAATAACTATATCCTCACAGAACTCCTCAACATAGCTCATCTGGTGGCTGGAGAATATGACTATTCTTCCCTCATTTATAAGCTCTGTTATTACATCCTTAAGTATCTGTGAATTGACCGGATCAAGTCCGCTGAAGGGCTCATCAAGTATTACAATATCAGGCTCGCCAACCAAGGTTGCTGCAAGCTGAACCTTCTGCTGGTTACCCTTTGATAAGGTATCAAGCTTTCTGTCCGTATATTCTGACACCTGAAGCTTATCTAACCATTTTTCTGTACTCTTGAGTGCCTGCTTCTTATTCATGCCCCTGAGCATCGCAAGATAAACCATCTGCTCCTTAACAATCTTCTTAGGATATAATCCTCTCTCCTCTGGAAGATATCCAACCTGACTTCCATCAGGTACGAATTTCTCTCCGTCCAATGTTATTTCGCCCGAATTAGCATGAAATACATCCATTATTATTCTTATGGTTGTAGTTTTACCTGCACCATTTCTTCCAAGCAATCCGAGTGCTCTTCCGCCCTCTACAGAAAAGCTTATTCCATGAAGTATCTCTTTTCCATCGAAGCTTTTCTTTATATCACTGAGCTCAAGTTTCATAATCATTTTCCCCCTTATTATTCTTATATATTTTATTCCTGCCAGAACAAATCATCCAGCGTCTTGCCACACTCCTTACATATCGAAATGCACAGATTAATAGACGGGTTATAGTCACCCTTTTCAATAGCATTTATAGTCTGCCTTGAAACTCCTACCTTCTGTGCCAACTCCTGCTGTGACATGTCAAGAGCTGCTCTGGCTGATTTCAAACGAAGATTCTTACCCATACCAAACTCCTATTCTTCATCCGAATCCTTTAGCTTCTTATCACATATGTCCTTAATTGCAAATGCTATTATAATTGCAATAATAAACACCATACATATAATATTCACACATCTTATTCCAAGTCTTCCAGCCTCTATAAGTTCTCTTCCATCCTTAATTGCAGCATATGTAGGGAAAATATTACCTAGCGCAGCGACTGCAATTACCATTATTTTTTCCTTCTTATTCTCACTAAGTGCTATATAAGCATCACCTGCTATGCAAAGTATAACATATGCTCCAAGTGATATACATATACCAAGCCACAAACCCGAAAACGACATCAGCACATGCCACTTGAACATGTCATCAGCCATTCCAACTAAGAATACATAAACAGCAAGTATCATATATCCTATATTACTCGCCTTACGTCTTACAAGCAACTGACGTTCATCATAGATATCCTTATCCTTCTTACCGATTGTCTCACATTTGCCGCCGAACCTCTTTTTTATTAGCTTGCCACTTAAATACACTAACAAAATGCCACCGGCAATACCAAACACAAAGCCAAGTATATAACTCACATTCATACGAGCAAACCTCCTCACCTATTATTTAAATAGAGAATAACATTTGCTTTACATTTTGTCAAGTTTATTTTACATTTTGTCATATGAAAAGATACGTCCTAATCAGGAAATTGCCCTCTTTTTTCTTTTGTTTTCATACATAGACTGATCTGCCATATTAAGATAATCCTGCAGGCTTTTCTGTTTGTCTGGCGTATTTGCAGCCATAATACAAGTACCAATACTTACCTGAATTCCTTCATCATCAAAACGTTTATTCAGGTAATTAATTATTCCATCCGCGGTCTCACCATTCTCAAGCGGATAAAGGACAACAAATTCATCGCCGCCAAAACGGAACGCACCGCCTTTCCTGCAGCATGTATCTGACAGAATATTTCCTATCTTTTTAAGAATTTCATCACCCTTATCATGCCCCTGCTCATCATTAATTGTTTTGAAATTATCACAATCAAAGAACGCTACCACGCAATCCTGATTTAAAATCCGGCAATTTCTGGAAATTGTTTCTGCCATCTCAAAATAAGCAATTCGATTATATGTACCTGTTAATGCATCTCGTTTATACAGGAAATCCAATTTACGATTTGCTTCTATATAACATCGCCTTTGATACATCTCCCAAATCACACGATTAAGCAGACTTTGAATATCATAAAAATATGGATTATCATATAAAAACTTTCCATTTTTTAAGATACTGAATCCTATTGAACGATCACGATAATGAAATGGTGTAAACATCCATACATCGTTATTAGGCTTACTTTCTATTCTTTCCCAATAAGAATCAAAGGTTTCATATTCACCAGGCTGCTTAACCTCATCACTATATACAACCTTGAGTCTTCTGCGTTCATATCCCCTGACTGGAAAATCACGTTCATCACCTAATGACAAAAGACGCTCGTCGACAACCAACGTTATTCCATCACATTCAAGCTGCTTAAAATATTCTCCCGCTTCCCGGAAAATCTCTTCAAAATCTCTTGCACTCGAAAGTCTTGACTCTAGTCCAACCCGCTTTTCCTCAAATAATCGTCTGTTTTCATTTTCTATGATATTTCTTCTCGCAACCTCACGATAATCAATTGACATTAAAAATGGACAACCACAGCTTTCCGTATAGGAAATCTCTGGCTCAATATAGTGGCACTGTTCGACCGATTCGCCTTTCCATATTTTATCGAAAATCTCCATGCAACGTTTGGCTAACGTTTCGCGTTTATGTGATACCGTAGTAATCTGGGGATTAAAACAAATTGCCTTATCTAGGTTATCAAATCCCGTTACTGCAAAATCGCGTGGGATGGAATAACCATTTTTTTGTGCCTCATCTATTAACCCAGCCGCAATATTATCATTTGCACAAATAAATGCATCAGGCAGCGACCGCCCATCCTCTATATACTTACGAAAATATTCATTTCCGCTATTCATATCAAAAGTTCCATACGAAACTGTGTTTATACTATCATCCAAATTCCATTCTCTAATACATTCTTTAAATGCCTCTGCACGCTTCTCGTTTTCGCTGCTATTTTTCGGACCTCCGACAAAACAAAATGACTGGCAATTATGCTCATTTTTCAAATGTATCATCATCTGACGGATTGCACGTTTATTATCAATTCCAACATAATATAAATCTTCAACAGAACTTCCAAGGCTGATTGCCGGCACACCACTTTTCTTCACAAGTTCAATCAAATGATGACGTTGCACCATGTCCTTCATAGTATTTATATCAATAATAATCCCATCATACTGAGCTAATTCAGGCAGATCGAAGATATTATATTCTCCCTGATTAAATACAGAATCATCACTCCAATTACCCATACAATTATAATGGCATATTTCAATTGGTTCAGAACGATTTTCGTTGAACGTATTAATTCCTCGTACCCACGCATATGTAATCAATCTCTTCCATCCATCTGCAAGTAACGCAATCTTCTTCATCAAATCACCCCATTTTATAAAATAATCAAATTATGAAAAATGCGCCCCTGGTAACATAAACCTGGGGCACATTAGAAAAATTGTCAAATATTAATTAGTTACCACGTCCATAACGAACCGTAATTTCTCTTATCTCCTTGGCTAAAGTTTCATTCAACTCTTTGCCATCTATACGCCATCTCCAATTACAGCCAACTGATGATGGTGTATTCATTCTAGACTTGTTATCCAAGCCTAGATAATCCTGAATTGGAACGATACAAGTTTTTGCATTGCTTCGCATGATTACACCAATGAGTGGAATATAGATTTTATCTGCCGGTGTATAGTAATCACAAAGATAGTCCCTTGCCTTTTTTCTACCTTCGCTATCGACCTCCTGCCACCAGCCAACCAACGTCTCATTGTCATGCGTACCTGTATAAGCTACACAATTTTCAATATAATTATGAGGTAAATACTCCCTCGCTGAACCCGTATCTCTTGTATCAAATGCAAATTCCAACACCTTCGTCCCCAAGAACCCACTATCTACAACAAGCTTACGGACTGAATCCGTTATATATCCAAGGTCTTCCGCAATCACGGATTGCTTGCCAATCTTTTTCTCGATTGTGCTAAACAAATCCATTCCCGGACCTTTTTCCCAACGACCATTTACCGCAGTCTTTTCTCCATACGGAATAGAATAGTATTCATCAAATCCCCGGAAATGGTCAATACGTACAATATCATATAGCTCAAAGCAAAATGAAAGACGTTCAATCCACCATGCATACTCTGTCTTTTTGTGGTAATCCCAATCATAAAGAGGATTTCCCCAAAGCTGTCCTTCAGCAGAAAATCCATCTGGAGGGCATCCCGCAACTGCCTTTGGTGTACATTGTTCATCCAACTGGAACAATTCAGGATGTGACCATGCATCTGCACTATCTAATGATACATAAATTGGAATATCACCAATAATTTTAATTCCTTTTTTATTTGCATAAGCTCTGAGCTTATACCACTGATTGAAAAACTGGAATTGCATAAACAACTGAAAATCTATTTCTTCTGCCAGTTTATCTTTATATTCACATAAACCTTCTTCTGTACGGCTATGAATTGCCTCTGGCCACTCGGTCCAGTTCATTCCACCAAAATGATTTTTCACAGCCATATATAAACAATAGTCATACACCCATGCTTTATTCTTATTTAAAAATGCCTTATATTCTGAACTGTTCTTATGCCCACTTCTCTCACAGGCCTTACGAAGCAATACATATCGACCATTGTATTGTTTTTCGTAGTCAACAGCCTGCTTGTCTGTCCCAAAATCAACACTATCACATTCTTCTCTTGTCAATAACCCTTCGCTAATTAATGTTTCCAAATCTATGAAGTACGGATTTCCGGCAAACGTGGAAAATGACTGGTATGGTGAATCTCCATATCCTGTAGGTCCCACCGGTAAAATCTGCCAAAAAGTCTGACCTGCTTCTACTAACCAATCTACAAATTTATATGCTTCCTTGGAAAAGCAGCCAATTCCATACTTTGACGGCAAACTGGAAATTGCGAACAGTATTCCTGCTGTTTTATCCATATATGTCCTCCATATACGTCAAGGCAAAACATTTATACTCTGCGAACGCTTTCGCCCTCAATCAAACTATGCGGGGCATAATCATGTTCACACTTCAATGTATAATGTAAATGCTTCATCAAAAGTTCCACACTCCGCTTCGCAATGCTGTTTATGTCCTGACCCATTGTTGTAATTCTCGGTGTGTAAAATCTCGATATTACTGTACCATCAAAGCCTACCACCGATATATCATCCGGTACTTTTTTCCCGGCATCTTCTATTGCTCGAATTGCGCCAACCGCTATTGTGTCTGATAGACCAACAATTGCTGTCACATTTATATTTTTTTCAAGTAACTTTTTTGTTGTCTCATAGCCTGCATCATATGTATATCGGCAAGCCATATAATTCTTATCCGGATTAAATTCCAAACCACTTTTTTCAAAGCCCTTTTTACATCCAAGGTAACGCGAGAAACTGATCTGTTTATCTGAAATCTCGCCACCCATTATGACAATATCTTTGTGTCCATAGCCTATTAAATACTGCACAAGTTCCATTGTTGCAGTCTCATCATCTACACATACAGAAGAAACATTATTGAACGATAACTCCCTTGCACTTGTAGTTGCAACAACACAAGGTATGTTAATTTCCTTCATACGATCATCAAAAAGAGCTAAGTTAGCACCAAGAAAAATAATCGCTTTTGACGTCTTGTCACGAACGAATTTTAATGCCTCTGCAACCTCATCTCCATCTTCATCGATAATCTGGCAGGACACAACCTCTTCAAGCTCTGACAACAAAATTGTAATCCTGTCAAGAATCTCCATAAAGAAACTATTGTGCCGTCCCTTCATGATGATTGTAACCGTATTTCCGCCACATCGTTTCAGCTTTCTGGCATTTCCATTTGGTTCAAAATTGCTGTCTTCGATAATTTTTAATATCTTTTCCCGTGCTTTATCACTTACACCAGGTTGTTTATTTATCACTCTGGATACGGTACCTATACCGTATCCAGATAATTTAGCTATATCTTTGATTGTCATATAATCGCTCCTATTAAAAATGTGATTATATATTAACCCTTAACAGCACCAGCCGCAACCCCTTTGACAATATATTTTTGAGCACATAAGTAGAATACAACAACCGGTATAATTGCCATAATCAGACATGCCATTATTGCGCCCATATCAACACGACCATAGCTTCCCTTCATATACTGGATAACAATCGAAATTGTCTTGAATTCCTTAATATCAAGTACAAGGTATGGAAGAAGGAAGTCATTCCAAATCCACATAGCCTCAAGAATACCTACAGAAATGAATGTAGGCTTCATCATTGGAACTACTACACAGAAAAATGTCCTGATTGGAGAGCAGCCATCAATCATTGCGGCCTCCTCAACCTCTACTGGAATTGACTTTACGAATCCCGTGAACATAAATACCGCAAGTCCCGCACCAAAACCAAGATAAACTATTACTATTCCCCAAGGTGTGTTCAAATGGAGGGAGTCTGCCGTTCCAGAAAGCGTAAACATAACCATCTGGAACGGTATAACCATAGAAAACACACATAAGAGGTATATTAATTTTGTGCAAATATTCTTAACGCGAGTAATATACCAAGCTGTCATTGAACAGCATATCAAAATAACTGCAACTGATAGTACTGTAATAAATAATGTCCAACCTACAGCTTTAAGGAAATCATATTGAGTAATTGCTGTTTTATAGTTTTCAAAACCTACATAACTTTCATCTGTAGGCAGCTTAAATGTCTCAAGATTAATGAATGTCTTTGACTTCATTGAATTGATTAATACTATAAAGATCGGAGCAACAAACACAATCGAAATGAGTGTAAAAAATAATGTTGCAAATATTCCCATCAATTTCTTTTTCATTACTGCTGCACCTCCTTATCTCTTGTCAACTTTAACTGCAATAATCCAATGGCTACAACAATTATAAAGAATACAACCGCTTTTGCCTGTCCAACACCTTCATAGCCAACACGACCATAGAATGTAGTATAAATATTCAAAGCTAACATCTCTGTCTTATGAAGTGGCTCACCACCGGTAAGAGCAAGGTTCTGATCGAATAACTTGAATGAATTCGTAATTGTCAGGAATGTACAAATTGTAATCGATGGCATCATGTTTGGGATTGTAATTTTAAACAATCTCTGGAATCTGTTTGCTCCGTCGATCATAGCAGCTTCCTGAATATCTCCTGGAATTGCCTGAAGTCCAGCGATGTATACAATCATCATATATCCAACCTGCTGCCAGCTTACCAGAATAACCAGTCCCCAGAAACCTAATGTTTCGTTCAATTTCAGTGCAGTATCAAATTTCACAAAAATACCATCAAAAATCAACTGCCATACATAACCCAATACAATACCACCTATCAGGTTTGGCATAAAAAACACTGTACGGAAAATATTCTTTCCTTTAATATTCTGTGTCAATGCAAGAGCAATCAAAAATGCAAGTACATTGATTAACACAAGCGATACGACCGCAAATAAAGTAGTGAATTTGAAGGATCCGAGAAAATTTGAATCCTTAAATGCTTCTATATAGTTTTGTATTCCGACAAATTTTGCATCTTTGATTGTTGTAAAATTACAGAAAGACAAGTAAATACCTTCAATAAAAGGAATAATAAATCCTATCAAAAATGCAGCAATAGTCGGTAACACGAATACTGGCCAATATTTTTTTACTGCCTTTTCCATCTTATACCTCCTACGCCCTTGAACATCTACCTTCTAAAAAAGGGAGGATAAGCCTCCTCCCTTTTTAATTGCAGGTTCTTTTATCAGGCTTATTAATCTTAGTTTCCTGCTGCCTGGCTCTCTGTAGCCCAACCTTCAACGAATGCTTTCTCTACAAGCTCCCAATTCGCATCTGTCTGATCTGAAGCATATACTGTAAGAGCTGAACCAACTTCGTTCTTCCATGTTTCAGAAGGCATTGTTGTAAAGTTCCAGCTTACAGGTGTCTTACCATCTGCAACATACTGATTGGCAATATTTACAAGAAGGTTATCTGACTCAAGGTTCTTCTTGAATGGTGTAACAAATCCCATTCCGTCTGCTCCTGAAGGCATTGCTCCCTGTGAACCACATACTGCCTTAAGTGCTGTATCATCTGTTGCAACCCATGCCATAAAATCTTCTGTTGCCTTAATATCTGCTTCGGAAGCCTTACCATTTACACACCAGTAGTTCTCTGTACCTGTACAAAGTCCCTGATTCTCTTCTCCGTCTACTCCAATATAAATTGGAATCATTCCGAGGTTCTCATCTCCGATTGAGCTTATATCTGAGTATGCCCATGTACCATTCTGATAAAAAACTGCTTTTTCTGATACAAACTCAGCAACTGCATCATCACCAGTCTTAACACTGAGCTGCTTTGGATCTGTTGTTGAGTTGTTAATGTACAAATCCCAAATCTGACGATAGTTATCTAAGTATGTGCCCTTAATTGCATTTGTGTTGTTAATTCCGTCTGCCTGATACTCATAGTATACAGGAATATTTGCAAGGTGAGTTTTAAATCTCCAGTCTGATGAGCCATCCATACCTGCTGATGTAAATGCGTCAAATCCAAGCTCGTCACGTCTTGCTGTAATATCTTCTGCTACTTTCTTCAAATCTGCAAAATTATTGATGTCGTCTATTGAATAACCTGCCTCAGCAAGGAGCTTCTTATTGCAGATAATACCATAAGACTCAATAACATATCCTATACCTGCTACCTTGTCGCCATCCTTCAAAGCGAAATCCTCTGAAGTAAGCTGCTTATAAATTTCTGTGTCAGACAAATCAGCACAGTAATCTTTCCAAGATGCAAGACCAACTGGGCCATTTACCTGGAACAATGTAGGTGCTTCTGATTTACCCATCTCACTCTTAAGAGTTGTCTCATACTGACCAGATGCTGCTGTAACAACTGTTACCTTTACACCAGTCTCTTCTTCGTAAATCTTGGCAAGCTCCTGCCACTGGGCATCTGCTTCCGGCTTAAAATTCAAGTAATATACTGAACCCGTATCAGATGAAGCTTCCTTTCCTCCACAACCTGCAAACAATGACATCATCATTGTTGCAGCTAATCCTAAAACTGCAAATTTCTTTTTCATGATTTTTCCTCCTCTAATCACATTTTGGTTAATAGTTACGTATACGTCCTTCGGAAACTTTTTGTACCGTTTTTGGTAACGTTTCCATTTCATGAGTTAATCATACAACATTTACAAACATATTGCAATCATAAAAGTCAATATTTTGGTTATTTATTCATTTTATACAGCATTTTTCAATTTTATTTGTTGATTTTTAACAATTTTTTATACATATATTTATTATATCTTGATTCTTAATTATATTATCTTCCAAATATCGTTATTATATTCAGCGATTGTTCGATCTGATGAGAAAAATCCTGCTTTTGCAATATTTACCATCATCTTCTGAGCCCATGCCTTACGGTTCTCATACTCCTTATACGCACGTTCCTTAGCATCAATATAAGAATCGAAATCTATAAATGTCATGAACCAGTCTTTATTGAGAAGCTCATTATATAAACGATGAAGCATTTCTGCATTTCCAAGTGCTATAACTGCATCACTGATAATAAAATCAACCGCTTCCCTCAATACCGGATTATTATCATAATATACCCTTGAAACATAGTCAGCCTTTGCATAGTGATCAATAACTGCATCACTTGACTCGCCAAAGATATAGATATTGTCATCGCCGACCAGCTGATGGATTTCTACATTAGCACCATCCTCAGTTCCGAGAGTAACTGCACCGTTCAACATAAATTTCATGTTACCCGTTCCACTTGCTTCTTTTGATGCAAGGGAAATCTGCTCAGAAATATCACACGCAGGAATTAACTTCTCAGCAAGAGTAACATTGTAGTTTTCTACCATTACTACATTCAAATATGGGCTTACTTCCGGATCATTGTTAATCAATTCCTGAAGACACAAAATCAAATGAATAATATCCTTTGCAATCGTGTATGCCGGTGCAGCCTTTGCACCAAATATAACTGTAATTGGTGTAGTCGGAAGTTTGCCTGCTTTAATTTCCAAATACTTGTGAATAACAAAAAGTACATTTAACTGCTGACGCTTGTACTCATGCAATCGTTTTACCTGTATATCAAAAATTGAATTTTCATTTAATTCAATTCCCTGTGTCACTTTGAAATATTCTTTTGCATGAAGCTTGTTCTGATACTTAATTTCAAGAAGCTTTTCAAGCTTCACATCATCATTACCATATGAAAGTAATTTTTCTAATTCCATTGCATCTTTCTTATATCCATCACCAATCCACGCTGTGATTGTATCGGACAGCAATTCATTACAATAGAGAAGCCAGCGGCGGAATGTAATTCCATTTGTCTTATTGTTGAATTTCTCAGGATATATTCTATAAAAATTATTAAGCTCAGAATTTTTCAAAATCTCTGTATGAAGATATGCAACACCATTTACGCTAAATCCGTAATGAATATCTATATGTGCCATGTGAACTAAATCATTTCTATCAATAATTGCCACACTTTCATCACTGAAACGTCTTCTTACCTTATCATCCAGAATTTCAATAATTGGGACAAGCTGTGGAACAACCTCTGCCAAATAATGTCTAGGCCATTTTTCAAGAGCCTCAGCAAGAATTGTATGGTTTGTATATGCACATGTCTTACTTACAACATAAATAGCTGCATCCATGTTCATCCCTTCCGCCACAAGCAGGCGAATCAACTCAGGAATAATCATGGTTGGATGTGTGTCATTAATCTGGATTACTGCGTAGTCAAATAAATCATAAAGATTACTTCCCTTAGCCTTACACTCATCAATAATGAGTCTTGCTGCATTACTTACCATGAAATACTGCTGGTAAATACGAAGTTTTCTTCCATCTTCGTCGCTATCATCCGGATATAAGAACAATGTCAGGTTCTTCTCTACGTCTGTTTTATCAAACTGATGATTCTCATTTACAATAGATTCATCTATGGTTTCTACGTCGAACAAGCATAATTTGTTAGTACGATTATTGTAACCTGTTACATCAATCTCATACAACCTTGACTGCAACGTACATTTTCCAAATGAAACAGGATATGTCACATCTGTTTTCCTAAGCCAGCTTTGTTCCTCAATCCATGGATTCATCTGTTCCTTCTGCATTCTGTCTTCAAATACCTGCTTGAACAGGCCAAGATGATAATTCAATCCAATACCCGCACCTGATAATCCAAGCGTTGCAATTGAATCAAGGAAACATGCTGCAAGTCGTCCCAGTCCTCCGTTTCCGAGGGATGGTTCTATCTCAATCTCCTCAATCTCCGCAAGTGTTTTTCCGCTTTCGGCGAGAACTTTTTTGACGTCATCATAGATTCCAAGATTAATCATATTATTAGAAAGCAGCTTTCCAATCAGAAATTCTGCTGATACATAATAAATCTTCTTTTTTGTTTCTTCCATACGCCTGCCATCGGCTAACTGCTTTGTCAGATTGAGCAATGCATAATATACTTCTTCATTGCTGCTTTCTTCTATTCCTTTTCCAAGCAATTTTTCAAGTTCCTGTTTTACCTTCATCATATACCCCTTTCATTTAATTTGAGCCTTTGTACGCCCTCTTTACAATAATACAATATCACGAATTGGAAACGTTTCTCTTGCAGAATAGTATCATAATGTGATACTATTCTATCAACCAGGAGGGTATTTACTATGAAAGAGATTATTAAACCAGATTCTATATCTAATATCGAATTGAATGAAAACAAGATTCATTTTCAAAATGAATACCAATATAACACCTATATATGTTCAATTCCAATGAACTTTGCAAGTGTACCTGTTCACTGGCACGACGAGCTCGAAATGATTGTTATCAAGAAAGGCCGCGGATACGTTACCCTAAATTTTCAGAAATATAAGGTTTCATCCGGCGATATCATAATCGTACTTCCTGGAATGCTTCATTCTATTGAAGGCAAACAGAATTTAACTATGGAATATGAAAATATACTTTTTTCAAAACACTTTCTTGCTTTCAGTACGGATGATGTGACGCAGCAAAAATTTATTGAGCCTTTTTTCAACGGAGAAATCCAGATTCGGCATTACCTGACACCCGGACATGCTCTACACAATGAAATTAGCAATATTGTTGATTTATTAGATGAAAAAAGTGATGAAAGAGACTATGCTTATCAGCTGTTTATCAAAGGGGCACTTATCCAAATTATTTACTTACTGATTACGCACCCGCCAAAAGTGAACGACAACACACAAAGTGATAAGTATGAAGAAAAGCTGAAAAGTATCATTCGATATATTTCAACACATTATTATGAAGATATATCAATTGAAGAAATTGCAGATTTCTGTCACTATAGTCCATCACATTTTATGAAATTTTTTAAGAGTCATACCGGAATGAGCTTTATCTCATATGTAAATGACTTCCGTGTCACAGAAGCACGTGCAATGCTCACTTCAACCAATGATTCAATTCTTGAAATTTCACAAAAATGTGGATTTTCGAACCTGTCCAATTTTAACCGGATGTTTAAAAGAAAATACGGCATAACACCAAGACAGGTACGCAGCTAAATTTTGTCATAAAAATAGAGGCACCAAAAATGCCTCTATAATTATATATATATGTAACTTTTCTCTGTCAGCCCTGCCATTGAACCTTAGACGAATATTCAGATACCACAACTATTCCCAAAATAAATCCAATTAAAAGCTTTATTATCTCCGCAATCCCCTTTTTCATAACTTCCCCATTCCTTTTATACATATATATTTCATTTGACAAGAATTTGATTATGGTAATATATACATCTTCTCAAACTCATTATACTTGGCATTATACCATGCCTTGTCGTTCTCCTTTACCTCCTTGCGGTATCCATGGCCTTCAAGTTCATCCTCATCAACCTGTATCATGGATACAGCGATATTTGAGCAGTGGTCTGATATACGCTCGTAGGTATCTGATATATCTGAGAGACAAAGTCCAAGCTCTATTGTACACTTACCCTTTCTAAGGCGCTTGACATGACGCTTCTTAATCTCCTTGTTAAGATCATCCATAAGCTCCTCCATTGGCTGAACCATGGCGGCCTGCTCACGATCATTTTTCTTAAATGCTGAAAGCGTCATATCTAGTATAGCACTTAATGCATTGCTATACACGTTAAGTTCCTCCATAGCCTTCTTAGAGAACTCAAGCTCCTTCTTACTCATCTCCTTGACGCTAAGCTCAATGTCAACGGCAAGGTCTGATATACGCTCTATATCTCCTATGCTGTGAAGCAGTGTAGAAACTATATGGCTGTCCTCCTCAGACAAATCCTTTGTGCTAAGTCTTAAAAGATATGTTCCGAGTGCATCCTCATATTTATCTATCAAATCCTCCACGGCAACTATATGCGCTGCCTTGGACTCATCATAACCACCTATAAGAGATACCGCTTCTAATACAGAATCCCTTGCTATCTGAGCCATGCTGTTAGCGACCTTCCTTGTCTGCATAACTGCAAATGCAGGCTTCTCTAAGAACAATGGATCAAGAAGCTGTATAACATTATCCTTTGCCTCTGTCGCTTCCTCATCACCCTTCTTATCACGTATTGTCTTGGTTGCCAGGAACTCAAGTACATCGGATATAGGGAGAAGTATAAGAGTTGCAAGTATATTAAATACAGAATGTACAACTGCTATTCCCGCCGGTCCCGCTATATCATTTACAAAGCCAAAGTGGAATATTGCATTAAGTGTGTAGAACAATATCATAAATATTGCTGTTCCAAGTACATTAAAATAAAAATGTACTGCTGCCGCTCTTTTAGCATCCTTACTTGCACCAATAGCAGATATAGCTGCTGTAATACACGTTCCTATATTTTGTCCCATAATAATTGGTATCGCATTAGAATATGTTATAGCACCTGTTACACATAATGCCTGTAAAATACCAACTGATGCAGAGGATGACTGTATAATTGCAGTAAGCACAAGTCCCGCAAGCATACCAAGTATAGGATTGCTGAACATCGTAAGTATTCTGGTAAATTCCGGTACGTCAGCAAGAGGTGCAACCGCTGAACTCATTGCTTCCATACCAAACATCAAAATTGCAAAGCCTAAAAATATAGTTCCTATTCCATGTTTCTTATCACTCTTGCAGAACATAAGCAGGATAATACCCACCACTGCCAATATAGGAGTGAATGAAGATGGCTTCATAAGCTCAAGAACAATGTTTCCACCACTTATTCCTGTCAAACTCAAAAGCCATGAAGTAGCAGTCGTACCAATATTAGCACCCATGATTATACCAACAGCCTGTTTAAGCTTCATAATACCTGAGTTTACAAATCCGACCACCATAACTGTTGTTGCTGATGATGACTGTATAACTGCGGTAACACCTGCACCAAGTAATACAGCCATAATTCTTTTGCTTGTAAGCTTCTCAAGGACTCTCTCCAATTTACCACCTGACATCTTAGCCAGAGCATCTCCCATGATATGCATACCATACAGAAAGAGAGCAAGTCCGCCTATCATCGACAAAACGTCAAAGATATCCATACGATTCTCCTTATCTCTTTTAATCCAGATTAAGCCCTTATACAAACTAGGCCTTTACAAGCAATAATACAACCTTGAATAAGTCTCCGTCAACAATTATTTCCAAATTTCCACCCTGAAGCCTTGCCAGACTACTAGCAATCGACAATCCAAGTCCGCTTCCCTCGGTGTTTCTTGAGCTGTCTCCCCTCACAAATCTTTCCATCAATTCATCTCCTGTGACATTTAATGAATCCTTAGATATGTTCTTAAATACAACTCTTAACATTCCCTTTCTGGTAACAACATCACTATTCCCGGTGTTATCGCAAGCAACACTGTCAATATCTATATATACTCTTGTATTATCTTGTGCATATTTCGTAATATTATTAATCAGGTTCTGGAAAATTCTCCACAAATGCTGTCCGTCAGCCATAACTGTAAGCGGCTCCGTGTTATAGGTTATAATGGTCTTGAGTCCTCTCTTGTCAAGCTTATCCGTAAATTCACCCATGGCCTGCTCAAGCAAAACTCTTACATCTGTTTCCTCAAGATTAACTGTGAGATTACCGGTTGACGCCTTTGATGCTTCAATCAAATCCTGAATCAGCTTCTTAAGTCTCTCTGATTGTCTGTCCAAAACCTCCAGATACTCTCTTGCAGTCTGATTGTCTATATTCTCTTTTTCAAGCAAATCAACATAGCTTATAATGGAAGTAAGAGGTGTCTTAATATCATGTGATACATTTGTTATAAGCTCGGTTTTCATGCGTTCACTTTTCATTCGCTCATCAACAGCAAGCTGAATTCCATCCTTTATACGGTTAAGGTTCTCTCCATGCTGCTTAAACTCCCACATCATGTTGTCGGTGTCAATCTCGTAATCTGTGTTACCAGCTGCAAGCTCACTTGCACCCTTCTTAAGTGCGTTCATATTAATGATTGCCCTTGCAAGAACAAATACAAAGAACACAAATTCTATAAATCCAATAATTAAAACTACACCAAAGCTTCCTGTAGCACATGCAAGAAGTTCTATAAAGGCTGCAACGCAAAGTACCCCGATATACTTCCAATATAAATTAAGATTACGACAAAAAACTGATATCGTGCCAAATATTTTTATACATATCTTCTTAACAGTCTTCCAGACAAACTTTATAAGCTTCCACACAAACAAATTACTGAATATATTGGATGGTGCCTTTATACGTGTTGCTGTAGTCATAACAAACGCAGGGAACAATATCAACGCAGCTAATGTACCCACAATACTAACTGCCATTTCTGAGTCCATCCAGTAAGTTCTGTTGTTTATAACCAAAGATATAGTATATGCCGTACAATAAAAGCACAAACACATAATTAATACCATAACATCATATGGTATCTTATCAAAACGATTTAATGTTATCTCATCACTGCCCTTCCTGTGTCCGGCAGAACAAATAAGGTATATAAAGGTAATTAATGCCAAGATACCTGAAATTATTAATATAGGTAAAACTGCATCCATCGCCCATATAATATACTTATAGTTATTTAGGACAGGTGAATAATAATATGCATCATATGCTGTGAATTCCGATGCCACATATTCATTTATAACTACAGGTATAGCATAGCTGATACCGGCATCTACATTTAGTATTCCTGTGCTCTGATTATACGTTACATATATATTAAGCCCATCAAACTCAGGGTAATTTTTTAAAAACTCATCCCACGCCTTTATGAATTCCTTATCATCAGCGAGTGAATATGATAAATGATCGTCTGTTATGACATAATTCTTTATATCATTTGTGTCTGCATAAGTTACAGTGTAATCATATGATTCTGTCTCTTCATCATACTCATATGTGCCATATGAATCGCTCTCATAGTCAACATAAAATGATGAATAATATGCTTCATATCCGTCCTCATAAGATGCATATCCGTCATAATCTTCGTCTATAACCCTGCACTTATCCACAATATCTGATAGTGGCAGACTGTATTGAAATGCTACATCAATACCTACATTTACATCTCTTTTTACAGTATTGCTATACTGGTAATCTATGTTCATACCCTCATGGTTTGATATTGATGCATATTTTTTCTTATCTGCTGCTTCTGTAGGAGTGATATCAAAATAGAAGTTCGTATTGTCACTATCCATTATATTATCATCATAACTGTCAATTAATTCATCTGCAGCTTTATCACTGTTATTAATCACCAATGCCGCCTTTTGTGCAAAAAAGTCTATTGCTCGACGTTCATAGTTATATGTTATTTCCTCAACACATTGATTATACAGCTTCTTTCTTCCATCAGGGCTGTATACGCCCCTGTCTAAGAAATACGCTCCAAGAATACCGGATATGATAAATGCAACTACTGACACCGAAAAAACGATGGCGGCAGCACATTTTAATCCTGCATTTTTCTTCAATTTATTCATAATTATCCCTCACTATTCCATCTTGTATCCCTGTCCCCAGACAACCTTAAGATGTCTTGGTTCAGACGGATCTATCTCAATCTTTTCACGCAAATGTCTGATATGTACTGCAACCGTACCCTCGGAACCCATGGGTGCATCCTCCCATACCTGTCTGTAGATATCCTTAGGTGCGTATACCTTGCCCGGATTATCCATAAACAGCTTAAGGATGTGATACTCCGTAGGTGTGAGATTTACCTCCTCACCATCAACAGAAACGGTTTTTGCCTTATCATCAAGCAAAACTCCGCCAATCATAATCCTATCATCACTGTGACTTGAAATTCCGCTTCCAAGCGACATATATCTTCTTAGCTGTGCCTTTACTCTGGCTATCAGTTCAACAGGATTAAATGGCTTGGTTACATAATCATCAGCTCCAACATTAAGTCCAAGGATTTTGTCGGTATCCTCACTCTTAGCAGTGAGCATGATAACAGGTATATTTGACATGGTGCGAAGCTTCGCGATGGCTGTCATTCCATCCATCTTTGGCATCATAATATCAAGCAGCACCAGATGAATTGTCTCGCGAGCAACAACCTCTAATGCCTCCTCCCCATTATATGCCTTGTAGATACCATAGCCTTCACTTGACAGATATATCGCAAGTGCCTCCACGATATCCTTCTCGTCATCACATATCAAAATGTTATACATTCTCCTCTTACCTCCTTGAGATAATTATGTCAAAAAAAATTTTAAGATAAAAGTAGGGTAATTATTAAGATTTTCTTAAGATTACATAAGATTTCTATACAAATCCGTTCTGCGAGCCGATTTAACAGGAAAGTTGTCACGGATTTTCTTAACATTATTATCTATATTATATATAAGCAGACTTCCCCCGTCTGCATATTCACAAGTTCTAACCGGTGTAATTCTTACTCCTTCCGGTGATATAAGTGCTGAATCTCCATTATACATATGACCACCTATCTCACCGACACAATTAACTCCCGCTATATAACACTGGTTCTCTATGGCTCTGGCAAAAAGCAGAGTATTCCAATGCCTACTTCTTGTCATAGGCCAGTTGGCAGGTACTATTATCAGCTCAGCCTCATCCGATAAACACTGAAACACCTCCGGGAAACGCAAATCAAAGCATATAAGCACACCAATATCAAAGTCGCCCATTTTACATGTATATATTGCATTTCCACCTTCAAAATACTTATCCTCTCCGCTGTAGGCAAATGGATGGATTTTCACATAATCAAGAATTTCCACACCAGACGCAGCTATAATGGAATAATGATTTTTCGCAAGCTCATTTTCCTTTGATACCCAGCCTATGCCCATAGAAATATTGTATTGGGCAGCGAGCTTCTTACATATATCAACTGTCTCTCTTTGTCTGTCAGCAGTCACATCCGTATTCATGGAAAAACCGGTCAATGACATCTCAGGAAATAAAATTATTCCATTATCACAAACTTTATCGCGTGAAAAATCACGAAGATACTCTTCAAGCTTAATCAGATTATCTTCCTTGTTCTCCCACTCAATATGCATCTGTGCCAGACCAACTACCATATTCTCTACTCCTGTTTTACGCCTTCCTCAAGCAGCTCAATAAATTTACCTACCTCAGCCCATGCTTTCATTGATTCCGGCATAAGCTTGGCAGCCATCTGGAACACATGGAACATTCCCTCATATCTGGAAAGCCTTACCTTTACGCCTGCCTGAAGTGCCTTTTTTGCAACGCCCTCTGAATCTGACAAAAGCATTTCACATGTTCCAACCTGAATAAGCATCGGTGGAAATCCCGAAAAATCTCCAAACAAAGGAGAAATGTAAGGATTCTCAGCATCATCATCACCAATATATGCTGAATTGTGTATCAAGTCGTCTGCTCCACAACCAAACACTGGGTCAATATCTTTATTCTCCTCGTAGGACTCCCCACTTGCAGTAAGGTCTGTCCACGGAGACATGGCAACTATACCTGCCGGAACAGCCATCCCCGAATCTCTCAAATACATGCAAAGTGCCATTGCAAGTCCTCCACCTGCAGAATCTCCAGCAATTATAATATTTTCACTTTCGTAGCCCTGCTCAAGAAGATAATTATACGCAGCAAATGCATCCATAAGGGCAGCCGGAAAAGGATTCTCAGGTGCAACCCTGTAATCTATCGTAAGCACACTCGCACCCTTACTTACCTCTGCATACAAGCCAGCCATAGTGCGATAACTGTTCTTTAATGTTCCAACATATCCACCACCATGAAGCTGTAATATAACCCATGGACTTTCCGAATCCTTCCATGACAGAAGCTCCATCTCAAACTCAGGCATATGAAATCTCTTAACCTCCATATGCTCAGGATAATTAAATGGTTTCTCCATATCACTTTTACCACGGTTCTCACCTACTATATGCTCCTTAAGATAGACACTGTGATTGAATTCAGCCACTATCTGACTTATAAGTTTTCCCCTTCTGCTCACACTCTGCTGTCCGTTATCATCATTCATTAATTCTTTGTCCATCAATTACCACCTATATATGAAATCTTCTTTTTAGTTCATTTTCAGCCCTCTTGTCACCGAACACAAGGGTTCCAAGCACAAGCAGCCCAGTTGCCGCAACTGCAATTATAGAAAGCAGATTAAACTCCGTAATACCCACAAGAGACAGAACCAGCATAATTACACTTATAAGGCACAGTATTACCGATGCAAACAGATAATTCTGCCAGTTCTTATGATTTATAATCATAAGAACAATAAGCGTTACTTCAACTACCATAACCGCTGATGGTATGGCAAGCGTTATAGACCATCCCTTATATCCTATTGTTGCATCCACAATCACAAATGCAAAAAATGCAATAACAAGCTGCACAAGCAGCTTTCTCTGTATACTCTTATTCTGCTGAAATGAGTATATGAGCGTAAAACAGGCATAGGCAAGTCCTACTCCTGTAACTAAAGCCCACTTTATGCCATTATAAGTCAGATAGTTGATAAGTATAAGCACACATTCTATAAGAACTGAAGAAAATACAACCAGCTTTCTGACAAACTGCATTCTCTTAAGAGTAGGATATATATCAGGATAAAAGCCTGTTCTGTCACCATCAACAGGTGACTTTTCTACTACTCCCCTGCACAGAGGACACATCATTGTATCATCTAATATATCAACCTTACATCTCAAACATTTACTCATAATATACTCCATTCGTCTCCACAGATACACTTATTCCATCCTGAGAAAGCTTACGGAAAAACGACTTTTGTATGCTGGTTTCTCTTAAGCAGGATGAAAACGAAAACACAAGGGTGTCACCATATGAGCAAACAGCTCCCTTTATATTCTGCCCCTGCGACATTGATAACACAGCATAAAACTTATCTATGTAGTCCTGATACACCTCAGGTACCTTGACTACACCCAGATTAGTAATCGTTGATGTGTTAGCTCTTGCTGATGTACGATAAATCTGCTTCATAGCTATATTCTTAATAAATAAAGGAACTGCCCTTAAAATGAGATTCTTCTCATTGGACACATTGTATGAAAAAAGCTTCTCAAGATTATCCCTCTGTATCTGCTCATGCAGGCTCTGTGCGACCTCTCCAAGTACCTCCTCAAATGTATACTTGTCCTTGACAGGCTTAAACACAGCTGACACGATAACGAAGAAATTCTTGGTGGTATCTGACTCAAAATATGGTCTTAAATTAACCGGAACACACACGCTTATCGGCTTTGAGGATTCTGAAGATTTTAAGTATTCCTTATATACTGACCATATAAAGGTCGCTATCAAATACTGATTGATTGTAACTCCGTATTCCTTGGATACACGCTTTATATCAGGCAGATTGACATATCCGTGAATTATTCCAAACTGATTGATAGGGAATTTCTCGCCCTTGACTATAACTGCCTTCTCAGTTTTGTAACCCTTCTTGGCACTGCGCTTATAATTCTTGACATAACTGTCCTCTCTGTCAAGAGATGTGTCAACCTCAAGATTATCGTCAGTAATTCTCGCAAGATCAGGATACTTATACCTTAGATATTGATATGTTACCTCTTTAAGGAATGACAGAGCTCCATTTCCGTCTGTTACCGCATGGAACACTTCAAGATTAATCCTGTTCTTATAGTAAGTCATACGGAACTGATACTCTCTGTTCTCATAAGGATTTATATACATACATGGATAATTATCCTCTTCATAGACACGAGGTGCAGGATTCCTATTGGTCTCAAAATAATACCAGAACAGACCTCTCCTCATTCTCGCACGAAATACTTCAAAATAAGGAAGCACCTGTTCTAAAGCCTGCTGCAGAAGCTCAGGCTCGATATTCTCCTTCAAAACCACTGCTACTCTATATACATTACTCATTCCTTCTCTGGCTATAACCGGAAATAGATTTGCTGTGTTATCTAATTTATCAAATTTTATATCACGTCCGTGATTTCTTCTTACTCTCTTATCTTTATCTGACATATTTACACCTACTTATTAAAGCTTTATATATTATCTCTCAATTCATACAAAAAGACAACAAAAAAAGTGGCTTTTGCCACTTTTTGTAAGCTTCTGATCGGACTCGAACCGACGACCTATTGATTACGAATCAATTGCTCTACCAACTGAGCCACAGAAGCAGAATCGATGCGACAGGATTCGAACCTGCGACCTCTGCGTCCCGAACGCAGCGCTCTACCAAACTGAGCCACGCATCGGAAGTATGCTAACACAAAGCAAAAATAATTATATCATATTTTTGCGAAAATGGAAGAGCATTTTTCTATTTAGCCTCTTGTTATTTAGCCTCTTGTATCATACCTGCCTGACGCAGCATAATAATTCTTACCTGATGCATTATACTGGTTGCTAAGGCTCTTAAGATTAGCCTCTGCGTTGTCTGACACATGTTTAGCTACATTGTACAGCTTATACATATATTTACTGTCGCCACCAAATGCCTTCTTGATATCATCATAAGCTGCACCTGTAAGCCTGGTCTCATCCAATTCAAGTTCAGAGCCTTTGTAGGATATTCCTACAGCAGAAAGTAACTCCTCCTCATCTAATGCATCATCCTTCATAATCTTGGCATAGTAATTGTTAAGTGTCCCTTGTGCCTTGATGAGTCCCTTTCTGGTTGAATTGTAGTCATCCACCAAATTCTTTACAGCCGTAAGCAATGCTTTTCTGTTCTCATCGTTGTCTTCTTCACCAAGCTTATTTACAACAGACTTCTCACCACCTCCGGCAAGCTCCTCTATGCGTGACGCAATGGAGTCTGCAAGGGCATCAAGCTGTTTATAGTTCTTCTCATTGGTCTGTTCAGATGTACTTGTTTTATTTGCAGACAATAACTGTTGCAGAGTATTGCCCTTCTTGTCAGTATTAATATAATCCAAAAGCGAATGTTTTATCTCAACTCCAGCCTTCTGTGCTGATTGATTTAGCATCTGTGATGTTATTCTCATATAACACACCTCCCATATTTCTTATATCGGAAGCTTTTATATATTTATAAACCCAACTTTAATTTTAAGTATGCTTCATTGATATTCTTATATTGAAATTTAGTATTATAAGACAGAGAAAAGGACAGCCACCGTTCGACTGTCCTTTTCGGAGAAGGTATTTTGTTACTTATGGGGTGTAGCAAAAAACTATATAATGTATTGGGGGGGTTACAAGTATTATTATAACAAAGAACAAATAAAAGTGTTACCAAACAATTTTTTATTTTCATTGTTTTTTTGTTCAAATTACCAATAAACTCTCCAATAAAATGGGTTTCTAATCCATTTTTTGTGCATTTTGTATAATTTTATTTTTTCTAACTGTAAAATCTAAACAAGGTAACTCGGCTCTTTTTCAAAAAGTGCCTCAAATTCCTTCCTCTCGATTCTCTCTTTTTCTAACAATAATGCTGCACATTTATGCAATACATCTATATTTTCCTCGATAATTCTGCGTGCCTCATTATAACATTCATCCATTATACGGCGCACTTCATTATCTATCATAGCTGCCATCTCATCACTGTAGTTTCTTGAATGTCCGAGGTCTCTTCCTAAGAATACTTCCTCGTTATCATCAACCTCATAATTGATAAGTCCAACCTTTTCTGACATACCATACTTGACAACCATAGCCTGTGCTGTCTGTGTTGCCTGCTTGATATCCTGTGATGCTCCTGTTGTGATATCACCGAATATAAGCTCTTCTGCAATTCTGCCACCGAAGCTTACCTCTATATCCTGAAGCAGCTTCTTCTTGGTTAAGAATACATTATCGTTCTCAGGAAGCGGCATTGTATATCCGCCTGCACCTCTTCCATTAGGTATGATAGATACAATGTGTACAGGTCCAACCTCCGAAAGAAGATGGAACAATATCGCATGCCCTGACTCGTGATAAGCTGTTATACGGCGTTCCTTCTCTGGAACAAGCCTGCTCTTCTTCTCGCCACCTATACCTATCTTGACAAAGCTCTTGTCTACATCCTCTTTCTTGATAAATGCACGATTAGCCTTGGCTGCACTGATTGCAGACTCATTCATAAGGTTCTCAAGGTCAGCACCTGCAAAGCCCGCTGTAGTTCTTGCTACCTCATGCAAATCAACATCATCTGCCAAAGGCTTATTTCTTACATGAACCTTAAGAATTTCCTCACGTCCCTTAACATCTGGGCGTCCTACCATAACCTTACGATCAAATCTGCCAGGACGAAGAATGGCAGGATCAAGTATATCTACACGGTTTGTAGCTGCAAGGACAATTATCCCCTCATTAGCATTAAATCCATCCATCTCAACAAGCATCTGGTTAAGTGTCTGCTCACGCTCATCATGTCCTCCGCCTAAGCCCGAACCTCTCTTTCTTGCAACAGCATCTATCTCGTCAATAAATACTATACAAGGAGCATTCTTCTTAGCATCGTCGAACAAATCTCTTACACGGCTTGCACCGACACCCACGAACATCTCAACAAAGTCTGAACCGGATATAGAGAAAAATGGCACTCCTGCCTCACCGGCAACTGCCTTTGCAAGCAAGGTCTTACCTGTTCCCGGAGGACCCTCAAGCAAAACGCCCTTTGGAATTCTTGCCCCAAGGTCATTATACTTCTTAGGATTCTTAAGGAAATCTACGATTTCTGCCATATCCTCTTTTTCTTCATCAAGACCTGCTACATCCTTAAATGTGAACTTCTGGTCCTTTTCGCTTGTCATATGTGCACGGCTCTTGCCAAAGTTGACAACCTTTCCGCCGCCACTGGCACCACCACCAGCCATATTGCTCATAAGCGTGATTACGAGTATTATTATTACTATTATTGACAAAATGGCAGGAAGCCATGTAAGCCAGGAACTCTCTCTCGTAACATCGTACAGGCTCATATGAACGCTTCCATCACTATACTGCATTACATAATCCTGTACTGTATTTACGTCTGATACATAAAACTGTTTTGATGCATTTGTATCCCTGTAAGTAAAATATACTGTACCTGTGGGTACATCAGAATTCTGATATATCTCTACATTACCAATAAGGTTTTCTTTAAGCTCTGCGCGAAAATCTGATATAGTGTAATCCTCATCTGTCTCCACTGACTTGTTCTGAAACCACACAATAACGCAAAAGCCAATTAAGAACAGCAACAGGTATATACCTAAGCCTCTCCTCATGCCTTTTTTCATTTATTAGTACTCCTTTCTGCTACTCTATTACACCTATATATGGCAGATTACGATACTTCTGTGCACAGTCAAGTCCATATCCAACCACAAATCTGTCAGGGACGGTAAAGCATGTCATATCTGGCTCTATATCTACAACACGTCTCTCAGGCTTATCAAGCAATGTTATAATCTTAAAGCTTGCCGGCTTTCTCTCTTTAAGAATCTTGACAAGGTATGAGAGCGTTCTTCCCGAATCCATAATATCTTCAACAAGAATTACCTCTCTTCCCTCTATTGTTTCATCCAAATCCTTAATCAGCTTAACAACACCTGATGACTTAGTATCATTACCATAGCTGCTTACTGACATAAAATCCATTGTTACAGGAACAGTAATTCTCTTTGCAAGCTCACACATGAAGAATACACTTCCCTTGAGAACTCCTATAAGATGAACCGTCTTACCTGCATACTCTGCACTGATTTTTTCTGCCATTTCTACAATCTTGTTTTCCACCTGCTCCTCACTAATCAGCACTCCAATTTTATCTTCCATCTTCTTCTCCTTTTCTTACGCACGTTATATACAATAATTTCTTTGTATTATCATCAACTCCATAGGATATGTTGTATCTAAGTCCTATCGCCCAGACTATCTCCCTGCCACACGCAAGCACAGGCCAGCACTCTCTCAGCTTTCTATCTACCTTATTATCTATGAATACACGCGATAATTTCTTATGTTTACCCTCATTATTGATTACGATATAATCCCCTTCCTTGGGGCTTCTTATACAAAGACTATCTTTTATCTTATCATAATCAAAGACTTTCGTATAGGTTTTTTTAGGAATGTGCGTGCCGTCACTGTATGCAGCTTTGTTTATTGTAATCTTACCCCATGACGGAATTTCATAAACGCCATCCTCGTCTATTTCTATATAATAATTCTCAGCATTGTCAACAACATTCGTTATAATCAATCTGTCATAACTGTGCCTTGCACATATTCCATACGGAAGCATAACCGTCTTACCTGTATCCTGATAGATAAGCCCTACCACTGACATAACATGCCGCCTCGTCAAATCCTTACGTCTTCCTGCAACATCAGCTAACGCCTCATGTATCATATGCTCCTGCAAAACAGGACTCGCCTTATAAAGCTCACCTATGTCAAGCTCAACTGTCTTACCATTTTCTTTTTCCACACATCCATCATATCCGGCTACTGCCTGTTCATGAATATATGTGTAGCTTTCCCTTGCCTCATCTGCCACCTGACATATATGCTCTAATGCAGAGGTATTTATTCTCTCAAGTATTGGAAGAACCCCATGTCTTATAATATTCCTGTCATATTCCATTCCAAGATTAGTCTGGTCTGTACGATACGGCTGATTATTCTCACATAAGAATTCTTCTATTTCCTTTCTTGTTACAGCCAAAAGCGGTCTTATTATTTCACCTCTTACAGCCGGAATTCCAGCTATACCATTAAGTCCGCTTCCCCTTATCATATTAAATATGACCGTCTCCGCTGTGTCATTCTTATTATGTGCAACTGCTATCCTGTTGCATTTATGCTTTCTGGCAGTCTCCTTAAAACATTTGTATCTGCATTCTCTGCCAGCCTCTTCAACTGTGCAATGATGTCTGGTTGCATATAGGGCAACATTCTTCCTATAAGCAACAAATGCCACGCCAAGTCTCTCACACAGCTCTCTTGAAAACTCCTCGTCCGCATCTGCATCCTTACCACGCAGCATATGATTGATATGCACTACATATATGTCATCAGCTCTTATTCCAAGTTTCCCTGCGAGCATACAAAGAGAGAGGAGCAGACAAACAGAATCAGCTCCTCCTGATAACCCTGCTACAATCCTGTCACCAGACTGTATCATATTATTTTTCTTTATATAGCTATATACATTATTCAATAATATACTCATAGTCTCTCCATTGCCATATTTCTCCAACTTTATCCTAAAATAATAACACAACCTTGTTTTTATGTACACATTTTCACAGATTTTTAACAAGATTTTATAAGCTTACAGGCTATTATAGTGGCGTCATCCTTTAATCTGTTTCCTCCCTGCGACCTTATACAATCTGCTATATATTCAACCAGTTCCTCTGGCTCATCACCATCAAAATCTTCAAGAAGTTCTCTCATATAATCCTCCTTATTTTCAACTATCATACTCTCCAATATACCATCGCTGACCATAATAATCATATCATCATTATAAAACTTCTTCGAGCAATGCTCACAGACTGCCCCATCTATAACCCCAACAGGCAGAGACGTTGACTTGATAAGCTCAAGCCAGCTTCCCCTCCTTATAAATGTAGTTGCTGCCCCCTGTTTATATATCTTTCCGTAACCTGTATGCAAATCTATAAGCAACATGTCAAGCGTTGAAAAATGCTCACCACGATTTTTATCTGATAAATATGAGTTCACAAGCTTTATTGACATATCCTGCTCAAAGCCTGCCGCAATAAGCTCCTCTAATGCATCAATAAGCACGCTGCTTTCAACTGCTGCCGGCTTTCCATTTCCCATACCATCGGATATCATTATGAGTTCATACCCCTCCATAATGCTTCCTATGTAGAAATTATCCCCCGATATCTCACCGGCATATCTGCTCATCCTTCTCACCGCAGTCACACACTTAAATTCCGGTTTCTCCTGCATACATATTATATTATAATTTCTGCTCACAATGGTTCTGCTCTCATCCTTTAATACAAGTGAAAGCCCTGTCTCCCTCTCCACTATCTGCCTCACCGCCTCCGCAGTCATAAGTCTGCCACGGTTCATCCTCAATGTGACATATATCTCATACCTGTCAGCTCTATTTTTGAGCATTACAAGATTCTTTACTCCAGCTCCCTTTATTGCAAGACTGTCAATAATTTTGGCTGTGGCTGTCTTTTTAAGTGGTACTTCCCGCTCAAGCTGATTAGTAAAGCCTTCTATTAACTCACCTACATCATTCAAACCAATACCCGTATTTACGTTTCCGGACAAGGTATATTCTATCCTCTTAAATGCGGATGCCAGATTATTAAGTCTGCCAATAACAAGTCTTCCCCACTCTGAGGACTCAGAGGCAAGTTCGTTCCCAGCCATCCTGCTGTCAATCTGAACAAGCATATGCGATGGAAGGAGAAGAAAAATAAAAACCGCAGATAAAACAGCCTTTATTCCCGTCTCATCTATAAGTCCCTCGTCAAAACCAAGTCCAAAGCCGAAGTAAACAGCTACATATATAAGAGTAAAAAGATATCTGCCACCATGTATAAGACACTGCAGTGCGTAGCAGGAAAGTGCCATAAGCATAAAATCCACTATGTACATATTATGCCCTGTCATATAAGATAGCATGGCACCGCTTATAACAGTCCACGCCATGCCAAGTCCAAAGCCGAATTTATATATAGAAAATAAAGCACTAAATATTCCAAATGCGAGAGCAAGTACTATGCCTCCGCCTATTTCAAGCGGCATGCCATATAAAACAGAAGCGGCAAGTAATATGACACTTATGGCAGCATCATTTTCCGTAGCTACCTTCATGTAATCCTCTGTCACTATATGTATCGCATGACTGTATATCATCGCAGATGAAAATACAAGCATCCCCTCAAATGCACAGAGCAGTGGTGATATACCACCTCTCGCAATAAAGTAAAAGCCTACATCTACAGTGCTCGCCATCAGCCCTGAAATAAACGCAAGCAGCATAGCCCCGCCCTTGTACTCCATTCTATTTTTCACACTCGTTGCAACACCTATGGCAAGAAGCATAAGTCCATATCGCACCAGCTCCACAACAGACATTCTAAGCCCTGTTCCAGCCATGATTGCTATAAATGTCAGTATGTAGCTTCTGTTGGTTATACACGAAGCAGAAAAAAAGCCAACCGCAAACGGATAGATATCAAACACCTGACATCTGCTTATAAAAAATGCAGCTATAACAATCCATATATCCCGCAGCGAATTTTTAATATACATCCAGATTCCTCCCACCCATCTTCTATAACGATGCCATAGAATTATAGCCTGTCCATATAAAATAGTGTGTCTAATACTGGAACAGATATATATTTTTTTGTGACAAAAAAAGAACTTCCAATCATTAACAGGGAAGTTCTCTTCTTATTCTGCCGGCCTTATTACAATCTCATCAGGATATACCATTCCTAGCTTATCCTTAGCCATATCCTCTATGTACTTGTTTGTTTTCATATATTCAGCCTGTGCCTCAAGATTAGTTCGCTCTACATTAGCCTGGTCTATCTGCTGCTGCAACGAAACCTCTGTATTAGAAAGCTCACGGCTCTGCTTATTAAGATTAGACACGACAACTGTTGAAACAATACACATGATAATTGCAGTAGCTATAATCATAAGACTTGCTACGCGGGATTGTCTCCTCGTCGACCTCTTTTTTCTTTTTGCCATACCCATACCTACTTCTTACTGATTCTTCTTGATAAAGATAAAGTAATTTTACCCTTTTTTATACGGTTTTTCAACATTTTATTTATCTTTTTCGAGGTTTTTTTTATGAACCACAAGATATGGGATATGCAAAACATAAGTAAACAACTTATAGTGCAGAGGTAAAATACACCTCCTAAAACGATACCAAAAAACACATATCCTCTGATACTGCCATAATTATATTTGTGTATACTGACGATTATTACATATGTCCAAAATACCCAGTATGCAATATCCTCTATAGCAATAAAAAAGTTATTATGTGGAATTATTCTTCTAAGACAGCGCAGCAAATCATATACGACACCCATAGCCGCGCCAAGGGCAAGACTTATAAAAAACATGTTTTGCTGGTCAATAATGAATTCTCTCAAGGCTACTTAAACAGCCTCTTTAAAACACCTGTTGTCATCTGCCCTGCTGTTTTTATCTCAGAATATATCATACTGTCCACACGACCAGAAAACTCTAACTCACCCTTTTCCACATCAAGTCTTATCACCTGTAACTCATGACCCTTTATCGTGAGCTTTCCCTGTTTAGTTGCCAGAATAACAAGCTCTGCATCAAAGGATAAAACCTCCGTTATACCTGTGAGCATGCCCTTCCTTCTGCCGTCAAGGCTGACCTTGTGAGGTCCTGCCGAATGTATACCTTCCATATCAACCTCCAATATGGTGGTTATTCATATAAGATATCTTATGCTAATACTACGCATTTCATGTCAGTATTTAATTATTATGTGCCTATAAATATTTAAACATATCCTTGGCATCTTCTTTCTTAGTTGTGTCAGCAATCATAGTTACCTCAGCCTTTACCGATTTATTGCCAAATGCAATCTCTATAACATCGCCAACCTTGACATCATATGATGCCTTCACAACCTTACCATTAACCTGTACACGTCCAGCGTCACAGGCGTCATTGGCAACAGTTCTTCTCTTGATTAATCTGGAAACCTTCAAATATTTATCTAATCTCATTATAGATACTCCTTACATAACCCTATATAAAACAAGAACGACCGCAACAGGTGCGATCGTTTTTGCTTATCATATAATCTTCTGCAAATTAGTTTACAGCATCCTTTAATGCCTTACCAGCCTTGAACTTAGGAGCCTTAGAAGCAGCAATCTTCATTGTCTCGCCTGTTCTTGGGTTTCTACCCTCTCTTGCTGGTCTCTCAGCAACTTCAAATGTACCGAAACCAACTAACTGGATCTTCTCGCCCTTCTTTAATTCATCTGTAACTGTCTCTGTGAAAGCCTTAAGTACCTTCTCTACCTCTGTCTTCTTCATGCTAGTCTTTTCAGCTAAAGCAGCAACTAACTCGTTCTTGTTCATCGAAAATTCCTCCTATATACAAACGTTTTTTGATTGTCTAGTATGACAATACCCTTTTTATTGCGGCATACTCATAAATGCCCTACGCTTATTTATACCTTGTTACCCAATATTTGTCAAGTAGAAAAGCAAGCAAAATCAACATCTTTTAGTTTTTTTACGTTCGGGACAGGTTAATATTTAATCACCTGTCCCAAAACATTAACCCTCCATTTGTCTGCCAAGAAAATTAGCTGCAATGGTGGCTGCTTTCTGTTCTATTTCACCTATAGGTTTCTCTCCATCACGACTAAGCAATATAACTGCACCTATTGCATCGCCTTCACTTATAATCGTCTGGACTATCTCTCCCGAATACTCATTATCTCCATTTCCAAGTATCTTAATGAACTTTTTCTCGCCCTTTCTTGCAATTATAGCCTCACGGTCATTTATTGCTTCCTCAAGTTCTCTGTGAAGGCTCTTTCCAAGCAGCTCCTTCTTAGAAATTCCCGCTACAGCTATTATCTGATCCCTGTCGCTCACACATACTCCGCAGCCTAATATCTGAGCAGTGGCATCAACATACTGCTGTGCAAACGCTGATAGCTCGCCTATCGGAGAATATTTTTTTAAAATAATCTCGCCATCCTTGTCTGTGAAGATTTCCAGTGGGTCGCCCTCCCTTATACGCATCACACGACGTATCTCCTTTGGCACTACTATTCTCCCAAGCTCATCAATGCGTCGCACTACACCTGTTGCTTTCATATATTTTCCTCCATTTTTCATACATGCTAAGAGTGATAACTCTATACTGCTATATATTAGTTATGGAGTTATTATGTGGGAATCATTAAAAAATATACACACTGAATTTCCAACATTTATTTATACTTCCACTGTTCTGACTCTGACTGCATATCTATCATATGCTTGTAGATTCCATTTTTCTTTTTCAAAGCTTCCGGTGTACCCTGCTCTGCAACTACGCCATCCTTTAATACCACTATCTTATCTACACCATCTACTGTCCTCATTCTGTGAGCTATTATAAGAACTGTCTTATTCTGTATCAGTTTAGATATTGATTCCTGAATCGCAGACTCATTGTCAACATCAAGAGATGCTGTAGCCTCATCCATAAGGATAATAGGTGCATTTTTTAAAAATGCTCTGGCTATTGATATTCTCTGACGCTCACCTCCGGAAAGCTCTGAACCATTCTCGCCAATCATGGTATTCCATTTATCAGGCAGCTTCTCTATAAAATCAGTGCAATTTGCAAGCTTTGCAGCAGCCATAACCTCTTCATCTGTCGCATTCTTTTTACCAATTCTTATGTTCTCCATAACCGTATTATTGAACAGTGTGACATCCTGAAATACGATAGAGTACAGTGATAGCAGTCTCTCCGGTTCAATATCTGATACATTCATGCCGCCAACTGTGACACTTCCCTTATTGCAATCCCAGAACCTTGCAGCAAGTCTTGATACGGTTGTCTTACCGCCACCGGAAGGTCCAATCAGGGCTGTAACTTCCCCCTGCTTAGCAGTAAAGCTTACATCATTAAGCACATTTTTTCCATCCTCATAAGAGAACCCGACATGATTAAATACTATATCATATCCTTTATTAGTTAATTCTTCCCTGCCACCCTGCTCATCATGTGACAATATCTCATCCATTCTCTCGCAGGTTGTATCAATACTTATGATTGCTGACAAATTCTGTAACGCAATCTGTAACGGCTCATACATTCTTGTTACAACAAGCAAAAATGCAAAGAATGTAAGTACATTTATATCTCCCGAAACAAGAAGCATACTTCCTACAAGTGCCACTGTTCCTATACCAAGCTTAAGTATCATCTGTGCCAGGCATACATAAGCTGCATTTCTAAATTCAAGAACTATCGCGTTTTTCTCTACATCCTTAATCTTAACATTAAGCCCCTTCATGTACTCATCTGTCATGTTGTTTGAGCGCAAATCTCTTATTGTCTCCAAGCCCTCCTGTATTCCATCCTGACAGGCAAGCTTGTAAGTTAATGTTTTCTTTTGTACACTCTTTAATCCCTTTCGCGAAGTGAGAACAATTATAAATGCTATAGGCATAACCCATATAGCTGCAAGTGCCATCTTCCAATTATAGAATAGCAGACCTATTACTATAAGTGTTGTTGATGCCATAGATCCGATAAGCTCCGGAATCCAGTGTGAGCTTGCTGTCTCAATCAGAGCACAATCTGACATGATAGCATTTGTTAAGTCTGACAAATCCTTCTTTCCAAAGAACGAAAGGGGAAGTTTTCTAAGTTTCTCAGCCAACGTTCTACGTCTTACACCACTCTCAACATAGGTTGAGAAGAAGGTTGCTCTGTACTGGAATAATGTAGTAAGTGCAACAAGTGCAAACACAACAATTATACCAGCTACAAAAAATCCAAACTTGTCATCTGGAACCCTGCCCTCTAAAAGATATGATGACAGCTTATATAATAATCCAATCGGAAGCATTAAGACAACGTTAGACACTGTCACAGCAATAAATGCAATTATCATATTTTTGGCTCCATCTTCAGATAATGCGTATCTATGCTTTAACTTCTCTATCATTATACTGCACCTGCCTTTCCTACCTGCCAATTAACGGACTTGTTATATTCCTTCCACATATGAGTGTAGATGCCGCCCTGCTCAAGCAGCTTATCGTGTGTGCCAGCCTCGGCAATCTTTCCGTCCTTTAAAACATATATATTGTCTGCATTTGTGATTGTAGAAAGTCTGTGAGCAATCATAATTACTGTCTTATCCTTAGACAGATTCTCAAACGCCTGCTGAACAAGTCTCTCATTGTCAGGATCAGCAAACGCTGTTGCCTCATCAAGGATAAGAATTGGTGCATTTTTAAGAAATGCTCTGGCTATGGAAATTCTCTGCATCTCACCGCCTGACACATATGTACCTTTGGAACCAATAACTGTGTTTACACCCTGTGGTAACTTCTCTATAATGTCGCTGCACTGTGCATTTTTGAGTGCCCGAAGAACCTCCTCATCTGTCGCATCAGTTCTGCCCATTCTGACATTTTCTAATATACTTGTTTTTAAAAGCCTGCTATCCTGAAATACATATGACACCTGATTCATAAGCTCACTTGTATCTATGTTCCTTACATCCACTCCGCCTATCTTTATGCTGCCGCTCTTTACATCCCAAAATCTCGCAATAAGTGCAGCAAGGGTTGTCTTTCCACCACCCGATGGTCCAACAAAGGCAATGTGTTCGCCAGCCTTGATATCTAGCGTTATTCCATCTATCGCATTTTGCTTTGACTCATCATATGAGAATGTTACATCCGAAACCCTAATTGAAGCATCATTAATCTTTTCACCATTTGCCACTGCAGGAAGCTCCCTGGTGTCAAGTATTAAATCCATTCTCTTAAGTGCATCTTCAACTATCATCTGTGATTCACCTGCATAGGCAACCTTCATAAGTGTTGTTGTGAGCACTGATGTAATCAATATATAAAAAATAATGTTAAGCACAAACGTATCTGTAACCGTATTTCCACCAAGAGCATACGCAGCTATTATAAGTGCTCCAAATATACCATTAGCAAATACTGTAAAGCCAATCATGGGAAGCATCATTGATTTAGTATAGTCAAGAGTCCATTTTTCATACTCATCTATGGCTGACTTAAATTTCTTGAACGAAAATATTGTCTGTCCAAAGGTCTTAAGTACAGGTACACCTCTTACATACTCAACCGCTTCGGCTGACATTGTCTCAAGTGAGTTCTGGTACTTCTTCATATCCTCAGCCATCTTTGGTCCCATCATCATAGAGCCCATAATTATAAATGCCAAGGCTGCAGGTATTAAGCTTATAAGTCCAAGTCTCCAGTCAAATATAAACATCATCGCAAGAAGTCCTATAGGAGTTGCAACTGAAACCACTTTGTCGGGAAGGTTATGTGCAAGAAATGTCTCTGTTGCCGCAGATGAATCCATTACAATCTTACGGATTTTTCCTGTTCCCTCCGCCTCAATATATCCAAGTGGAAGCTTCATAATATGTTCCATCATTCTTGTACGCATATTCGCCTGTACACGGAATGCTGCCTTATGTGAGCACATTAATGCCGCGATGTAAAATACCATTGCTAGTAAGGCAAAACCTACTGCCTGCCAGCCATATGATGTGATATGCGTTGCTTTTGAAAAATCTGGCCTTACCTCCAAAATTTCTTTTATAATGCACCACACATTATAAAATGGAATCAGCGCCACCCACGCACTGATTACCGCCAAAACGCAGGATGCATAGGAAAAGTATTTATGATTTCCCGCTATATCCATCAGCCTTGACAATGCACTTTGCTTTTTTGTCTTCATGACAAATCCTCCTGTTATTTTTATTTTATCGTTAGGTTAGGCTAACCCACATATTATTTTTTTAGCAGTACAAATCCTTAATTGGAAATGCACTGCTTAATTAACCATTCCAAGTATTGCACGCCATCCGGCAATGCTCCTATTCTCTTTTTCCCATGACCTGCACGTCCCCTGCTACATAGGTAACATTCCCCATGTAAATTACTGTGCCATGCTCTGCCTCTATTTTCTCACCTAACTGCAAATCCGTCAAGTGATATCTGCTGTCACCATCTACTATCAGCAGTCTTTCACAACCTCTTGAGTCAACACCCTTCCACGGAGCATCGATATATTTTGTACTAAAAAAAGCCCATACAGTTCCAGGGCTTACTACTGCCTGCTCCCCACAGCCAAACACGAACACATCTCCATCTGAAACCATAACCGGTTTTACGCGTCCATTCAGACCAGCCGTGAGCACTCTTCCATTTTGAAGAGTTTTATTCGTTATCTTATAATCCATATAAAACCATATTCCGTCCATATTCTGAAACTTGCCATGTTTTCGGCTGATAGTAGTTGCATGCATGGTAATATCGGGAATATTATCCTTAGACATCCTGCCAACCTCCCATACAAGCCTTGTGTCAAGCAGATATGTATTTAGTTGTCCATTTTCAATTACAATTAAATTATTTTTCATTTTACCACATATCCTTATCCATATCCGGAAGCTCAGACATAAATGCATCTATCTCCGGAAGCTTTAAACCACTTAAAATCTCCCTCGCATATCTGCACAGCTCATCGGGATTAAACTCCTCCGTCTCAGTATCAAGCATATTGTTAAGGCTTGCATCCTCCAGAATAAATATAATTACACTCTCAAACGGATTTTTCGCACAAAGCGGTTCCATATGTGCAAGCGTAAGCATCTCGTCAATCTGTTCATGGTCCATACTAAGGTGTAATCCGAGAGATAAGATTTTATTTCTAGTTGGATACCATTTGTTCTGTCGTATTGCCGACACACACTGGCGAAGCGAGGATGACCAGCCCTGTCCCTCCGCAAGATTTGCCACACTAGATGAGTAGCGTTTGTAATTAATTGTTATGTACATCTTCACATAGGCATAAAATTTCTGATATGCCGATGAAAAGGTCGCAATATTATCATATATGAACTGCTTAAGAGCATCCTCCCCCTGAACATCTGCCAGCTTTTTATCAAATTGTGCTGTACATATATCGGGTATATAGGCAACGCCTTCCTCTATCATATTGACTTTAATCTGTGAGAGTATGTAATCATAGCTCTCTATCATATCTGCACCACAGAGATTATTAATTACATAAATGCACACACAATCCTCCAAGCTTTTTGAATAAAGCTCAGGGTACTGTCCATACCTCCAAAGCAACTGGTTCATGCGTGACAGATTATATCCCGCTGCAAGTCCGATTCTAAGAAATGTCTCACGATTCTTAGGAATAGCCCCCTTACACCACTTATCTACAGAAACGCGGCTCACGTTGCATTTTTTAGCAAATGCAGTCTTACTCCATCCGCCTTCCTTCAATATCCCATTAATTTTTTCTGCCCACTGCTCCTGTTGTGTTTGAAGCAGCGGGAGTATTCTAGCTTTTAAATCTTCCAGATTTTCACATCTCTCGATTTCATCCTTTATATAACTTGTCTCTAAATCATTTTGTTCCATAGCTCTCCACATTTGTATCGCAGTAACTATTCTACTGCATATTTTTATCCTTGTATGCTATTCTGATTGGGATAATAGGCAACGCAAAGAATACAAATATTGATATTATAAATGCTATCAATCCTGTCATAATATCATATGGGAATGGCAATATCATCCAGCCCCATTTTGCAATCTTTCCAGCCATCTTCACCGCTGTTCCAAAGCCTCCAAAGAAATACGATATCATTCCTATCATCATTCCTGTAGCAAACATAGAAGCACTAAATGATGTATGCGTGGCTAAATTAAGCAAAAAGCCTATCACCGTCATACAAGTTGCTACAATCGCAATATACTGCGCAATTACCATTTTCTTCATTTTAAACCTCTCCTTTGTTCGTTTGTTTTTCAGCTCTTACTGATAGGCTTATAATACACGAACAAAGAAAATGTGTTTTCAGGCAAAGTTTACACTCTAGAACCTGCCATCCGCATCAGGGATTGTCGAATCCTCATTTAATATTGTGTCGTCCTCAAAAAGAGGCTTCCATTCAAGCTTTTTATATGGATGTGCCTCCTTATGAGAATTCCATTCTGCCTCAGAAATTTCTGTGTAATAACCCGAGGCAGTCTCGTCATCTAACTGTCCAAGAAATGTTTCATAGTTTACATTAAGAGGTCCATCATAGTAATCCGGCTGAACTCCATATCCCAGCTCATAATATCTTGTCACACCATCCCTACACAGGAGCTTAAGCAAAAAAACTTTTGAATAATCATCCTCAGGTGTGGGATCATAAATTTCCAAATCATAGTTATCGCCATCTGCGTCTCTAATCGTCATGACATTTCCTTCGCTATAGTAAGCCTCTCCATAACGTGCCTCCGGGTGATATAGTGCTTCGCAAATATCTCTGACCTCTACAATTTTCTTCTCAGGATTCCAGCATCCAAACAACAGCTCATCGTCGCCATCACCGTCAATATCTTCAATTACATAAAAGCTGTTTTTCCTCTCATAAGTAATGATTGAATAATACCCTAGAAATTCACTCGTACCATCAGCCTCATATTCATCCATGCCTTCCCTTGCCTGCTCAATCATTACCTCTAGCTGGGTTTGTTCTTCAAATTCATATTGCTCTGTTTCTTCTTCAGTCTCTTCTGTCTCCTCTATCTCTGTTGTCACATCTGGAATAACCGGCTCAAACTCCTCAGATGGAACAATTTGATTTTCAGGAGGTGTATCATCAAACACGCCGCCCGAATCCGACGCTGCATTGTGTATTCCAACTCCTATTGCGACAATCACAGCAGCTCCAACTATTCCCGCCGCAATCTTGCCGCCAGCAGTTTTAAGGATTCCCGCTGCCATATTATTGCCAATAGCCTGTCCTGCCGCAACATTATCTCCTATTGCCTGTCCTGCCGCAACATTATCCACTATTGCCTGTCCCAACATCTGTTCAAATCCGGTTGCTTCGCTTATATAATTTCTAAATATTAACCACAACCAAGGTGTATCCTTTAATTTTCGCTTAACTTGGGTGGCATATTGTTTTTCATCCACATTCTTCTGCTCGGTCTCTGTTATCGCAGAAATCATAGCAGTTCTTGTTTTTCCAAGAGTTTGTCTTACAGCATTATTTGTCCAACCGGTTTTAGCCGCAATCTCAGGAACTCCTGCTCCAAAATAATAATAATCCTGAAAAACCAGCTTTTCCATAGGGGCAAGCTCGTAAAATATCGATTGTAATTTAGTTATTAATTCAGCATCCTGAAATTCTTCATCTGAAATTGTAAATTCTTCATCCCAAACCGCATAATCATAGAACTGTTCTGTCGTTTCATCTGCACTGTCTGTATTTACATTTATATAATCACTCTGCGCTTTGTAGCCAATGCCACTATTGGCAAGATACTGCATTGCCTCCTCATTTGCATATTTTGCTGCCCACTGACAAAATACTTCGGTATTTTCCATGCTTTCAGTATTCTGATATATCCTGTCGCACACCTTAGGAACAAGCGAAGCTGCCTGCTCATCATCTGTAATTATCGTGCGAAGCATTGTATAGACAACCTGTTCTGTAATATTCCGCTCCATCTGTGCCCCCTGTTTTCTTCATAATGTTATAGCATTATGACTTGCGTCATGTAGTTAATTAATATGATTAAAGCATAATATTGTTTGAATATGTGGTCAAGGATATTTTCAACTTATTTTTTGATGTTTTCTATTGTATTTTACTATTTTTTAATGTATTATAATGATAGAAATTGTAAAATGTTGTTTTGTTGAATGGGGGGTATTTATCATGAAAAAGAAACCTATTATTATAACAGTAGCTCTATCGCTTATCGCTTTATGCAGCGTATGCACATATTTAATCAAAAGAGACTCACCAGAAGCCAAAGCTCAGATTGAAAATTCTTCTACAGAAGATATTAACTATACTACACTTTCTAATGGAAATAACTCACTTATCAAGGAAGAGACTGACAACAGCACAGTTCCAAATGAGAATTTATATTACTCAACTCCAAGCTCCGATGTTGAGGCTAGAGATGAATATAATACTCTGACAAACGGAGACACAATATTAATCAAAGAAGATTACACGGAAGCAAAATAGCAGGAGAGAATTTTTTCTAAGGCATATATTATTGTAAATGATAATATATGCCTTATTTACTTACCTTTGGTAAAACACCGCCCAATAGTATATTCCATCCTCTGTATGCGAAACACCAACACCAAGACTAGAACAGTTATCCAGATTTACAGAACCGTTCTGTCTCATATTAATCTCTCCGATATACTCGTCCAAGGCTTGTTTTACATCACGAACCTCTGCGCTTGTCTGGAAGGTATAAATTACCCAACCGGTATCAGAAAGCCCATAAACATCAAGTGTACTGCTGCCTATCTCTGAAAGCTTCTCATTTAGTTCATTTGCATAAGAAAGCAAAGCTGCCTGATTTGCCGCATATTCTGCTGCTTCTGTCAATTCTTCGTTCCAGACAAGAGGTATGCCATCATCATTATGTAAACCTGCGCACAAATCATATAGCTCCTGTGCATACGAATTATCGTCCCCGTGTGTAGCCTCATACACAACTTTACTATCACCGTTTTTACGCAAATATATGCACGCACCTGCCACAATCGCAAATACACATACTATCACTACCGCTATTGTTAAACGTGACTTTTTCTTCTGTTCTCTCTGAATATCCGAAATCATCTTGGTTATCGCAGTATTTGTTTTGTGTTGCTCTGATTTATGCTCCAACGCTCCATACAGACGTCCATATAAACTCTCTGCGTCAGGAATTCTCTGTTCAGAATATAAAGCAAGCCCCTGCATTAAAGTCTCCTCAGTTTCCGGCTCAATAATAACTCCTAATTTAGATGGTGCAGCCAACCTGTCATCCTTTGCACGCTCTAGAGCAGGCATTACACTCACTCCGGTAATACAGGTATAGATTGTCGCACAAATGGCATAAATATCCGAATAAGGACCTACCTGTCCATGAGCCACAACCTGTTCAAGCGGTGAATATCCGCCCTTTCTTACCTTATTTTCGTTATAACTGCCATATTGCTTTGCCGCTCCAAAATCAATCAGCTTTACCTTTCTGTCATTTGTAATCATTATATTGTCAGGACTGATATCCCTATGGATAATGCCCCGCTTATGTATATCAATCAAAGCTCTGATTACAGGTTTCATAATCAAAAGTGTCTGTGGTACAGAAAGTCTCCCTCCGCACTCCTTTATATAAACCTCTAATGATTTGCCATCAACATAATCCATAATAAGGTAAGCGGTGTTATTTTCCTCTATGAAATTATAAATATTAACCACACCCGGTTGTTCATTTAACGCTGCGAGAACTCGTCCCTCTTCAATAAAACGAAGCTTTTCCTTTTCAAATGCATCGCCCTTTTGTCCATCACACGGATAAACCCTCTCATCATCAGGTCTGCGATAGCAATAGCCACACATATAGAATTCCTTAATTGCGACCTTGCGCCTAAGCTTCTCATCATATCCAAGATATGTGATTCCGAAGCCTCCGTCACCTATTACCCTCTCTATTCTATATTTATCTTTCTCTAAATATGTTCCCTCAGGCAACCAATATTCTTCCATAATTACATAACCTCAAGCTCTGCAACAGACACATAGTGCTTTATAAAAAATTGCTCTGGTGCATTATCAACAAGCATCTGATAGTGTTCATTATCCCATGCAGCAAGCTCATCAGCATTAAGTGATGCACCTACACCCCTGCACGCTCTCATTCTTCCATGCCATCCTTCACGTGAAAATGCGACATCAACCCTGAATTCTTCCTTTGTTACAAGTCTGAAATATTCCATGTACTCATCAGGAATCCATACCGGATGAACAGTATCACCACAGCCAGACCATTTGGGATTGTATTTCAATATGATTTTCTCACTTTTTCCGGCTATTTCATCCTCATATGGAAGCCAACCCATATAAAGAATGAGGAACTTGCCATTTTTCTTCAAAATATGTGCAAACTTAGGTGCTGTAAGCTTGTGATTTGGGTACCATATACATTGACATGCTGTTATCACATCAAAAGTATTATCTGAAAAATCAACATCCTCTGCTTTGCACGCGAAAAAATCAATGTCCATATGATTATCCTCTGCAAGCCTTTTTGCCTGCTCAATCTGATTATCAGATATATCTATACCTGTCCACCTTGCCCCATATTTAAACATATTTCGTGGAAGCACACCTGTACCCGTTCCTATATCCAGAACGCGCTGACCATCTTTACACAAGCCAAGCTTCAATATATACTGATAAAACTCCTCCGGATAAATATCTCTGTATTTAGCATAATCTGTAGATGTTTTGCCCCAATCAAATGCTTTCCCATCATCAATCTGTTTTAAAATCATATCATCATCCCTTTTACTTAAAATATGTGCATGTACTCCCTTAATCTATATGCAAAACGCTGCATATAAAGGCACAACCTTTTTATTATCCTCAAATGCAAAATTTTTAGCTGACAATTTAATTGCATAAGCTGGTTTATAGGTTTTCATATACACCATAAGACTTTTGGCTCTTGTATTATCGGCAGATTTTACCTCAATAGGAATCAGATTATCATTACGTTGAATAACAAAATCTATTTCTGCTCCACGCTCCGACTCCCAGTAATATGTCTTATATCCGTTAATAGCAAGCTGTACATTCACATAATTTTCAGCCATTCCACCCTTAAAGTCATTAATATCCTCAACCATATAAAGAATATCATTTGCAGCTAAATCCTTCTTAGCACAAAGTAATCCTAAATCAGATACATATATTTTAAATGCATCAATATCCCGATAATTTTCCAAAGGCTTTTTTATCTGTTGCACCTTGTAAACCTTTGATACAATACCAGACAAACAAAGCCATTCAATAGCATTTTCAAATTCAGATGCGCGCCCGCCCTTCTTAATCAGTTTATATTGAAAACGTGTATTTTTCTTAGAAAGCTGAACAGTAATATTATCATATGCAAGTCTGGTTTTCTTAATTTCATTAGTATTATTGTACTTACTCATATCATTGAGATAACTTGCAAGAATTGTGTCCTGAGTATGGCGAACAAGTATATAATCCTTAGTTTCTGCAAATTGCATTACACATTCCGGCATACCCCCAACAACAAGATATTGACGATATAACTGCATTGCCGCATCATGCAAAGCAGCAGGCATAGGCTTATCAGTATCAAAGCACTCTCGGATTTTCGCAACAAGCTGTGCTTCATCCATAGCAAGCATAAATTCTTCCATGTCCATAGGGTACATGGTTTTCATATCTACTTTACCAACCGGAAATGAAAATTCTGCCCTGTTTACAGCAACGCCAAGCAGACTTCCTGCAACAATTATGTGATAATCCGGTGCATCTTCACAAAAATATTTAAGAGAAGTCAACGCTCTCTCACAAAGCTGTACCTCATCAAATATAATAAGTGTTTTTTCCTTTACAATAGTCTGCCCAGCAATATGCGATAAAATCGGTACCAGATAATCAGGACTTATATTTTCTTCAAAGGTTTCATTTAATTTAGGGTTAGTTTCAAAATTGAAATATACTACATTCTCATAGTTGTTACGTCCAAATTCCAAAACAGAATAAGTCTTTCCAACCTGCCTTGCCCCCTGCAAAATAAGAGGCTTACGATGTTTACTTTCCTTCCATACTTCTAAATAATTCATAATTTTTCTATACATAATCTGCCCTCCCAAAAGGTACTAAAGATAGTATAGCAAATATTCGTGCAAAAATACAGCATTTTTATATGTTTTTTCGCATTATTTTGCACGAATATTTTGTTTAAATTTACATTTTTCCACACGAAAGCAGGTAGGTATTTTATCTGTACTCCATTGTATAGAGATATTGTCCTGATTTCAGGCGCTTTTTACCTGTATTCTTCATTCCACACTTGGTATACTTTGTCACCTTAAGCTTGGTGTCCGTATCTAACACACAAGGTATACCCTGTGCTCTTGCCTCCTTAAACGGCTGCTCAAGCACCTTCTTCATAAAGCCTTTTCCCTGAAACTCCTTAAGCACGACCACCATAGAGACAGCTACATAATCCTTCTCTTTTTTATAAAGCTTTGCATACAGCTCTCTTCCTGAGCCAGCGACAGCCATCAACCCCTTAAATGACAGCTCCCTTATCATTCTAACAACCATATGCATTGCAGGCTTTATCTTCATTTTTGTATTTTTGTGCCAATATGCCAGAAAGCCCTCATGGTTATCCGAGGTTGTGTATAAGAGTCCCTGTCTGTAGAAATTCTCCGTCATTATTTCAAATGCTTTTATAATATCCTCCCTCGGTGCTGTTGCGGCAATTCCATCATTCTCAGCCACAAATGCTTCCCCTATAAGAGTTCCATATATCACCAGCTGCTCATTTGACATATCCGTAATCTTCTGCATAAAATTCTCCCCCTGTATAATAAAATAAATATATAATTATGTGGTTAGTATTTACTAACTTTTTTCATATTAACATATTATATGCGAAAAATAAACCTAATTCTGTTTCTGTCAAGTAATCGTTGGCACGTTTCTTACCCGGACGCTTTCTATCTACGGATGATGTATTCCATTACGGGACCGTTTCCACTTATTGCTCCGAGCAGCGGCACTAAATTCGTGCTATGCACTCATTAAGTGCCGGCTGTCGCAAACGTCCCTACATGGAACCATCATCCGTAGATAGAAAGCGTCCGGGTAAGAAACGTGCCAACGATTACTTGACAGAAACCAGACAGAATTACATTATAGTAATAATAGCCATTTTATGTTACAATAAATCATTCAATGAAATCGGAGGAATATATATGAGTAACGTAGGTAAGACATGTAAGGTTCATTACACAGGAACTTTCAATAATGGTGAGAAATTTGATTCATCATACGACAGAGGCGAGCCAATTGAGTTCGTTTGCGGTGCAGGTATGATGATTAAGGGCTTTGATGACGCAGTTAAGGACATGGAGATAGGTCAGATTGTTGACATTCACTTAATGCCAGAGGAGGCATATGGTATGCCTGAGCCTGATAACATTTTAACTATTGAAATCAGCCAGCTTCCTGGCTCTGAGGAATTATCAGTTGGACAGCGTGTATATCTATCTAATGCCGCAGGACAGCCTTTCCCAGTAACCGTAACAGCCAAGGATGATAAGAACATCACTTTAGATGCAAACCATGAGATGGCTGGCAAGGAGCTTAATTTTAAGATTGAGCTTGTTGAAGTAAATTAATTATCAAAGCCTGACATAGCGAAAACGTATACACTCGCTTCTGCCATGTCAGGCTCTATTATTTTTATAAAAAATTATTTATATCTCTACATTGAAATCCATCCAAATGCATTTGCAACAGAGCTAATCAATATAATAATTGCAAATATAGGGCAGAAATATTTAATCATAACAACGAATACCCTTTTTCTGCGGAAGGCACTCTCGCCATGAATTATCTCCTCCTCTATACGATTTACGCCAACAACTCTTGATACAAGAATACTTGTCATAAATGCTGCAATAGGCATCATCACAGAATTGGTGAGGAAGTCAAATAAATCCAAAAACTGCATGCCTATTATCTTAACGCACGCTAATGGTCCATATCCAAGAGATGACAGAGTTCCAAGTGCAAGCATTATAATTCCAACTACAACTGTTGCCTTCTTACGGCTCCATCCAACTTCATCTTCAAATGTTGAAACCGCACTCTCGGTAAGCGCAATAGAGCTGGTTACCGCTGCGAATAATACAAGCACAAAGAATAAAATTCCAACAGCAGTTCCAAGTCCCATATTCTCAAACACCTTTGGAATTGTTATAAACATTAGTGCCGGTCCTGCCTGCAGAGTATCCGGATTGCCACCTGAAAATGCAAATACAGCAGGAATAATCATAAGACCTGCCATAACAGCAATCAAAGTATCAAATACTTCGATATTTCTCGTTGAATCTTCAATCGCAGTATCTCTCTTCATGTAAGAACCAAATGTTATAAGTATTCCCATAGCTATTGACAATGAATAAAACATCTGTCCCATAGCTGAAACCACTGTCATCCATGAAAAATTATCAATATTAGGAACCAGGAAGTATTTAACGCCCTCTATCGCCCCTGGTCTTGTCACCGAATAAATTGTTATAATTACAGACAGCACTATGAGTATCGGCATCATAATCTTAGACACTCTCTCGATACCATTCTGAACACCAGCATAAATTATCACCAAAGTGAACAGGCAAAATACAACAAAGCAAAGCTCCGTCGATACTCCATTTGAGATAAACTCTGAGAAATATCCGTCTGTCGCAAGTTTTTCGCTATTGCCCTTTATATATTCAACCAGATATTTAATTACCCATCCACCAATTACAGAATAATACGGAACAATGAGAATCGGTATTACAGCATTAATCCAGCCACCCACAGAAAGCCATTTAGCCTTGCCAAATGACTTAAATGCACCAACCGGACTTTTCCTTGTCATACGTCCGAGTGCCGACTCTGCAACAATCATTGTATATCCAAATGTAAGTGCCAGCAAAATATATATAAGAAGGAATATTCCCCCGCCATATTTTGCAGCCAGATACGGAAACCTCCATATATTACCCAGTCCTACCGACGCACCTGCTGCCGACAGCACATATCCTAATTTTCCTGAGAACGTACTTCTCTTAGTCTTATCACTCACTTTTTTCTTTCCTCTCAATCCAAAAATACCTGTACTAAACTTAAAGCAGGGCTAAATATTAATTGCTTATAAACGTCATAACATTTAGTCCTGCTCTAATTAATTTCTTAAATTAAAAATAATATATATACCTGTCTTAGATTATAAATATCAAATCACCATAAGATGGCATTGGCCACATTTCCTTATCAACGAGCATCTCAAGCTTATCTACCGGTTCACGAAGCTCAGTCATGGCAGGCATAATAACGTCAAGACAATATCTCGCTCTTTCTACACCCTCCTCCTTTACTTCTATCTGTGAAGTAAGGGATTTTAAGTTATTTAAAGCAACGTTCGTTGCAGCAAGAAGCGAAGATGTCTTGCCAAGAATCTGCTCCTGAGCACTCACATCAAAGCTGCCTGCATTCTTGACTGAATTGATTGAATCTGCAAGTACTGTTGTATATCTTATTACAGCAGGAATAATCTGCTTTGTTGCCATATCTATCATAGTCTTTGCTTCAATATTGATTGCCTTTGCATATATCTCATACTGAATCTCAGCTCTTGACTCAAGCTCAGCCTTGCTGAACACCTTGAACTGCTCAAACATATTAACGGACTTATCTGTAGTAAGTGCAGGTATTGCATCAACCATAGTAGGAAGATTAGGAAGACCTCTTCTTGCTGCTTCCTTCTGCCACTCCTCAGAATATCCATTTCCGCTGAATATAATACGCTTATGATTAATTGCATATTCTACAATAAGCTCATTTAATGCCTTTTCAAAGTCATCTGCCTTCTCAAGTCTGTCACATGCCTCACAAAAAGCTTCTGCTGCAATAGTATTAAGCACTACATTACAGTTTGATAACGAATCCTGTGAACCAAGCATTCTAAATTCAAATTTATTACCCGTAAATGCGAACGGCGACGTTCTGTTTCTGTCTGTTGCATCCTTTCGGAAATCAGGTAAAGTCTTGACACCTGTAGCAAATTTCTCACCCTTCTTACTGTGAGTAGCTTCCCCATTCTCGATTATCTGGTCTAACACATCCTCAAGCTGCTCACCAAGGAATACAGATATGATAGCAGGAGGTGCCTCATGTCCACCCAGTCTCTGATCATTGCCAACATCAGCTGCTGATACTCTTAACAAATCCGCATGCTCATCCACAGCCTTAAGTATACATGTAAGAACCAACAGGAACAGCTTATTCTCGTGTGGATTCTTACCAGGCTCAAGCATATTTATTCCATCATCTGATGTAAGAGACCAGTTATTATGCTTGCCGGAACCATTTATTCCAGCGAACGGTTTTTCATGCAACAGGCAACGCATACCATGACGACTTGCAACCTTCTTTAGGATTCTCATCATAATCTGGTTGTGATCCTGAGCGATATTAACAGGTGCATATATAGGTGCTAACTCATGCTGGGCAGGTGCAACTTCATTGTGCTGTGTCTTTGCAGCAACACCTAATTTCCAGCACTCCTCATTAACCTCTTTCATATATGCAGATACTCTCTGACGGATTGTTCCAAGATAGTGATCATCCATCTCCTGTCCCTTAGGCGGCATTGCACCAAACAGTGTGCGTCCTGTATATATAAGATCTTTTCTCTTAAGCCATTTTTCCTTATCCACTAAAAAATATTCCTGCTCAGCTCCAACAGAAGGTGTCACTCTCTTAGCTGTAGTATTGCCAAATAATCTTAAAATTCTTAAGGCCTGCTGATTAACAGCCTCCATAGAACGAAGTAATGGGGTTTTCTGGTCTAATGCCTCACCTGTATATGAACAAAACGCTGTAGGAATACAAAGAATACCACCTGCAGAATCATGTCTTACAAATGCAGGTGATGTACAATCCCATGTCGTATAACCTCTCGCTTCAAATGTAGCTCTAAGACCACCTGATGGGAAGGAAGAAGCATCCGGCTCACCCTTTATAAGCTCCTTGCCTGAAAATGTCATAAGAACCTTGCCATTGTCCATAGGGGCACTGATAAATGCATCGTGCTTCTCTGCAGTAACGCCTGTCATAGGCTGGAACCAATGACTAAAATGAGTAGCACCCTTCTCGATAGCCCACTCCTTCATCTCATGAGCAACAACATCTGCTATCTCAAGAGAAAGCTCCTTGCCCTCTTCTATAGTTTCTCTTAATTCTTTGTAAATCTTCTTTGGGAGACGTTCCTGCATAACTGCATCATTGAACACGTCACATCCAAACAGCTCCGTTACATTAATATTCTCTTCCATTGACTTATTTATCCTTTCCTAATAACTAGTCACCAATATGTATAGTGTAACACGTCTATATTTTATAAACAACAAAAATTTACAAATTATACTTTTAGATTTATCCCTGTCTATTACAATATTGTTTTATAAGACTTATAATTTTCTCAGCCTCAACAGGCTTTGCAATATGCTCATTCATACCAACCTTAAAACACTGTGCAACATCTTCTGCAAATACATTTGCCGTCATTGCGAATATAGGAATTGTTTTGGCATCATCACGCTCCATATTTCTAATCTTGATTGTAGCCTCAAGACCTCCCATAACCGGCATTGTCATGTCCATAAGTATAACATCGAAATCACCAGGTGCAGACTCTTCAAATAACTCCACAGCCTCTTTGCCATTCCATACATTTGTAACTATTGCCCCTGCCCCTTCCAAATGGAATCTGGCAATTTCCATATTAAGCTCATTATCTTCAACAATAAGCACCTTAATATCTTTAATTGAAGAGTCAGGTTCATATTCATATGTTGTCTTTGCAGGCAATTCATATCTTTTTCCCTCAACAGCAAGTATATTTTCTGCAACATCAAGCAGAAAATCTGATATATCCCTAAGCTTATCTCTAAGTTCCTGCTGTTTCTCAGCATTGTCAGAATAAAAATCTGACATCTCAACAACGCCCTTTATTCCCGATACAGGAGTTCTTATGTCATGACTCAGTTTCTTAATGTAGCTTTCTTTAGTAAAAACATCATTTTCGCCTACACTGGCAATAAACATTGTTACAAGCAGTCCGATATTGGCACATGGAAAATCAGGAAATATCCCCTGCAAAAGAATACCTATTGTTACCGGAGAAGCATTTAAAACTATCTTAATCAGAACCTTCTCGTCTGCCAGATACCCAAACGGACAAAAACCAACTATCACGTATATTAATGTAAATATATTGTATATATTCTCCAAAAACCACAGAGGAAGCTTCCATCCCATATGTCCTGCAACCACAAGCAGTATAACCACAGACACAAACGGAAGATGCATAAGAACATATACATATGGACGCTCTACATCTTTATCTAAGCACTTCTCCATCACATATCTGAATGTATACTTAAATATACATACCCCAACATATGTAAACAATGCTGCCCCAAACGCCTTTAATATATACCCGAATGGCGGCTCTAACGATGAACTGATTTTATTGTACACTATATCCGTAATTGCACATATGCAACACACTGCCATAAAGGCTGCATTTTTTCTAATAGTACTCATATAAACTCCCCTTTTATATTTATATATACCTGGCAATTGTAGAAACTAATATTCTTGCATTGACAGGTTTTGATATATGTTCATTCATTCTTGCTTTTTTGCATCGCGCCACATCATCTGCAAACGCATTTGCCGTCATAGCAAATATTGGTATCTTCTCCGCATCCGGATGAGCTGAATTTCTTATACACTCCGTTGCCTCATAGCCTCCCATTACAGGCATCATTATGTCCATCAATATAACATCATAATCCCCATGCTCTGAGTTAGTAAATATGTCAACAGCTTCTTTACCATTCCACGCCTCAGTTACCTGTGCCCCCTCATTCTCAAGAATAAACTTAGCTATCTCCATGTTAAGCTCATTATCCTCAACAAGCAGAATTCTTACACCCTTAATAGATATTTCTCCCTTATCTTTATTTTCAACTCTTAAAGGCCCTGTCAGCTTATCAATCTCAAATGGAATACTTATAGTAAATGTTGTTCCTTTATCAGGTTCACTTTCAAGCTTTATTGTTCCATTCATATTCTCAACAATCTCTTTTACAATAGCAAGCCCAAGACCCGTTCCCGCATAGGCAGTTCTTGCATTTGCCGCTTCCTGCGTAAATACATCAAATGCCTTCTTCTGAAATTCCTTACTCATTCCGCAACCTGTGTCCTTACACACAAACTCTATTATAACATGACTGTCATCCAAAAGGCACTCATGACTATATATATTAACTTTTCCACCTTCATGATTGTACTTTACTGCATTGCTTATTATATTCTGGAATATCTGTTTTAAGTGAAGCGGGCTTCCCATAATCCGGCTGTGTATAACTGTATTTTCACAAATGCTTATGCTTACCGCCCTCTCCTTTGCCACAATATCTAATATATCAACAGTCTCAGAAAGAAGCTCATTGTAATCAATCGATATATTCTCAAGCTTTATATCACCTGATTCAAGCTTGTTCATATCAAGCACATTGTTGACAAGCTCAAGCAGAAAGCCTGATGCCACCATAATCTTATCCATACATTCCTGTTGTTTTTGCTCATCATGAACATTATGTCTGCTTATCTCTACAAGCCCCATAATTCCATTTATAGGTGTTCTTATATCGTGGCTCATACGCCTAAGGAAATCCGTCTTTGCAACGTTTGCTCTCTCTGCCTGCTCAGCCGCCTTTTTGATTTTATCCATATTGGACTTATATATGTGATATCTGAGAGCTATATATGCCATACAGACAATTATGTATAAGCAAATTCCGTACAGCATAATTATACTCGTCGCCTCATATATGGACTTTGCCTGAAAGAACAGATATATTGTATATTTCTCCAGCTTAACTATTCTTCCATACCATATTTTATTGTCTATTCTTGCACGAATATACCTGTGTGTGCTCTTAGAAATCTTCGTATCAATATTAGAATGTACACCTGCAATCTCATCCTCTATAACAGGATAGTTGGAATTTAACACATTTTTTCCGTCAGTTACAACAACTGCACCATCAAGTGCAAGCACACTTCCTGTAAAAAGAGAGCTGATATCATCATTACCGCCAACAGCAGCATCCTCTTTTTTTACATATGCTATGACTATTCCCTTGCCACCCGTTCTTGAAACAGCCGCAAAATCATAGCTTGTGCCATTAATATCCACCCTTGTCATATATGATTTTTGTGGATAATCTATTATATTCTGTACATTGTCACTATTGATAATTTCCTGCCACATATCATATGATGAATATCCCCTAGCAAGATTGCCTATAAGCTCAAGCTTATCATCGAGAACAAATATTCCACTAAGTCTCTGATCATATATGTATTGTGCCAGAAAAGCTTCATCTATATCATCCATACCAGCAAGCCTGTCACTTAGCTCGTTGGTCTTGTCCAAGAGCCTTATAAGGCTTTTCACCCTGTCATCCGTCACATATCTATCATAGTTCGTTAGTCTGTTTCTAATAAACTCTATGCTCTCGTCATCCGCCTTATACAATCTGGCTCTATCTCTTCCAACACATATACAGAAGATAATTGACAGAAATATTATGCCGCCCAATATCAACGCCCATATTGAGCCACCCTTGATATATAGCTTTCGTAATTTTCTAGTCATTTGCTGCCTCCAATGATGTGTCAGAGCTGATACCATACTTCTCGATTATCTGTCTCGTTGTCCCATCCTCCTGCATCTCTTTTAAAGTACATTCAAGCTCATCTATAAGTTCTCTGTTATCATCCTTACTAAACGCTACGCCAAGACCTGATACATACAAACTCTCATCAAGCACACGATACGCTCCCGGTGAAGTCTCAACAAATTCATTAAGAGCACTCTCATGTCCGGCTATGGCATCCGCATATCCTTTTCTTAAACAAGCATATAATTCATCCATATTGGAAAAGCTGTACACTGCCCCAACCTCTGGTATACGCGAATCCTCCCCGTTAAGCAAAATGTGCTCCGGCTTAGTAGTTGCCTGAACCGCAACCCGCTTCCCCGCAAGGTCGGATAACGTATATATATCACTGCTGCTGCTCACAACCACAGCCTGTTTGCTATATAGATATGGCCCTACCCATCTGTACATATCTTCTCGCCCTGTCATAGTAAAGCTTCCCCACAGACAGTCAACCTCACCATTTGCAAGATAGTAATCCTTATTCTCCCAGACAATCTGCTTAAAAACAGGTTTATATCCCATTCTCCTACACGCCTCCTCGGCAAGCTCAACATCCACACCTGCATAATTGCCATCATCATCTATATAGTTATAAGGTTTATAGTCATCACTGCCTATAATAAGCTCAGGCAGATTATCAGCATTATCATTATGTAATTCTTTATCCTTTGCACACGCTGTGAATAGCATCATTGATACAATAATTAAAAATAGAAATATTAATCCTTTATTGTGTCTCATCATATCGAAAATTTTACCTCCAACGTCACTAAAATCGCGAATTTTGTCGTAAATATTTTACTCTGATACTGAGATACATTATAAGTTTATTTACTAATCTTGTCTACAAAAAATCAGAAATTTTTGATTAAAAATATAGAAGCCGGAGATTGCCTTAAAAGGTCAATCTCCGGCTTACATATTAGTTATATCTGAAAGCTTCCCATTGTGTCCTGCAAAGTCTGAATACTTGCAAGAACCTGTTCAGTCTCATTTGATACCTGCTCGCTCGTACCTGTTATCATCTGAAGATTTTCATTGATAGACTGGATTGCACGGTCAAGCTCATTCTGAGCCTCTGTTATCGCATTTAAAGTATCGTCAATCTGCTGAACTGATGCACTGAGCTCCTCAGCCTCAGCTCCAAGGCTCGCACTTACATCTGCATAATATGCTGAATCGTCCTTATAATCTTCTGCTAAGCTCTCAAGCTTATCGTAATCCTGCATAACAACTGTATCAATAAATGCAAGAATCTGGTTGCTCGCCTCAGATAACGTATTTACACTCTCCGTCACTCTGTCTGTAAGCTCTCTCACCTTACCAATTTCATTGCCAGTATCTGTACTCAAATTATTAATCTCCTCGGCAACTACGGCAAAGCCTCTTCCTGACTCACCTGCTCTGGCTGCCTCAATAGATGCGTTTAACGCAAGAAGGTTAGTCTGTGCAGCTATATCCTCAATGGCTCTTGTAACCTCTGTTATCTGATGTATAACCTCAACACCCTCGATAGCTTTTGCAAGTCTCTCTCTGCTCTCTCTTGTCATTGAGACTGCGTTATCCTTGTTCCTGATAAGGGCAGGAACTATCTCATCTACTCTGCTTACTATCTGACCTGAACGCTCTGCCATTTCCTGAGCCTGCTCAGCAAGCACCTCTACCGCCTGAGTTACGTTCTTGCAAGTCTCATTTATATTCTGAATGCTGTCTGTCTGAGTTTCTACATTAGCACCTGTCTCCTGCATAACAGCAGATATCTCCATGATATTTCCATTCATGGAAGCCACTACACTGCTTGCATCATTCATCTGCCCCTGTATCTTAACCGACTCATCCTTTGTCTGCCTTATACTTGCTATAAATCTTGTCTCGAGCTCATCTATAAGATAACCAATCTCGGCAACCTCCGATCTATGCTGTGTACAGTTCTCAGTTCCGATAACCTTATTCTTGACAAATGCCTTCATGGTCTCCATAGGTTTAAGAGACTTACTTATTATAATATTTACAAGCACAAGTGTAATAATAAGGAGCACCACACCTAGCACTATAGGAAGTATAAGATTGCTTGTGATTTCCTTATATATCACTGTTTTATCTAAGGTTACACCGAGTATCCATCCTGTATTGTCAATAGTTGCAACAGACACATATTTCTTATTGCCATCATAATCTTTTATTGTCGCTACTTTATCTGAATCAAGATTGATATTAATTTTATCAGTAATGATTGTATTGCCATCTTCATTAGGTAAAAATTCCTCATTCGGATGAGTTATCACGCTTCCGTCAGCAGCAAGAAGAAATGTCTGTACACTGTTATCATCACTTATGTTCTGTGTAATGTCTATTATCTTATCTATAGTTATATCTGCAAGGATAACCGCCTGCTCACCATCTATTGTAAGCGGCTCGGCAATACTTACAATAACCTGACCTGTAGCAAAATCTACATAAGGATCTGTATAAATCAAATCATCAGCCTCTATAGCCTGCTTCCACCAATCACGTGTTGACGGATCAAGGTCAAGCTCTGAATGATCTGCTGGAAATACTCCCTTGTCATATCCAAAGCAACAATAATACATAAGCGCTGCATCATTATCATTAAGACACTTCTCCAGATAATCCATTATCTGGTCGGTGTCCTTCTTGTCCATAAATGCAACAGTATTTCTTATACTATGTACCAAAGCTCCCTGTTTAGCCATCCATTCATTCATGGTTTCAGCGTTAGTCTTTGCCTGCTCCATGAGCAAATCCTTCTTATCGTTAATTACAACCTTAGATGTTGTTCCCCCATTTATTACTGCTGTAAATACGATTATAATTACCGTACATATAGTAACAATAGAGATGATATTTCCCTTTATAGTGCTCTTCACCTGTTACCCCTCCTAAGTTAAATTCATATATCATGTATTGATATATGCAATCTCAACTATATAAATATCAACATATATACATAAAGTATATTTTATGGTTATTTCTTTGTCAAATGTTTTGACACTATTTTACTTGCAAAAAGAGAAAAAGAGGTCTATTATTCTATGATGTGTCTGCACAAAAACAGGCGCAGAGCACAAAAGAGGGAAAATGAGAGGAAAAAATTATGAATTCACTAAAGTACATCAAGCCAAAGCTGTTTAGTACAATGGAAACATATACAAAACAGCAATTTGTAAAAGATATTGTGGCAGGTATTATAGTTGCTATAATAGCTCTTCCACTATCAATCGCGCTGGCCATTGCATCCGGCGTAAATCCAGAGCAAGGTCTCTACACTGCTATTATCGCTGGATTTTTCATTTCACTGTTAGGAGGAAGCCGTGTACAGATTGGCGGACCTACTGCCGCCTTCGTAGTCATTATATATGGCATAATTGCCAAGTATGGCATGTCCGGTCTTACAGTAGCTACACTGCTTGCCGGAATTATTATGATAATTATGGGATTGCTTCACTTTGGTAATCTTATCAAATTTATACCTAAAACAATTACTGTAGGCTTTACATTTGGTATCGCTGTAGGAATATTTGCCGGTCAGCTAAAAGATTTCTTTGGACTTCAGATGGGTGCTGTTCCATCAGAATTTTTAGATAAAATAACTGCCTATGCAAATAACTTCCACACCTTACAATGGCAGACCTTCGCCATAGGTATGCTCGCACTTATAATTCAAATAGTATGGCCTAAGATATCCGCTAAGATTCCAGGTTCACTTGTTGCAATAATTGTTACAACCCTTATAGTACAGCTTGCCAAGCTTCCTGTTGCTACAATCGGAGATTTATATACAATAAAATCTGGTTTCCCAGCATTTACTGTTCCTGACATAAGCTTTAAGCTTGTAAGAGAATTGATATCTCCTGCATTTACAATAGCTATACTTGCATCTATTGAGTCACTTCTCTCATGCGTTGTGTCTGATGGTATGATAGGCGGTCATCACCGTTCAAACGCAGAGCTTGTCGGTCAAGGTGTCGGCAATATAATGTCAGCTTTATTTGGTGGAATCCCTGCAACGGGAGCTATCGCCCGTACAGCTGCCAATGTAAAAAACGGAGGACGTACGCCAATAGCTGGTATAGTACATGCTGTGACACTTTTACTTATACTGCTCTTCCTTATGCCTTATGCATCCATGATTCCTATGACCTGCCTTGCTGCAATACTTATTATGGTTGCCTACAACATGAGCGGCTGGCGTTCATTTGCACATATGGTAAAGACTGCACCTAAGAGCGATATAATCGTTCTTATAACCACCTTCCTTTTAACTGTATTCTTCGACCTTGTTGTAGCTATTGAAATTGGTATGGTTATGGCAGCATTCTTATTTATGAAGCGTATGTCAGATGTTGCAGAAGTTAAAGCATGGGTTTACAAGGAAGACTTCGACATGAATGAGATATCGGAGCATACTGACCTCAAAAATGTACCTGCCAACACCATGGTATACGAAATTCATGGTCCTATGTTCTTCGGAGCTACAAACGACTACCTTGCATTCACACATGAAAAACATAAGAACGTACTTATACTCCGTATGAGAAATGTACCAGCTATGGATATAACAGGTATGGATGCTCTTCTTGAAGCATACAATACCTGTAAAAAGAAGAACATCAAGCTTCTTCTCTCACATGTAAATGAACAACCTATGCATGTTATGGAAAAATCCGGTTTTGTGGATATGCTCGGGAAAGATAATTTCTGTGAAAATATTGATGCCGCACTTGAAAGGGCTGCAGCTATATAACATAAATAAAACAGGACTCACGTCCATGAACTATGACTTATCTCAGTTCAGGGACGCGAGTCCTACTTTTATATTAAAACTTATACTTTCTAATATTTCTTGAGAAGTATGCTTGAATTCTGTCCGCCAAATCCAAATGCATTTGACATTGCGATATCTACCTTCTGCTTTCTGCTCTCATTTGGTACATAATCCAAATCACATTCAGGATCCTTATTAACAAGGTTAAGTGTAGGTGGAACGATATCATTCTGAACAGCCTTTACACAGGCTATTGTCTCTATTATGCCGCCGGCACCCATCATATGTCCTGTAGAGCCCTTAGTTGATGATACAGCAAGCTTTGATGCATGCTCTCCAAACAAAGTGTGTATAGCCTTTGTCTCTATCACATCTCCCTTAGGAGTTGATGTTCCGTGTGCATTTATGTAATCAACATCAGCAGGGCTTATTCCTGCCTTCTCGATACATCTCTTCATGCAATATATAGCACCAATTCCCTCCGGATGAGGTGATGTTACATGATAACCATCTGTGCTGTTTGCCCATCCAATAATCTCAGCATGAATCTTGGCATTTCTTGCTTTAGCATGTGCCTCTGTCTCTATTACAAGACATCCGCCGCCTTCACCCATTACAAAGCCATCTCTTGTAGCGTCAAATGGTCTTGATGCAGTCTCAGGCTCGTCATTTCTGGTTGAAAGAGCGTGTGCTGATGTAAGTCCAAGAATGTTAAGCTTAGTTATAGCAGCCTCAGCACCGACGCATAATACAACATCCGCCTCTCCACTGTTAAGGAGCATTATTCCGGTTGACAAAGCATCTGCTCCGGATGAACATGCCGTTGTCACTGTAAGACTAGGTCCCCTGAAGCCCTTAGCTATTGCTATCTGAGCAGCAGCCACATTACCGATAATCTTAGGAACAAATCTAGGACTTACCTTAGAATGTTGTCCTGTACTTATACCATCCTGTGTCTCCTCAATAGGTGCAATTCCTGCATACGCAGTTCCTACAACAATTCCTATTCTCTCTGCTGGAACAACTCTGTCCTCAGGATTCTCAGGGTTAAGCCCTGCATCTGTAAGTGCCTCCTCAGCCGCAGCATAACCATACTGCATAAACAATGCCATCTCTCTTGTCAGCTTCTTAGGCATATAATCCTCTGGTACAAAATTCTTTACCTCAGCGGCAAATTTGACAGGAAGCTCTGTTGTATCGAAACGTGTAATAGGGCCTACTCCTCTCACACCATCTACCAAAGATTTCCAAAAATTATCCACTCCGATACCGATAGGCGTAACTGCACCCATACCGGATATTACTATCTTATCACCCACAACAATTCCTCCCGTTATCTATTTACTACAATGGCTGATTACTCATTTTTATTATCCTTACTGTCACCCTCATTTTTATCTGAAGCCCAGTCTCTCTCCTTGATTTCTACACGTCGTATCTTACCACTTACTGTCTTAGGGAGTTCTTTTACAAACTCTATAATCTTAGGTCTCTTATACGAAGCGAGATTAGCCTTAAATGTCTTCATCATCTGCTTCTTAAGAGAATCTGTTCCCTCAACATCCTCAGTAAGGACTACGCTTGCCTTGATTGCCTGTCCTCTGATTGGGTCAGGTACAGAGGTTACTGCACACTCCATAACATATGGAAGCTTCATAATCTCATTCTCTATCTCAAAAGGTCCTACACGATAACCTGTAGACTTAATTACATCATCTACACGTCCTACATACCACAGATAACCCTCGTCATCCATATATGCTGTATCGCCAGTATGATAATACCCTTCATATATTACATTCTCAGTACGCTTCTCGTCAAGGTAATAACCCATAAATAGTCCTTCAGGTACACCATTCTTAACAGATATAACTACCTCACCTGTCTCGCTTGGCTTACATATCTTGCCATCTGTACCCATAATCTGAACATCATACTGAGGACTTGGCTTACCCATTGAGCCCGGCTTAGGGGTCATTCCAACTAAGTTACCTACTGTAAGCGTAGTCTCAGTCTGACCGAAGCCTTCCATAATTCTCATTCCGGTCTTTCTGTAGAACTTCTCAAATATCTCAGGATTTAACGCCTCACCTGCTGTTGTAACATTCTGCAATGAAGATAAATCAAACTTATCAAGATTCATGTGAACTAGAACCCTGTAAACAGTTGGTGGTGCACAGAAGGTTGTAATCTTGTACTTCTCTATCATCTCAAGTATATGGTTAGCGTAGAACTCGTCAAAATCATATGTGAATACTGCTGCCTCACATAACCACTGTCCATACAGCTTACCCCAGAGAGCCTTACCCCAGCCTGTATCACTTATGGTAAAGTGTATACCCTCTGGATCTACCTGCTGCCAGTACCTGGCTGTTATATAATGACCTAATGCATACTTATATGTGTGCTCAGCAATCTTAGGATAAGATGTTGTTCCTGATGTAAAGAACATAAGCATTGGATCATTTCCACCTGGAGCTCCCGCTGGTTTCTTAAATTCAGAAGAGAAGAATCTTATATCTCTGTTAAAGTTTCTCCATCCCTTCAATGTAGACTGTCCAACCATAATCTTTGCCTTAAGTCCATCATAGCTCTTAGATGCACGCTCTACCTCAACTGCAACCTTACCATCAGCCGTACATAAAACAGCATCAACCTTACCTGCCTTAAAACGATATTCAAAATCCTTCTTAACAAGAAGATTAGTAGCAGGTATAGCCACTGCACCTATCTTATGAAGTGCGATAATCGCAAACCAGAACTGGTAATGTCTCTTGAGAACAAGCATAACTCTGTCGCCACGCTTTATACCAAGATACCTGAAGTAATTAGCTGCCTTGTTTGAATACACCATCATATCCTTAAATGTGATACGACGCTCCTTACCATCATTAGATATATGGAGCATTGCAAGCTTATCCGGCTTTGTCTTACCTAATACATCAACTACATCATACGCAAAGTTAAAATTCTCATCATTCTGGAATTTGATATCCTGTAGTAATCCATTTTCATCCTTAGCTGTTAATACATACTTACCTGCCAATCCCGGTTCAGGCTGAAAAACTAAATCTTCCATGTCTGCTTCCTCTTTTCTTATATTCTATCAGATTTTATAATATTGACATCTCGTCAAATAGTTTATTTCTTTTTTTCACATAGTATTAAAAACCACGTGCAAAATTATTTTAAAACCAATGTTGTAAAAAGTCAATAGCAAACATCAACAAAGCATTTTATAATTTTCGGTTCAAAATTAAGTCTACAATTCAATTCCGACTCTTGCAAATATACCCTTGTCATAAGGATGCTTTATTTTCTTTATTTCTGACACATAATCAGCTATACCTATAAGCTCCTCGGAAGGATTCCTTCCCGTTAAAACAAGCTCAGCCTTATCCCTATATTTATCTATAAATGCAACAAGCCTATCATTATCTAACAGCTTGTAATTACATGCATGAAGTACCTCATCCATAATTACAACTGCCGCTATTTCATTTCCGGACATTATATTATCAAGCCACGCCTCAGCACGCCCAAGCATAGCTGCATAATCGTCTGCCACAGCTTTTTTTTGTTCTTCCGTCATATTCTTAACAAAACCATAGAATTCATGTGGTGTATCTATTTCTATTTTATCAAGCTTATTAAGAATGGTCAGCTCACCTGATGTTCCATCCTTCAAAAATTGAACAATTCTCACAGGTATTCTATGTCCTGCTGCCCTCACAGCAAGTCCCATTGCCGCAGTCGTCTTACCTTTTCCGTCTCCACAATATATCTCAACCATCTTCTATACAAAACCTCCCGCTTTACAGTCCAAGCATATTATATATCGCCCTCATATCAAGGCTCTCCCTGAGTATATCAGCAAGCTTATCATACTGTGCTTCCTTGTACTCCTCATAAGAGGTCTCCATAACCTTGTCGCAGTCTATACCCTTTCTCTCACATAAAAGCTCTATAAGACTACGTCTTATGCTCTCGCTGTCAAATACGCCATGTATATATGTTCCACATACATTATCTCTGTACCAGCCTGTCGCAGCAGCTCTTCCCTCCACAAATGCTCCGCCTGCATTGTCATCAACGGAAGATACTCCCATATGAATCTCATATCCTGATATATCACAGCCTGACAAATGCTCATATGCTCCGTTTATCATACCTGCCTTACAGGTTATCTGGCTTCTCGTTTTCTCACCTACAAAGCTTGTGCTTACCGGAAGAAGTCCCATACCGCTTACCTTCTGTTTTTCACCCTCAGCACCTACATCATCACATATACCATTGCCAAGCATCTGATAACCGCCACATATTCCATAGATAAGTGTTCCTCTATCTACGAGCCTCTTTATCCTGTTCTCTAATCCACTCTCCCTTAACCACTTCAAGTCTGCTATAGTGTTCTTCGTTCCCGGGAGTATGACCATATCCGGATTGCCAAGTTCCGATGGCGAATTTACATATCTGACAGAAACCATAGGTTCAAGTGCCAAAGCCTGAAAGTCTGTAAAATTAGATATCTTCGGAAGTCTTATTACTGCTATATCAAGCTTACCCGCTTCCTCTCTTGCCATAAGGCTTTCTGCAAGCGAGTCCTCATCCTCAATATGGACATCCGCATATGGAACGACTCCAAGCACAGGCTTACCTGCACGTTCTTCAAGCATATCAAGGCCTGGCTCAAGTATCTTTTTATCACCCCTGAACTTATTTATAACAATTCCCTTTATTCTCTCTCTCTCATTTGGCTCAAGCAGGATAATCGTTCCTATCAACTGCGCAAACACACCACCTCTGTCTATATCCCCTACTAAAAGTACATCTGCATCTGCAATTTCTGCCATGCCCATATTTACTATGTCATCATCCTTAAGATTAATCTCAGCAGGACTTCCTGCTCCCTCTATAACGATAATATCATATTCATTTGCTAACTGCTGATAGCATTCCCTTATCACAGGAATATATTCCCTTTTGTGTCTGTAATAGTCCATAGCTCTCATATTTCCCATTACCTCACCACGGACTATAACCTGCGAACCCATATCAGTTGTAGGCTTTAACAATATAGGATTCATAAGTACGCTCGGCTTTATACCACAAGCCTCCGCCTGTACCACCTGTGCACGTCCCATCTCAAGTCCCTCATCCGTTATATAAGAATTAAGAGCCATATTCTGTGACTTAAATGGTGCAACTCTGTAACCATCCTGAGCAAATACTCTGCACAGTCCGGCAGAGATAAGAGATTTGCCAGCATTTGACATAGTTCCCTGTATCATAATTGCTTTTGCCATTTAATATGTCTCCCTTCTCTATGGTTCTTTATTTTCTATTCTCTTTAATGCCCTTACAAGCATCTGATTTTCGCTGTGTGAACGAATTCCTATTCTGTAATATCCCTCACATAGTCCCTTCATATTGGAACAATCTCTTATCATAAAGCCCTGCTCATACAAATCATCATACAGCATCTCATCTGCAAGAAAAAACATAAAATTTGCACTTCCATTATAGACCTTTTTTATTCTGACATTCTTAAGCCCTTCATTTAGGTATATTCTCTCTATCTCAGTCATATCAAGTGTTTTCTCTATATACTCATCATCATAAAGCGCCTCACGCCCTGCCATCTGTGCAGGAATTGACACATTCCATGGCTGAATCTGACATCTTATCCTATTGAGAAGCTCCCTGTCATTTGAAACCATATATCCAAGTCGTAAGCCTGGCATACCATATATTTTCGTAAATGATCTGATAACCAATATACTGCCTCTGCTAATACCAAGTTTACCGATAACACTAAGAGCACTGCCATTTCTCACAAATGGAAGAAAGCTCTCATCAACACATAATATAGTATCTGTCTCTTCACATTTGCCAATAATGTCTTGCAGTAAATCGTGATTTATAAGCCTTCCTGTCGGGTTATTCGGATTGCATAAAAAAAATATATCAGTATCATCAGTTATGTGCTCTAATATATTATTTCCTATATCAAATTCATCCTCACCACATAACATATAGTATTTTACGCTTCCACCTGATGCATTTACCGCCTCCTCATACTCCTGAAAGGTTGGTGCTACAGTAAGTGCATTTGCAGGCTTTACCGCATGGCACAGTGCATATATAAGCTCCGCCGCCCCATTTCCAAGTATTATATCTTCCTCGTCAACAGCTATCTTTTCTGCGATTGCACTCTTAAGCATAGTACATCTGTAATCAGGATATCGCCCTGCCATCGCTATTCCCTCATGTGCTGCCGCTATACTCTTAAGCGGCATCCCAAGCGGGTTAATATTGACTGAGAAATCGTAATCTATCTGATTTGTGTATATATCTCCACCATGCATATACTTCATAGCCAAAACCAAGCTTCCTTTCATCTGTAAGAATTAAACATATTATAATATCATCAACACGAATATAACTGCTATACACAGAACTACCATTAATATTGATGTGACATACATCAGCTTATTGGCGCGTCTTATATCCTCAGGGCAAATGTCCCTTATATGGTCTCCTATAGTTTTCTTCTTATATAATTTGCCAAAATAATATGCATCACCGGCAAGCTCAACCGACAACGCTCCAGCGCAGACAGCCTCCGATTGTGCAGAATTAGGACTTGCATGATTATATCTGTCCCGCTTAAATATTCTCCATGCACCTTTTCCATCTAGCCCTGTAAGATAACTTGCAGCTACCATGAGCAGGGCACCAAGTCTTGCTGGTATAAAATTAGCAATATCATCTAGCTTTGCCGCACACGTTCCAAAATATATATAATGGTCATTCTTATAACCTGTCATAGAATCCATAGTATTTATTGCCTTATATACAAATGCTCCATAAACTCCGAATAACGCCATATAAAATAGTGGTGCTATAACACCATCTGATGTATTTTCTGCAACAGTCTCAACCGCAGCCTTAGTAACACCCTCCTCATTAAGCGAAGCTGTATCTCTCCCTACTATCATGGAGACAGCAGTTCTCGCATCCTCTATTGTACCATCGCGCAGGGCATAATAAACCTTCATGCTCTCAACACAAAGCGATCTTGCAGCAAGCATCTGATAACAGATAATAATCTCAACTCCAAGTCTCACATACCTGTTTATTCTTCCTGCAAGATATAAAATCAGGCATACCGGTACAAGCGATATAGCTATAACAAGAATAACCATTATCACTCCGGCTACGCGTTTCCTTATCTTATCAGCCTCTCGCTCTGCATTTATCCGAAACACGCTTCTGAGAAAAGCCTCAACATATTTAATTATTAAGCCTATTCCCTGAACAGGATGCCACAGCCAATGCGGATCTCCACATATCATATCGAGCAAAAAGGCTGCCACAATAACAATTATTCTATCAAGCATTTTACATCGTTCCTACATTATTCTCTCTACGTCCGTAAGGCTATAGCCATCATCCCACACATTTAATGAAGCCTTATAACCCTGTCCATTTCCTGTCTGCCAATCAAAATACTCTCTGTGTGGCACAGCATATTCGTACAGCAAAGCCATAATTGTACCACCATGTACAACCATAATTATGTCATCGTTTCCATGCTCATCACATATTCTCTTAAAACCTGATACACACCGCTTAATAAATTCATCCCTGCTCTCTCCATTAGGAAAGCCACATGTTCCGCCTGAATCTATAAATCTCTGATACCAGGCATTGCCATTTAGCTCCTCATAATTCATATACTCAAAATCACCAAAATTACATTCCACAAATTCCGGTACCACAACCATATTCGCATTTGGATATAACACATTGGCTGTCTCCACACATCTCTTAAGCGGACTTACATACACCTTACCGGTAACACTTTTATCCTGCCTGCTCATGAGTGCTTCCCTGCTATTTTCAAGTATATGTTCATCCGTCAAACCCACATATCTGTGTTGACGATTGCCCGCTGTCGCACCATGCCTTATCATATATACCTGCATATCATATTCCTCTGCATAATTTTTCTGTTAGATTTCACAGTCTGATTTCATCGTCAGGTTCTGCTATTTAATTCTAGTTCCAATACCACTTACAACTCTATAGACCTCATCTGCCATCTTGGCAAGATAACAATTCACACGACCATTTTGCTCACGATACTCTCTCTCTGGCTTATCCACCGGCACAAGCCCATAGCCAAGCTCATTACTGATAATAACCAGCCTGGCAAGTCCACCTTTAGGGATAAACCCATCTAGATATTCCTCCGCAAGCTTAATCGAATCAAGCCCGCTGCTTATCTCATCCCATACCTTTAAATGGTAATTATTAATTATCTCATATTCTGGAAAATGCTCTCTCGCATACCTATACTTGCCCTGATATGCTCCACCTACAATAAATATCATTCGCCCACTCCCAATTATTTTATCATATATCTTATAAGCTACCTTACCAGTCCAACCAAAACCACACCAGCTAAAACAAAAAGCTCACACATTTGCAGGAAATATCCAGCTAAATCACCTGTTATGCCTCCAAATTTTTTGTACGACATCCATCTGTAATAGCAAAAGACCATAGCACCAGCTATAACAGCAACAGCTCCGCATACAACATCTGCACATATCATACCAACAGCAGAAGCAATAACCCATATAGCCATAACAGCTCCCACCCTTTTGTCGGATGCGTGTGCTGTATCGGCAAGCATTCCATCTGGCTTTGCTTTTTTCAATGTCACAACTGACAAACCACTCAGGCTTCTACTATATACATATCCAACTGCCCAGATTATAATATCTCTAAGTACTTTATCAGATATATACCCTCTATATAGCTCCTGTATAAGTCCATACAGAAGAATTATATAGAGAATTCCATATATAACTGCAAATGCTCCAACATGCGGATCCTTTAATATAGCAAGCTTCTCATTTCTATCCTTATACGATGATTTTGCATCCATCGTGTCCAAATATCCATCAAAATGTATCCCACCGGTCACAATAAGCGGCAGTGCCACAATAAGTGCTGAAGAAAGACCACTGCCAACACGTAGCACATTTGCAAGAATATATATAAGGGCTATCTGTAACCCACCTATCACAGCTCCAATCACAGGAAAAAAGCACATACTGTAACGCATACTTTTTTCATTCCAGTCAGTATGTGGCATAGGCAATCTCGAATATGTAGAAAAAGCTATAATCATTGAACTAAACATCTGTATCTCCTATTATCAACAATCGACAGGTATTCCACAAACAACCTCAGTCACCTTGTCTGCGAAGCTCGCCATACAACAATTAATATACCCAAGCAGGCGGATATATGTAGTTGTGTAACTGTCATAATCCTTATCCCTGCCATCTGAAAATATTTCATTTGTGACAACTACAACATCATTGTTATTCTGAATAAGTTCCTTCAGGGGTTCTATAATATATCTATCCACAGCCTCACTATCATGCACCATGTGTCCCTCATCAAGGAACATCTCATTTGCAAGCAGATTAGACATACATTCTATAAGAATTGTGTTTCCGCTTCCAATATCACTAAGTGAGCTAATATCTGCATAACATTCAACCGTAAGAAAGCCTTTTCCAGCTCTCAGGGTTCTATGTCTCTCAATTCTGTTTTTTGTCTCAACATCATCATATGGGTACATGGTTGCCACATAATATAAACCGCCGTATTTATTATTGTGAAGCTCTGCAGCCACACTCTCAGCATAAGCAGACTTTCCACTTCCGCTGCCACCTGTAACAACATAAAACATTATTTTTTCTCCTGAACATCCGTCTCATAGATAAGTGCATTACATATGGCTGCTGCCACATTGCTTCCACCCTTTCTGCCTCTTGCCACGATATATGGAATTCCTGCACACATAATGAGCTCCTTAGCCTGCTCAACATTAACAAAACCAACAGGAACACCTATTATTCCGCATGGTTTAACTCTGCCTTCACGAATCAGCTCATACAATCTTATAAGTGCAGTTGGTGCATTTCCAATTGCAAATATAAGTGGTTCATCTATTAAGGCTGCCTTATCCATGCTTGCAACAGCCCTTGTCGTGCCATTATTCCTTGCGGTCTCTGCCACGTCACTGTCACTCATAAAGCAATAAACCTGCCCACCATATTTGCCAAGTCTTGTCTTGTTAATTCCAGACTTAGCCATCTGCGTATCTGTAACTATAGACGCACCATTTCTTATAGCATTATGTAATTGTTCTACAACATGTTCTGAAAAACACAAATTTTTAAGATAATCAAAATCTGCTGACGTGTGAATCACGCGCTTGATAATCGGTGCCTGACATGGATTTAATTCTATATTGCCAAGCTCCTCAGTGATAATCTCAAAGCTTCTTTGCTCGATATCACCAGGTAACAGCTCGTCAAATGAATATATTCCATGCTCCGGTACTTCTATATACTTCTTGTTATTATCCTGTCCCACAATAGATTTCCTCTCTATATATGGCTATATCAGATATCACAACAGGACAAAATCAAGTCCTTCACCTCATCAAAGGTGTTGCCTGTAGCCATCGACAGCTCCCCATATAAACACTCTTCAACAATCTTAAGATAACGCTCATCTGTAGATGTAACCTTCTTACCTAACTCCTCACGCTTCTTTTTTCTTGCCATAAGTGTCTTGATAAGCTTAATACACTGTCTCAAATCACCGCTCTTAATAGCGTTCTTATAACACTCATCTCTCATACGCTCACTCTTAACAACAAGTGGTTCAATATTTTTCGCATCATTGATAATAGCAAGTGCCTCGGCCCTGTCTATTATTCCACGAATCACAATCCTGTCATTGTCAGCAGGGCAAAACAATGTTCCATCCTTTGACCTGACCGGAACCAAAACATAATACAACCGATTATTGTCTGAGCCAGCAATATCAGGATGCGTTATGTCAACCACCTGACATATGCCATTATGACCATATACTATATAATCTCCTACATTAAACATAACAACCTCCACTTCTATCCCGGAAACACTAATATTTTAGCAGATTTTTTCCGTTGATGTAAGCGGATTTTGCTGTTGAAAATATTTTATTATCCAAAAAAATCTAATCAATAAACCCTCGAAAGCTCTTCTCTATAGTCCTTCTGGGAACCATAACTGAATGCCCACAGCTTAAACATTTTAGTCTGAAGTCCATGCCTATACGCTGAATCTCCCATGCATTTCCACCACATGGATGTGATTTTTTTAGTCTTATAACCTGACCTACTGAAAAATCCATTTTCTCACCTGTTTTGCTAAGATAATATATACTGTACAAGTTCATCTGCACTGTCAACTATGTACATAGCCTGACATTCTAAAAATTCCTCGCGGCTTCCGTAGCCAAATGTCACACCGATATTGTCAATCCCAAAATGCTTAGCTCCTAATATGTCAAATTTGCGGTCTCCAACCATAACAACCGATGTAAGCTCCTCTGTTTCACTCTTCATGCCGCATCTGTTGAGCAGATATTCAATAACTAATTCCTTCTTGTCCCTGGAACCATCAAACAGACTTCCGGCAATAATATCAAAATAGCTATCTAATCCCAAATACTGCAATATCTTAATAGCATATACCTCAGGCTTTGATGTAGCTACATAAAGATGACACCCTGCATCCTTTAATGTACGAAATGCATCCTCCATTCCAGGCATAATATCATTCTCTATTAAACCGCGAACGCCATAATACTCACGATAGTAGCCTATAGCCTCCTCCGCCTGTTCGTCTGAGAAACCATAAAACTCCTTATAGGAATCCCTAAGTGGAGGGCCTATAACCTTATATAGACTTGTTCTGTCTGAAACCTTTATTCCGAACTTCTCAAGTGAATACATAAATGCATTCGTTATTCCCACTACCGGTTCTGTAATTGTTCCATCTAAATCAAAAAATATATGTTTATACTTCATATCAATTACTCAAATACATGATTACACTCTTTCTTGTGATGATACCAATGAAGCACTGTCTGTCATCCACAATAGAGAGAAAGTTTCTGTCAAGAATCTTCTCCATTATCTCTTCTCTCTCAACAGTATTAAGTACCACACCGCCCATATCACGGTTCACGATATCTCCAACCTTGTAATCCTGCAAATTCTCTTTGCCGTACTCCATAACTGCACGAAGGAAGTCTCCCTCGCTCACAATACCTACATACTTACCATCGTTATCAATAACCGGAACTGCTGTATATGTACTTCCCATAAGGAACTGTACAGCCTGGTCAAGTGTGTCCTCATCCGTAAGATATGTAAGCATCTGCTTAGGCACTAATATGCCAAATATATTCATAACCTGCCTCCTGTTTTGTGTCACTGCCCTTATAACTGCTCAGCCATCTCCAATAACAACTTCTCTGATTTTTCCCAGCCAAGACAAGGATCTGTGATGGACTTACCATAGCAGCCTCCACCGATAGGCTGATTTCCATCCTCAATATAGCTCTCAATCATAACACCTTTTACAAGCTTTCTTACATCCTCAGAATGTCTCATGCTGTGAAGGATTTCATTTACGATTCTAGGCTGCTCATCCCACTTCTTACCTGAATTGTTGTGGTTTGCATCCACTATACATGCATGATTCACAAGATTATACTTCTGATACATATCGCTAAGAAGCTTCAAATCCTCGTAGTGATAGTTTGCTAATGAACGTCCACTCTTACTAAGAGAACCCCTTAAAATACAATGTGCCAGAGGATTACCATCTGTATGTGCCTCATAGCCAGAGAACATATATGTGTGTGATGCCTGAGCTGCCACACATGAATTAAGCATTACATTGTAATCTCCGCTTGTAGGATTCTTCATACCTACAGGCACATCTATACCACTTGCCGTAAGTCTGTGGTCCTGATTCTCAACACTTCTTGCCCCAATAGCAACATATGAAAGAATATCCTCCAGGTAAGGCCAGTTATCTGTGTAAAGCATCTCATCTGCTGCTGTAAGACCTGTCTCCTCTATAGCCTTAATGTGCATCTTCCTAATAGCCTTTACACCCTCGATAAAATCCGGCTTATCCTCTGGATTAGGCTGATGAAGCATTCCCTTATAACCTGAACCATTAGTCCTTGGCTTATTAGTGTATATTCTAGGTATAACAATTATCTTATCCTTTATCCTATCTGCAACCTTGGCTAATCTGCACAGATAGTCAAGAACTGACTCCTCGTAATCTGCTGAACAAGGTCCGATAATAGCAAGGAACTTATCTGACTCACCTGTAAATACCTTTTTTATCTCCTCGTCTCTCTCCTTCTTTATCTGTATGAGCTCCTTGCTCATTGGATGTATCTCTCTTATCTCCTCTGCTGTTGGAACCTTTTTAATCATATGTATAGCCATTTTTTAATCCTCTTTTCTTTTATTACATACTGTTTTAGTATATCATTTTTTATTTATGCAAGCAATACCTTACTCTATTGACTTAAGCGACTCAGCCATATCTATGGCTTCTATCTTCCTTCTCATAACCAAATCAACAATTAGGAAGAATATAAGCACAATAACAACACAGTACAGATAGCTTATCTTCATTATCTCAGACGCAAATGCAACCATATCAACCTGTATCTGCGACATAACGAAGCTGTGCAGCCATACACCAAACGGAAGTCCAACGACAACGCCTATAAGAGTAAGGACAAGGTTCTCCCTGAATACATATGCCCCTGTCTCACCAGAGTAAAAGCCCAAAACCTTTATTGTTGCAATCTCTCTCACTCTCTCAGTTATATTGATATTACTTAGGTTGAACAACACTATAAATGCAAGTGCACCGGCACTTCCTATTACAAGCCATACAACTGCGTTCATCATAGTCATCATGTTAGACACTCTATCCTTTATCTCAGGTATAATGCTTACATTCATGACATTATCTAACTGTTGCAGCTTGGCACCTACCTCGTAAGCAGTCTGGTCATTCTTTACATTTATGTATAAGGTGTTTGCATCGCAATCCTTATCAAAATAATCACGATAAGTCTCAGGTGTTACATAGGCATAATGCCATACATAATTCTTAAATATGCCCGATACAGTAAGTGTCACATCTCCAGAATCCGTGTCTGTAAGTGTTATTGTATCTCCAACCTCAACACCTGCTATATCAGCTATCTTCTCACTAAGCATCACCTCTCCATATTCAGGATAAGCCTTTTCGCCTGACTTAAGTGAGAAACTGACATATCCATCCAAATCCTCCTTCTCGGCAGCAATCATATAAACTGTCTTAATTGATGAATCCATGTGAAGCTCCACCGATGACTTATATAACTCCGTATATCCTGTCACATCATCTCCCATATCATCTAATAATGTCTCAGCAATATCAGCATTACCTCCCTGAAGAGTAGTCTCTATATCATGTATATCTATATCCCCATACTGAAACTCAGCCAGATTAGAAACCGAGTCTCTTACACCAAGTCCTGTCAGAACAAGTGCTGTACAACCAGCGATACCCAGAATCATCATAAACATTCTCTTCTTAAACCTGAAAACATTTCTCGCTGTAACCTTGTGTAAAAACTTCATACGCTTCCATACAAATGGAAGCTTCTCAAGCAAAATTCTCTTGCCTGCTGCCGGTGCTTTAGGTCTTATCAGCTCTGCCGGCATACATCTTAACTCATTCTTACAGGCAAGGAAGGTTGTTCCCATAGAGCAAATTAATGACACAATTATACATATAATGAGCAGCACTGGTGAAAAATAGAACTCTATTCCATCACCAAAATCATACAGCATTTTATATGCCTCTGATATTACATATGGGAACAGATAACAGCCCCCGAAAAATCCAGCCAGACATCCAACAAGTGCTGCACTTCCCGAATAAATCATATACTTTGATATAATCGAGAAATTACTATATCCGAGTGCTCTGTATGTTCCTATCTGACCTCTCTCATCATCCACCATTCTTGTCATTGTTGTAGAGCATACAAGTGCCGCAATCAGAAAGAAAAATATTGGAAATACTCTCGCAACTCCATCTACGATATTAGTATCATTGTCATAACACATATAACCTGTGTTTGTTGAACGGTCAAGTATATATGTTCCCGACTTACCCATATCATCCAAAGCATCCTCTATATCAGGCTTGATATCTTCAATGAAATCATCATATTCATCTGTATATATATCATAGCTGTCCTGACATTTCAGATAAGCCTCCTGATAGATAGGGTAATTAAAGCCCTCCTGCATAATATACACAAATGCACTTACACGTCCGTTACCTATAGATGTTGTTCCACGTTCTATATTTATGTACATTGGAGAATTAACCATTCCTACGACAGTATATGTCTTATGCTTGAACACCATCTTAGTCTCAGCATCATTGCTGTCACTAACCGTAATTTCTTTGCCAATCATATCTGAATTTCCAAACTGATATTGATCAAGCACACATTCATCATCACTCTCCGGCATACGGCCACTTACCAGCTGAAGCTCATTTACTCCCTCAGTTATGGAAAGTGCATGCAGAACAATCTCCTTATCATCCTCATTTACATAGATAAAATCCCTGTAATTTGCACCTGCAGCTACCATTACATTTTCATTCTCACTTAACTTATCAATGTCATCCTCAGTAAATCCTGTAGGTGAAATGAGCCTTATATCATACATACTGTACTTTCGCATATAATCATTGCCAGTCTCAACCATGCCGGGCTTAGTAACCTTTAATCCTGCAAAGAAGCCAACTCCGAGTGCTATAATTGCCATTATTGCAAGATACCTTCCGAGACTCTCTTTTATTGTACGAAATATATTTTTTCTAAATGCTTTGTTCATATGTACCACCCGTTATTACCATTCTATATTCTCAACAGGAACAACATTGTCATTCATCTTAACTGATGCAATCTGTCCGTTCTTAACCTTGATAATTCTGTCAGCCATAGCGGTAAGTGCCGAATTGTGAGTTATGATTACAACCGTCATATTATTTTTTCTGCTGCAATCCTGCAACAGTTTAAGTATCGCCTTACCAGTCTCATAATCGAGTGCTCCTGTAGGTTCATCACAGAGCATAAGCTTAGGATTCTTGGCAAGTGCTCTTGCTATAGAAACACGCTGCTGCTCGCCACCTGATAGCTGTGCAGGAAAATTATCCCTTCTGTCCTTAAGACCAACCTGCTCTAATATCTCCTCAGGATTCATCGGATTCTTAGAGAGCTGTGAGGCTATCTCTATATTCTCTATCGCAGTAAGATTAGGTATAAGGTTATAGAACTGAAATACAAAGCCTATCTCCTGCCTTCTGTATGTGGCAAGCTGCTTCTTGTTATACTTGGAAATGCTCTTTCCATCCAGATATACCTCTCCGCTTGTCAGCTTGTCCATTCCACCAAGTATGTTAAGCAGGGTTGTCTTACCTGCACCGGACTGTCCGACGATAACACAGATTTCTCCCTTTCCTATGCCAAAGCTCGCATCCTTTAGTGCTTCCACTTTAACATCCCCTGTCTGGTATATCTTGCTTACATTTTTAAATTCTACATATTCTTCCATGCTTTCCTCCTTGCGTCAAATACCTGCTATATAACCTTTTTTACAACCTCTGGAAGCTCTGTTATACTGTTAATAAATGGTGTCCCCTCCGGAACATTTCCAAATCCATACGCTGCATGGATAAATGGAAGCCCAGCCTTCATTGTTGAATTATAATCGCTCATTATATCGCCAACATAAACTGCCTTATCAAGATTATTTCTGTCAACTACTAGTCTTATATTAACGTCCTTATCCTTAAGAGTTCTTCCATAATTTTCGGTATCGTCAAAATACCCATCAAGCTTATAATACTTCAAAAAAGCCTCTATATAACCCATCTGACAATTACTTACAATGGCAAGAAAATAGCCTTCGTCCTTCAAAGTCTTCAATGTCTCTATAACTCCATCAAAAAGCTTTCCACCATGGGCAGCTATATAGTCGTTCTCATAAACTGCACATATATCAAGAAGTTCAAGTGCTCTCTCCTTAGTCTCGCCATCAAAAAACTTAATCGCAATATCCTCCATGGTATGTCCCATAAATGTATACATCTGCTCCTTGCTTGTTCTGTAAGGAACATCAGTAAACTTCTCCAATGCCTCATTCCACGAATCAGCAACCGCCTGTGCTGAATCCCATAATGTACCATCCAAATCGAATAATATTCCCTTTTTCATTTATTACCTCCTGAATAACTATCCTGCTATATACTTAAGAACATCATATGTTATCTCAAATGGACACATATCACATTTAGCCTTGTTTGCAAGCACCGACTGTATTGAACGCTCAATAATCTCGTCAGGTATCTTATCCACCTTACATGTAGTATCTATAAATTTCTCAAAATTATCCATATCAAAAAATCCTGCATTTCTAAGTATGAATTCTCTGTCACGGCTTGAAGCCGACCTCAAATACCCTGGAAGGAAATGCCCTACAGCTGTTCCGTGAGCCACTCCCATCTCATATGTAACATTATAGCTCAGACTGTGTGGAATTGTTGTTCCAGAATGTGCTATAGCCATTCCAGCAAGGGTAGATGCGTGAATAAAATTGCTATAATCTTCATCCTCTGCCCCGCGTGTTCCAAACAACACTTCCATACTCTTACCCCATGTTCTAAGTCCCGATGCTACAAACATCTCAACATAAGGCGATACTCCTGTGTTAATATAGCTCTCAACCATATGTGCAAATGCGTCAACAGCAGTTGCAGTTATTATATGTGCCGGTGCCGACTTAAGGTACTTTGCATCAACCAACGCAAGTTCCGGAAATACTCTGTGTGGCAAAGATGCCTTAGTCCTCTTAGTATGAACTGTCAGCACTGATACGGCAGTTGCCTCTGAGCCAGTTCCACACGTTGTAGGTATGGCAACTATTGGCAAATGCTTTACATCATCAACCTTCTGATACAAAAATTCCCCACCACACTCTGGATAACATATCATTATAGCAATCGCCTTTGCAGCATCTATGGGCGAGCCGCCACCAAGACCTATAACCAAATCAACCTTCTCTGCAACTCCCATATCCCTGGCTTTAAGGACAGTCTCCACCGATGGATTTTCCTCAACCTCATCAAATAATACATATTCCATCTTCTTATCAGCGAGTGCATTTATCACATCATCAAGTGAACCATTCTTCTTAGACGAGCTTCTTCCTGTAACAATAAGGGCTCTGCCGCCAAGCTTAGCCATCTCATCTCTATGATTAAATACACTATCTTTTTCTTCATATATTTTAACCGGTAAGTTATAAAACATCTCTCATACCTCCAACTTCCTAAAGATTAATAAAATCTCTGCCATTCATCATGCAACCTGTTGTCTTCATATATTGCCACTATATTCATATTATCATGTTTTTAATGCGAATACAATTTGACATTTTTATAGTTTCTGTCAAGTAATCATTGGCACGTTTCTTGCCCTGACGCTTCTCTCTGGATGATGGGTTCCATTCCGAGACCGTTTGCACTTAATTGCTCCAAGCAGCGGCTCTAAATTCGTGCTTCGCACTCATTAAGTGCCGGCTGTCGCAAATGTCCCTGCATGGAACCCATCATCCAGAGAGAAGCGTCAGGGTAAGAAACGGGTCAACAATTACTTAACAGAATACTTATGACAGAATCCTTATGAAAATGATTATTTTACATAAGGCATTTAATATAGTATAATTACTTTGACCGTATTAACTTTTACATTTTTTATAATTTTAATATATCCAGTAATGTCATGCACAAGAAAGGGCTTACAATATGCTTACTTATTCATTTGAAAACATGGGAAATGACACTTTATATGAGCACCTCTACAAATTAATCAAAAACGATATCTTGAATGGCACGCTCACAGCAGGCTATAAGCTTCCTTCAAAACGTGCATTTGCCAAAAATCTCAATATAAGCACAATAACTATCGAAAATGCATATTCTCAGCTCATAGCTGAGGGATATATATATTCTATACCCAAAAAAGGCTATTTTGTTTCTGCCTTAGATGGAATAATGCTCCGCACAGAAGCAGCTGCTAATAATCCTAAACTGGAAAATGAACAGGAAACTACAATAACAATTAATTCTTCAGTAGGCAATCCCTCCTTCAATAGCGTTTTTAATGACAATACTTATTCACACCTTCCTGATTATGATGCTAATATTTTATATGATTTCGCAAGCAACAGTACAAGCAAGTCCGTCTTTCCATTCACAATATGGGCTAAGCTTATGCGTGATATTCTCTCTGAAAACCACGACAAGCTTATGACAACAACACCGGGAACAGGTTCTTACGAGCTGCGTTTTGCAATAGCAAGACATTTAATGGATTTTCGTGGAATGAATGTTAAACCTGAACAAATTATCATAGGTGCCGGAACTGAATATCTGTATAGCATTATAATACAGCTTCTTGGCAGAAATCTGACATATGCTGTTGAAGATCCCGGTTACAAAAAGATAAGTCAGGTATACTCAAGCAATCAGGTAAAGGTTTGCCATGTTCCTGTCACTAACAACGGAATAAATGTTACAGAGCTTGATAAAAGTAATGCAGATGTTCTTCATCTGTCTCCCTCACATCACTTTCCTACAGGTATCGTAACTCCTGTCAGCAAACGCTATGAGCTTCTTGGATGGGCAGCAAAAGCATCAAGCAATCAGCGTTATATAATTGAAGATGACTATGACAGTGAATTTCGGCTTATGGGCAGACCGATACCATCCCTACAGAGCATAGATGTAATGGAAAGAGTAATATATATGAACAGCTTCAGTAAGAGCCTTGCCTCCACCATAAGAATAAGCTATATGGTACTTCCACCCCATCTTATGGATAAATACAACAAGCTGTTATCATTCTATTCGTGTACAGTCTCAACATTCGAGCAATATACTCTTGCACGATTTATTTCTGATGGTTACTTTGAAAAGCACATCAATCGTATGCGTAATTATTACAGAGGCTTGAGAGACAGTCTGGTTTTATCCATCAAGAAAAGCCAAATTGCTTCTATATGTGATATTCTGGAGGATGATGCCGGATTACATTTTCTCCTCAAGGTTGACACGAATTTGAACGATGTTGAAATTAAAAGACGGGCAAAAGAAAATGGTCTTAAAATATCCTGCCTGTCTGATTATTATTATCTCCCTGAACAGGCACAGGAGCATATACTTATTGTCAATTACTCTGGCTTGGATGAGGCTGTAATTCCATCTGCTATTGCAGCACTTGAAAAATGTTTTATGATTTAATGTTTGAAAAATTGGGGTAAAAAAAAGATGCCCAGAACCGGAATCGAACCAGTGACACGAGGATTTTCAGTCCTCTGCTCTACCAACTGAGCTATCTGGGCATGCTAGATATCTTATGTAATTAGTAGCGGGGACAGGATTTGAACCTGTGACCTTCGGGTTATGAGCCCGGCGAGCTTCCAGACTGCTCCACCCCGCGATATTAATTATAATGGGTGGAGGTGGATTCGAACCACCGAAGCATTCCGCAGCAGATTTACAGTCTGTCCCCTTTGGCCACTCGGGAATCCACCCATATATTATATTGTTATTCCTTTCGGAAGTAACTGACTTGAATTAAACAACTTGCCGCAACTCATTGTAGTTAATTCTCGTCGAAGCCGATGATCGGACTCGAACCGATAACCTGCTGATTACAAATCAGCTGCTCTGCCAATTGAGCCACATCGGCAAGATTATTATCAGCTGATTTGTAATCAGCTGCTCTGCCTGCGACCAACTCATTTCATTCGTTGTTCTTAATGAATTGTGCCACATCGGCAAGATTGAATGGGACCTACAGGGCTCGAACCTGTGACCCTCTGCTTGTAAGGCAGATGCTCTCCCAGCTGAGCTAAGATCCCAAGTAAAAATATTTATATAAGCGACCCGGATGGGGATCGAACCCACGACCTCCGCCGTGACAGGGCGGCGCTCTAACCAGCTGAGCCACCGGGCCAAATGTACCTTCAGAACTTCACACAGACTGTATTATATCATGCCATATCAAATAAATCAACTACATCTTTCCGTCTCTCAAAACCTCTAAGGATAAGCCCTCGACCTATTAGTATCCGTCAGCTGAATGCCTTACAGCA
>CAKRCW010000008.1 GCA_934309145.1 uncultured Lachnospiraceae bacterium | reverse complement strand
GGAATTTGAAAGGAGTGTTAAATATGAAATTCCCATTTTATGACGCACCAAATACAGCTACAATAACCTGTTGCCACATATTAGAGAATGGAGAACCTATTTTGTATGTATCACATGATGAAGATGATGGAATGTGGCAATTTCTATGTGGAAAAGCACATGAAACAGACGAAGCAAAGTTAGTATCCTTAAAATCAGTATTCGACTTAGATAATTCTGTTGGTATTCTAAAGGATATGCCTTGCGGTTACTATGCTGAAAGAAAAGCTCAAGATGATGAATGGAGTGTTAGAAAATGGTAACTATCAGCTCGGTCAATTCCAGTTTATCAAAATGATGACATACAGGAAACTTGATATTTTTTACAACAGAATATCAATATATCTCCACTAATCCCCATAAATTTATGGTATTAAAATTTCATAATATTTATAAAACAGTTCCGATTTTCTTTCGGATTTCTCATATTAGTAAGACAATAATTATTTTTACACAAACCAGCTTATTCGTGGTAGAATAAAACCACAGATAAGCTGGTTGTTTGTTTTGAAAGGAGAATCTTATGAAAACCAAGCATTGCCCCAGCAAGAAAGGTGAGCAAGGTATGAGTATAAGAATGAATGGAGTCAGAGTTTTCTTTTTGTTATTGTATCTTCTTTGTGTTTTATCTGGATGTGGGAAAACAGATTTATCAAACAGAACATCAGAATTTGAATCAGAAGTAGATTGTTTAATGCAGAATACAGAGAATGCAGCAAAGAATAATCTGGATAATTGGATTGGCAGATATGTTTTTGAAGAAGTGTATAACGAAGAGGGATACGCGTCTATGTGTATGGATTATGATATTAATATATATAAGGAGAACGATCAATATTATGCAGATGTAGTAGTAAATGGGCAAATGACGGGAATTAATTTGAAAGCAAGGTTATATGGAAGCAATGCTTGGATTAGTCTGGTGATAGAAGAATATAATCCAGAACATGTAACGGGATTAAGTAAAATGGAGAATACCGTATTGCTCAGTTTGGAAAGATGGGGAGAAGATATCTATACCTATTGGGGAGTATTGTATCCATTAGCAGAAGAATTACCATCTTCCGGTATATATTTTGAGAAAGTAACGGAAGAGGAAACTGTTTATATGGGAGATTCCGAAGAAAGAAACGGACTGGAAGAATGGATTGGTAAATATGCTTTTTCAGAAGTAATTAGTGAAAGTACAGAAGAATTAAGGGACTATGATATTACGATTTATGAAGAAGACGGACAATGTTATGCAGATTTGAGAATTTCCGGAGGGGATATAGAGATAGATGTAAAAGCAAAGCCATGTGGAAATGATGAATGGATCAGTTTGGTGTTGACGGGATATAATCCGGGACATGAATCGGGATTCGAGGAAATGGAAAATGTAGTATTGCTCAGTCTGAGAAAGCAAGGAGATGATATTTACACTTATTGGGGCGGACGGGATGTGACAGAATTGTTAAATGATAATGGTTATGACTATCTTGTATATTATGATTCAGTTCAGTTTTTTGAAAAAATTGAGGAAGAAAAATAAAGAGTAATGGAGAAATACATAGTAATGATTTGCCGGAAGAATATTATGCAAATATATGTAGATGCCGATGCCTGCCCTGTGGTAAGCATTGTTGAAGATATAGCAAAAAAATACAACATATCTGTCACTCTGTTATGCGATACCAATCATGTGCTGTATTCAGATTACAGTGAGGTGATTGTGGTCGGTGCAGGAGCAGATGCAGTAGATTATAAGCTGATTAGCATTTGTCATAAGGGAGATATAGTTGTTTCGCAGGATTATGGAGTGGCTGCAATGGCGTTAGGCAAAGGAGCTTATGCTATTCATCAGTCTGGTAAGTGGTACACAAATGAGAATATAGACCAGATGCTTATGGAGCGACACCTTAACAAGAAGGCAAGACGAAGCTCTGGTAAGAATCACATTAAAGGACCAAGAAAAAGGACAGAAGAAGATGATGTACGCTTTGCTCAGTCCTTTGAAAAACTTATACTGATGGCAAAGTCAAAAGAAGGTACTCAGAGTGGAACTATTCAAGAAAAATACACTTGACATGTTCGAGAAAATGTATGGAATAGATGAAGAGATAGAAGATTAGTGTGTAGATTAGAATATCAGAGGGATATAATAATGAAAAAAATAATATCAAAAAAGAGTATAGTTGTTGCTTTGATTGTAATATGTTGCTTGATAGTATTTACCATATTAATACTTCTACCAAATAAAATGTCATATAGTGTAGAGAAAGTTAATGGTACTTACAATGTTTCTGTAAATAACAGATGGGGAAAAAGAATATATGAAAATGTATATGAGTTGGAACCCACCATTATACAAGTAGATAAAGATACTGTATTAATAAGAAACGGGAAGGGAGACTCGTGGACAGCTAAGTTTATTAATGGGAAAACAAATAGAGTATCTGATAGTTTTGAAAATATAAGCGCATATAATGGACAATTAGTGGTATATGGGATTTATGAAGATGAACAATTAAAAATTGTAATAAGAGACATATACGATAAAGATAAGGTTTATAAAGAAGTTATTGATACCTTTCCTAATGTAGCGGTTGGAGCATATATAATAAAAGATGCTCAAATAATTGATAAACATTCTGTACATTTAACTTATTATGTGGGTGATGAATGGGAAGAAAAGGATAAAGTTATACTTTTAGATTGATGCATAAAGCTTATACTGATGGCACAGGGTGAAGAGATATAGATTGGAAGGTTATGATATGAGACTTAGAAATGTTCTTATAGCAGTAAATGACATAGAAAAATCAATAAAATTCTATAGAGATATCTTCGGTCTACAGGTGGTTCTTAATCAGGATGGCAACGTTATCATGTCAGAGGGATTGGTGCTTCAGGATGTTAAGCTCTGGAGAGAAATTCTTGGTAAGGAAATAATACCGGAAAATAATATGACAGAGCTATATTTTGAAGAAAATGATATAGAGGAATTTGTGAGGAAGTTAAACGAGTCGGAATATGATATAAAATATGTAAATAAATTGATGGAGCATGCATGGGGACAGAAAATAGTAAGATTCTATGATTTAGATGGAAATTTAATTGAGGTTGGAACTCCGATGTAGGAAACATTGCATTGAATTAAAATTCAATCGACAAAATACGTCAAATATGTTATTCTACTATAGATGGGTCAATTAAATTATTAGAAATAGTTTATACGATTTATGCACAAAGTAATTCGTTCACAGGTATATTTTATTATTTATTCCTGTGGGAGTAAGGGTTATAATGCTATACTCCTGTATCGGATTTTGTTTGTGCTTTTTTTATAAATACTGTTTTATTAAAGTATATAAAGGAGTAGAGAGGAAAAAATTATGAAAGAGTTATTACAATTTTTATTAGGAATCGCATTGACCATAATAGGCATAGTAATGTTCTTACAGAATGTAGTTGTAAGCAGCTTTACTTTATTTTACCGAATGGGAAGAGTGAATGTAGGGGGAATATTAATTGTTCTTATTTTAGTTGCTTTCATTACATTTTTGGTGAAAACAAATATAGTGACAGGCCTGACGCTTATAGGCTTATGTATTACATTTTTTGTTTGCCTGATAATATCTCTTAATGTATCTCTCAGATATATGTCAGGACTTGAGCTTGTACTTATACTTGGTACAATCTGTGTTGGGGTGGCATTTATTATAAAGGGACTGCTCGGAGTGAACAGACTTGAAAAGGAAAATAAAGGTAAGAAGCAATAGTAAGGAGGAGTAAGATAATAAGATGAATACTACAAATGTAACGGTCAGAGGCTGGCTTGTGTGCGTAAACGGACCAGAGCTTGGAATGGATTATCCATTGGTTATGTCACCAAATGGCAATGGAATCGGCAGTGGTGAAGGCATGACAGTAGTTGTCAGTGATGCAAATGTATTGGCTGAGAATCACGCAACCATTTTTTATGATGAAATGTGCGGTAAATCATATATTGCACCAGGCTTTGGAAAGAAGGCAGTCAGGGTTAATAATATGATTTTGTTTGGAGCAACTTATCTAAAACCTTATGATAGAATATCCTTTGGTGAGTGCGAATACGCATTTATTCCACTTGGAGGCAATATTGATCCTGCAAATACATATGTAAAGATTAAGAACAAACAGCCACATTTAGATATACTTAGAGAGATGGACAGCTGCGTGTGCAGTCCTTGCGTTGGATGGCTTGTTAACAGAGGACCAAATCAGGAAACATACAGCCTCACATCAGATTTTAATTATATCGGCAGCTCTGATAATATGGATATTTGTATTTCAGGTGATGGCTCCATAGCTCCAGAGAATCATGCAGCAATAGTATATGATTCAAGTGCCAATAAATTTTTCTTTGGTGTATACAACACCAGCTCAGGCTGTTATGTGAATGGTATGCCTGTAAACGGGTTTGTACCACTTGCCGGCTTTGAGGAGATAGGAGTTGGTATGTCAAGATTGCTGTTTGTTCCATTCTGTGGAGAGTTTTTCAGATGGTAAGCTGTAATTAAAAATGCCTGTGCTAATATAATATCTTTTTCATATAAATCCGATATACATATCAGATAGTTTATTATGTATGGGAGGAAGAATATGAATCTTAAAATAAATGGTGGTATATTTAAGGGAACACAGGATAAGGTAAACAGACAGAATGAACGTGATAATAAGATTGCATATTATGAGAAGCAGAAGGAGAGCCTTAAGGATATGCAGTCCTTAGATATAGATGAGATTCAGAGAAAGCTTGAGCTGTATCATTCATATGAGGAGCAGATTGCCGCTGCAAAGTCAGAATACAATAACTCACAGAAGTTTCACGCTATGGATGAGGCGAGAGAGCGTGGCGAGAAGATAGCTGAGGCTGCGAAGGAGAGAGCGCCTAAGACTAAGGAAGAGCGTAAGAAAGAGGCAATCAAGGAGGCACTTGGCATTGAGACTGATGACGAAGGACTTCTTTCAAAGCTTATGGATGATTTAGATGAGACAATGTATGATAGTCTTGATGAACAGATAGATGAGATAAGTGACAGCAGTAGTAATATAGAAACTGACACCAATATAGAAGCTGATACAGTGGCAGCACAGACCAATGTTGTCGTTGAGAAACCTGCTTCATATGTGGCATTTAATGCAAGAGTTTAATATATGTTGCCATATGCTACAAATATATACATACTATGCTACAAAATGTGGCTTGACCGTTAAACAGGATTCCTGTATGATGAATCTATCTTAAGATTCTAGGGATTCCTGTTTTTTTATTCTATATTATTAGGAGGTATATATTATGTTATCAGAAACAACAAGAGCATTAGAGGAGCAAAACCGTAAGATAGATGAGCAGCAGAATATTATTGATACACAGGCAAGGCAGATTGAGGAGCTTGAAGGTAAGCTTAGCATCCTTAATGAACAGCGTGAGGATTTAGAAAAGGAGCTTGCCGCTGTAACTGCCCTGCTTAAGTAGATTGCGAACTTATATATTGGATTTGCCCCAGTATTTTTCAATAGCTTCCTTGTTTAAGCCTTCGCCAATGACAATAAGTATATCCTGACCATTTGCTATTGGCTGTATTTCGATTTTTTGATGTGTTGCATTTACGGATATCCATGTATTATCGGCAAGTCTCTGGAAGCCTTTTATTCTGAATACTTTGCCGCAGCTTAAGTCATCTAGTATTTTTTTGCAGGATTCGCGTATAAAATCCTCTGTGAAATCCATATTCATGAAATACAGGCTGTCATAGGTTTCTTTCTCGTCAAACCAGAGCTTTGTATAGTCGGCAGTGTGATAGCCGGACTGTAATATCTGTTCAAAGTCATCGTCCGTAAGAGTGCCCCAGTCTTTCTTTATAATGATAGGATTTGGAGCTTTTTTGCAATGAAGTATATCAAGCGATTCCTTGACATATTTTTGTGTGCTATCTATCTGTTCACTATCTGCTTCGCTTGTATGGCTAAACAGTATAGCACCAGCATGTGCAACCTCAGAGGCAAGAATATAGCGTGAGGCATCAGACAAATTTTGATTAAGATTAGCATCTATTATAGTTATTACATTACCTATCTCGTACCAGCGGTCAAGCGGTGATTCGTGCAGGGCATCAAAGAATTCATCCATATCAAAGATTCCTGATGGCTCGACTAATACGCGGTCATATCCGCACATTCCCATTGCTATAAGCTTGGTTTTAAAACGCCTTCTGTGGCAGTCTGCGTCGCAGCCTCCGGCTACCATCTCAAGTGTACAGTTATCACCAAGGATGTCCTGTAACAGCATAGCGTCTACGTTTACTGCACCGAAGTCATTCTCCAGAATACCGATATTTGCACCCTTACCAATAAGATAGGAGGCATATTCTCTTATGAATGTAGTTTTGCCTGAACCAAGAAAACCTGTAATTAAATCTATTTTAATCATATCTGTCACCTCATATATTGCTTATATAATATAATTTGTTATATATATTATTTCCTGTTTTGTATCTATATTGTGCCATTATTTTAGCATAGGAAAACTCAAAAGAAAAGTTTGCAGATGTATATATTCTAATTGCAGACAGATATAAACTATGTTATATTTTTAGAGGATTAAAGCAAATATTTGTATATGTTCATAATATGGTTGAACGTTTCTACCAACTGCCGTAAAGAGTTGACTACGAATATAAGAGGCGTAGTCAATTTTTTTAAGGAGGATGCAACATGAAATATGATGTAATTATAATCGGTGCAGGACCAGGAGGCATATTTTCTGCGTATGAGTTAGTTAAGAATTCACTTGAGCTTAAGGTTGCTGTATTTGAGGCAGGCCATGAGCTTGGTAAGAGACATTGCCCTATAGATGGTGATAAGGTTAAGAACTGTATAGGCTGTAAGAGCTGTTCTATTATGAGTGGTTTTGGCGGTGCCGGAGCATTTTCAGATGGAAAATACAACATAACTAATGATTTTGGAGGCACGTTGTATGAGTATATAGGTAAAAAGCAGGCACTTGAATTAATGCATTATGTTGATGATATCAATATGCAGTATGGCGGTGAGAATACTAAGCTTTATTCCACTGCAGGTACTAAGTTCAAGACCGTTTGTATACAGAATGATTTACACCTTTTGGATGCATCTGTGAGACACCTTGGTACGGATATAAACTATATTGTGCTTGAGAATATTTATTCGTATCTTAAGGATAAGGTTCAGTTTTTCTTTGATACACCGGTTAATACGATTTTAGCAGAGGAAGATGGTTATAAGGTAATATGTGAAGGTGACACTTATGTATGTGAAAAATGCATAGTATCTGTAGGCCGAAGCGGAAGTAAATGGATGGAGTCAGTGTGTAAAAAACTTGAGATTCCTACAAAGTCAAACAGGGTTGACATAGGTGTAAGGGTTGAACTTCCTGCTGTAGTATTTGCACATCTGACAGACGAGCTGTATGAGAGCAAGATTGTGTACCGCACAGAGAAATATGGTGACAGGGTAAGAACCTTCTGTATGAACCCTAAGGGTGCGGTGGTTAATGAGAATACAAATGGAATTATAACTGTCAATGGTCACAGCTATGAGGATCCTGAGAGACAGACTGACAATACAAACTTCGCTCTTCTCGTCGCCAAGCATTTTTCAGAGCCGTTCAAGGATTCGAACGGTTATGGTGAGAGTATAGCGAGACTTAGCAATATGCTTGGTGGAGGAGTAATCGTACAGAGATTTGGTGATTTGATACGAGGAAGAAGGTCGACACATAGCCGTATAGACGAGGCATTTATCACACCTACCTTAAGTGCAACACCGGGCGATTTAAGTCTTGTGTTACCTAAGAGAATACTAGATGGAATTATAGAGATGATTTATGCACTTGACAAGATAGCACCCGGTACAGCTAATGAGGATACACTGTTATATGGTGTTGAGGTTAAGTTCTATAATATGGAAGTTGACGTGAATGACAGGCTTGAAACTAACAAGTACAAGGGACTTTATATTATAGGAGACGGAAGTGGAATAACACATTCGCTTTCGCATGCATCAGCTAGTGGTGTTTATGTTGCAAGGGATATTGCAAGTGCTAAGTAAGCATATCATTGGAAGGAATGATATAGATGGATGAGATAATATACACAATTACCAGAATAGATGAGGATGATTACGGATGTGAGGAGAGACCTGATGGTTATATGCCTATGGTAAGGGTATCGCTTGAGGCAGAGGATGGGAGCCTTGGTATCGTTATGATGGAGGACTCTCTTATGTATGCAAGAGGTCTTGATGTAGGTGCAAGTGCTGTCATAGGTGGAGATGGTACACTGTATCATCCTGATAAGGTGTTTGATATAGAAGATATTAAGGATTCCGATATCAATATTGATAAACAGATGCGCTGGATGGAAAATTACTGGGATGCTTTAGATGAGTATCTTGATGAATAAATGCTATACTTTTGTGGAAGAGGGATATAAGTGGAAGAAGAGAGAAGAGAAACGATTGTAAGGATGGATGAGCTTACACCCGGAGAGAGTGCATATATTAATGTTGTAGGTGGAGATGGGGCATTAAGACATCATTTGTTAGATATGGGACTGACTCCCGGTACAGAAGTAACGCTGCAGAAGATTGCTCCCATGGGTGATCCGATTCAGTTTGATGTAAGGGGATATGAGCTCACATTAAGACTTGATGAAGCAAGGAAAATAGAAATAAGGGATATCCATAAGAAAGCGATATCAATAAAGTCAGATACAGACAGATATAAAAGTATACCGCATCCTGGAGTAGGTGAGCCTGATAATATTATGAGTTATCATGACCATGACGAGGAAAATGCATTGCCTAAAGGCAAACAGTTAAAATTTGCACTTGTTGGTAATCAAAACTGTGGAAAGACTACATTGTTTAACCAGCTTACAGGTTCTAACCAGCATGTTGGTAACTTCCCGGGAGTTACAGTGGACAGAAAGGATGGCATAATAAAAAATCATCCGGAGGCGATTGTAACAGATTTACCTGGTATATATTCGTTATCGCCATATTCAAGTGAAGAAATAGTTACAAGAAGTTTTCTTATAGATGATAAACCAAATGGAATAATTAATATAGTTGACGCATCCAATTTAGAGAGAAATTTATGCCTTACGATGCAGCTTATGGAGCTTGGCATACCTATGGTGCTTGCACTTAATATGATGGATGAGGTTCGTGCCAATGGAGGTACGGTTCGTGTTAATGAACTTGAACATGCATTAGGTATCCCGGTAATTCCTATATCAGCAGCTAAAAATGAGGGGATAGATGAGCTTGTAAGTCATGCTCTTCATGTTGCCAGGTATCAGGAAATTCCAAGACGGATAGATTTTTGCCCTGATGACAAAGACGAGAAAACTCCAATAGGTTCTGTACATAGATGTATACATGCAGTTGTTCATATGATAGAACCTGATGCAAAATCATCAGGACTTCCTGTAAGATTTGCTGCTACGAAGCTTATTGAGAATGATTCTCCTATAGAGAAGGAATTAAACTTGTCTGATGAGAAAAAGACGGCTTTTGAGCAGGTTGTATCGGTCATGGAAAAAGAAACAGGGCTTGACCGTGAAGCAGCTATTGCTAATATGAGGTTTAGTTTTATTGAGAATTTATGTCGTGAGACAATAGTAAGGCCTCATGAAAGCAGAGAGCATAAGCTGAGTATGAAGATAGACAGGCTGCTCACAGGAAAGTATACAGCTATTCCTTGCTTTTTAGGTATTATGGCTATTGTATTTGCAATGACATTTAATTTCATTGGTGCATGGTTATCAGATATTATGAGTAACTGTGTTGATATGATTATTGCAATTATAGATAAGGGATTAGTGCATCTTAAGATAAATCCTGTGGTTCATTCTCTTGTGGTTGATGGTATATGCCAGGGAGTTGGCAGTGTTATAAGTTTTTTGCCTACTATTGTCATATTATTTTTCTTTTTGGCTATATTGGAAGATACAGGATATATGGCACGTGTAGCCTTTGTCATGGACAAGCTTTTAAGAAAAATAGGTTTATCGGGAAGAAGTATTGTGCCTATGATGATAGGGTTTGGCTGTTCAGTTCCTGCTATTATGGCGACTAGAACTTTGTCAAGTGAACGTGACCGAAAAATGACAATATTGCTTACGCCTTTTATGAGCTGTAGTGCGAAGCTGCCTATATATTCAATGTTAGTTAGTGCATTTTTCCCTAGAAAATACCAGGCACTTGTAATGGTTGGAATATATGTTTTCGGAATATTGTGTGCGATAGGATATGCCCTTATATTGAAGATGACTAAGTTTAAAGGGGAGCCTGTGCCATTTGTGATGGAGCTGCCTAATTATCGTATGCCGTCTGCTAAAAGTGTATTGCATCTTATATGGGAGAAAGCAAAGGGATTTATACAAAAAGCATTTACGATTATTTTTATAGCATCAATAATAATATGGTTTTTACAGACGTTTGATATCAGGTTCAATGTCGCCGATACTACAGAAAATAGTATACTTGCAAATATTGGCAATATTGTCTGCCCGATATTTAAACCACTTGGATTTGGCGATTGGAGAGTGTCAACCGCTCTTATAACTGGCTTTACAGCGAAAGAAAGTGTTGTATCTACACTTACTGTGTTGCTCGGTGGTGATATATCTGCGATTAAGACACTTTTTACACCATACACCGCTATGGTATTTTTGATATTTACGTTGCTTTATACTCCTTGTGTTGCGGCTATTGCTACCGTGAAGAGAGAAATGGGAGGGAGCAGGGCTGCAATATTGACAGTGATTGTTCAGTGTTTAATAGCATGGTTTGTGTCATTTATAGTGCATAGCATTTTTTTGCTATTTGGATTAGTTTAAGATTATCGTTTTTGCTTGATTTAACATGAATTTGTCTATATAATATTGAATAAGTTTTGGAAACAGAATTAATAAATACAAAAGGGTGGAGAGAGGAACATTGAAGATTAAGAAGAAGCAGGTTGGGATGCTTATATTCATCGCAATCATAGTAGTACTAATGGTAATAACAAGTCAGACACCGGGGACTATCGCGGATGCAGAGAATTATCAGTGCAAGACATATGCAACTATATTGTCACTTCTGCCTCCGGTTATAGCAATTGGGCTGGCACTTATAACTAAGGAGGTTTATACATCGCTCCTTGCAGGAATTATAACAGGTGGATTGTTATATTCTAATTTTAATCTTGAGCTTATGATAAATACAATCTTCTTTCAGGAAGATGGAGGTATGATATACAAGCTTGCAGATTCGTGGAATGTAGGTATATTGGTATTCCTCGTTATGCTTGGTATATTGGTATCACTGCTTAATAAGGCGGGCGGTTCGGCTGCCTTTGGTAAATGGGCTTCAAAGCATATAAAGACAAGAATTGGTGCTCAGATATCAGTCATGGTTCTTGGAATATTGATATTTGTAGATGATTATTTTAACTGTCTCACAGTAGGCAGTGTTATGCGTCCTGTAACAGACAGACATAAGGTATCAAGAGCTAAGCTCTCATATATAATAGATGCAACTGCTGCACCTGTATGTATCATAGCACCTATAAGCTCATGGGCTGCTGCTGTAACATCATCTGTTCCTGAGGATTCAGGAATAAATGGATTTGCTGTATTTATCCAGACAATACCTTATAACTTATACGCAATACTTACTCTTGTAATGATACTTATGGTTACATTGCTTCGTGTTGACTTCGGACCTATGAAGAAACATGAGATGAATGCTATAAATGGTGATTTATTCACAACTCCTGGCAGACCTTATGAGGATAATGAGGAGGAAATAGTTAAGGAAAATGCAAGTGTGCTTGACCTTGTTTTACCTGTAGCAGTACTTATTGCAAGCTGTATCATCGCAATGGTTTATACTGGTGGATTCTTCAGTGGAACTTCATTTGTAGATGCATTTGCAGGTTCAGATGCCTCTGTAGGACTTGTATTAGGAGGTGCAATAACTCTTGTATTTACATTTATTTACTTTATGATGCGTGACATACTTAGCTTTAAGGAATTTACAGAGTGTATACCAGAGGGCTTTAAGGCTATGATAGCCCCTATTCTTATTCTTACTATGGCATGGACATTGTCAGGAATGACTAACCTTCTTGGTGCTAAAGTGTATGTTGCAGATATAGTTGCTAATTCAGCTACAGCTATGCAGGGCTTTTTACCTATGATTATTTTCCTTGTCGCTGCATTTTTGGCATTTGCAACAGGAACATCATGGGGAACCTTCAGCATACTTATACCTATAGTATTAGGTGTATTCCCAAGTGGACAGATGATGGTTATATCCATAGCATCTTGTCTGGCAGGTGCAGTATGTGGAGACCACTGCTCACCTATCTCTGATACAACAATTATGGCATCGGCAGGCGGACACTGTGAGCACGTTAACCATGTTGCAACACAGCTTCCATATGCACTTACTGTTGCTGCTATATGCTTGCTTGGATATATGCTAATAGGTATACTTCAGGCCGTAGGGCTTGCCGCTATCTCATGGATAGCTGTGCCTGTATGTATAGCAGTTCTTATTCTTGTATTGTTTATAGTTCGTTCAAGAACAGGACGTGAAGCGGTATGAACAAAAGTCTTAGAATAAGAAATTCGTTGTTACTTATACTTACTGCTCTTATATGGGGAGTCGCATTCGTCGCTCAGAGTGAGGGCGGCGATGTGGTTGGCCCGTTTACATTTAATGGAATTCGTTCATTTATAGGTGGGATAGTTCTTATACCCGTAATACTATTTATGGACAAGAAAAAAACATCAGATATAAAGCCAGTAGATAAAAAAGACAAAAAAAGACTTGTAACTGGCGGATGTTGCTGTGGGCTTGCTTTATTTTTAGCAAGCTCTTTTCAACAGGTTGGGATATATCTTGGTACATCAGCAGGCAAGGCAGGCTTCCTTACTGCATGTTATATATTGCTTGTACCAATACTCGGATTATTTTTGAAGAAAAAATGTGGCTGGAACATATGGATTGGCATGTTTATGACGATTATTGGCTTATATATGCTTTGCATGAAGGACAAGTTAAGTTTTCAGCTTAGTGATTTGATAGTGCTTATATGTGCATTTTTATTTGCTGTACATATATTAGTGATTGATTATTTTTCACCATTGGTAGATGGTGTGAGAATGTCGTGTATACAGTTTTTTGTATGTGGAATATTAAGCCTCTTGCCTATGTTTATTGTTGATATGAAACATTCTATTGCCGGTATAGAGGAGTGGCTGCCTAAGCTCCAGACACTTGATGCGTGGCTGCCTATACTTTATGCTGGTGTGCTTTCATGTGGTGTAGCATATACGTTACAGATTATAGGACAGAACGGATTAAATCCAACTGTCGCATCAATGCTTATGAGTCTTGAGTCGGTATTTTCTGTTATAGCCGGATGGATGATTTTAGGGGAAAGGCTTAGTATAAGACAATTAGCTGGATGTGGACTGATATTTGCAGCTATTATATTTGCACAGATTCCGGTTGGAAGTAAAATTACTGAAAGGAGTTTAGGATAATGCCTGTTTTTGATTTTTCAAATTCATCAGCTCAAACTGATAAGAAGGAGCCGGTTTGTACATATAGAACCTTCCATTCAGATGCTAAGGATAAGACACCGGAGGAACCAATACTGGTGCTTGATAATAAGATTCGCAAGTGGGCACACCATGCAATGGGCGTGTTTACTAATCAGAGCAAACGTACATCATTTGAATTTAAGGAGAATGACGGAGTTTTTGATGCTGATATTATAAGTGTAGATTCAAGATTTATAAGCCTGCTCAGATGGCTTGGAGAGAATCATATAAGTGTCCGTCTTTCTGGCAGGAATATGCCAGATGGATATGCGGTATATAAGATAAGAGAAATGGCTTTTGGCGGTGGAACTAAGCTGTCTGCTGAGGATGGTTTTCTTCAGTTTATGATAGAAAGATTACTTTCAAGCACAGCCTCAGAAGAGGAGGAAGAGGATGACGATGCAGATGAGGTTGGAGATGAGATGAAACTCACAAGCTTGCAGAGCATCACAGACTTTATGACCTGTGCTGGAAGAACCATGCCGGACAACATAAGATTATGGGCGAGACGTAATCTTGCTGTGGCACGTTCACATGAGGTTTCTCCTGAGGAGAGGAGACATGCACAGCGTGCGTTGTCAATAATGATGAATGTTCAGTGGAAGAGCAATTACTTTGAGGCGATAGATCCTGTAGAGGCAAGGCGTATACTTGATGAGGAGTTATACGGATTAGAGAAGGTTAAGCAGAGAATTATGGAGACTATAATTCAGATTAACAGAACTCATACGCTTCCTGCATATGGATTGTTGTTAGTTGGTCCTGCTGGTACAGGTAAATCGCAGATAGCGTATGCGGTTGCCCGTATCCTTAAGCTTCCTTGGACAACGCTTGATATGAGCTCTATAAATGATCCGGAGCAGCTTACAGGAAGCTCGAGAATATACGCAAATGCGAAGCCTGGTATAATTATGGAGGCATTCTCTGTTGCAGGTGAATCAAATCTTGTGTTCATTATTAATGAGCTCGATAAGGCTGCGTCAGGCAAGGGAAATGGCAATCCGGCAGATGTATTGCTTACATTACTTGACAATCTTGGATTTACGGATAACTATATGGAATGTATGGTCCCTACAGTTGGGGTTTATCCTATAGCGACAGCTAATAATAAAGAGCAGATTAGTGCACCTCTTATGTCTAGATTTGCTGTAATTGATATCCCTGACTATACATTTGAGGAGAAAAAGACTATATTCTCCAGATTTGCACTCCCTAAGGTGCTTAAGAGAATAGGGCTTAAGGAGGATGAGTTCGTTGTAACTGATGACGGGCTTGACGCTGTGGTTGCTCAGTATGCGGATACTACAGGAATAAGGGATATAGAGCAGGCGGCAGAGCATTTGGCAGCAAATGCCTTGTATCAGATAGAGGTAGAAAAAGCTACAAAGGTTGTGTTTGACGCTGATGGTGTAAGAAAATTATTTAGTTAATAGTGATTAAAGTGGAGAGATGATTAAGATGGAAGATAAGCTTTTCTATGATGACGATTTGATGAAATTCTTTGATGTGCTTTGGACTGAGGTCAAAGATATTGATAAATGTGAGGAATGTGTAAAAGAAGCCATATTGGTTATAGCGGACAGAACACGTCTTGGAAAGGCAGAGATATGTCTTGATGCCCCTCCTACAAAGTTCAGACCAAATGGACAATATCATAATACTGTGCTTTATGACAGGAAGCAGGAGATGTGTACTAATGCCTATGTGTTGAATTACACACTTCCAGATGGCGGCTCGGTGACTATCACTCTTCGTGCCTATGGCGAAGAAGATTTTTCAGAGGATGAGAAGAAAAACTTAAAATACATATTTGGAGAAGTCTTCTATAAGTTTAGCAGGACAATGATGCAGGGAATATTGATTAATATTCTTGATACGGATGTTGCTACTACTGTGGCAAGCCCTGCGGCATTTATGCGTTTTGTTGAGAGAACGATGAGAGCAGGTCAGTTAAACAGATATGTTGTACTATTTGTAAATATACATAATTTTAAGTATGTTAATAAGGTGTTCCCTTATGAAGAGGGAGATGTAATTCTTAAGAATTATGCCTGTACAATCAAGAATATGTTATATGAGGATGAGATAGTTGCAAGACTTGGTGGGGATAATTTTGTCCTTCTTGTAAATAGAGATAGATATGAATATATGGTTGAGAATATCCAGAATATTCATATCTACCATAGTGCTGGAGCTAAGGAAAAGCATTTTTTGTTTAGTGCAACAATAGGTGCAAGTGGGCTTGAGAATATAAGTGTTTCCCGAGAGGTAATGGCAAGAGCAAGTATTGCATATCAGACAGCCAGATTAAAGGGTGTTGGAAACGTTGTATTTTATTCTGATGAGATACAGCAGAGACTTATGGAAAATCAGAGTATTATATCTGATTTCGGTCCGGCACTAGATAATGGAGAGTTTGTTGTGTACTATCAGCCTAAGGTTGACGCCGTTACAAAGGAAATATGTGGTGCAGAGGCACTGATTAGATGGATGAGAAATGGAAAACTTATATATCCTAATTCATTTATTCCACAGCTTGAGAATGAGGGAAGTATATGCAGATTAGATTATTTTGTATTGGAATCTGTATGTAAATTTCTTAGAAATAGAAAGGAACAGGGACTTAACCTGATCAATATATCTGTTAACTTTTCACGCAGACATATGGAGGAAGATGATCTTGTTCAGAATATTGTAAAAACGATTGACAGGTATGGTGTTGACCATCAATATATCGAGATTGAGCTTACAGAGAGTGGGGATTTCCAGAATTATGAGATTATGTCTGGTATAGTTAATGGACTTAGAGATAACGGAATCAGAACATCTGTAGATGATTTTGGTACAGGCTTTTCTTCACTTAACATGATTAAGAATATAGACCTTAATATCATAAAGATTGATAAGTCATTTATTCCTCTTGAGAACGATTATACAGACAAAGATAGAGATAAGATTATGTTTGGCAATATAATCAATATGGTTAAACAGCTTGGCAAAAAGACTGTAGCTGAGGGCGTTGAGACAGCTTCACAGTATGAATACTTAAAGAGTGTAGGTTGTGATATGATTCAGGGATATCTGTTCGACAAGCCTTTGACTGAGAATGATTTCAAAGAAAGACTTTCTGCGGGATATAGATAAAAAAGGGGCTGCCCCACTTAGAACACATAAAGTTGCTTTAAGTGGGGCAGCTCTGATATTTTCTAGTTATCTGCTCTGTGCATATATATAAGCTTTCTGAAAGGTGGGACAATCTGGGCTGCTACTACAGCCTTGATTAAGTCGAGGACTATAAATGGAAGAAAACCTACGACGAAAGCTGTCTTTATGCTGCATCCGGACATAAACATAATCCAGAAAGAGCCGATTACATCAACTAAACATACTGAGATTACAGATACAATAGTGTATCTTATACGGTTATACTTTGCACCGCGGAATAGTGGAACGAGTATAGCCACCAAAATAAATGAAAATGCAAAACCGCCATACTGTCCGAAAAGATATCCTGGACCTGCGTTACCAGCTATAAATACAGGAACACCACAGAGACCAAGGAGCATCCATACAAGTACAATGAAGAATGCCTCTGACAATGGGAATATCAATGATATAAGGGTTACAACAAAGTTAAGCAGTGTTATGTGTGAGCCGTTTGGAAGTGGAATACTTATATAGGCTGATACGCATAAAACAGCAGCAAAGAGAGCCATGAGCACTAAAGAATATGTAGTGAATTTAGGCTTGTTCTTAGTTTCGGTTACTTCTTTCATAATTAAAATCCTCGATTCTGATATAATTTTTACAGGTGATAGAATAGCATAGAGAAAACACAATGTCAACTAAATAAATTCAAAAAGGTTGACATTATAACAAACCACGAATATAATCAGTATGGTTTAGTGTATATAAATACAAAGAAGAATATAAATGGGTAGAAATCAAGGTGATAATATGCAATTAAAGGATTGGATATCAGATTATTATAGATTGGCAGGAAGGCTTACCGATGCAGATGGATATGATGGCTGGATGATTGGGAAATGCATATGGAAATGCGATATAAGTAAACCTATATCAGAGACTACGGATGATATAACACTTACAGAAGCAAACAGAGATAACAGATACGCAGTGTTAAAAAGCAGTCTCTATAAGGATGGTTATAAGTTGTCGCTTGAGCTCCATGTAGTAAAGCCTTATAGTGATTGTTATAGCGAAAATGGGAATATTAATGACAAACGCCTGAAAAATGAAACAAACGGCAGCTTGAGTGACAAGGAATATATTGAATATACAGAGCATGCATTTACCAATGCTGAGATATTAGAGTTTGTGGACAAGGTGCATGATAAAAACAGCATACACAGGGATAATAATGCTGTCGTTCCGGGGCTTCTTTTGTTAAAATGGGTTAGCAGTCAGGATGTAGGAGAGCCTGAAAGCAGCTTTAATGTTAAGGTTAGATTTAAAAAGCCTGTATATGCAGGAGAGGCAGTCAGACTTTGCGGAATACAGAATGAAAAACAGCATATGTATACAGGCTGTGTGATGAGAGTATCGGAAGGTGAGGATGAAGCATTTTCGATGTTATGCTCGTATAAATAGCTATAAAAAGTAGGTAAGAAGAATGGATTTAAGACATGCATATATAATTGATGGAAAGAGAAGCTATATAGGAATTACTGATGGAATGTATAAGAATATTCCCGCAGAGATACTTGGAGCTATAGTGCTTCGTGAGACAGTACCCCTTAGGCTAAGGGATAATATAGACTACATAATAGCGGGAAATGGAGTGGGTGCAGGTGGAAATATATGCCGGCTTATGATGCTTGAGGCTGGATTTTCTGATAGTATACCTGCTTATACTATAGATTTGCAGTGTGGCTCAGGGCTTACAGCTATAGAGGCTGCATATGAGAAGATTGCCTGTGGCAAGGCAGATTATATAATTGCCGGTGGATTTGAAAGCAGCTCTACAGCACCTCTTAGGGCATACAATAAAAATCATCCTGATTATGAATATTATGGTGGAGAGAACAGCACATATTCTGTTGCGAAATTCTCACCCGGATATCATGACAGATATGCGATGATAAAAGGGGCAGAGAGAGTTGCGATAGCTGATAATATAAGCAGAGCAGATCTTAATAAATGGGTGTTTCGCTCGCACAGGCTGGCTGCACAGGCAAGGGACGTGGGCAAGCTTAAGGACATTCTCGTGCAGGTGTCTGACGGAATGTGTAAGGATTCAGGAATACGGGATAGAATTAATGATAAATTCCTTGACAAGCTTCCTTGTCTGCTGCCTGATGGAAAGGTAATGACTGCCGGAAACACCTGTCTTACACATGATGGTGCGGCATATGTGAGAGTGGCGTCAGAGAGATATATGGAGGACGCGGGAGTTAAGCCTCTTGCTGAGATAGTAGATATAGTTGCTGTTGGAGGAAATCCTTTGGAGAGTCCGAGGACTGCAATTACAGCGATTGAAAAACTGCTCCTTAGGAATAATATGACATGGAAGGATATCTCGGTATTTGAGTGTAACGAGGCATTTGCGGTTATAGACGAGCTGTTCGCAAGAAAATACCCAAATGCTGTTGACAGATATAATGTATATGGTGGAGCACTGGCGTACGGCCATCCGTATGGAGCGTCAGGAGGAATAATAACTCTTCACGCCTGTATGGCATTGGAGGAGCTTGGCGGTGAGTATGCTGTGTGCAGCATTGCTGCTGCCGGTGGTGTAGGACAGGCAATGCTTATAAAAAATGTTAAGTAGGAAATAGCTATGGAATATATAGATATATTGAAGGACAAGCCGAGGAATAGGGAGGCTGTCATTATAAATGGAAATGTTCATACATATGGTGAGCTTTACGACGAGGCAATAAAGCTAAGGAGTACATTTAGGGTTGGCGAGAAAAAGAGTGTATTTGTCATAAAGGAAGATGGAATATGGCATCAGCTATTATATTTTTTCGCATGTTCAGGTACTAAGCATGTTCCACTTATTGTAGCCTCTGATAGTAAGCTTTCCACTGGTGATGATATATTTGATATAGATGTTCCGGATAATTCGGTAATGGCAGTTATGACATCAGGAACAACCGGAGTTCCGAAGATATTATTCAGAGATTATGAGAGCTGGGGAGATTTTTTTCCTATACAGAATGAGATATTTGGAATAGATGCCGATAGCAGAATGTTTGTGCAGGGAAGTCTCGCATTTACGGGTAATCTTAATCTGTATATGGGACATTTGTTTGCGGGAGGAACTATTGTTGCGGAGGATAAATTCTATCCAGAACAGTGGGAGAACATAATATTAAATAACAACGTAAATACAATTTATCTTATCCCTTCTAAGCTTTTACTGTTAAACAGAGTATGTAAGCACACAAATGACAATATAAAGATAATTATTTCAGGCTCACAAAGTCTTGGAAGAGAGGATGCAGAAAGGCTTAAGGAGATATTTCCTGACGTACATATAACGCTTTATTATGGTGCAAGTGAGCTTAGCTATGTAACATATGTGGGAGATGGGGACATGACAGATGAGAGAAATCTTATAGGCAGACCGTTTCCGGGTGTTAAGGTGTATGTCAGAGATGAGGAAATATATGTAGATACACCGTATCATGCGGAGGGCGTAGAGGTTCCGTGTACATTAAAGGACAGTGGCAGGATGGATGAGGATGGTAATCTTTATTTCCTTGGGAGAACAGATGATATAGTCAATATCCGTGGCAGAAAAATATCTATGGTTAAGGTTGAAAATGCACTTATGGAGATTGACTATGTAGAGAATGCTGCGGTGGTTGCTTTGCCTAAGACTGTAGCGGATAACGAAAAAAATATGGAGATTTTAACCGCATATGTGAAGCTTTCAGATGACACAAAAAAGTCCGGTGATATCAAGAGGCTGTTGGCACAAAGGCTTTCGGCTTACGAGATACCTAAGAGGTTTATATATGTTGATGAGCTGCCTAAAAATGTAAGTGGTAAGACAGATAAGAAGGCTTTAATGGAGCTGTGGAAGAAGGAGCATTTTAAGTGATACAGATAAAACAACTCATATTTAAATACATAAGACGTGATATAGATGGCAATGAGGCTGGCTCTGAGACCGTATTAGATGGCATAAATCTTCAGATAAACGAGGGCGAGTTTGTTGCAATACTTGGGCGAAATGGTTCTGGCAAATCCACGTTTGCAAAGCAGTTAAATGCAATACTAAGACCATCAGACGGAAGGGTTCTTGTGGACGGACTTGATTCAAATGATGATGACAATAAATATAAGATACGGAGAAAGGCTGGAATGGTATTTCAGAATCCTGACAATCAGATGGTTGCATCGGTGGTCTGTGAGGATGTAGCCTTCGGACCGGAGAATCTTGGCTTAGAGCCGGATGAGATTAAGGACAAGGTCGATAATGCCCTTAAGGCTGTACGAATGTGGAATCAGAGTGATGTGGCTACAGGCAGACTTTCCGGAGGACAAAAGCAGCGGGTTGCGATTGCCGGAGTGCTTGCGATGGAGCCCGACTATATAATTTTAGATGAGCCCACCGCAATGTTAGATCCGGAGGGTAGAAAAGAGGTTATAGAAACAGTAATAAGACTTAACAAAGAAAAAAATATGACGGTTGTGCTTATAACACACAATATAGAAGAGGCAATTAACGCAGACAGAGTGATTGTAATTGAAAATGGAAGGGTGTGTGCTGACGATAAACCTGACAAGATATTCATGGATAAGGAGCTTATAGATAAGAATGGTATAACAGTGCCATTTGAATATCGTGTATGGAGAGAAATTTCAGGAGGAAGGAAAGCCACTGTAAAAAATATAGAGCAGCTCGCTGATAAAATTACAGAGCTTTCGGGGGATGGAGTAGAGCCTTATTCTGATGACAAACGCACTGACCTCCGTGATATCAGTGTTAATGCTGAACCATTGCTTGTTCTAAATGATGTAAGCTATGTTTATAATCCAAATACCGCTTACGAAAAAACAGCAGTAAAGGATATAAGCGCAGCATTTAAGAGGGGAGAATTTGTTGGTATTGCCGGACATACGGGTTCAGGCAAATCTACTCTTATACAGCTTTTTAACGGATTGCTTTCACCCACAAACGGCTGTGTCATGTATGAGGGAAAGGATATAAATTCTAAAGAAACATCTAAAAAATATGTGAGAAGCAAAATAGGAATGGTATTTCAATATCCTGAGCACCAGATGGTGAAGGACACGGTGTATGGGGATGTGATTTTTGGACCGGGTAATCTTAATCTTGACAAGGCGGAGTGTGAAAAACGTGCTAAGGCTTCACTTGGCATGGTTGGAATTCCAGAGGAAATGTGGGATAAGTCCCCTTTGCAATTATCGGGTGGTCAGAAGAGGAGAGTTGCGATAGCTGGAGTTCTTGCAATGAAGCCCGATTTCATCATATTGGATGAGCCGGCAGCAGGGCTTGATGCAGAGGGAAAATGTGAGATATTTGACTGGCTGAGGAAAACCTGTGTGGATGACAATATAGGCATAATACTTGTTTCTCACAGCATGGAGGATATAGCTGAGTACACAGACAGGATGATAGTTCTCAATGATGGAGGGCTTATCTATGATGATATTCCCGCGACAGTTTTTTCTCGTAGCGAAGAGCTTCGTAAAATGGGACTTGATGTTCCGTGTGCAGTCAGGCTTATGAATGAGCTTTCTCTTAGAGGATTCCCTGAATGTCCGGATATTGTTAAGGAGAAGGATGCTATAGATAAGATAAGAATGTGGACAGGCTTAGGAGGAAATGAAAATGATTAGAGATATAACTATCGGACAATATTATCCTGCTAAGTCGCCTGTTCACAGACTTGATCCGAGGGTAAAACTGCTTGGAACTCTCGTATTTGTCATAAGTCTGTTTATAGAGAAAAATGTGCTGATATATGGAATAGCAACGATAGTGCTTATAGTTCTTATCGCTTTGTCAAGAGTTCCATTTTCCTATATGTTAAAGGGACTTAAGCCTATAATGTTTCTACTTATATTTACCTGTGCAATGAATTTATTCTTTGTAAAAGGTGAACATCTTATATGGCATTGGCATTTCATATCAATATACACAGAGAGTGTAAACAGAGCATTGTTTTTGGGCGTGAGGCTTACTGAGCTTATACTTGGTTCAGCACTGATGACGTATACCACTACTCCTACGGAGCTTACCGATGGACTTGAAAAAGCGTTTTCGCCTTTGGCAAAGCTTCATTTGCCAATACATGAGGTGGCTCTTATGATGTCTATAACCTTAAGGTTTATTCCTATACTTACGGAGGAGCTTGACAGAATAATGAAAGCACAGTCTGCAAGATGTGTAGACTTTGACGAGGGAGGGATAATAAAGCGTATCAAAAAAATGAGTACGCTGCTTATGCCACTTTTTTCATCAGCGTTAAAGCGTGCCGGTGATCTTGCACTTGCGATGGAGGCAAGGTGTTATCAGGCAGGCCAGGCAAGGACAAAGCTGCATCCATTAAAGTATAGGAAATCTGACATGGCTGCATATTGCCTGATTTTTGTATACCTTTCAGTTATAATATATATTAAGTATATTTATTAAGATACAAAACAAATAAAAAAATATTTTACAAAATATAAAAAATGCTATTGACAAATTATTTCTATAGTGTTACTGTGACGTTAACAAAGAGCAAATGCTTTGAACAGAACAACATCATTAGAAGGAATTACTACAGAGAGCTGTCGGTTGGTGCGAGACAGTGTATGATTTTAATGATTATCCTCTGCGAGCAGTACACTGAATTCCTTATAGGACATTAGGTGTCACCGGTTTTCTACCGTTACAGAGAAGCTTATTTCTAGAGATATACTCTAAAGATGAGACTGAGTGGTCACAATATGTGGCAAATAAAGTGGTAACGCGGAAGTTTTTAACCTTCGTCTTTATGATAAGACGGAGGTTTTTTTATTGCCTTTACTCTTTGCAAATATTAAGAAGGGAGCCGCTATATAGCGGGAAAGAGAAATGAATGGCTTAGTTATTGTATTAATTGGTATCGTTGCATTAGGTGCTGGCTATCTGCTCTACGGAAGGTGGCTTGCAAAGAAATGGGGCTTAGATCCCAAGGCGAAAACGCCTGCTTACACACATGAGGATGGACAGGACTATGTTCCTTCATCCAAGTTTACAGTGTTTTCGCATCAGTTTTCATCGATAGCAGGTGCCGGTCCTGTAACCGGACCAATACTTGCATCCGTATTTGGATGGGTTCCTGTATTGCTCTGGCTTATTGTCGGAGGCTTGTTCTTCGGGGCAGTTCAGGATTTTGGTTCACTGTATGCCTCAGTTAAGAATGAGGGTAAATCAATGGGAATGATAATTGAGAAGTACATAGGTAAGGCCGGCAGAAAGTTATTTATGCTGTTTTGCTGGTTATTTACACTTCTTGTTATCGCAGCGTTTACAGATATGGTTGCAGGAACTTTCGTTGGAAAAGGAGTTTCCGGTATGACAGAGGAGACAAGCTACGCAAATGCGGCAGCAGCCTCTATATCAATGCTCTTCATTGGTGCAGCTATAGTGTTTGGACTTATTCAGAAGCATGTTAAAAATATGAACGAGATTGTAAGAGCAATAATAGCTATTGCACTTTTAGTTGGAATGTTTGCACTTGGTATGGTGCTTCCTATGTATGCTACAAAGACAGCATGGATTTACATCGTTATGGCTTATCTTTTCCTTGCATCTGTTATGCCTATGTGGTTACTTATGCAGCCTAGAGATTATATGACAACATTTATGCTTCTTGGAATGATAATCGGTGCAGTAGTAGGTGTTGTTGTTGCACATCCATCAATGCAGTTAAATGCATATAACGGATTTAATGTTGGAGGAAATTATCTGTTCCCTACATTGTTCGTAACAATAGCCTGTGGTGCGGTATCAGGCTTCCACAGTCTGGTTTCATCAGGAACATCATCTAAGACTATAAGCAATGAAAAGGATATCCCTATGGTAGGTTACGGTGCAATGGTAGTTGAGTCATTGCTTGGTATTATCTCACTTGTAGTTGTAGGTGCGGTTGCCGTAAATGGAACAAAGCCTGATGGTACACCATTTTCAATATTCTCAAGTGGTGTCGCAGGATTTCTGGAGAAGCTTGGATTGCCTGTACAGCTTGCAACTGTATTTATGACAATGTGTGTATCTGCACTTGCACTTACATCACTTGACTCGGTAGCACGTATAGGCCGTATGTCATTTCAGGAGTTATTCTATGGTGACACAACAGATACATCAAAGATGCCTTTGTGGCAGAAGATACTCACAAATAAGTACTTTGCGACTGTAATTACATTGTTCTTTGGATATCTTCTTACACTTGGCGGATACAGTAATGTATGGCCATTGTTTGGTTCAGCAAACCAGCTTCTTGCAGCACTTGTGCTTATAGCACTTGCAGTATTCTTAAAGACAACAGGAAGAACAGGATGGACATTGTATATTCCAATGTTTACAATGCTTGCAGTTACATTTACAGCACTTATACAAAAGACAATAGCCTTGGTTAAGAATATGGTAAATGGACAGGCAACACTCTTAGTAGATGGCTTGCAGTTTGTAGTAGCTGTACTCCTTATGGTACTAGGAGTACTTGTAGCATTTAGTTGTTTACGAAAGCTGTTTACAAAGAAGGCAGAGGCTAAAACTGAGGCATAAAGCAATCAGATATATTTATAGTTAAAGTTAAATAAGGAAGAGGTATACTACCAAAACCCGTTTAATCACGCCAGCACTTAGCGAGCGGTACGCGAGCTTAGTACTGTTGCGTGATTAATCGAACGAGAGTGTGGTTTTGAAGTATACCTCTTCCTTTTTAAATTATAATTATAAACAATAAATACCTGACTGCCTTATGCCTCAGTTTTAGATATATTTCTTTGTTACATAAGTGTTTGTAAACGCTGTCATTAGAGCACCATACTCAAGGTCAAATTCCAGTGAATCGCCAACCTTATATTCTGGAGCGTTTGATAAATCTATTACACATTCATCTGAACATCCGCCTAGAAGCTTTAGTCGTTCATCTCTCGGAATAATGTGTTCTATCTGTAAATCCTGCTTGCCTATTGCCAATATTCCTCTTCTCATATCTGAACCATCTGCCATGGGCTTTGTCTGAACCTCAATTAGAGGTACATGGAGAGTGAATACATCATAATTGTAGCCGGGAATAAAAGTATCATCTGCTGGATCACGGCCAAGCATAATTGCCTCACCCATGCGGAATTGATTTACGGCTGCACAAAGTACATCTGATGATGACGTTATCAGGGAAATTGCACTTGAATTTCCACCTGATACTATAGGAGTATCAACATCACAGTAAGGTAAAACAATACCATATATTTCCTCAAAAGCGAGCATATTTTCGCGTGTTGGCAGGTAACCTAGGAAACAATTATAGTTTGTAGCTATGCCTGCAAGCTTTATATTAGAACAATCATGTATGAGAGAAGCAAGCTTAGATATACTATCCTTATCTTTGTAGAAAACACCATCCCTAAGGTCACCTATATCAACCATTAAAAGAACATCGTGGGTTGTATTAAGCTGTGTGGCAGCTTTGTTTAAAGCAATTACATCCGATTCCTCTGTTACAAAGCTTATATCACTGTAGGTAACTACAATGTCTGCCTCGGATGGTGTGGCAGGACGGATTAATAATCTCTGCTTATTCGTTTTCATTCGCATAAAATTCTCTATACGGGAATCTGCTATAGTGGTGGCTGGGGAGTCATTTATGACGGAAATAATCTCCTCATCTGCACAAATGCTTTTTGAAACCACAGCAAGATTTATAGATTTTTCTTTACATAAATCAAAACTATGTTGTATATTATATTTCAGTTTGTTTTTATTTATGGTAATATAAGTAGGATTAGTGTGTTGCATTAAATATCATCTCCAATTATTAAAATAAAAGCATTATTTAATATGTGTAAATATTACATGATATAAAGAAAAAAAGCAAGTGTGAGGAAAGTAATATGCAGGAAAGCAGAGTAGGCAATGCCGGAAGAAATGTTTTATTTGGCATGCTGCTTAGATGTTATCAGATTTTAATGCCGTTTCTAATGAGAACGGCAATTATGTATTATATGGGAAGGGAGTATCTGGGACTTAACAGTTTGTTTGGGTCTGTACTTTTTGTCCTTAATCTTGCGGAACTCGGAGTTGGCTCCGCGATGGTTTATAGCATGTATCAGCCTATAATTGACGGAGATAAGCAGGAGATATGTGCATTACTGAAACTATACAGAAGATACTACAGAATAATAGGATTACTCATTGCTGTTGTAGGTACTATACTTACACCATTTATTCCGTGGCTCATTAATTCTGGTGTTCCAGATGGCATAAGTGTATATGTGGTTTACCTTCTCAATTTGTTTTGCACGGTAATGTCATATTGGCTATTTGCGTATAAAAACAGCCTTCTGACAGCACACCAGAGAGCAGATGTTGCAAGTAAGGTTATGCTTGCAACCAACACGGTACAGTACCTTATACAGTTTGTAGTTGTAATGAAATTCAGAGATTATTATGCGTATCTCATTGTTTCTATTATAACACAGGTATTTACTAATATAATTACTGCATACTGGGCTAAGAAGATGTATCCGGAATATAATCCTGATGGTGAGCTGCCTGTCACAAGAGTAAAGGAAATAAATGGCAAAATAAAAGATTTGTTTACTATGAAACTTGGTGTTGTTATGGTTTCTTCGGTTGACTCCATAACTGTATCGGCATTTCTTGGATTGTCTGTTCTTGGTATATATGGCAACTATACACAGATTCTTACGGCTGCATTTAATGTTGTTAAGGTGCTTTTTGATTCATGTACAGCAGGAATAGGTAACAGCATACTTACTGAGACATCGGAAAAGAATTTTAAGGATTTGAAGAAGCTTACATTTATAGTGCTTTGGGTTACAGGCTTTTGCTGTGTACTTTTGCTCTGCCTGTTCCAGCCATTTATGCTTATTTGGACTAAATCTGCGGATAATCTGTTCGGCTACAGCACAGTAATCTGTTTTGTTATATATTTCTTCTTAGACAGAGTTATGCAGCTGCTTATTACCTATAAGGATGCTGCTGGAATATGGCATGAGGACAGATTTCGTCCACTTGTAACAGCCATAGTAAATGTTGTTATGAACATCATTCTTATATTGGTTATGGGTTTAAATGGTGTTATAATATCTACTATAATATCAATACTTTTTGTAGGAATACCTTGGATACTGCACAACCTGTTTACAGTATTGTTTAAGCGCAGTATGAAGGAATATGTATGGAAGCTTTTATTTTATACGATAGTTATCGTGTTTGTGTGTGTTGTTTGTGCAATCATATGCAGCTATATACCAGATGGGGGCATAGGAAGGTTACTGCTTAAGGCTGTTGTATGTGGTGTTGTTGCCAATGCTTTATTTGCACTGGCTTATTTTAAGACTCCTGAATTTGCTCAGACAATGGATATAGTTAAGAGATTGGTAAGGAGATAGGGGAAGAGAATATGCGTGTACATATGATAAAAAAATATATGTATATACTTTCTTTCATAATAATGTCTGTGCTTTTGACCGGTTGTGGCAAGAAAGATGAGCTTGTTATGATTACAACTGAGAAGCATACGGGTGATACGACTGAGAATACAGATACTAATTCAAATACACCTGTGACTACATCGGAGACCTTGGATAATACTTCTGATGTGGTTACGGAGGAAGCGAGTCCCGAGGAGCAGAAGATTACTATGGCAGATATAACTGCTGCTAATTCCGGAGATATTTTATTGTCAGGGGGAAAAGGGTTGACTGCAAGTACCACATATTATTCTGCAGGTACAGAATTATATTCTGAAAGTCGTTTCCTTGGATTTGGGGAAGATGGACAATATATGCAGGCTTATGATGATGTGAATGGTGACATAGAGGTACTTGATAATTATAATCAATGCTGGTATGTGCTTTCTGGTGGAAGTATATATACTAAGCTTTGTCCTGAAGATAGTGTATGTGCCAGACTTATAGATTATAACCATAATCACACAGTGATTGATGCATATGACAGTGAGGAGATAAAGTCAGTATATAGAAGCGATGGCAAGCTTGTAGTGGAAACCTCATATACAGATGATTCTGGTGCTGCATTTACATATAAATACTATATGACAGATGGTTATCTTGTCGATGAAATATATTGCTATGATGAAAGTGGAGACAAAATTTCTTATGAGAGAGTGACAAGAGATTCTGTCTATAATACTCCTGATGAGCTTATAGATTTACTTAACGGAATTGCTGAGACGAGAACTATACAGGTTGTATATCCGAACGGAGATGGATTTGGAAATATTTATATAGTGCCTAAGAGATATCCGGTATTGCTTGATTTGTATCAATACAAGGCTTATTCGGATGAGGCATGCTCGGTTCCTTGGGATGACAGTTCGCTTGATGCGGATGGTAATTATGTGGACAGTATTATATATCTAAAAAAATAAGTAGTTCACAAATTTTATAAGATAGTGTATAATTACTATATATGTAAGGTGTGCAGCATATAGGACAAGGATGTCCGGGTAACTGGTAACATTGGTTAACAAAACAGGAAGTGATAGTGATGAGCAGTATGTTTAATGTAAATAGTTATGCGGGGAATACAATGAACAGCATATTTAGGAGTCTTGGAACTAATAATTCGTCTGGTGTGTCAGGGCTTTTGGGAGATTATTATTCTATTCAGAATGGCAGTTATCTCAAGATGGCTAAAAAATATTATGCTAAAAAAGCATCAACGGATAGTTCTTCTAAGACTGATTCAACTACAACAGTTGATAAGGATAAGTTAGATGCAATTAATAAGCTGTCTAGAACAAGCACATCTGCTAGTGGAAGTAAGAAAACTGAGACTATGAAGCTTGCTGATAAGGCAGTTAATTCAGTTGGAGATATGCTTGATAGCAAGATGTATGAATATGACAGAGAGGCAATTCTTAAGGGACTTAAGAATTTCGTTTCTGATTACAATAGTGTAGTAAGGTCAACAGCTAAGTCTGATAATTCAAGTACTGTTGCGGCTGCTGAGAAGATGACTAACCAGACAGCTATATATGGCTCGGCGTTAGAGAAGATTGGTGTAACAATCGGCAAGGATAACACACTTACTCTAGATGAGGATGCATTTACCAAGGCTGATATTACAGATGTTAAGTCATTATTTACAGGTAGTGTATCATTTGGTAAGAATACTCAGATGAAGCTGCTTCAGATATATAGTGCAGACGCTACAGGACAGAGCGGATTTAACAGTCTGTATTCATCACAGGCAACTAACAATTACTCAATAGGCAATATGTTTGACAGCCTTTTTTAGAACACATGGCTAATTAACTTGAACAGATACAGATAATATGGAAGGACTGTAACACGATGTGCTACAGTCCTTTTTTTAAGATTATGGAGAATGTAATATGGCATATATAAGATTAGATAAATATTTAGCTGATGTGGGAGGGGGTACAAGAACGAAGGTTAAACAGCTTATAAGGCGTGGAAGTGTTGTTGTTAATGACAACCTGATAAGACAGGCTGATTATAAGGTTGATTTAGATAATGATATTGTAATGGTAGATGGCAAGAGAGTTTCTTATGAGGAGTTTCAATATTATATGCTGAATAAACCGGCAGGAGTTGTATCTGCAAGGACGGACAACAGGGATAAGACGGTGCTTGAGCTTATAGATGAGGGAAAGAGAAGAGATTTATTTCCTGTGGGAAGGCTTGACAAGGATACTGAAGGGCTGCTGATTATTACTAATGATGGCAAGCTTGCTAATAATCTTTTAGCTCCGGGTAAGCATGTAGATAAATGCTACTATGCAAGGATAGATGGAGAGGTCACAGAGGAGACAGTTGCTCATTTTAGAGAGGGCTTAAATATTGGCGATGAGAAACTGACTGCACCTGCAGGACTTACCATTTTATCATGTAATATGACAGAAGAAACCTGTGAGAGCGAGATAGAAATAACGATTACGGAGGGACGCTATCACCAGATTAAGAGGATGTTTGAGGCAGTGGGAATGAAAGTTACTTATCTTAAGAGATTATCAATGGGAGAACTAAAGCTTGATGATAGTCTTTTGTGTGGGGAATATAGGAAGCTTTCAGATAGTGAGATAAAATTGTTGAAGGAGAGTAACAATGGGAGATTATAATGAGGACAGACTTAATGAGGCACTTAACATATTGCATGAGTGGACTCTCAGATTGTTTGATTGTGCAGGCGAGACTATAGAGGATGCGGATATATTCTGGCGGAGATTGTGTGATACACCGGAGCTCCTTAAGGAATATGCATATTACCATGATAATAGAGAGTTCTGGTGCCAATATAATATCGACGGATATACAGTGGCAGATATTCTTGTGTGGCAGATGGACCATTTTAAGGCACACATGGACAGAGCTGATAGTGCGAACAGGTACGATAAGGATAAGCTTATATTAAATACCTTCAGGACAATGCTTGACCTTAAGGAGAATCCATCAAAAATAGAGACGGAGTTTAACAGGGAAACTGGAACCGATTTGTCTGGAGGATGGAATTTACACTAAGTTAATCATAAGCAGGCTATACATAATTATTGAACATAAGTCCGCTATATAAAGACTGATTATATGCTGCATTAAACTTGTTATTGGTGTTAGGATAGGTTACTAATAATTTGTTGATGTAAGCCATAGGATCAAGAGCCATACGATTGGTGGCTGATTCTATGTCGCTGTGAAGAGATGACATATCCTTAAATAATGTTGAGAGACTTCCGTTTTTTATGCTCTCTATAAGAAGGGTGTCATCTTTTTTGATACTATTGTCATTGTTTATAATAAGACCTGCTGATTCAAGCTCATCACGATGATTATTGACGATTCCTGATATATCTTTAAATAGATTTCTGCTTCCTACATTGGTTTGTTCTTCTATATCAGAGAGTTCAATTAGAGAGTTGTATGCATCGACAAACATATCAATTTGCTGCATTGCAATATCAGAGTCAGGAACAAAGCTTATTGTCACTGGAGTGGCAGCTGTGTTATGAAAGTCAAGTTCAATTGTCTGATTAATTGATATATGGTTTGAGTTTGCAGTATGAAGCTCATCATTGATATAAAATACAGAGTTGGCTGGCTCTTTTGTTACAATATCAATTCCAAGTATGTCAATAAAATTTTTTTTGTCATTTTCCGTTACAGAAAAATATAAACCATCATCTGTTGCTGGCACACCTGTGTCTGTTGATGAGAGCATGAGAGTGCTGTTATCACCTTCTGTAATTACAGAAGCGGTGACATCTAAGCTCCTGTTATTTATATATTGCATAAGCTTACTTTGAACATCTCGGTTTGTATCGTCACTATCTACGGTGACAGAAAATCTGGAGATTCCCTGAAGGGTTGAGATGCTAAAGCTGTATGTCCCTGGAGTAAAGCTTCTTCCGTTAGAGCGCATATAATTTCCTGTGTTAATCTGCTCGGATGCAAGCTGATTAAGAGTAATGGATAATGAGTCAGGAAGCTGTCCGGAGTATCCTTTTCCTAAAGTTCCTGATATTGCTTCATCATTATCTGAGTGTAAAAGCTTTTTGGAGTACAGCTCACTTGTTTTTGAGGCAAAGCTGTCTGTCACATCCTTAAGGGTTAATGCAGCCTCTTTTATGTTAATCATGTATTCCTGATTAGCATTTGTGATAGGTATCAGATACAGAGGTGAGTTCTTATTGTAGCGTACCATACTGTTATATACATCTTTTAACTCGGAGGATTTGTGGGTTGTATTTCGCCTTTTAGGTGTTAGAGCAGTATTAAGATAGTTGTATATATTTCCATCAATATGCATATGAAATCCTCCTTCCTATATAATATATACGATTATAAGTGATTGTAAGATTAAAATAATCGTATTTTATATTTGACATATATATGTAAATTATAGTATATATTTATTGTGGTGTCCATATGGCAAATGCTTATTTTGACAGCAAAAATATATATTTTTACTTGACTTTATGACATCCATTTGTTATTCTATACCTTGCGATGGAAGTAAGGTCTTTTTTTTATGCCTTAAAATCGGTAAAAATAAAAATGGAGGTGGATAGTTGTGCGTGTTAAGATAACATTGGCATGTCAGGATTGTAAACAGCGTAATTACAATATGACAAAGGATAAGAAAACACATCCGGACAGAATGGAAACAAAGAAATATTGTAAGTTCTGTAAGGCGCATACAATGCATAAGGAAACAAAGTAAGTTCTGTTACACTATTTAGTGCAGAACGCATGGAAACCCACAGTCTTAGTGGATGTGGGGTGTAAAGGGAGTAAGTATATGTCAAAGAACAGTGAGACATCATCACCTGCTCTTAAGAGGAGCTGGTTCCAGGGCTTGAAGGCTGAGTTCGGTAAGATTGTATGGCCGACCAAGGCGTCACTGGGAAGACAGTCAGTTGTTGTAATCATAGTTGCTGTTATTCTTGGATTTTTAATTGCAGGAATTGATTATGTGTTACAGCTTGGCTTGTCCAACATTATTGGTTAGGTAGGTGAAGGTATGTCAGAAATGCAAGAAACTAATGCTACAAACCGCGTTGCAGGTGGAGAGAAGATTCCTTCCAGCAATGAAGCAAAATGGTATGTGGCACATACCTACTCAGGTTATGAGAACAAAGTAAAGAATGATATCGAAAAGACGATTGAGAACAGAAAGCTTCAGGATCAGATCCTTGAAGTTACAGTTCCTGTACAGGAGGTTCTTGAGGTCAAGAATGGAGTTAAGAAGCCTGTTTCCAGAAAGCTGTTTCCTGGTTACGTGTTGATTAACATGTATATGAATGATGTTACATGGTACGTTGTTCGTAATACAAGGGGTGTCACAGGCTTTGTTGGTCCGGAATCTAAGCCAGTTCCTCTTACAGAGAGCGAGATGCAGACATTAGGTATCAACGTTAATGAGGTACACATCGATGTCGAGGTTGGGGATATGATTAAGGTTGTTACCGGAGCTTGGGAAGGTAACAGCGGAGCGATTAAGTCTATCAACGACGGCAAGCAGACAGTTACCATCGAAGTTGATATATTCGGACGAGCTACTTCTGTTGAAATCGGATTTGCTGATATCCAGAAGATTTAAGAGACAATCCATACAAGATATTTATGGAAAATAAGTGGAAGGGTATCCCCCGTTATACCACAATATTTTTAGGAGGTACGCTATAATGGCGAAAAAAGTAGAAGGATACATTAAATTACAGATACCTGCGGGAAAGGCAACTCCTGCACCACCTGTTGGTCCTGCACTTGGACAGCACGGTGTAAACATTGTACAGTTCACAAAAGAGTTTAACGCAAGAACTGCTGATCAGGGAGATATGATTATCCCTGTTGTAATCACAGTTTATGCAGATAAGAGTTTTAGCTTTGTAACAAAGACTCCACCAGCAGCAGTATTGCTTAAGAAGGCGTGCGGCCTTAAGACTGCATCTGCTGTACCTAACAAGACAAAGGTTGCAAAGATTTCTAAGGCTAAGGTTCAGGAAATTGCCGAGCTTAAGATGCCAGACTTAAATGCAGCATCACTTGAGGCTGCTATGAGCATGATAGCTGGTACAGCTCGTTCAATGGGAATCGAAGTAGAAGAGTAGAAAGACAGTGGGAGGGTCGCTCCCGATAATACCACAGGAGGTTTTTTTATAAATGAAAAAAGGTAAAAGATATGTAGAAGCTGCAAAGCTTATTGAAAAATCAAGTGTTTATGACTTAGAAGAGGCTGTATCTCTTGTAAAGAAGTCAGCAAGTGCAAAGTTTGATGAGACAATCGAGGCTCATTTCAGACTTGGTGTTGATGGACGTCACGCAGATCAGCAGGTTCGTGGAGCTGTAGTTCTTCCACACGGAACAGGTAAGACTGTTAAGGTTCTTGTTTTCGCTAAGGGAGATAAGGTAGACGAAGCATTAGCTGCTGGTGCAGATTATGCAGGTGGCGATGAGCTCGTACCAAAGATTCAGAACGATGGTTGGTTAGACTTTGATGTTGTTGTTGCTACACCTGATATGATGGGTGTTGTAGGACGTCTTGGTCGTGTACTTGGACCTAAGGGCTTAATGCCAAACCCTAAGGCTGGTACAGTAACAATGGACGTAACAAAGGCTATCAACGATATTAAGGCTGGTAAGATCGAGTACAGACTTGATAAGTCAAATATTATCCATGTGCCAATTGGAAAGGCTTCTTTCTCAGAGGAGCAGTTAGCAGACAACTTCCAGACTTTAATAGATGCTATTGTAAAGGCTAAGCCATCAGCTGCAAAGGGACAGTATTTAAGAAGCGTAGTTATCGCATCTACAATGGGACCTGGCGTTAAGCTTAACACAGTTAAGTACAACTAGGCTTATCCGATATAAAGCAGATATAAGACAGATATTGCATATGTCAATGGACAGATGCAGTATCTGTCTTTTTCTTTTTCCTTGATTTTCTTACCATATAATAGTAAAATATTAAATGGTTATAAAAATATTTTCAGGGGGTACATCTAATGGAAAAAGAACAGATTGTGAAGAAACTTGAAGAAGTAATACATGATGTAATGCCGGAGATTGGCGATATTAATATGAGCGCTTCAATCACCAATGAATACGGGGTTAATTCAGTATCCTTGATAAGACTGATTGTTGCTGCTGAGAGCAAGTTCGATGTTTCATTTACAGATTATGAGTTGGCATTGTCTGGCTATGATACATTTGGAGACCTTGCTGCTACTGTAGCAGAGAAATTAGCATAGAAGTATTGGAGGAATAAAAGATGGCTGATATGAAAAAATTACCTGTAACTTACCCGATGATTACATCATGGCAGTGGCATGCCACATTATTTTCTATATTGTCAGATGACGAGAACGCTAAGAAGTGGATATTTAGTAACTACATACAGTTAAGATGCTATAATATTCAGGAGATATTCACAGGAGATGATATGCTTCTCATGGATATGATGCCGGGAAGCAGCTCGCTTAAGCAGTGTCCATATCTTATTTTCTCATTGCTTACAAAGGCACAGATTGAGAGCTATTGTGGCAACATCATAGATTTCATAATTAAGACAATAGACTTGAATGGTTATGTATATGGTGTATTTGATGAGGCTAAGATTCTCTGTGACGCAGAGGTTGATTATAAGTTCCCACATGAGTTATTTATCTATGGTTATAACAGAGATGAGGAAGTATTCTATGTTGGAGACTTCACATTCCAGGATCACTACTCATATAACACAGTATCATTCTCAGACCTTGAGAGAGGATATGAGGTAATAACTGAGCAGGATGACCATGTATTTAAGGATGATCATAAGGGTGGACGTGGACTTTATGTAGTAATGAAGAATACAGAGCATCCTACATATGAGCTTGATATAGAGCTTGTTAAGGAGAACTTAAGAGAGTATCTGAACTCACAGGATACAAAGAATCATTTCCGTATGCTTCGTAATCGTTTTAATGATACAACATTTGGAATTAAGGTATATGACAAGGTTCTTTCGCAGATTGACAAGCAGCTTCATGCTGAGGAGCCTGATTTCGATATCAGAGCACTTCATGTAATGTATGACCACAAGGTGCTTATGTATGAGAGAATTAAGTATCTTATGAATCATGGATTCTTAAAGTACAATCAGGAGACACTTGATGAGTATCATACAGTTGTAGTTAATATGCTTACTGCAAGAAATCTTCTTGTTCGTATTTCTATAACAGGAGAGATAGAGTCATCAGTAAGATTTAAGACATATCTTGATGCTGCAAAAGAAAAGGAAATCGGTATATTATTCAAGATTTTAGCAGAGCTTGAGGACAACTAAGCTGTAGTATAATTAAGCTGTGGTATATCTATAATATAATTACAGAGATTATAATAACGGGCTGTCGTGTGTATTGTGTCATGGCAGCCCGTAGTTATATAAAGGAGATTGTCCATGAGTGACACATATATCTATATCAGAAAAATAGACAGGGAATATATTAGTAAGAACTATGAGAATCTGCTTGCAAAACTCCATGCTGACCGAAGAGTTAAGACCGCCCGCTACAATAACAGGGAAGTTGCTGTTACATCTGTTGCGGCAGGACTCTTGCTAGAAGAAATAGTAGAAGAAAAGCTTAAATTGTTACCTGACGATATACATATATCGGAGGGAGAAAGCGGTAAGCCATATATATGTGGATATGAGGACTTTAACTATAATCTGTCACATTCGGGAGAATATGTTGTGATGGCATATGGAGACAGTCCTTTGGGTATTGATATAGAGCGTATACACAAGGACGGTATGCAAAAAAAGGATATTGCAGTTGCTAAGAGATGCTTCACTGCGGATGAATATTTATATATAACCGGAGATGATAAAAAAGCGCCAGACAGGTTCTGCATGATATGGACAATGAAGGAGAGCTACCTTAAGCTTACTGGAGCGGGAATAAGTGTACCACTAAACTCGTTTGAAATAGATGTTTTTGATATGTCGAAAACAAGCATAGATTGTAACAGCGAACATAATAATTACAGATATAATAATTGCAGTAATAATAATTGTGATGATATAACAGGAATTACGACACACCTTAAAGACAAACCATATCAATACCTGAGCTTTAAGTATGATGATTATATAATAACACTGTGTGCGAAAAATATTTCAGATGTCAGGCTGATGCACTAATAGTTAGCTGGTTAATTACTGAAATGTATCATAATATAGTCAGTGTTTCTATGCAGGGACATTTGCGACAGCCAGCACTTAATGAGTGCGAAGCACGAATTTAGTGCTGCTGCTCGGAGCAATTAAGCGGAAGCGGTCTCTGCATAGAAACACTGACTATATTATGATACTATATACTGCTAATTTATAACCTAATTTATAACTGCTAATTATGTGAAAAATACTCTTGACAAAGCAATGTTAATATCGTACAATAACCAATGTTGCAAATCTTATATTCGTATGAGACTTGGATAACAACTTAATATGCGGTTGTAGCTCAGCTGGATAGAGCACTTGGCTACGGACCAAGGTGTCGGGAGTTCGAATCTTCTCAGCCGCATTACATAAGCACAATGACTTTGATACGAAGGTATCTTAAGCTATTGTGCTTTTTGTTTGTGTAAAAATAATAAATGTGAAGAATGTTGGAGATGATAAAAAGAGCAAAAAAAATACCGCAACCTGCGGTATTAAAAAGCTGGGCTACAAGGATTCGAACCTTGAAATGCTGGAGTCAGAGTCCAGTGCCTTACCATTTGGCGATAGCCCATCACTCACAAGTCATTATTATAACAGAAGCAAAAAAAAATGCAAGCACTTTTTTTAAAAATATGAAAAAAATTAAATATTTGACAAACCTATAGAAATGCTATATTATTTCACATGTTATCAACATCTGTATAAAATAAGATAAAAATGAAAATATGAGTATTTTATATGGATTTCGGTTATGCTATTCGAGGCAGATAATATCTGGCTTGACTACATAAGATGGAGGGTTATTATGAGTAGCATTATATATGTGGTGCCTTGGGCTATATGTGAAACAGAGAGCATGTATATAAAGAAAGTAAGCAGTGATACTGTTGAAGCACCTGTCAAGGGAGCGACAGTATGGGATTGGTGCATAAGAAATGTTATACCATCACCAGATAAGCGTACTAAGGATATATATGTTGTAATAGATGTATTTAATGGATATAAGGAGCATATCAACGAGAAGGGTATGTCTGTTTTTTCGTTAAATAATTCCGCTGAGAAGCTTGTGGAACGTGGATTTGATAAAGCCACAGAGTCAGAGGCAGAATATATCAGGACTAAGGTTTTGAAACTTAATAAGGACGCAAAGCGTAAAAAATAAAGATTACAATATCCTCGTTACAAAGCCTATAATGTAGCGAGGTTGTTTTTTATAAGTAGAAAGGATAATAATAATGAATATAGGAGCGTGGAATACACTTAAGGTAATTCGCTCAAAGGAGCATGGAATATACCTTGGAGATGAAGACAGTAAGACAGCAGATACAGTCCTTCTGCCTAGAAAACAGGTGCCTGAGGGCGTAAAGGCAGGTGCAATGCTTAATGTATTTATTTATAGGGATTCACAGGATAGACTGATTGCTACAACAAATAAGCCATACATAACTATGGGAGAGATAAAGAGACTTACAGTTAAGAGCGTGACTTCTATAGGTGCATTTATGGATTGGGGCTTGGAGAAGGATATACTTCTTCCATTTAAGGAACAGACTGCCAAGGTTACTGAGGGAAAACAGTACCTTGTCAGAATGTATGCGGACAAGTCTGGAAGATTGTGCGTTTCAATGAAGTTGTATGGATACCTAGAGCCTATTTCCGGATATGAGGAGGGACAGTCATTTACGGGAATTGTATATGAATATAAGAAAGGCCTTGGTGCATTTGTCGCAATAGACGATAAGTATTCAGGACTTATACATGAGAGCGAGCTATACGGAAAGGTTATGGTTGGCGACGAGGTAAGTGGAAGAATTGTTAAAGTTCGTGAGGATGGCAAGGTAGATCTGGCTATTCGTGCACTTGCATATAAACAGTTAAATGAGGACAGCGAGATGGTTTATGACATAATAAAGAGCTATCACGGAGTTCTTCCGTTTACTGATAAGGCAGATAAGGATATTATTAAGCGTGAGTTTGGACTAAGCAAAAATGCATTTAAGCGTGCGATAGGACATCTGTTAAAAGAGGGAAAGATTGTAATAAAAGAAAAAACTATAGAGATAACAGAGGATTAATTTGACGACTAACAGTCAAAAATAATTATATGATTTCAGGAGGAATATATTATGAAAACAGTTATAAGTACACCAAAGGCACCTGCTGCTATAGGACCATATTCACAGGCTATTGCTGTGGGAGATATGATTTATACATCAGGTATGATACCTATTATTCCGGAGACTGGAGAGCTTGAGACTGGTGATATAAAGGCACAGGCACGTCAGGCAATCGGTAATCTTATTGCACTCCTTAATGAGGCAGGCTCTAGTGCTGACTCGGTCGTTAAGACTACCGTATTTATCAAGAATATGGATGATTTTGCTGCTGTAAATGAGGTTTATGCAACATTTTTTAAGGAGAACTGCCCGGCTCGTTCATGTGTTGAGGTTGCAAGACTTCCTAAGGATGTACTAATTGAGATAGAAGCAATAGCTTTAAGAGCATAGAAAAAGGTAGAAAAAAGTTTTTTCTTGCATAATTGTGTTTGCGTGGTACAATGGGAATATATGTTGATAAAACCAGTGAAAGGGAGTATGAGAGATGAGTAAGAATATTGACTGGTCTAATATTGGATTTGGTTATATCCAGACTGACAAGAGATTTGTATCTAATTACAAGAATGGTGCATGGGATGATGGCGTTTTGACAGATGATGCTACTGTAACCATCAGCGAGTGTGCTTGTGTATTGCAGTATGCACAGACTTGCTTTGAAGGTCTTAAGGCATACACTACAGAGGATGGACATATTGTGTGCTTCCGTCCTGACTTAAATGCACAGAGAATGGCAGAGACATGTAAGAGGCTTGAGATGCCTGTATATCCAGAGGATAAGTGGGTTGATGCAATCGTTAAGGTTGTTGAGGCTAATGCTGATTATGTTCCTCCTTATGGTTCAGGTGCAACTCTTTACATTAGACCATATATGTTTGGCAGCAATGCAGTTATAGGTGTTAAGCCGGCAGAGGAGTATCAGTTCAGAGTATTCTGTACACCTGTAGGTCCTTACTTCAAGGGTGGAGCTAAGCCAATCGTAATCAGAGTATCTGATTTTGATAGAGCAGCACCACATGGAACAGGTCATATCAAGGCAGGTCTTAACTATGCCATGAGCTTACATCCAATTGTAGATGCTCATAAGCAGGGCTATGCAGAGAATATGTATCTTGATGCTGCAACAAGAACTAAGGTTGAGGAGACAGGTGGAGCAAACTTTATCTTTGTTACAAAGGATGGCAAGCTTGTTACTCCTAAGTCTGACAGTATACTTCCATCTATAACACGTCGTTCTCTTATGGTTGTTGCTGAGAAGTATCTTGGTATGACTGTAGAGCACAGAGAGGTATATTTTGACGAGGTGAAGGATTTTGCAGAGTGTGGTCTGTGTGGTACAGCAGCCGTTATTTCACCTGTTGGAAAGATAGTAGACCATGGAAAGGAAATCTGCTTCCCAAGCGGAATGGACGAGATGGGCCCTGTTACAAAGAAGCTGTATGATACATTGACAGGTATTCAGATGGGACGTATCGAAGCTCCAGAAGGTTGGATAAAAGTGATTAAGTAGTCAGAATGAAGATATTAACTATAGCAATACCTTGTTACAATTCACAGAATTACATGAAAAAGTGTATTGAGAGTGCACTTTTGGGTGGTGAAGATGTAGAGATATTAATTGTTGATGATGGCTCTACAGATGACACTGCTGCTATTGCAGATGAGTATGAGAAGAAATACCCGGGAATAGTAAAGGCTCTTCATAAGGAAAATGGTGGACATGGAGATGCTGTTAATTGTGGAATTGCACATGCAAGTGGAGTATATTTTAAGGTTGTTGACAGCGATGACTGGCTTGATGCCGAGGCATATAAGAAGATTCTGAAGATTCTTAAGAAGGTTGTCGTAGAAAAGCATGAGCTTGATTTGCTTCTTGCAAACTATGTTTACGACAAGGTTGACAGAAGATACAAGAGAGTTATGCGTTATCGTCACGCTCTTCCTGCCAATCGTATAATAAGCTGGGATACCTGTAGAATACATTTCAACAAATGGCAGTATGTACTTATGCATTCCGTTATTTATAGAACACAGTTGTTAAAGGATTGTGGCTTGGAGCTTCCGAAGCATACATTCTATGTTGACAATATATTCTTGTTTGAGCCTATGATACATGTCAGGAAGCTTATGTATATAAATGCAGATTTGTATCATTACTATATAGGAAGAGAAGGTCAGTCTGTAAATGAGCAGACTATGATTAAGCGTATTGACCAGCAGATTACGGTTAATAAAACACTTATAGACTTCTTCAGTAAAAATAAGCCGGAGAACAGGCAGCTATATAAATTCCTGAGACAGTATTTGGACATGATGATGTGTGTTGCATCTGTTATGTGTATTGTATCTAAGGACAAGGAATTGTTTGCCAAGAAGAAGGCATTGTGGAAATATTTAAAGGATACTGATAAGAAACTATACCATGAGCTTAGGCGTACGATATTTGGAATTTGGATGAATCTTCCTACAGCGTTTGGAAGATGGGCATCTACAACAGGATATCGTTTGATGCAGAAGCTATTTGGATTTAACTAGATAATTTAAGAGCATCTCCTATGAGGAGATGCTCTTATTTTTTGACCAATTTGGAACATATACAATTATATATAAGATGGCAGCAAGTACGAAACCTCCTATAACATCCGCTGTGGAATGCTGCTGTAAAAATACTGTTGACAGAATAATAAGTACAGATAAGATAGCTGCCAAAGCTTTAATTACATAGTGTCGTTTCATTCCTTTGCTCTTATATAGAGCTATAAGGCACCCAAGTGTATTAAATACATGTATACTTGGAAATACATTTGTGCTTGTGTCGGTATCTCTTAACATTTTTACAAGGTTGGCACATATGTTATCTCTGTAGGATATATCTTGTCTGAGATTAAGTCCGTTTGGCCATACTGTGCATATTATAAGAAATATAGTCATTCCGCTGAATAAGAATATACATGCCTGATAAAATTCGTGCTTTGAGTAGAAAAACTCATATATCATAACAGCAGGGACGAACAGAAACCATAAAAAATATGGTATTATAAAATACTCACAAAAAGGTATCTTGTCATCTATGCTCATGTGTATGACATGAAAATCTGTAGTAACGTGATTCTCTAACCACATGAACCAGGGCATATATATGAGAATGTAAGACAATACCCATGCGTGGGAGTACTTTTTAAGGAATTTTTTCATTAAACTTTCTCCTTTTTATCCGTTGTTTAAAATCAAGTATTAATGATTATATAATGTTTATAAATGTTTTACAATCAAAATAATTTGAAAAATTGTTGAATTTTAAACAATTTTTTCATTTGTTCACAATTTATACATATAGTTGTGATAGATTAACAAATGCGGTTTTGAAAATAATGATTCAGAAAGAGGAGTTGTAATGGCAAAGATATTTAAAAATTTTGGAAAAAAGGAATGGATATTAGCGGGCATAAGTCTTGCGTTTGTCGTTGTACAGGTCTGGCTTGATTTAAAGCTGCCTGATTATATGAAGGAGATAACTGCTTTAGTTACAGTTGAAGGCAGCGAGATGAATGACATACTTGCTGCAGGTGGAAAGATGCTTTTATGTGCATTTGGAAGTCTGTTATCTGCGGTATTTGTTGCCATATGTGCCTCAAGAATAGCATCTAATTTCAGTGCTGCAATAAGAGGTAAATTATTTGATAAGGTTCAGTCATTTTCAATGGAAGAGATAGGACGATTCTCCACAGCCAGCCTTATAACACGTTCAACTAATGATGTTACACAGGTTCAAATGCTTATTGTTATGGGATTGCAGGTAATGATAAAGGCACCTATAATGGCTGTTTGGGCGATTCTGAAGATTGCAGATAAGAGCTGGCAGTGGACAATGTCAACAGGTGTCGCTGTTGTAGTGCTCCTCATTGTAGTTGGTACAGCAGTAGGTCTGGCACTTCCTAAATTTAAAAAGCTTCAGTCATTGACAGATGATTTAAACAGAGTTACAAGGGAAAATTTATCTGGTATAAATGTTGTTCGTGCATATAATGCTGAGGAATATCAGGAAGCAAAGTTTGAGGAGGTAAATACGACACTCACAGACACACATTTGTATACATCTAAGGTGATGGCAAGCCTTATGCCGGGAATCATGCTTGTGATGAATGGATTATCACTTGCAATATACTGGGTAGGTGCAGTGCTTATAAATGAGGCAGCGTTGACAGATAAGCTTGGTTTATTCTCGGACATGGTGGTGTTCTCCTCTTATGCTATGCAGGTTGTAATGGCATTTATGATGCTTGTAATGATATTTGTCATGCTCCCTAGGGCTTCTGTTGCAGCTAAGCGTATACTTGAGGTTCTTGACACTAAAACTACTATCGTTGATGGAACGAAAACAGAAGGCGAGAAGGGTATAAGAGGTGAGGTGTGCTTTAATAACGTATCATTCAGATATCCTGATGCTGAGGAGGATGTGCTCACGGATATATCATTTACGGCTAAACCGGGCGAGACAGTCGCATTTATAGGTGCTACAGGCTGTGGTAAGAGCACACTTATTAATCTTATACCAAGATTTTATGATGTGACAGCAGGTGAAGTTCTTGTAGATGGTGTAAATGTCAGAGAGTACACACAGAAGAGTTTGCATAATAAGATAGGATATGTATCACAGAAGGCAATACTGTTTTCAGGTACGATATCAGATAATGTAGCTTACGGAGATGATGGAAGAGGCAAAAAATTCCACGGAGATATAGAAACAGCCATAAGAACAGCTCAGGCAAAGGAGTTTGTCGAGAAGGACGGAGTTGGCTATCAGGGCTTTGTGGCACAGGGCGGCTCTAATTTCTCAGGAGGTCAGAAACAGAGATTATCGATAGCGAGAGCTATATGTAGAAAGCCGGAGATATTTATTTTTGATGATTCATTTTCAGCACTTGACTATAGAACGGATAATGTTCTAAGAAATGCATTAAAGAAGGATTGCAAGGATGCGACTAAGATAATTGTTGCCCAGCGAATTGGAACAATAAGAGATGCTGATAAGATAATCGTTTTGGATGAGGGTGAGATGGTTGGAATAGGAACACATGATGAGCTTATGCAAAATTGTGAGGTTTATAGACAGATTGCTTATTCTCAGTTATCAAAGGAGGAGCTTGCGTAATGGAAGAAAAGGAATATGAAATCGGAAGCATGAAACAACCTGCCAGACGCAGAGGCCCTATGGGCGGACGAGGAAGAATGCCAGCAGAAAAGCCTAAGAATTTTAAGAAAACATGGGGTAAGCTATTGAATTATAGCAGAAGTTACTGGATAGCTATGATAATCGCTGTTGTATGTGCGGCTATAGGAACGGTTCTTACTCTGTTAGGTCCAGATAAGCTTTCGGAGCTTACAGACCTTATAACAAAGGGAATAATGACAGGTATAGATATGGATGCTGTAAAGGTGATTGGATTTACACTTGTCGCTTATTATGCCATAAGTGCGGTACTTTCATTGGTGCAGAACCTTATTATGGCAATTGTTACACAACGTATATCTAAGGGACTTCGTACAGGAATATCCGTGAAGATAAATAAACTGCCTATGTGGTATTACAATAAGACTTCCACCGGTGATGTTTTATCAAGAGTAACGAATGATGTTGATACTATAGCACAGTCATTTAACCAGAGCATGGGTAATCTTGTAACAGCGATAACCTTGCTTGTTGGTTCTCTTATAATGATGATAAAAACGGATGTTATAATGACTATTACTGCTATACTTGCAACATTTATCGGTTTTGGTCTTATGATGGTTATAATGGGAAAGTCGCAGAAGTACTTTGCAAGACAGCAGATGCATCTTGGAGAGATAAACGGACATGTTGAAGAGATATATGCAGGTCACACAGTTGTAAAGGCGTATAATGGTGAGGAAAATGCTAAGAATGCCTTTGATAAGATGAATGAGAACTTAAGAGACAGTGCATTTAAGGCTCAGTGTCTCTCAGGACTTATGATGCCGCTTATGGGATTTATAGGTAACTTCGGTTATGTAGCAGTGTGTATAGTTGGCGCGATGCTTGCAATGAATGATAAGATAACATTCGGTGTTATTGTGGCATTTATGATGTATGTAAGATACTTTACACAGCCTTTAAACCAGATTGCACAGGCGGCACAGGCACTTCAGTCAGCCGCAGCGGCAGGAGAGCGTGTATTTGAGTTCCTTGAGGCAGCTGAGATGGAAGATGAGAGCAACAAAGAGAAGAAGCTTGCTGAAACTAAGGGTGAGGTCAGCTTTGAACATGTTAAGTTTGGTTATGAGGGAACTGGCAAGATAATAATCAATGATTTTTCAGCAGTTGCAAAGCCGGGACAGAAGGTAGCTATCGTTGGACCTACAGGAGCTGGCAAGACGACTATGGTAAATCTTCTTATGAGATTTCATGAATTGAATGAGGGCGATATCAAGATTGACGGAGTATCTATACATGATATGACGAGAGAAGAGGTTCATAATCAGTTCTGTATGGTATTGCAGGATACATGGCTGTTTGAGGGTACTGTAAGAGAAAACCTTGTATATTGTGCAGAGGGTGTAAGTGATGAGAAGATAACTACAGCCTGCAAGGCAGTAGGGCTTCACAAGTTTATACGCTCACTGCCTAAGGGTTATGATACTATATTAAATGATCAGGTAAATCTATCTCAGGGTCAGAAGCAGCAGCTTACAATAGCAAGAGCAATGATTGCAGACAGACCTATGCTTATATTGGATGAGGCTACGAGTTCAGTAGATACGAGAACGGAGCTTATTATCCAGAGGGCTATGGATGAACTTATGGAGAACAGAACATCGTTTGTAATAGCACACAGATTGTCTACAATTAAGAATGCAGATCTGATACTTGTTCTAAAGGATGGAGATATAATAGAGAAGGGAACTCACGAGGAGCTGATTGCTCAGAATGGTTTCTATGCGGACTTGTATAATAGCCAGTTTGAACAGGCATCGTAGCAATATATAGGAGTAATATATAGTTTATATTAAGATAAAAAGAGACTTGGCATTAGTTGTTTAAACTAGTGCCAAGTCCTTATTAGTTTAATAAAAATTATGTTATATTATATTGTCTGTATTTAGATGTTTTATTTATACAGATAATGATGTTTTTATATTATAGTTATTTTTGCCGGATGTTTTAACCTCATATAGTGCTTCGTCTGCTGTCTGTAGCAGCCTGTTATAGTTAGATATAATATCTGTTGTCAGGATGCCGCCTATACTTCCGCTTATATGTTCGGCCTTGCCTACGTCAATGCATGATATCTTGGTATTGATGTCTCTGGCAAGAGCACAAAGATCGTCATAATTGGTGTGTTTTACAAATATAAGAAATTCGTCGCCGCCGAAACGACCAATCAGCAGATTGCTGCTTATGTGCTCGTTTAAAATGGCAGTTACCTGACATAGTACCTTATCGCCAAAGAGATGACCGCAAGTGTCATTTACATTCTTAAAACCATCTATATCTAACATAAGCAGAGCATAGCTGTCGGAACATGACTTGCTTCTTCTGAAGGTTTCTACTTTAGAACGGAACGAACCTCTGTTATCAATACCTGTGAGAGGATCTTTATTTGCCATCTCAATCAAATCGTCAGCATAGTTATATAAATCCTTGGCAATCCTAAGCTCATTCTCAAGGCGTTTCCTGTCAGTTATGTCAATTAATACAGCTAAATATACAGGATAACCATCCCGCATACCCATATATTTTCCTTCCCAGTGAATCCATACATCTTCCCCTGTCTTTTTGTTAGGAGTTTTATATTCCAGAGTTATATCTTTCTGGGCGTATGCATTTTTTTTCATTATTTCGATAGTCTGCTTTTTCTTTGCCTCGGAAAATCTGGCAATAGAGCCATTTACATAGTCAGTGGGAGTTGTTCCGAACAGCTCATAGAATTTACTGTTGGCTTCAATGATGTCAAGATTATCATTTATAAGGTATTTTACAATTGCACCAGGGATGTTATCTAATATAACTGAAGTTTCATACTGTTGATTCTTGAAGTGGGTTATGTCGCAGAATAATCCCTCAATTATAGGGATATTCTCCTGATATCCTACAATCTCATACTTTCCATTTATCCATCTTAAATCATGGTTCTTAGTGTAGATACGGAATTCCATCTCGTTGATGTCAGGATTTTTTTCTATCTGTTCCAGAAGAAGATGGTGATCCATGCCCTGCATGTTATTCTTGCATTTGTTTTTGCACAGGGATATAAATTCGTTTTTTGTATATCCCGACAGAGCGTAAAAACCATCGTCACCTTCAAGTATTGTGAAATCATTGTCTAATAATAATTTTGCACGGCCCCCAATTACCATAATTATTATCCCTCACTTTTCTTCATTCGTCCATATATTAAATACGCAGATAACAAATAAATTATGTTGAAATTATAACATATTGTATTGTAAAATAAAACGAAAAATATATACAAATTATGATAAAAAATGCTTGCCAATTATCTCTTTATATGATAATATCTAACTCTGTGATATATTTTTTATATATTCCTTGCTTTCGGTTAAGCCGAAGGCCATTAGACCATAAGGAGGTGCAATACATGAACAAGTATGAATTAGCGTTGGTTGTTAGTGCAAAGATTGATGATGATGCCAGAACAGCAGCAGTCGAGAAAGCTAAGGCTATTATCGAGAAGGCTGGTGGTACCATTACTAACGTTGATGACTGGGGTAAGAAGAGATTAGCTTACGAGATTCAGAAGATGAAAGAAGGCTATTATTACTTCATCCAGTTCGACGGTAATGCTGACAGTCCTGCTCAGATAGAAGCTAATGTTCGTATCATGGAATCTGTTATCAGATATCTTTGCGTAAGACAGGACGCAGAGTAATTTCGATAGGAGGGTTACTATATGAACAAAGTAATTTTAATGGGACGTTTGACCAGAGATCCGGATGTCAGATATACACAGGCTGCAGAGCCGATGGCTATAGCAAGATATACAATAGCTGTTGATAGAAGATTTCAGAGAAGAGATGCAGGTGATGATCAGACTGCTGACTTCATTTCTTGTGTGGCATTTGGCAGACAGGGAGAGTTCGCTGAAAAATATCTTAAGAAAGGTACTAAGATTGCCCTTACAGGTAGAATCCAGACAGGAAGCTACACTAACAAGGATGGCAATAAAGTATACACAACAGATGTAGTAGTTGAGGAGCAGGAGTTTGCTGAGAGCAAGGCTGCTTCAGGAAGTGGAAACTATGGCGAGAGCAGACCGATACCAAGCGGTGCAAGTGCTGAGGGATTTATGAACATACCGGATACTGCGAAGGACGATTTACCATTTAAGTAAAAATGGAGGGTAAATAAAATGGCTTATAATAAGACAGAGAAGAGCGATCGTGCAGACGCTCCTATGAAGAGAAGACCAATTCGTAGAAGAAAAAAAGTTTGCGTATTCTGTGCAGACAAGAATTCTGTTATTGACTATAAAGACGTGAATAAGCTTAAGAGATATATCTCTGAGAGAGGCAAGATTCTTCCTAGAAGAATTACAGGTAACTGTGCTAAGCATCAGAGAGCTCTTACAGTAGCTATAAAGAGAGCTAGACACGTTGCAATTATGCCATATGTAGTTGATTAATAAGATGGTTTTAAGAGTCATCAGTTTAAGGCTGATGGCTCTTTTTTTATTTAATTGTTGCCTTGGTAATGTAAGGATGTTATAATCAAGTAAAATATTTTGCAATATTGGTAAATATTTTACCCTGAATTAAGGAGGTTTTATTATGTACAAGGCATCAGAAGAACGATATAATACAATGAAATATTATAATACAGGAAACAGTGGCTTGAAGCTGCCAGGCGTGTCACTTGGTTTATGGCATAATTTTGGCGATACATCATCATATCAGAATATGAAGGAAATGTGTTTCACAGCATTTGACAATGGAATTACACATTTTGACCTTGCCAATAACTATGGACCAGAGCCTGGAAGTGCAGAGATTAACTTTGGACGTATACTTAAGGAGAATTTCCGTCCCTATCGTGATGAGATGGTTATAAGTACCAAGGCAGGATACGAGATGTGGGATGGCCCTTATGGTAACTGGGGCAGCAGAAAATATCTTCTTGCAAGTCTGGATCAGAGCTTAAAGAGAATGGGTCTTGAATATGTAGATATATTCTATCATCACAGAATGGACAAGGATACACCATTAGAGGAGACAATGGGAGCACTTGCTCACGCAGTAAACAGTGGAAAGGCTTTGTACGTTGGTTTATCTAATTATGATGGACCTACACTCCTTGAAGCAACAAAAAAATTAGATGAGCTCCATTGCCCATTTATAATTAATCAGAATCGCTATTCTATATTTGACAGAACTATAGAGAAAAATGGATTGAAGGATATGGCAGCTAAGCTTAACAAGGGAATTATTGCATTTAGTCCTCTTGCACAGGGAATGCTCACCAACAGATATCTGAATGGTATTCCAGAAGATAGCAGAATACGAACTGATGGAAGATTTTTAAAGGAAAATGCGATTACTGCGGAAAAACTTTCCCAGATAAGAGCACTAAATGATATTGCAGCCGAGAGAGGCCAGACCTTAGCTGAGATGGCACTTGCATGGACATTAAGAGATGGAATAGTAACCACTGTGTTAATAGGAGCTTCTAAGTCAGCACAGATATTGGATAATATAAAAGCACTTGACAATACTACATTTAAAGCAGAGGAGCTTAAAAAGATAGATGACATAGTGCAATAGATTTGTATTAAGGGGTGGGAATATAATGTATACGATGATAATTGCAGATGATGAGGCAGAACTTCGCGAAGCACTTGTACAGACTGTTGATTGGGAATCTATAGGCTTTCGTGTTGTTGGTGAGGCAGAGAATGGAGTGGAGGCACTTGAGCTTGTAGAAAAACTTAACCCAGACTTGCTGTTAACCGATATAAAAATGCCATTTTTGTCAGGAATAGACTTAGCGAGAAGTGCAAGAGAGATAAGTCCTGCCATGAACATAGCATTTATAAGTGGTTTTGATGATTTTGAGTACGCAAAGCAGGCAATTCAGTATAACATAATAAGTTATATTCTTAAACCTGTGTCCGCTAATGAGCTTCGCGAGGAAATGCTAAAGATACGCGAAAAGATGGATGCGAGGGTTAATGAGCTAAAGCATTACAGAAGTCCTCATGATTTTGATAAGCTGAACCTTGAGTATCGGAGTAAGCTGTTTTTATATTCAATGCTTATGGAAGATAATAACGACTTAGATGAGCGTGCCTATGATAATGGTCTGAGAAAGAACCACGAAGAACCAACACACTATATAATCCAGACTGTGAATGTTTATGATGATGAGGGAAATAACGTTACAGACGATAGATATATTACTTTAGTTAATTCAATACTTGGAAAATATGTTCACAGCATAAGTATATTTACCAATGGCAGTATTATAACCATTGCAGCTCAGATGGAACGTGAGCTAAAGAGATATATGGCACTTTTTCCTAAGGAAATATGTCAGACTGTTGCCAAAATATTTGGATATGATACAAAGGTAGGAGTAAGCAATGTATATGATGATCTGACGAGAACAAGACTTGCATACTATGAGGCTGTGGATGCACATGATTACATGGAGCATGAAAAAAATGGAATAGTATATATATCTGACCATGAGCGTAAAATTGCAGAGAAGCAGATACATGTGACTGACACAATAGATGATTTGCTTCGTATCCTTAAGACTGAGGACGAAGATAAGCTCTGTGAATTTATAGACAAGATATATCTTGAAGGAGAGCTTGATCATGGATTATTAGGCAGCGAGCTTATGGTTGCCATTTACGAGACTATCAAGGGCTTTACAAGTGTAGATGAGGCTGAAAGACTTGTAGACACTGTATTTAACAAGGATGAGCAGATGGCTCGTATCATGAAGAAACGTTCTAAGGAGGATTTGAAAGAATTTGCTACGATGGCAAAGCGTATTATTGTAGAGCAAAGAAAGACAAATTCACAAGCTATATGCGAGGAAGTTGTAAGTATTATAGACAGTGAGTACGGTGATGAGACTTTAAGTCTCACAGTAATAAGTGACAGGCTGCACCTTACTCCGAGTTATTTGAGTAGTCTGATAAAGAAAGGCAAGGGGGAAAGCTTCATAAATCTTCTTACTGCTAAGCGTATGGAGGTAGCCAAGGAGGCAATTATGTATTCTACAAAGAAGATACTTGAGATTGCTTTAGAATGTGGCTTTTCTGATAATCATTATTTCAGCTATAGCTTTAAAAAATATTATGGGGTATCTCCTAAGAAGATGCGAGAGGATTTGAAGAGGGGAAATGTATAAATGAAAAAGATAAAGAAAAAACGTTCATTTCATCTCACTGTATATTTGTCATCTGCAATGATATTAATATTTTTATTCTTTATTCTTGTTACATGTGCGATATATGTAAAGTCATATGAGAATGCGTTATATGATACAGCCGAGATTAACGTTGAACAGGCAGTGTCTCTTGTATCTGATGCAATGACAATACACCTAAATGACATAGAAAGAGATATGGCACTGGTGATAAGCGGGGTAGATGATTGTCGCAGTGAGTCACAGTTAAAGGATTATATTACTTCGATTGTTAAGGTAAGATCATCGGTTGTTTCAGTAGCTGTTTATGATCTTAATGGCAAAGTATTATGTTACGGAACAAATGGTAATGAGATTAAGAATAATCAAAAGAATAATCAGTCTTTTTTACCGGAATTATTTGACTCTGATGAGTATAACATATCTGTACCACATGTACAGAATATGTTTGCAGGATATTATCCATGGGTTATAACTACTGGAAAAAGGGGATATTCAAAGCTGTATGGCAAAGAAGTCTACATATCCATGGATATTTCATTTACAACGATGATGTCTTATATAGATTCAGTTGGTATAGGTCAGAGAGGATATTGCTTTGTGATAAACAATAATGGAGAAATTGTTTATCATCCTCAACAACAGGTTATATATAGTGGAATAAAAAATGAGAATTTAGACAGCATAAAGGAAATGCATAATGGCATTACTATGGATGATAAGAAGATATATGCAATAGATAATATAGTTTCGAGTGATTGGAAAGTTGTCGGAATAAGCTACGTTGACGAGATGATAAATGAGAGAATAAAGGATATTTATAAGAATGTAGTAGAATTTGCGATTATCGGACTTATTATACTTGCAATATTTATTGTTATAGTGTCAAATCGTGTATCAAGACCGGTAAGGGAGTTATCTGTTGCTATGAAGGCATTTGAGAAAAATGCAGAGCAATTTCAATATAATCCGGTACACGGAGTGTATGAATTAGAGAGCTTATCTGAGTCGTTTGACCATATGGTAATGAAGATACAGGAGCTTATGGTTCATATAGTTGATGAGGAAAAGACATTAAGAAAGACGGAGCTTAAGGCACTGCAGGCCCAGATTAATCCGCATTTTTTGTATAATACGCTTGATTCAATACAGTGGATGTGTGAGAAGAAGGACACAGAAAAAGCAATAGCTATGGTAAGTGCATTGGCTAAGTTATTTAGAATAAGCATAAGCAAAGGTAAGGAGCTCATCCCTATTGAGAAGGAGTTAGATCATGTAAGAAGCTACCTTGTAATACAGAGCTATAGATTTAAGGGACAGTTTGAATATTATTTTGAAGTTGATGAAAAACTTCTGAACTATTATTGTAATAAAATTACACTGCAGCCTATTGTGGAAAATTCTATCATACACGGACTTGAGGGAATGTATGATGAGGGAGAGATTCACATAAGAGTTATAGATGGCGGTGACCATATACTTATGCAGATAGAGGATAACGGAGTTGGAATGACCATGGAACAGTGCCAGAAGATAATAGCACATGATGAGTCAGACCAGTTTGGTATTGGAATTAAGAATGTTAATGACAGATTAAAGATATATTTTGGACAGGAATATGGGCTTAAGATAGAGAGTGAGCTTGATTGTGGAACTAAGGTAATAGTAAAGATTCCCAAGCTTACCGAGGAGGAAGCACGTCGGGAAGGCGGTGTCAGATAATGTGTAAAATACATCTTAAGAATGATAAAAAAAGAATAATAGCCCTTGCAGCCGCACTTGCCGTAACAATTATTATTGCAGTATGCCTTGCTGTTTTAAGTCTAAAGAGTCCCTCTGCTGCAGATAATAATCATGTTCTTGATGTAGCTGTTATAACTAAGTCATCAGATTCCAGCTTTTGGAAGGAATTTATATATGGAATAGATGCCGCAGCACAGGAGTTTAATATTAATTATTATACAACTGCACCAGCTAATGAGGAGGATTCCAAAACGCAAATCAGTATGATTGAAGAGGCTATAAATGATGGCGTTGACGTTATTGTTTTGTCTGCAATATCTGCTGAGGATGCGGCGGTATATGTTAATCGTGCCCAGAATATGGGAATAAAGGTTATAATTGCAGATAGCGGAGTAGATACAGACAATATAAATCTTGAGGTTGGAACAGATAACTATACAGCTGGAATACAACTGGGGGACGCTGTTCGTGAATTGGATGCTGGTGTAATAAATGTAGGAATAGTTAATTTTGATGCAAGCACAGACAATGGACAATTGAGGGAGCAGGGCTTTAGGGATGCTGTTTCTGCTGATAAAAGAATAAATATAATAGATGCTATTAATGTTTCATCAAATGTGACCTCTGCAAAGCAGGGAACGAAGGAGATGCTTGCAGAACACCCCGAAATAAACGTGATTGTTACAATGAACGAGTGGACAACCTTAGGTGTGGGTTACGCCATAGAAGATTTAGAATGTGCTGGCGGAGTTCAGGTATATGGATTTGACAGTAACAGATTCTGCATAGATATGCTTGAGACAGGATATATAGATGGGCTTATAGTACAAAATCCATTTGCAATGGGCTATCTGTGTATAGAAAATGCCTATAACCTGTATCAGGGAAAAACAGTAAACGATAAGAAAATATATACCGATACTTTTCTTGTTACAAGAGATAATCTGTATGATACAGAGACTCAGAAAGTTATATTTTCTATAAAATAATAATCATAAAATATTATAACTTTGTCATAAAATATTCAATTTTGTTTTTTCGCTCTCTTTTGTATTATATATACATCACAGGAGATAACACTCCGATACGGAAAGGAGAGCGGGAAAACGACAATCCCGCGGAAAATAATTATGAGAAAATTAAAAAGGGTAGCAGCACTTTGCTTAGCAACTGTTATGGCCTTTTCACTTTGTGCATGTGGCGATAGCGGTTCAGGAAAGAAGGATCAGACAGGTAGTGATGCAAGTACATCAGTAAACAGCAACTTGAATGTAGGCGTTTTCTATTATACATATAGTGATGCTTATATCTCAAGCGTAAGAACAGCACTTGACACACAGCTTAAGAATGCAGGCGTAACTTATCAGGATTACGATGCTAACTCAAACCAGACAACACAGAATGAGCAGATTGATACAGCAATCAGCCAGGGTACAAATCTTCTCATTGTAAACCTTGTAACAACAGGTTCAGTAGATGCCTCAAGTCTTATCATTGAGAAGGCTAAGGCTGCTGGAATCCCAGTAGTATTCTTCAACAGAGCACTTGCTCCAGATGGTGAGGATGCAGATGTACTTTCAAGCTATGACAAGCTTGCATTCGTTGGTACAGATGCTCCTGAGGCAGGACATATGCAGGGACAGATGATAGGTAACTATATTGTAGATAATTTTGATGCAATTGACCTTAATGGTGACGGAAAGATTTCGTATGCTATGTTCAAGGGACAGGAAGGTAATGTAGAGGCTATCTATCGTACACAGTATGCAGTAGAGGATGCAAATGCAATTCTTGAGGAGAACAACCTCCCAGATCTTGTGTACTTTGATTCTTCAAACAGCGATTGCTATCAGGTTGACCTTGATGGTAACTGGAGTGCAACTGCAGCTAATAACTACATGGTAACAAACCTTGCACAGTATAGTGAGGCTAATGGTAACATGATTGAGCTTGTTATATGTAACAATGATGGTATGGCAGAGGGTGTTATCTCAGCTCTTAACGATAAGGGATATAACCTTGGCGATGGAAAGTCAACAGTAATTCCTGTATTTGGTGTTGACGCAACAGACGCAGCTAAGCAGTATATTGCAGATGGCAAGATGATTGGTACAATCAAGCAGGATGCAGATGGTATGGCTGAGTGTATCGCATCACTTACAACTAACATTGCAAATGGCAAGGACCTTATGGCTGATACAGACAGCTACAACAAGGATGCAACAAGCACAAACAAGATTTACATCCCATATGCAGAGTACAAGGGTGAGTAATTAATAACAACAGACAGGAACAGGCAGCGGCCATAAAACCGCTGCACGTTCTTGCATTAGGATATTCTTATGGAGGAGATAGATATGGCAGATGATGTATTACTTCAAATGACCGACATATGCAAAGAATTTCCTGGTGTCAAGGCTCTTGATCATGTTTCACTTACTGTTCGAAGAGGTACAGTGCATGCATTGATGGGAGAAAACGGTGCAGGAAAATCTACGCTTATGAAATGCCTTTTCGGTATCTATTCAAAAGATTCCGGAAAGATAGAGCTCGAGGGTAATGAGGTCAATTTTAAAACCTCAAGACAGGCTCTTGAGAATGGGGTTGCAATGGTTCATCAGGAATTGAACCAGGCACTCAAAAGAAGCGTAATGGACAATCTGTGGTTAGGCAGATATCCAAAAATCGCTAATATGATGATAAATGAAAAAAAGATGTATGATGATACGATTAAGGTTTTTGATGAACTTGGCATAAAGGTAGATCCAAAGAGAATAATGGGAACCATGCCGGTATCAGAGAGGCAGATGGCAGAAATTGCGAAAGCGGTTTCGTTCCATTCAAAGATAATTGTACTTGATGAGCCAACTTCATCACTTACAGAGACAGAGGTTGAACACCTCTTCAAGATTATCAATATGCTTCGTGACAGAGGCTGCGGAATTATATACATTTCACATAAAATGGAAGAAATTTTAAGAATTTCGGACGACGTAACCATCATGCGTGATGGAAAATGGATAGCAACAAAGCCAGCCAGTGAGCTTGACATGAATCAGATTATAAAGCTGATGGTTGGACGTGAGCTAGGAAGCCGATTCCCTGAGAAGGATAATGTTCAGGGCGATGTGGCACTTGAGGTTGAACATCTGACAGGACAGTATAATCAGTTAAAGGATGTTTCCTTCAAGGTTAAAAAAGGCGAGATACTTGGTTTAGCAGGACTTGATGGTTCAGGACGTACCGAAGTGCTTGAGAGTATATTCGGTATAGCAACCAGAAAAGAGGGTACCATCAAGCTTGATGGAAAGGTTATCAAGAACAGAAACGCTCAGGAATCCATCAAAAATGGTTTTGGACTTTTAACAGAGGAGAGACGTGCTACAGGTATTTTTGGAATACTTGGTATAAGAGAAAATACAGTTATATCCAGCCTGAAACGCCATAAAAAGGGTGGAATATACCTTAGTAAGAAATCTATGGTAAAGGACACTGACTGGGCTATCAATGCAATGCATATTAAGACACCTACACAGGAGACTAAGATAAGCACATTATCAGGTGGTAATCAGCAGAAGGTTATCCTTGGAAGATGGCTTCTCACAGACCCTGAGGTTCTCTTACTTGATGAGCCTACAAGAGGTATTGATGTCGGTGCAAAGTATGAGATATACCAGTTAATCATTGATTTGGCAAAAAAAGGCAAGGTGGTACTCATGGTATCTTCTGAGATGCCGGAGCTGCTGGGTGTATGTGACAGAATACTTGTTATGTCAGGCGGAAGGCTGGCTGGCGAAGTAGATGCAAAGACAACCACGCAGGAAGAGATTATGGCTCTTGCGGCAAAATATGTATAGAAACGGAGTGAAAGGATATGAATATAGTTGCAAATGTCCAGAACCGCATGGCGAGCTATAAGGCTCTGGATAAAAAAGATAAAAGAAACTTCTGGAAGGAAACGGCAATTAATAACTCACTTTATGTATTGTTGATAATTGCAATCATATATACATTTGTACAGAATCATGCATTCTTAGCTGCATCTTCCATAGTAAATATTATAAGCTTGTCGGCAGCCAACCTGCCTATTGCATGTGGTATTGCAGGATGTATTGTACTTACGGGTACTGACCTTTCAGCAGGTCGTGTAGTAGGACTTACAGCATGTGTAGCAGCATCATTGCTCCAGTCAGTAACCTACGCAACAAAGATGTTCCCTAATCTTCCTGACATACCTATTCCTGTAGTAATACTTGCAGTATTGGTAATCGGTGGAGTAATCGGTTGGGTGAATGGTTTCTTCGTAGCTAAATTTAAACTGCATCCATTTATCGTTACATTGGCAACGCAGCTTATTACATACGGACTCCTTCTTATGTATGTAATGGTAAATGGCAACAACGGACAGCCTATCAGTGGTTTGTCAGATAAATATAAGAACTTTGTAACAGGCAGCTTTGTATCATTAAAGGGAGTTAAAATTCCTAACTATGTATGGATGGGACTTGTCGTTGTAATTATAATGTGGTTCATCTGGAACAAGACAACATTTGGTAAGAATATGTTCGCTGTTGGTTCAAATCCAGAGGCTGCAAATGTATCTGGTGTAAATGTTGAGAGAACAACAATTATGGTTCATACACTTGCAGGTGCTATGTATGGTATAACCGGTTTCATAGAGGCAGCAAGAATTGGTTCAAATACAGCTAACACAGGTCTTAACTATGAGTGTGATGCAATCGCAGCCTGCGTAATCGGTGGTGTATCGTTCGTAGGTGGTACTGGTAAAATAAGTGGTGTTGTAATGGGTGTATTCCTGCTTCGTATTATATTCGTAGCACTTAACTTCCTTTCAATCAACGCTAACTTACAGTATGTAATAAAAGGTTTAATTATTCTTGTAGCATGTGCAATAGATATGAGAAAGTATCTTGCAAGAAAGTAATAAAAAATAGAGAGAATGAGGTGATAAGCGATGGATGAAAAGAATCTTGAGATAGAAGTTGAAGAAACTGAAGATGGATATGTACCAAGAAATGCGGTAGTAGCTGCAAAGGAAAAGCTGTATGATAAAGCTAATTTAACCATTGCCCAGGTAGATAAGTTTATTATAGGCTGCGTGGCTATCATCCTTGTTCTCGTTATATTTGGTATAACACATTAAGGTAATACATATTTTTTCCATAAATCCCCTTCTAAGCGGCTGGAGCTCCCCTCTCCAGCCGTTTTTTATGTATATACATGAAAAAAGCACAATATAATAATTCATAAGATGGTTTATAATTGCAAACCTGCCGGATGTGTGATAAAATCCAGTGGGAAAAGGGAGTAGAATGATATTACATTTTACAAAGATGGAAGGTCTTGGTAATGATTATGTCTATGTTGACTGCCTGAACCATATGCCCGCTAATGTGCCAGAAATAGCGAGGCGTATAAGTGACAGACATTATGGAGTTGGAGCAGATGGTTTAATACTTATATGTCCATCAAAGAGAGCAGATTTTATGATGGATATGTATAATGCTGACGGTTCACGCTCTAAGATGTGTGGAAATGGAATCAGATGTGTGGGAAAATATGTATATGAACACCATTTGACAAATAAGACAAAACTGACTATAGAAACTCTGTCAGGAGTTAAGTATTTAAAGCTTATAACAGACAAAGACAGCTCTTCACATGAGACAGTTAAGGCTGTAACAGTAAATATGGGAGTACCTATATTTAAGCCGGGGCATATTCCGGTAACTCTTGATAGGAAGGTAAGCATAGTAAAGGATGAGCCTGTAAAAATACATGGAGCTGTCTATCATATAACCTGTGTATCAATGGGGAATCCGCATTGTATAATCTATACAGATAATATAGATAGTGTACCATTACACGAGGTGGGACCATATATAGAGAATGCAAGTATATTTCCTGAACGTGTTAATGTGAGCTTTGTTCAGACACTGGATTTGAGCCATATAAGAATGCGTGTCTGGGAGCGCGGAACAGGAGAAACTCTGGCGTGTGGAACAGGAGCATGTGCGGCACTTGTGGCAGGAGTAATAAATAACCGCACAGATAGAAGGGCAGATGTTTGGTTAAAGGGAGGACACCTTATCATAAGGTGGGATGAGGACAAAAACTGTGTTTATATGACGGGACCTGCTAATACAGTATATGATGGAGTAATACATATATAAATATAATAATTCAGGAGGATAAAGAATGTTTAAGGTAAATGAAAATTATTTAAAGCTTCCGGGAAGTTATCTCTTCTCAACAATCGGAAAAAAGGTAAGAGAATATCAGGCAGCTAACCCAGATAAGGAAGTTATAAGACTTGGTATTGGCGATGTTACACAGCCACTTGCACCGGCTATTATAGACCGTTTACATGAGGCAGTTTCTGAGATGGGTGTTCAGGAGACATTTAAGGGATATGCACCTGACCTTGGATATGAATTTTTAAGAAGTGCAATAGTTAAGAATGATTATCAGGCAAGAGGTGTTGATATTTCTATAGATGAAATATTTGTAAGTGATGGAGCTAAGTGTGACTCTGGTAATATTCAGGAGATTTTTTCTCTTGATAATAAGATAGCAGTGTGTGATCCGGTTTATCCTGTATATGTTGACTCTAACGTTATGGCAGGAAGAACAGGAACATATGATGAAAAGACAGGTCTTTGGAGTGATGTAATATACATGCCATGTAAGGAAGAAAATGGCTTTGCACCAGAGCTTCCGGAGGAGACACCTGACATAATATATCTTTGCTTTCCTAACAACCCAACTGGCGCAACTATAACAAAGGCTCAGCTGCAGAAGTGGGTTGACTACGCAAATGAGAAAAAGGCAGTTATTATATATGACGCGGCTTATGAGGCATATATCAGTGAGGACGATGTACCACATACAATCTATGAGTGTGACGGAGCTAAGACCTGTGCAATAGAGCTTAGGAGTTTTTCTAAGAATGCAGGCTTTACAGGAACAAGACTTGGATTCACAGTTGTTCCTAAGGCACTTAAGTCATCCGATGGAACTGTACTTAATGCATTATGGGCAAGAAGACATGGAACAAAGTATAACGGAGCACCATATATTGTTCAGGCAGCTGGCGAGGCTGTATATTCAGATGCAGGTAAGAAGCAGACAGCAGAGCAGATAGCTTACTATATGAACAATGCGAAGTATATATATGATGGTCTTAAGAGTGCAGGCTACAGTGTATCAGGCGGCGTAAATGCTCCATATATCTGGCTTAAGACACCTGACAACATGACATCATGGGACTTCTTTGATTATCTCCTTGAGAAAGCTAATGTAGTAGGTACTCCAGGCTCAGGCTTCGGACCAAGTGGAGAGGGATATTTCAGACTGACTGCATTTGGAACTTATGAGAATACAGTAAAGGCAATAGATAGAATAAAAGCTTTATAGAATTAAACATCTAAAGGGGCTGTCATATTGTATGACAGCCCCTTTGTAAATCATTGTATGTATTGTTTTACTTCTTGGCAATCTGTAACATCTCAAGAATTTTCTTCTTCTCTGATGGAGTGAAATCCTGAAGCTTCTGCATAATCTCCTGATCTAAAGCATCGCTGTTAGTGTAACGCTTTTTCTTGCGGCCTGCATCGATTATTACATCAATAGGAACATTGCACATGTTAGCATAATATATAACCATACGAAGGTTCATCTTAACCTTGTTATTCTCTATATTACTTACAAATGCAACTGTAGCACCGATATCAGAAGCGATTGTCTGCTGAGATATACCTCTTTCGTTTCTGAGTTCCTTCATCTTTAATCCAACTTTAGCGAAATCTATGTTTTCCATACTCTGACCTCCGATTCAAGTAATTATATGACATATTATAATATAAAACGAATTAGAAATAAACAAAAAAGTGATTAAAATCAAAGAATTATTTAATAAGTAGTTTATTATTGACATAAAATGTCCTGCTTATTATAATTTAATAGTTTAAGTATGTTATTGTGGTATAGTAGGAGGACTTTATGTACGCAGAAGAACAAACAAAACGTGTAATCAGCGTCATATCGAATTTCACTATATGGTTATTTGAGGTTATTGCATTTGGCGTGACCTGGTATCATTGCTATTTTTCGGATAACCCATTTTATGTGAGAGGAAATTATGCAATTATCGGCATGTATGCCGTATTTTTATATCTGATAACCAAGAGCTTTAATGGTTATAAAATCAGTTACATGAGAGTTGTAGATTTGTGGCTTTCTCATTTACTTGCAATTGTTTTTGCAGGTGTGGCTGGATATGTTATGGTCTGCATAGCGTGGAGCGATTATATGAATGTGATACCTATTATTGTCATGGCTGCAAGTCAGGTATTGTTTTCAGGCTCATGGGTTAATTTATGTAGACACGTTTATCTAAGGGTATACCCACCAAGAAGAATAATTATTATATATGGTAATTATCCTTTGGAAGGCTTCCTTAAAAAGCTTAATACAAGAACAGACAAATACGAGATATGCGAGATACTTAATTATCAGCGTGGATATGAGAAGATATGTAGTGATGTACTTGATTTTGAGGGAGTGTTTTTGTATGACCTTCCAGCTGAGAACAGAAATGTAATAATTAAGTATTGCTACGAACACAATATAAGAACATATGTAGTTCCGAAAATTACAGATATTATTATGAAGGGCTCAGAGGATTTATATCTTGTTGATACACCTATATTTTTATCGAGAAATCAGGGACTTAACTTAGATCAGAGATTTATCAAGCGTTTGACAGATATAGTGTTTTCGGGTGTTGCCCTTATTATTGCATCACCTATTATGCTTATCATTGCATTAATCATAAAGCTGTATGACAGGGGACCTGTTTTTTACAGACAGCTAAGACTTACCAGAGATGGAAAGAGTTTCATGATATATAAGTTCAGAAGTATGAGACAGGACGCGGAGGATGGCGGAGCACAGCTTGCCAAGAAGGATGATGACAGAGTAACTCCGGTTGGAAGGGTGCTTCGTAATCTGCATCTTGATGAGCTTCCACAGCTGTTCAATGTGTTTGTTGGACATATGTCTCTTGTTGGACCAAGACCTGAGAGACCTGAAATATTTGAGAAATACGCAGAGTCTATACCGGAGTTTGGGTTCAGACTTAAGGTTAAGGCGGGACTTACAGGCTATGCACAGGTATATGGCAAGTACAATACAACACCTATTGACAAGCTCAAGCTTGACCTTATATATATACAGGAGTTTTCGTACTGGATGGATTTAAAGCTGATGCTTATGACTTTCCGTATAGTGTTTAGAAAGGAAACCTCAGAGGGGGTTGACAAGGACCAGAGAACAGCCCTTTCTAAGTATAATAAGTAGTGGTAGTTATAGATATTAATATATAGAGGAGAAAGATAATGAATATAGCAGTAATTATAGCAGGTGGCTCAGGCCACAGAATGGGACAGGATATACCTAAGCAGTTTATTAATGTATATGATAAACCGGTTATCGTTTATACATTGGAGAGTTTCCAGCGTCATCCGATGATTGATGCGATTGAGGTTGTATGTATTGATGGATGGCATGATATTTTGTGGGCTTATGCAAAGCAGTTTAATATCGATAAGCTCAAATGGATAGTGTCAGGTGGCGGTTCTGCACAGGAGTCAATAAGAAATGGTGTAGATAATCTGGCTGATAAATGCGATGAGAATGATAATATTATAATACATGATGGAATAAGACCACTTGTTGATGATGAAGTATTAAACGATGTTATAGATAAGTGTAATCAATATGGCAATGGGGTTACCTCACTTCCGTATAATGAGCAGATATTTGTTATTGATGATGAAATTTCTACAACAAAGTATATACCTCGTGAGACATTGAGACGAGTTTCAACACCACAGGCGTATAAATATGGTAAGCTCGTGTGGGCATATGAGAAGGCATTTCGCGAGGAGATAGGTATATATGGTTCGTCATATACCAATACTATGATGGTTGAGTTAGGTGAGAGACTTTACTTTGCAAAAGGCTCTGACAAGAATCTTAAGCTCACAACTAAGGATGACCTTGAGATATTTAAGGGTTATCTCACTGCAGAGAAGGATAAATGGTTAAAGTAAGAGGTAAGTAATATGAAGTTATATGACAGTAAGTTATACATGGAAGATATAAAAAGGACAGCAGAGTATCCGGCTGGCTGGGATAAGTTATCGGGTAAGTCTGTTGTGATATCTGGTGGAACAGGAATGATAGGAAGCTTTCTTGTTGACACAATTATGTATAGAAATGCAAACTATAACCAGAATACGGATATATATGTAATAGGAAGAAGCGAGGCGAAGATAAGCACCCGCTTCGCTCCATATATAGGTAATAAACTGTTTCATGCAGTATGCTGGGATATAAATGCTCCGGCGGATGATACGGTATGGTCAGATATTGACATATCATATATGATACATGCGGCGAGCAACACACACCCTGTTGCGTATGCGAGCGATCCTATAGGTACAATATCTGCGAATGTAATAGGTACTAATAATATGCTGGCTCTTGCTGCAAAAAAGAACTGTGAGAGATTTGTATTTTTATCATCTGTTGAGATATATGGAGAAAACAGAGGGGATGTAGATGCATTTTCAGAGGATTACCTTGGATATATAGATTGTAATACACTTCGGGCAGGATATCCGGAGAGTAAGCGTACAGGAGAGGCGTTGTGCAGGGCATATGAGAAGCAGGAGGGATTACCTGTTATTATCCCTAGATTATCCCGTGTATATGGACCATCAATGCTTCTTTCAGATACTAAGGCATTGTCACAGTTTATACTTAAGGGTGTAAAGCGTGAGGATATTGTGTTAAAGAGTGAGGGTACGCAGCTATTTTCATATAGCTATGTTGCCGATGCTGTAACAGCGATAGTTAAGATTACGATTGATGGAGAGCAGGGCTGTGCGTATAATATTGTATCTAAGGAGTCGGATGTATTGTTAAGAGATATAGCTAAGGTTATAGCTGATTATGCTGATAAAAAGGTTGTTTTTGAACTTCCTGATGCTGTTGAGGCAGCAGGATATTCCAAGGCTACCAAGGCTGTTCTTGACACCACTAAGCTTAAGGCTCTGGGATGGACATCTATGTATGATATGACTGATGGCTTACATCATACAATAGAGATTTTGCGAGAGGTTATGTAATGGGAGCAAAGATAAAGGAATTTAAACAGTACAGTAATCTGTTCATTGAGCTGGTAAGAAAGGGAATCAAGCTGAAATACAGACGCTCCTATCTCGGTGTTGTATGGTCGATGGTTGAGCCTTTGCTCACAATGATAGTGCTTACAATAGTATTTGGTACATTGCTTGGACATCATGGGAGAGAGTTTCCTGTCTATATTTTGTCGGGAAGACTTATATATACATTGTTCTCACAGTCTACAACTACAGCACTTAAGTCAATAAGGCAGAATGAAGGTATGATTAAAAAGGTATATGTACCTAAGTATCTGTATCCGCTGTCTGGTATAGTGTTTAATTATATACTATTTTTGATATCGCTTGTAGTACTTGCACTTGTATCAATGGTTCTGAGAGTTTGGCCTACACCGAGAGTACTGCTTGCCATAGTTCCACTTCTTAATTTGTTTTTGTTGTCTGTAGGTGTTGGCATGATACTTGCGACAGTAGGAGTATTTTTCAGGGACATGGAGTATCTGTGGAATGTTTTACTTATGCTTATAATGTATACCTGTGCGATATTCTATTATCCAGGCAAGATTCTTAAAAGCAATGTGAGCTGGATACTTAAGTTTAATCCATTGTTTTGTATTATAACTAATTTTAGAAATTGTGTATTTGGAAAGCAGATGAGTGTGCATATGCTTATGTATTCGTTTGCGGTTGCGGTTGTGTGTATAATATTTGGAAGTATTGTGTTTAACAAGAATGAAGATAAATTTATCCTGTATATTTAATTGCAGGCGGAGGATAACGTGGAAGAAGTTATTAAATTAGACAACGTAGGAATGCGTTTTAATCTTAGTAAAGAAAAAGTTGATAGTGTTAAGGAATACTTCATCAAGTTTGTGAAACGTGAGCTGGTGTTTAATGAGTTCTGGGCATTAAAGGATATAAGCTTTACAGTTGAAAAGGGTGACAGAGTTGGCATACTTGGACTTAACGGTGCCGGTAAATCAACGCTCATGAAGGTAATAGCAGGGGTGTTTCGTCCTACTGAGGGTACAGTTACCAAGCATGGAGTCCTCGCGCCTATGATAGAGCTTGGAGCAGGCTTCGACAAGCAGTATACCGGAGCTGAAAATATATTCCTGTATGGAGCAGTGCTTGGACATTCAAGAGCATTTATGCAGGAGAAATTTGACGAGATAGTGGAGTTTTCTGAGTTACAGAAGTTTATTGATGTTCCGCTTAAGAATTATTCTTCAGGTATGAAGGCAAGGCTTGGATTTTCAATAGCGACAGTTGTAAAGCCTGACATACTTATTCTTGATGAGGTGTTATCTGTGGGAGATGCCAAGTTCAGAAAGAAGAGTGAGAAGAAGATTATAGACATGATGGACACAGGTGTTACAGTGTTGTTTGTATCTCATAATTTAGACCAGGTTAAGCGAATTTGTAACAAGGCTATGATTCTGGAGCATGGAAGACTGCTCAATTATGGCAGCATAGATGAAATTGCACCGATTTATCAGGAAATGGTCATGTAAGGGGTTGAGCCATAGATGAAATTTAGGTTAAAACAATTATTCAAAATGTTATCTCAACATATAATATTTCCATTTATATATTTTATAAACAGATGGAGAAAAACAGATGAGCGTTTAGTAGTGTTTGCTGATGCTCATCATGATTTTTGTCCACCTCACATGGAGCAGCTGCATAAGCTTATAAATCAGGAGCAGTACAGGGTTGTTGATTATTTTTTCGATGTCAGGACGCTTTCAGCAATGCAGGGCTTTAAGAAAATGGTTTCATTTATGAAGCTGTATTCGCAGGCAGCGTATGTTGTCATATGTGACAACTTTCTACCTGTAGCATCATGCCGCAAGAAGAAAAGTACAAAGGTAATACAGCTATGGCATGGCTGTGGTGCTTTCAAGAAATTTGGATTTGATGCTCCAGATGATATTCCATCATTTTACCATGGAAATGTCTATAAGAATTATGATATGGTAACGGTAAGTGGTCTGGAGTGTGTGAAGCATTTTACATCGGCAATGCATACAGAGGTGGGTGTGGTCTGTGACATAGGAGTAAGCCATACAGACAGATTATTTGATGCTGATTATATAGAGGCGTGCAAAAGCAAATTCAGATATGCCTATCCTGATGCTGTGGGTAAGAAGGTTGTTCTGTGGGCTCCGACCTTCCGTGGAAATGCGGGCGAGGCGAAGGTATGCGGTGAGGATTATATAGATTCCTTGCAGGCTGACAAGGAGCTTGGTGATAATATATATATAGTAAAGAGTGTCCATCCGCATTTGCAGCATGACAATAAGACGGATGATGTAAACATGACAACAGATGAGCTTATGCTTTGTGCAGATGTTCTTATAACCGATTATTCATCAGTTTTCTTTGAATTTTTGCTTATAGATAAGCCGATAATATTCTTTGCACCTGATTACAGAGGGTATATACAGGGAAGGGGATTTTATCTTGATTACGATGAGCTGCCAGGCTATGTAATAAAGGGAAACAGGCGTGATAAAAAGTGTAAACAGATGGATGTGTTTATGCTGGAGGAATTGAAGAGTACATTAAATGGAGTGCTTGACACAGATAAGATGGCACATTTGCGTAAGACATACAGAGACAAATATATGAATATGTGTGATGGACAGGCTACTGTCAGAATAAAGGACACATTTTTTGCTGAGTAACAGGGAGGACAAAATGATAATTAAGAAGATACGAAAAGCTATATGGAAGAGAATTAGAAAGCCGATTGTTAAGTTTTACAGATTTTACACATTGAAAGTTATGTACCCTTCTATTTATAGAAAGTATTCAAGAAAACCTGTGAATGAGAATAAGGTTGTTTTTATAGAGGTTCGTATGCCGAAGATTAGTGACAGCTTTGAGCTTTTATATAATGACCTTAATGATAACTATAATTATGAGATACACACACATTTCCTGAGAATGAGCTTCGTCCGCAAATTAGAATATATGAAGCTTTGCCGTGCCATGGTTAAGGATATCGCGGATGCAAAGTATATATTCTTAAATGAATCGTCAGATGTAACAAGCTGCCTTCCTATGAGAAAGGAGACTGTTTTAACACAGCTCTGGCATGCCTGTGGTGCGTTTAAGAAATTTGGTATGAGCACAGCAGACTTAATATTTGGAGATGACAGAAAAACTCTTATGAAGTATCCGTATCATAAGAATTACACTTATGTAACAGTAAGCTCACCTGAGATAGTATGGGCTTATGAGGAGGCAATGTCTGTCAAGCCGGGCAGCGGAGTTGTAACTCCTGTTGGTATATCAAGAACAGATGTATTTTTTGATGATAAATTCATAGATAAGGCTAAAAATACATTATATGAGAAATGCCCTTATGCGAAGGGAAAAAAGGTTATACTTTACGCACCTACCTTCCGTGGAAGAGTTGCAAGTGCCAAAACTCCTAATGTACTGGATATACCTATGCTGTATAAGAAGCTTGGGAAGGATTATGTTGTAATCACCAAGCACCACCCATTTGTAAAAAAGAGACCGGTTATACCTGAAAAATATCAGAATTTTATGTTTGATATGACAGATGATATGACTATAGAAGATTTGCTCTGTGTGAGTGATGTGTGCATTTCAGACTATTCATCACTTGTGTTTGAGTATTCGTTGTTTACGAAGCCTATGATATTTTTAGCTTATGATTTAGATAATTATTTTGACTGGAGAGGCTTCTACTACGATTACAAGGACTTTGTTCCGGGACCAATATTTGACAGTACAGTTCAGATAGTTGATTATATAGAGCATATAGATGAGAGATTTGACAAGCAGAAGGTTATAGATTTCAGAAACAAGTTTATGTCATCATGTGACGGACATGTAACTGAGAGGATAGAGAAGCTTGTATTTGGTGAGGCGATGGATAAGCATCGCAGATAGAGTAGGCGGTTTGTATGATATCAGTTGTTATACCGGTATATAATTCTGGTGAATATGTGGTTGCTGCTGTAAAGAGTGCAATCACACAGGATGTTGATAAAGAGATAGTGGTTGTAGATGATGCATCTACAGATGGGTGTATAGAGCATCTCATTTCTTATCTTGATGAGTTGTCTGGTGACGATAATTTGGATAAGGCTGCTAAGTCAGGCTCTTATAATGGAGAGACAGCGAGATTAATATATAGCAGAAACATAACCGGTTCTTACGGAATGTTCGGAGATATATCAGTCAGGATATATAGAAATGACAGAAATCTTGGAGTTGCAGATACGAGAAATCTTGGAGTGGAGCTCGCATATGGAAATTATATAGCATATCTTGACGCAGATGATATATGGGAGGAGGGCAAGCTCATATGTCAGCTAAATGCACTTGAGAAAACGGGAGCCTGCCTCTGTAATACCGCAAGAAGAATGATGACTGCTGACGGTGATATGACAGAGCATATAATGCACACACCACAGAAAATCACATTAAAAATGCTTAAGAACACTAATTATATCAACTGTTCGTCTGTTATTATCACAAGAGAGGCGGCAAAGAAATACCCTATGGAGCATGCAAGAGACAGCCATGAGGATTACCTTACATGGCTGAGACTTTTGGCTGATGTTCCATATGTAATCGGAATAGATGAGCCATATCTGTTGTACCGTCTATCTCCTGATGGCAAGTCCAGAAACAAGCTTAAGGCGGCAAGGATGACGTATCACACATACTGCTATGCGGGGTATGGCAGAGTTAAGGCATTTTTTATGCTGTTTGCATATGTGTTATATGGAATCAGGAGGAGAAGGTAGGAGGCAGGGAAAACATTTAATTAATATAATATGTATATGATATATTGCAATAATCAATTAAATGTGTTAGTATAATGCCAAGCATTAAAATTCAATTCTATATTAAGTGGTACATCCTTACCATGTCTTGGATTCTTAGAGACCATGAACTTCAATGCTTAAATTCACACAACAATACAAGCAGTGAGGGAAAGAAAACAGGATATGAGAGGTGTTTCCTCCTGCATGAGCAGCGTATGTATTATGAAGGAGGAATTATATGTACAATGAAGGCACAAATGAAATTAAACGCAACTACAAGGATACTGTTTTCAGAATGATATTTTCTGACAAGAAAGAGCTGTTATCCCTGTATAATGCAATCAATGGAACAAACCACACAAATCCTGATGATTTGACTGTCACTACCTTGGATAATGCTATATATATGACGGTGAAGAATGATATTTCATGCGTGATAGATATGAGACTTAATCTGTATGAGCATCAGTCAACGGTGAACCCTAATATGCCGCTTAGAGATTTAGATTATGTTTCAAGGTCGTATTCTCATTTCTATCTGGACAAGGATATATATTCACCAAGGCTTATACAGTTGCCTAATCCTAAGTTTATAGTATTTTATAATGGCGAGGAAGAGCAGCCAGCACTGAGAGAGCTAAGGCTTTCGGATGCATTTATACATAATGAGGTAAATCCAAGCTTAGAGCTTATAGTTTTACAGATTAATATAAATTCAGGGTATAATGATGAACTGTTAGATAATTGCCCTGCACTAAAGGATTATATGTTGTATGTTGACAAAATTAGAAAACATCAGAAGAGTATGAGCCTTAGTGCCGCGGTGAATAGGGCCGTGGATGAATGTATAGAGGAAGGAATTCTGAGGGAATTTCTTCTAAGAAATAAAGCGGAGGTTGTCGCTATGAGTATATATGAATATGATGAGAAGCTCCATGAGAGAACGATGATGGATATAGGACGTGAAGAAGGATTAGAGCAGGGACGTGAAGAAGGATTAAAACAAGGAATAGAACAAGGACGTGAGGAAGGAAATATTATCGGTAAAATCGTGGCATATTACGACTGTGGTAAGTCGCGGGATGAGATAGCCGAGCTAGTTGGTGTTTCTGCGGAATATGCGGATGCGGTTTTGGAGAAAATGCAAAATGATTAATTTGTTAATTTAAAATATTCAAAGGTTAGAAAATAGATTAATGTTGACAATATAAGAAACATCTGATATGCTAAATCCATAGACAAATTAATATACAAAATGCAATAACGAAAAAGATAAAAAAGGGGGTAGATACATGAGAAAAAAATTAATTAGTTTTACAGTTCTTATGATAGGTTTAATGGTATTTGGTTCGTCACTAATAGTCAAAGCAAGACAAAATACAATTACAAAAAAGTATGATGTATATACAATAACCTGTTATATAAATTGTACCAATAATTATGGTGAAGGTTCAACTGCTGGAGCTGGTATGGATGGTACACGTAATTATATAAAGGTAAATACATATGATATAAATCAACAATTTATTGGATATGCACAGAATTATTCAATTGCTGATGCGAAGGCTAGAGTTTCAAAAGGTAATCCTTATCTGACGAGAACTTATCATGCAGTAGCTAATAGTGAAAAAGTTCAATTATTACCAGCATATGAGCAGATCCAACAGGCTCAGGGAAGATAATATGCGCAAAAGAATAATTTCATTTTTCATAGTAATTATAGTTATAATTGTATTGCTTACAGTTATAACTATAATTATATACAATTCCAAATGGGCAAAGGAAAAAAGTGATGATGGCTGGTATCAGTACACAGCTAATGATATATTGGATGAAGAGCAACCATATACATATGTAATACATAATGAGAGTGATTTTGTAGATGTGGAGCTTGATGTAAACGATATTGATGGAATGATATATATATATGTTTATAAGATGGGAAAGAATAATGGGCACATGCCGCAGAGTATTTCTGAGATTGTAACATATCCGGAGGTTTTGTACGAAAGCATAGATGAAGAGGGAATATACAGCTATTCTATTCCAGAAGTATCTGGTTATAGACATGGTATATATATAAGGCTTGCAGGGAATTCGGATTATGCAGATATAACATTAAAGGTATATAAATGGGATAATAACTGGAATGCGCTTCTGTATAAAATAGGAATAAAAAAGGGTTATGAACTTGATGTTGAAGGAGTAAGGACGATAAGCGAGTAAGTATGGGAAGATTATTTAAAAATAAAATTATAGCAATATGGTATATAGCTGGTTTTATGGTACTGTTTATTTTATTTTTGTACATAGCTGATTCAGATATCATTAGAAAGCGGGAAATGGAAAAGCATAATGAATTACTTGCTACAGGGGGAGTCCGTTTCAGCGTCATTCTTGAAGTGGCTGACGCAGATAATTTGTCTGAGAGTAAAGAGATGTTACTTAAGGAATTCAAAATGTATGACATGGCAGTGGAAAGCGATGCTTTCCCTTATGTATATCCACAATTTAAAGATATGAAGGGGGCGTCTGTTTATCTGACCTCTGCAATTGTTGAGTATCCGTTATATAAGGGAACATATCCGACTAAGGAACAGCTTTCTGGTGGTGGTAATTATGCCGTAATATCTTATTCTCAAAAGGATGATGTTTATAAGGAAGATGGAAAAGACAAGATAGATATTAATGGCATAAGCTTCGAGGTTACAGGTTATCTGTCTAAATATGCTGAATGGATGGTTGTTGATAAGACCATATTATTTTCAACACAGGATGCAGTAAACTGGAATTGGTTTACACTTAATCAGACTGGAAGGTTTGGAATTACTGTTAGTGGTGACAATGTTGATGAACTGACGGAGCTAAACCAAAGAGCTTCTGAGATGATAGATGTGGTTCTTGATGATGGTTTTGTAATAAAGAATGTATCTCCCATAAGTCCGTGTGCTCCTGCTACTGATGTATCTTCAGAATTTTCAAGAGTACCTTCCGAAAATCAAATAAGATATGTAGCATATATGTGCATATTTGTAATAATTATGATTTTAATTATTACATGGTATTGGACAAGATTAAGAAATAAGGAATTTTCGATTTTAAGAAAAAATGGATTGTCTGATATCCGTATTTTAGCAATGGTACAGTTAGAAGTTTTGATATATTCGTCTGTCGGAACAGCCACCGGAGGGGCGATCAGACTGATAATGATACATGTATTTGACGGATATATAGATACAGATGTTAAATATGCATATAGCTATTTTTCAATTGCTGTATTATATATATTGGCTTCTGTACTTATTACTTCTGTATTTGTTTTTATAAGACTTGTTATGAGTCGTTTTACTGGGGAAAAGAATGAGGGGATTAAAAAGATATAGATTAATTGCTTTATGGATGGTATTTGTATTTGCTATGGGCTTTATTGTATTTAATTATAGCATGCAGTCGAAAGTGAACTCCATATATGAGAAAAAGGATATAGAAAATAATTCTTATAAATACAGTTGTACATTATCGGTTTTTGTTAATCCTGAAGGCTATGATTCTGAGACAAATTACAAGAACAGTTTAATAAAAGCCTTGAATGAAATGGATGACAGCAATATAACTATAAGCATCATAGATTTAACGACGTTTGAGGGCAAGAGTGGAATAGGATTCCTTACAGATTTGTATATAGATGGGGAAGTACCCAAATATGAACTTATTAATGGGGCATATCCGACTAAGGAGCAGTTAAGCACATCTAACAGATATGCAGTTTTAGGTAAGAATAGAATTAATTATACATATTCCGTAGATGGTAGGGATTATATTATACTGGATGGACTGGAATATGAGGTTACAGGTTGTATGTCAACAGGGCAATCAAGCTATCTGGATAACGATGTATTGATATTCGACAGAAATTATGGTGATTCGTTATGGAATAATATAAATGATTATATAATAATGGGAATGGTTAGTGTTGTATTTGAGAGCGATGAGAATTCTTTATTATTAACATATGCTGACACTTTTGGACAATTACTTTCAGATGTATCAGGTAAAAGAATGTGTTCGGAAATAGTTTCAATTAATGAAAATATGAGGTTTTCACCTTCTCAGGTACCAGAGCCTAGATATAGAAGATGGGCATGGGTAGCATATATTTTCTGCCTTGTAACTATTTTTTTTATAATTCAGTACTGGCTTATGCAAAGAAAAAAAGAGTTTGCCATTAAAAAAATATCTGGTTATACAACGCTTGAAATTGTTTTACAATTTTTATTAGAGACGTCAGTAATTATGCTAATAGGGATTGTATGTGGAGAAATTGGAATAATTGCATTAGATAGTCTGAATGTTGGGTTTATCGTATTTAATGCGGCAATGGTTAAGTATCTGATGCTGATTGTGGCAGAATATATCGTCATTACATTAATTGTTATTGCTATATACCCTTCTATATGGTTGATGTGTATGAAACCTGTAAGCGTTATGAATAAAAAGAAAGGCAGTTAAAATGACAATTTTCATTTTGGGTTTAGTTCAAATCTTTAAAAAACCATGGGTGTTTCTGTTAACAACTGTAATGCTGGCTGTTGGATTTATTGTCTCAGCATATTCATTTTTAGTATATGATTCCTATCATTACCCTTCTAAGATGGCTAAAAAGACTTTGAATTATAGTCTTCAGGATGTATACAAGCTTGATTTTGGCGTAAAAATACAAGGCATACATCCGGAAGATATAGTATGTGTCAAAGAACTGTTAAACTCTTTAGGTGATTTTGATGGTGCTGAAGCATGGGGAGGTTATTATTATTCTGATGATGGAAACATAAATAAGCTTTATGTTTCAAGTTCTATTGCAAATCTATGCAGAGCCTATGATTCTGACGGAATGCCAATAAGTCTGAAACATGAAGGTGCTGAAATGCAATATGGAATTGCATATATTGGATGTGATTTATCAAAATCATATAGTGTAGGAGATATATATTACGATGAATATACGGATTGCAATTATATGATAGTGGGTATATTAAATGATAAATCTGTATGGCTTCCAGAGGATTTGTATGGTGGAGAAGCTGTTTCACTTGAAAAGTCAGTACTGTTGGATTTTGATTACGCTGTTTCAGAAAATGGAAGCTCTGTTAGTTATTTAGATATTTGTAATAATCTTTTTTTTGTCGGACATGGAAAAAATATAGAAAAAAATATAAAAAATATTGTTTTGAACTCTGGTGTAGATGTGGTAAATGTAGCTAGTCTTAAAACAAAATTTACAGCTTACGAAAAAGAGTCTATGAATAATGCAGGAGAAAATTATCTGTTCCCTTTTATATTATTATTTGCAGCTGTAATGGTGGCAGCGATTACATCCAGAATGTCTATGCTTTCCAATAAACGGGATTATGGTATAATGCTTTCAAATGGCTTTACAAAGCCAGAGCTTATAGGAATTGCTTTGATAGAAAATGTTTTGAGATGTCTTGCAGCATTTTTAATAAGTGCTTTATATTGGAGAGTTCAATATTATAATATGGACAAATTCATGAGGATTCTATACATGGATGTAACATGGGCAATGTTTATAGTTTTGGTCATAATCTTTGCAGTAATGTCTGAATTTCCGGTTAGATATTTGCTGAAAAATAATAGTTGTGACATGGTTAATAAAAGAGAATTTTAGTATACTTGTGAAATAAAAACATATTTGAAGAGGAGAATGTATGATAAGCTTGCAAAATGTCAAGAAGATATATAAGGGAGATGGTTATGAAACAATTGCTCTTAATGGTATTGATTTAGAAATAAACAAGGGTGAATTTGTGGCTATTATGGGCAAATCTGGTTCTGGTAAATCTACACTTTTAAATATTATTGGATGTATGGATAGATTATCTTCTGGAAAATATATCATAGATGAAAAGGATGTAAGCAAGGTTGGAACTTTTGCACTTGATAAAATCAGAAAGAAGAAAATAGGATTCATATTTCAGAATTATGAGTTAATAGAACAATATACGGTTTATGAAAATATAGAACTTCCTTTGTTAGCGGCAAGAGATGGTTATAAACAAAGAAGAGAGAAAATTGATGCTGCCATGAAATTACTCTCTATTGCCGATTTACAAAAAAAGTATCCTAGACAGATTTCTGGTGGTGAACAACAGAGAACTGCAATTGCAAGAGCCTTGGTCTCTGAGAATGAATATCTTTTGGCAGATGAACCTACAGGTGCACTGGATGAGGAAAATTCTCTTGGGCTTATGAAACTTTTTAAGAGTATTCACGAGAGTGGAAAAACAATAATAATGGTTACACATGATTCGGATATTGCTTCATTTGCGGACAGAATAATCCATATTGCAGATGGGAAAATAGTATAGGAATCTTTAACAATCCTAGGAAAATTCACTTTACATTTGTGTATAATTATCATATAATGTGTTCAGATTTATAGAAGAAAGGCATTGATGGAGAGTGCCTGCAACAGGACATGACAGGGAATATGGTCACCGACTGAGAGCCATAACATGACACCATGCAGAGCATAACACTACCGGAGCTGATATATTGAAGCCTACATGATGTTATCTAAGAGGTCTAGATATATCCGTGCAATTCACGTTACGAATAAGAGAGGAAGCTTCTTTTAAGCTTCAATGCGGGTGGTACCGCGGATGTATAATTGTTATGACATTCGTCCCGAGGCATGATTTGCCTCGGGATTTTTTTATTTAAAATCAGGTAGAAATCATGTGATTAAGAATATAAAAAAGGAGAGAAAGATAGTGGAATCAAACATTTACAGAGACATGACTATGGAGCACATCAGTGAAGAGCTCGTAGGCAAAGAAATAAGAATAGCAGGATGGGTTGAGAACATCCGAGACCATGGCGGTGTATCATTTATTGATCTTAGAGATATGTATGGTGTTATGCAGGTCGTTATGCGTGATACAAGCTTACTTGACGGAATTACAAGAGAGGAGTGCATTTCCGTATCAGGATTAGTGCAGCATCGTGATGAGGAGACATACAATCCTAAGATTCCTACAGGAACTATAGAGCTTGAGGCACACGAGGTAGATATATTAGGAAAGGTATACAAGCAGCTTCCATTTGAGGTTACAACATCAAAGGAGGTTCGTGAGGATGTACGTCTTAAGTATAGATATTTAGACTTAAGAAACCGTAAGGTAAAGGATAACATGATATTCCGTTCCAAGGTAATAAGCTTCCTCAGACAGAAGATGACAGACATGGGCTTCCTTGAGATTCAGACACCTATACTTTGTGCTTCATCGCCGGAAGGAGCAAGAGATTACATCGTTCCATCAAGAAAGTACAAGGGTAAGTTCTATGCCCTTCCACAGGCACCACAGCAGTACAAGCAGTTGCTTATGGTATCAGGCTTTGACAAATATTTCCAGATAGCACCTTGCTTCAGAGATGAGGATGCAAGGGCAGACCGTTCACCGGGAGAGTTCTATCAGCTTGATTTTGAGATGAGCTTTTCAACACAGGAGGATGTATTCAAGGTAGGAGAGGAAGTTCTCACAGCAGCATTTAAGGAGTTTGCACCGAAGGGCTTTGCAGTAACAGAGGCTCCATATCCAATTATAAGCTACAAGGAGGCAATGCTCACATATGGTACAGATAAGCCTGACCTTCGTAATCCGCTTCGTATTATTGATGTGACAGAGTTCTTCCAGAGATGTACATTTGCACCATTCCACGGCAAGACAGTTCGTGCAATAGCAGTGCCAAAGAAACTTTCAAAGGGACAGCATGAGAAGATGCTTAAGTTTGCACAGTCAATAGGTATGGGTGGACTTGGATATCTTGAAGTATTAGAGGATGGTTCTTATAAGGGACCAATCGATAAGTTTATTCCAGATGACATGAAGCAGGAGCTTAAGGATTTAGCAGGCCTTAAGGAGCTTGACACAATATTCTTTATTGCAGATACAGAGAAACAGGCATCTCTCTTTGCGGGACAGATTCGTACAGAGCTTGGTAATCGTCTTGACCTGCTTGAGAAAAATGCATATCGCTTCTGTTATATAAATGACTTCCCTATGTTTGAGTACAACACTGAGGAGAAGAAGATAGGCTTTACGCATAATCCATTCTCAATGCCACAGGGTGGTCTTGAGGCACTTAACACAATGGATCCACTTGATATACTTGCATATCAGTATGATATTGTATGTAATGGTGTTGAGCTTTCATCAGGAGCAGTCAGAAACCATGATATGCAGATAATGGAGAAGGCATTTGAGATAGCAGGATATGATAAGGAAGTACTTGAGGCAAAATTCGGAGCATTGTACAGTGCATTCCAGTTCGGAGCACCACCACACGCTGGTATGGCTCCTGGAGTTGACCGTATGATTATGTTGCTTCGCAATGAGGAGAATATCCGTGAGGTTATCCCATTCCCTATGAGTGGAACAGCACAGGATTTGATGTGTGGTGCACCAAACGAGGTAACAGAGCAGCAGCTTCGTGAGGTTCACATCAAGGTACGTCAGTAAGTAGTTTGGCAGTCATGATAGGAGGAGTAATATGACAATCACAGACGAAACGATAGATTATGTTGGCATACTTGCAAAGCTTGAGCTGTCTGACAGTGAGAAGGAGCAGGCTAAGAAGGATATGTCTAACATGCTTGATTATGTAGGCAAATTAAATGAACTTGATACAGATAATGTAGAAGCCATGAGCCATGCATTTCCGGTAAGCAATGTGTTCCGTGAGGATGTGGTTACAAATGGCTGTGACAGATATAACCTTTTGGCAAATGCACCTGAAGAAAAGGATGGCTGCTACAAGGTTCCAAAGACCTTTGATTAGGAGGTGAGCTTACGTGAGTGATATATTGAAAATGACAGCGGTTGAGCTGGGAAAGAAGATTAAGGCTGGAGAGATTAGTGTGCTTGATGCTACCAATGCCTGCCTTGACCAAATCGATAAGCTTGACAAGACTTATAATTGTTTTGTGACAGTTGATCGTGAAGGTGCGATTGCACAGGCAAATGAGATACAGGCAAAGATTGATGCCGGAGAGCTCACAGGACCACTTGCCGGTGTCCCTGTAGCTATAAAGGATAATATGTGTATAGACGGAATGCTTACAACATGTTCATCTAAGATATTATCTAATTTTGTACCGACATATACTGCTGAGGCAGTAAAGCTTCTTAAGGAAGCAGGTGCAGTTATAATAGGTAAGACTAATATGGATGAGTTTGCCATGGGAAGTACAACAGAGACCTCTTATTATGGTATAACCAAGAATCCGTGGGATACAGACAGAGTTCCGGGTGGTTCATCAGGTGGTTCAGCGGCAGCAGTTGCTGCTGAGGAGGTTCCTTATGCACTTGGCTCAGATACAGGTGGCTCTATAAGACAGCCTGCATCATTCTGTGGTGTTACAGGAATAAAGCCGACGTACGGAAGAGTATCGAGATATGGACTTATCGCATATGGTTCATCATTAGATCAGATAGGACCACTTGCCAAGGATGTTACAGACTGTGCCACAATACTTGAAGTAATCTGTAAGCATGATGATAAGGACTCAACATCATATAAGGATGCTGCTTCTGATTTCACAAGTGCGTTGGTAGATGACGTTAAGGGAATGAAGATAGGTATACCTAGAGATTATTTCGCAGAGGGAATTGACGAGGAGGTTAAGCAGCATGTACTTGCTGCCGCAGATACTCTTCGCGAGAAGGGAGCAATAGTTGAGGAGTTTGACCTTGGAATGGTTGAATATGCAATACCGGCTTACTATGTAATTGCTTCAGCGGAGGCTTCATCTAACCTTGAGAGATTTGATGGTGTTAAATACGGATACAGAACAGAGAGCTATACAGATTTGCACAATATGTACAAAAAGACACGTTCAGAGGGCTTTGGTGCAGAGGTAAAGCGTAGAATAATGCTTGGTTCATTTGTACTCAGCTCAGGATACTATGATGCATATTATGTAAAGGCACTTAAGACAAAGGCATTAATTAAAAAGGCTTTTGATGAGGCATTTGCAAAATATGACGTAATACTTGGACCGGTAGCTCCAACAACAGCACTTAAGGTTGGAGAGTCATTAAGCGATCCAATCAAGATGTATCTTGGTGATATATATACAGTATCAGTAAACCTTGCGGGACTTCCAGGAATATCACTTCCTTGTGGATATGATAAGAATGGACTTCCGATAGGCTTGCAGCTTCTTGGACAGACATTTGATGAGAAATCAATTATTCGTGCAGCATATGCATTTGAGTGTACAAAGAGTTATAAGAGACCGGATGCACTTGAAGCAGTGGAAGGGGGACTTTAAGAATGAGTAAAACATTTGAAACTGTTATCGGACTTGAGGTTCACGTTGAGCTTGCAACAAAAACTAAGATATTCTGTGGCTGTTCTACAGAGTTTGGTGGAGCTCCTAACACACATACATGTCCTGTATGTACAGGTATGCCGGGTTCACTTCCAGTATTAAACAAGGGCGTAGTTGAAAAGGCAATGGCTGTTGGACTTGCAACTAACTGCAAGATAACACAGAATTGTAAGTTTGACAGAAAGAACTACTTCTATCCTGACAATCCACAGAACTATCAGATATCACAGCTCTACTATCCTATATGTCGTGATGGTAAGGTTGAGATAGAGGTAGATGGCAGGAAAAAATATGTCAGAATACATGAGATTCATATGGAGGAGGATGCAGGTAAGCTTGTACACGATCCATATACTGACAGCTCACTTGTAGACTATAATCGTTCAGGAGTTCCTCTTATAGAGATAGTATCAGAACCAGATATGCGTTCTGCTGAGGAAGTTATAGCTTATTTGGAGAAATTAAGGTTGATAATTCAGTACCTTGGAGCATCAGATTGTAAGTTAAATGAGGGCTCAATGCGTGCTGATGTGAATCTCTCAGTTCGCGAGGTCGGTGCAGAGGAATTTGGTACAAGAACAGAGATGAAGAATTTAAATTCCTTCAAGGCAATAGCCAGAGCGATAGAAAATGAGAGAGAGAGACAGATAGACTTAATAGAGTCAGGTGAGAAGGTTATACAGGAAACAAGACGATGGGATGATACTAAGGAATATTCATATGCCATGCGTTCTAAGGAGGATGCACAGGATTACAGATATTTCCCTGATCCTGACCTTGTTCCAATAATAATAAGTGATGAGTGGCTTGAAGAGATTAGAAATAGACAGCCAGAGCTCAGAGATGAGAAACGTATCAGATACAAAGAGGAGTATGACATCCCTGATTATGATATAGATATCATCACTAACTCTAAGAAGCTTGCAGATATATTCGAGGAGGCTATATCACTTGGTGCTGCACCTAAGAAGGTATCTAACTGGCTTATGGTTGAGACTATGAGACTTATGAAGGAAGCCGGAATGGATGCGGATGAGCTTAGCTTCTCAGCTAAGAACCTTGCCGCTATAATCAAGATGGTTGATGACAAGGTAATAAATGGAACTGTGGCTAAGGAAGTATTTGAAAAGGTATTTGCAGATGATATAGATCCTGTCAAGTACGTTGAAGAAAATGGTCTCAAGACAGTTAATGACGAGGGTGCATTGACAAAGACGATTGAAGAGATAGTAGCCGCCAATCCAAAATCCGTAGAGGATTACAAGAGTGGTAAGGAAAAAGCAATAGGATTCCTTGTAGGACAGACTATGAAAGCTATGAAGGGAAAAGCAGATCCTGGAGAAGTAAATAGAATCCTTAAGGAGATATTGGCAAGATAAAAAATAGAGCTGGTGCATTATGAATAATCTTATTGCATCAGCTCTGTTTTTATATAACTATTGATTCACATTAAGATATGCATTAGATTTATCATAGCAAATCCTGTAGGGCAGGAGTTTATTCTGTCACAACCCTTGTGTGGTTTGGCAGTGCAGCTAACTGATGATATCTATGGATTGTTATGAGCAGTCAAGAGAAATCGTTAGAAAATTCATAAATGCTGCCCAGAGTGCACCACATAAATATGAGGCAGGTGCATGGGCACTTAAGGCTGCTATTGAATATATTTGGTCCATAGGTTATGATACAATACAGAATATAGAAAAAACTTGTAAAACAGGCATATGAGAATATGATGGAGGGAAAAACAGATGACTAAGCTCCAGGCCGCATTGTTTGATATGCAGGATATCACCTACAGGGATTTCCACAGCAGACTTATACCTAATATAGAAAAAGACAGAGTTATTGGAATCCGCACTCCTATTCTCAGAAAATTTGCAAAAGAATATGCAAAGACAGATGATGCGCAGAAATTTATAAGAGAGCTTCCGCACTATTATTATGAGGAAAATAATCTCCATATGATGATTATAACTGGCATAAAGGACTATGACACCTGTGTTATTGAAATAGAGAGATTCCTGCCATATATAGATAACTGGGCGACCTGTGATTTACCTGTGCCTCAATGCTTTTATAAGAATAAGGAAAAGCTTATTGATAATGTAATATCGTGGATAAAATCAGATGATACATACACAATAAGATATGGAATAGAGACGCTTATGAGCATTTATCTTGATGATGCTTTTGAAATCTCCTATCCACGTCTTGTATCGGAGGTCATATCTGATGAATATTATGTAAATATGATGATAGCGTGGTACTTTGCAACTGCACTTGCTAAGCAGTGGGAGGCTGTTATCCCATATATAGAGGAGAAAAGACTTCCGGAATGGGTTCATAAAAAGACAATACAGAAGGCTGTTGAGAGCTATCGTATTACTGATGAACAAAAGAAGTATCTTCGCGCTTTGAGATAACAAGCTACACGGCAAAAGTATATATAGTGGACATAATATTGTCATGTGGAGGTTTATATTGAAAAAGAAAAGAATACTAAAGAGGATATCCTGCCTGCTTATGAGCTTGACTTTAGTCGTGTTATCAGGCTGTGGCAGTGTGAGGGATGAGATAAGATTTGGAGCTGCCGGAATAGGTGGCGGTTATTATGCATTTTCAAATGCATACGCACAGATTGTGTCTGCCAAGGACGATGCATTTGAATTTGAGGTAAAGGCAACGGCTGGTTCAATGGCTAATATACGTCTGTTATCAGAGGGATATATAGACATGGGCGTTGCACAGATGGATTTGATTGAATTTGCATATTATGGTGACGATACATCTGATGAGACATACAGAGGATATAGAGCAGTAGCGGGATTATATACGGAGGCATGTCAGATAGTGGTGAGGGCAGATTCGGGTATTAACAGCATGGATGACTTGCAGGGAAAGACAATAAGCGTAGGTGAGGCTGAATCCGGAACAGAGAAAAATGCAAGTCAGATATTGCAGATGAGCGGACTTGTTGCTCCTCTTGTAGATACAGTTAATCTTGATTATATAACGGCTGCTGACAAGCTTAAAGCGGGAGAGATAGACGCCTTCTTTTGTACAGCGGGAATAAGTACTAACGTCATTGATGAACTGGCTAAGGAATGTGATATAAAACTTCTTTCAATAGATGACAGGTGTAAGGATAAGCTTAAGTCGGCATATGAGTTTTACACGGAATATACGATTCCTGCAAATACTTATGTAGGACAGACAGAGGCAGTTAATACACTTGGAGTAAGAGCAGTCCTATTGGTGGATGATAAGATGTCTGATGAAAAAGTAAAGAAGCTTACATCAATTTTATTTGAACACAATAAGGATATACAATATGCCACATCGATTAATATCTGTCTTGATGAGCAGAGTGCAACAGAGGGAATAACCATACCTTTTCATTCTGGGGCGGCAGATTATTATAAGGAGCATGGCATAATTGTTGATACGGAATAATAAATGGTTTGAAAGAGGAACAAGATGGAAATACAAATAGATATGTACCAGACATTGGCAGTTTCAGTTGTAGTGCTGATGCTTGGACAATTTTTGCGACAGAAGATATACTTTTTAGAGAAGTTTTGTATTCCTGCACCTGTTGTGGGAGGATTGATATTTGCTATACTGACCTGTGTATGCTACAGTGCGGGGATAGCGGAATTTACATTTGATGATACTCTAAGAGAGGTTTGTATGGTATTTTTCTTCACCTCTGTTGGATTTCAGGCGAACTTAAAGGTTCTAAAGAGTGGAGGAAAGTCATTAGTAGTTTTTTTGGGACTTGTAATAATTCTTATTATATCTCAGAATTTTCTTGCAGTAGGTGTATCTAAGCTGCTTGGACTTGAACCATTGGTTGGACTTTGTACAGGCTCTATTCCTATGGTTGGTGGCCACGGAACAGCCGGTGCATTTGGACCTGTACTTGAAGATTTTAATATACAGGGTGCAACTACAATATGTACTGCGGCAGCTACATTTGGACTTATAGCCGGAAGTCTTGTAGGTGGACCTATAGGAAAAAAACTGATTGAGAAGAAAGATCTTCTTGATACAGTAGTTCCTGAGGATGACAGTCTTTTGGTTGAGGATGAGAAGAAGCATGAGAGACATACAAATATGTATGCGGCAGCAGTTTTTCAGCTTATTTTAGCAGTTGGAATTGGAACCATAATATCTGATTTGCTGACTAAGACGGGTATGACATTTCCGATATATATAGGAGCCATGATAGCTGCAGCATTAATCCGTAACATTGGTGAATATTCAGGCAAGTTTGACATCTACATGGGTGAGATAAACAACCTTGGAGGAATATGTCTGTCACTGTTTTTGGGTATAGCTATGATAACACTTAAGCTGTGGCAGCTCGCATCTCTGGCTCTGCCGCTTATGATACTGCTCGGAACACAGCTGATTCTGATTATGCTTTACACATATTTTGTGGTGTTCAGGGTAATGGGAAAGGATTATGATGCGGCAGTTCTTGCAGCGGGTACATGTGGCTTCGGCATGGGAGCGACACCTAACGCTATGGCTAATATGCAGGCTTTGTGTGACCGCTATGCACCATCCGTTAAAGCTTATCTTCTTATTCCACTTATAGGAAGTTTGTTTGCGGATTTTATAAATAGTCTTGTGATTACATTTTTTATTAATTTCTTGTAAGATATGTGGAGGAATATTATGGAAAAGAAATCAAAGCACCATGAGTACAATTTATCATTTGACAATCTCGCAATACCGGAGGTTCATATTGGCAAGACAAAAAGTGATGACAGTGAGACAGATAATAAACCCTCTGTAAACTATGATTCAGTTGCAATTCCAGAGATTCATGTTAAGAAGAATAAATAGATTATAAAATAAAAAGACGGTAACATTGATACAGATTAATTATTAACTGTAACAAATGCTGCCGCCTTTTTTGTTTTTAGCTAAGCTTTTCTATAGCTGCCTTAATACGCTTTATAGACTCATCCTTACCGAGAACCGACATAAGCTCTGTTGCTCCTCCAGGGGTTGTCTGCTTGCCTGACATAGCTGTTCTGAGAGGCCACATAATATATCCGGTCTTATATTCGTGATCCTTGCCGAATGCCTGAAGTGTCTCGAATAAAGCATCATTGCTAAAGTCATCCTGTGCCTCAAGTACAGGGAGAACCTCTGTGAGAAGAACAAGAGAATTCTCAGGATTGGTTTTCATCTTCTTGTGAGTGTAGAGGCCAACTGAATAATCAGGTACACTTTCGAAGAAATCAATATGCTCCTTAATATCAGGAAGTACCTCAATACGGGTTTTAACCATAGCGGCAATTTTCTTCAAATCGTAATCCTTTGTGATAACCTCCCTGATGTAAGGAAGTGCTATCTCAAAGAACTTATCATCATCCATAGCCTTTATATATTCACCATTCATCCACTTTAACTTAGTCATATCAAGTACAGCAGGTGATTTTGACATATTCTTATAATTAAAGGCCGAGATAAGCTCATCAAGAGAGAATATCTCTCTGTTATCCTCTGGGCACCATCCAAGTAAGGCCACAAAATTGATAATAGCCTCTGTTAGAAAGCCCTGATCTAATAAATCTTCAAATGAAGAATGTCCGCTTCTCTTACTTAACTTTTTGTGCTCCTCATCAGTTATAAGGGGACAATGAATATAAGTAGGAATCTCCCATCCAAATGCCTCATAGAGACGATTGTATTTTGGTGAAGAAGACAGATACTCATTTCCTCTTACTACATGAGTGATTCCCATGAGATGGTCATCTACAACATTAGCAAAGTTATATGTTGGAAAACCATCGGATTTAATAAGAATCATATCGTCAAGCTCCTCGTTAGATACAGTTATGTCACCATATAATTCATCCTGAAATGTAGTTGTTCCTGTAAGAGGATTGTTCTGTCTGATTACATATGGCTTGCCGGCAGCAAGATTTGCCTCTATTTCCTCCTTGGAAAGATGGAGACAGTGCTTGTCATATCTTGTAATGGTCTTACCCTCGAACTCTGTTACAAGGCTTGAAAGACGCTCCTCATCACAGAAACAGTAGTATGCCTCGCCCTTATCAATTAATTCTTTAGCGTACTTAAGGTATATTCCCTGTGCCTGACGCTCACTCTGTACATATGGACCACAGCCGCCATCCTTGTCAGGACCTTCATCATGTACAAGACCGGTTTTGGCAAGTGTGCGATAAATAATATCAACTGCACCCTCAACCTCACGCTCCTGATCTGTATCCTCTATTCTAAGTATAAAATCTCCACCTTCATGCTTAGCGATAAGATAAGCGTAAAGGGCAGTCCTAAGATTTCCTACATGCATTCTGCCAGTTGGACTTGGGGCAAAACGTGTTCTTATTTTTGCCATTTCTAACTCTCCCTTATAAAAAATTCTTATGAAATTATAGCAAAGTAAACCTCAATTTACAACACAATAGTTGATTATTCAAAAAAATTTTAGTATACTAACTAGGGAATATTTATACCGATAACAGATGATACTATGATTATAGAAAGCAGGGCAGATAAATGAGCAGTTCAATGATTGCAACCATATATTTAATCGCATTAGTTGTATTTTTCATAATTCTTGTTGTATTGACTATTGCATGGATTGCAGCAAAATCAAGAAATAGTGAAGATTTGTATGATGAATATGATGATGAAGATGAATATGATGATGGTGAAGATACTTCATATGATGAAGACGGCGAAGAAGCTATAGAGGAACAAGAGGACATTGCTGAAGAACAGGATAATTCGGACGATGATATATTCAAAGAGGCAGGCATAGACAGTGCATTTGGCGGCTCTGTAATATCTGATGAGACATATGTCAATACCTTTGATGATGATACAGATGGTGTATCAGAACATACAGATGATGATAATGTTGAAGCTGAGACACCTGATCAAGAAACAAGTGAAGAAACCGAGCAGGAAGCAGAAACAGATATCAATGAAGAGACAGAGCAGGAAACAGAAACAGATATCAATGAAGAGACAGAGCAGGAAGCAGAAACAGATTCCAATGAAGAGACAGAGCAGGAAGCAGAAACAGATACTAATGAAGAAATAGATACCATTGAAGAACCAGAGGAGGTAAGTGTAGAAACAGAGCCGGTTGGTGTGAATACAGAAGAACCAGCCGATACAACTGCAGCAGAAATGGCTGGCGAAGGTTCAGATTCGGCATTTGTACCTCAGCAGGAAGTATTTATAGACTCAGCCTTTGCACCACAGCCTGTAGAGACGGGATTAACTAACGAGGCACTCAATCAGTCTGTTAAGGAGGCTGTGGCACTTGGAGAGGCTGTTGCTGGCATAGGAACAGGATTTTCTGCTGCTACAATGTTTGGAGTAAGCGAGGAATTTGAGAAGGGAAGCAGAAAACATCATAAGGCATCAGTTGTACCTAGTACAGATGATTTCTTCTGGTTTAATAAGATGGATGTTGCGGAACGTCCTTCATATAAAACACCTGAGATGTATTATCACTATTTTGATACAGCGAAGGACTGCATCGAGGATTTACTTATCGAGATGTATGATTGTGCTCTTGTAAGGACGGAGGAGATAAGGTATATTGCCTATGGAATAGAGCCTAGGGCAATATCAATGAAGGAGATACTTTCATCAGGTAATTATATGAATCAGCAGAAATTAAAAGAACCTACAACACAGGATCTAGTCAGAATATATGAGAAGTGGTGTGGCTATGTGGATAAGCTCTTTGATAAGGTTGAGATACACGCAGATGAGTACACCATCAATGAGATAAGACGCATACTGTGTGAATATGGTAGAAGTGATGTGGATGTTCTTCTGGAGGGAAAATAAATCCAGTGGAGGCGTGGTATGAATATATATATACCATCATTAGATAACAAGGAGTTATTAGATAAGTATTTAAAATATAATAAAACCAGAAAATGTGAATTCAATGTTGCAAATCCTATATTGTGGAGCAGGCATTATAATACAGGATTTGTAATTGTAGATGACACCTTAGTGTTTTGCATACTTAATGATGGAAAGCCGGTAAGCTTTACATTTCCTATAGGAGAGGGAGATGTGAAAACTGCATTTGACAGTCTGGTAGAATATTGTGAGAATCAGGGGATAGATTTTAATCTGTATCTTGTATCGCCAGAGCAATATTCATTGATTGACGAGTGGTATCCTGATAAATATTCCATAGTTTATGACAGAGACAGTGCAGATTACTTGTATGAATCAGAAAGTCTTGCACATTTATCGGGAAAGAAGCTTCATGGAAAGAGAAATCATATTAACAGATTTCTTGAGCGATATCCAGATTATGTATATGAGTCTATAGATGACAGTAATTATATGGAATGTATAAAGCTTTCAGATGATTGGTCTAAGAACAATGAGGATACGGATGATGAGGCAGTTTATGATGATATGAGCTATGAGCATAGTGCACTGAAATTCGCATTAGAGCATAGAGAAGAGCTTGATATGAAAGGTGCATTAATAAGAGTTGAAGGAAAGGTAGTCGCATTTACGCTTGGTGGAAGGATAACTGATGACACCTTTGATGTTAATTTCGAGAAGGCATATGCTGATGTGCAGGGAGCATATGCAATGATTAACAGAGAATTCGTAAGACGTGAGCTTATAGCTGATTATAAGTATATAAACCGAGAGGAAGATATGGGGCTGCCTGGACTAAGGCATGCAAAGACATCATATCAGCCAGTGTGTTTAATAGAGAAGGGAAGAGTTTGTAAGAAGAGTATGCCTGAATGATTTTCGGCAACTCTTTTTTATTTAGGCATATTATATTATAACGCAGAGTCAGGAGATAATACAAATGGATAGGAGATAAGTATGAGAGATGTATTATTAGCAATATGGATACCTTTTTTAGGTACTGCACTTGGTTCTATGTGCGTTTTGTTTATGAAGAATCAGTTAAATGCAAAGGTTCAAAAGGCATTATCGGGATTTGCTGCGGGAATTATGGTTGCAGCTTCGGTGTGGTCACTGCTTATACCGGCTATAGACCAGTCGGGTGATGAGGGCATGGGTAAGCTGTCATTTATTCCTGCCTCTATAGGTTTTATTGTAGGCATATTTTTTCTTCTGCTGTTAGATATACTGATTCCACATTTACACGTGAATGAAGAGAAAGCAGAAGGTCCAAAGAGCTCACTTAAGAAATCTACAATGCTTATTCTGGCTGTTACATTACACAATATACCGGAGGGAATGGCGGTAGGTGTGACATTTGCGGGAATGTTAGCTGAGGACAGCTCCATAACATTTATGGGAGCAATGGCACTTACAATTGGTATTGCAGTACAGAATTTTCCTGAGGGAGCAATTGTTTCCATGCCGGTTTGTGCTGCTGGTGCGGGAAAGGGAAAGGCGTGCCTGTATGGTGTATTATCAGGTATTGTTGAACCTATAGGAGCACTTATAACTATATGGCTGTCGCATTATATATTGGGAGCTATGCCATATCTGCTTGCTTTTGCGGCAGGAGCAATGATATATGTTGTCGTGGAGGAATTGATACCTGAATCTGCGGAGGGAGAACATTCTAACATTGGCACAATAGGCTTTGCACTGGGGTTTGTTATTATGATGATACTTGATGTAGCACTTGGATAAAACATTACTAAGGAGTAAATGAAAATGAAGTTCAAATCAATAACTAAGAGGGAAAGCGGCAGATTTATCACAAGATATGATGCCTGTTATGAGACTGTTGACAACCAGATGAAGGTATATGAGTTAATAAGCCGAAATGACAATATAACATCATTTGAAGATTTACATGGGAAAATAGCGGATGCTGTAGTTATTATAGCTACAGATAAGAGTGAGGAAAAAATTCTTCTTAACAGGGAGTTTAGAATGGCTCCGGGAGAATGGGTTTATAATTTTCCTGCCGGACTTATTGATCCGGGTGAGGTTCCAGAGCAGAGTGCAAAACGTGAACTTATGGAAGAAACTGGACTTGAATTGTATGAGATAACTGATTTTATTGGAACCAGCTATAGTGCAGTTGGATTTAGCAATGAAACTAATGTGTGCGTTGTTGGTAAGGCAAGAGGTGAGATTAAGCCTAGTACATCAACACTTGAAGAAATAGATGCAAGGTGGTATTCCAAAGAGGAAATAAGAAAGCTCCTTAAAACAGAGAAATTTGCAGCGAGGACGCAGGCATACTGTTATGTGTGGAGCAAGGCATAACAGAGCATAAATATAAGGAGCTGTTTGTACCAGAAACAAAAATCTGGTACGAACAACTCCTTTTTTAGATAGTTTTAAAAGCTCTTTATCCAGTTTATAAGCGATTCATGGTGTGTGTTGTTGTATACATCACGTCTCATCTGATCTGTTACGAAACCATTTTTCTCCATTCTGGCAATTATAGCTTCGTGTAAGCCGGCTATCACACCATCTTCATATGCAGCCTTATAAGCAGAATCATCGACAGTAGATGTATTGTTTTCTGGGGCTGTTTCAACAGTAGTAATATTCTCTGGGGCTACTTCAACAGTAGTAATATTCTCGTTCTCTTCCTGAACTTCGGCATCATTAGAAACTATCTTGGCTACTGCATCAGAGCCATCATATATTCTGTTATATTCCTCCTCTGATATCCATATATCACCTGAGTTAGCAGGAATGTTTACAGAGATATTACCGTTATTATTAGTTACATGTTCTCCGGATAAAACACCTACGTATACTGCTGCATTGCCAGCTGGAACAGTCATGACATATGAGCTGTCATCATTGTTAGCGGTTATTATAGCAGACTCATTCTCAAAGCTTCTTGAGTAAGCATATTGACGGTTCGTAAGTATTAGCTCTCTGTAATCACCATAGGATAAAGCCTTTATTCTCTGACGGGCAAAGCCGAGTGCAGCGACTGTTTTGGTGCATACATTGTTAGTTAATGCATCCTTATAGTCATCAAGTGACAGTGCAGGACGAAGAGAATCATCTGAAAACTTCTCCTTTTTGCCCTCTATACCAAATTCTGAACCATAGTATATAGATGGAACACCTGGTAATGTATAAAGTAATACATGAACAGGGACGAAGTGTGCCTTATTGCATAACTTGGTATATATTCTCTCGACATCATGGTTATCAACGAAGTTATAAAGCTTAAGTCCGTTGGGTTTGTTGCCGCCCATTTCATAGAGACGCTTAACTGTGTGAGCTATCTCAAAGAAATTATGGTCATTATGACCTGAGTATAGAGCCTTGTGCAACTGATAATTAGTTACAGAGTGAAGAGTTCCTTCATTTACCCAGCGGTTGTAATCACCGTGAATTACTTCGCCCATAAGCCAGAAATCAGGCTTAATCTCGTTTGCAACGTGTCTGAGTGATTTCATGAAATCGAAATCAAGAACATCTGCCGCATCAAGTCTGATACCATCTATATCAAATTCACTTACCCAGAAGCGTATTACATCACAGATATAATCGCGAACAGCAGGATTTCTCTGGTTTAGTTTAACCAGGAGATTATAGCCTCCCCAGTTATCGTATGAGAAACCATCATTGTACTCATTGTTGCCATTGAAATTAACATTGCAATACCAATCCTTGTATTGTGAGTTCTCTCTGTTTTGTTGTATATCCTTAAATGCAAAGAAATCACGTCCTGTGTGATTAAATACGCCGTCTAAAATAACCTTAATTCCCTGCTTATGACATTCACCTACGAAGTTGGTTAAATCCTTGTTATCACCGAGACGGCTGTCAAGCTTTTTGTAATCGGTTGTCTCGTAACCATGTCCGACTGACTCAAATAGCGGTCCGATGTAGAGGGCGTTGCAGCCAATCTCTCTGATATGTGAAATCCAAGGTATAAGTGTGTTTAAGCGGTGCTCAGGTGCTCCGTAGCTGTTTGTCTTTGGTGCACCGGTAAGACCTAGTGGATAAATGTGGTAAAATACTGCCTCGTCAAACCAAGCCATGATAATTCCTCCTATTTTGTACCGAATATTCTGTCTCCTGCATCTCCGAGTCCAGGACAAATATAAGCATTCTCATTAAGACAACGGTCAAGCTGTCCTACATATATCTGGATGTCAGGATGTGTTTCTGCAAGTCTCTTTAAGCCTTCTGGTGCAGCTATAATTGACATAAATTTGATGTGTTTTCCGCCATGAAATTTAATTTGATTGATTGCATCAATAGCAGAGCCACCAGTTGCAAGCATAGGATCTGTTACAATGATTATTCTTTCGTCTATAGGACTAGGAAGCTTGCAGTAATATTCCTGCGGCTGATGAGTTTCTTCGTCTCTGTACATTCCTATATGTCCAACCTTTGCACTTGGAACTAATGCAAGTATTCCGCCTACCATACCGAGACCAGCACGAAGAATTGGAACTACAGCAGGCTTTCTTCCTGATATGAATGGAGTTTTACATTTTTCTATAGGAGTTTCAATTTCTATTTCCTCTGTAGGTAAATCACTTAATGCTTCATATCCCATAAGCATGGCAATTTCCTCTGTTAATTTACGGAATTCGTTTGTGCCGGTGTTCTTATCTCTTAACATAGATATTTTGTGCTTAATTAATGGATGGTCAAAGATGTGTACATTTGGATACATAATTTATACCTCTTTTCTTATAATTTATTTACTCTTCATTATCAGTTACGTCAGTATTAAATTCGTAATCCTTTCCAGGAAGAATTGCATTTAATAAAATTCCTGCTATAGCTGCAACGGCAAGACCTGAGAACTCAATGTTAAATTCTCCTATAGAGAAGCTTACACCTGGGTTATCCTTGTATTCAATACCGAGTGCACAAACAAGGATAATAGCTGCAATTATAAGGTTGCGGCTCTTTGTGAAGTCAACCTTATTCTCAACTACATTTCTCATACCGATTGCAGAAATCATACCGTATAGTACGAGGGAAGCCCCACCTACAACTGCGGCAGGCATAGAGCTTACTATAGCTGCAAATTTTGGACAGAAGGAAAGTATAATTGCTATAACTGCTGCAATTCGCATAACTAATGGATCATAAACCTTAGAGAGTGCAAGCACACCGGTATTTTCACCATATGTTGTATTTGCAGGACCTCCAAATAATGCTGACATGCTGGTTGCTAAACCATCGCCGAGAAGAGTTCTGTGCAATCCCGGATTAGCAATATAATTTCTGTTTGTTGTTGCACTGATTGCAGATATATCACCGATGTGTTCCATCATAGTTGCAAGTGAAATAGGAATTATGGTGATAATCGCATTTACGTTAAACTTTGCAAAGTTTGCGGAATTAAGAGGGATACCTACCCATGCAGCTTCCTTTATCGTTGTAAAGTCAACCTCTCCCATTATGAGAGCTACAACATATGCACCGAGTATTCCGAGCATTATAGGAATGATTTTAATCATACCCTTACCCCAGATATTACATACAATAATTATGATTATGGCAACTAAGGCTATAATCCAGTTTGTGTCACAGTTGTTTAACGCTGAAGGTGCAAGTGTAAGTCCTATGGCAATTATGATAGGTCCTGTAACTACAGGAGGAAAAAATCTCATAACCTTTTTTGCACCAAATAATTTGATTAAGCCTGCTACTACAAGATAAACAAGACCTGCTATAACAACACCGCCTGAAGCATATGCAAGTTGTTTAGGGTCTGCAACGCCATTCTCGAGTGGAGCAACTGCTGCATAGCCTCCTAAGAAAGCAAATGATGAACCTAGGAATGCTGGAACCTTTCCTCCTGTTATAAGATGAAACAGAAGTGTTCCGAGACCTGCCATTAAGAGTGTAGTTGATACACTTAAGCCTGTCAGAATAGGAACAAGTACCGTGGCTCCAAACATTGCGAATGTGTGCTGAAAGCCTAACAGTAAGGTTTTTGCCATACCAAGCTCCTTGACGTTATATATGCCGGTGCTCCCGACACCTGCATTGTTGCCTTTTGACATAAAAAAATCCTCTCTTTCGTTAGATTAAAATATTTTATTCATTATAGCATAGTACAGAATAATTGTGTGCAATAATACCATAAATCACAAAAAAATATAGAAAAATTTTTATAAAGTTGGAGAGGAGCTGTCATATTATACTTGATATGATAGCTTTTTTACTGTATAAAAATATATGAATATAACAGTGAGGAAATAATAGTGAGTAAAGTTGATGACAGACAAAACGAAATTGAGAAATATGCTGCTAAGCTGCTCCTTCTTGCCAGAGATATAATAACGGTGAGGTTTAGATTTTTTGACACTGCACTTTCGGGTATAAGGCTTAAGAGCAAGCCGGGACTTGCAGGATTTACTACGGATGGCAGCTATATCTATTATGATGCCGCATATCTTCTTAGAATATATATGGATGAGCCTAATATAGCTGTAAGGCTTTACCTGCATATGCTGCTTCATTGCATATTCTTCCATCAATATCAATATGATAAGCTTAACAAAAAGTATTGGGATTACGCTGCTGATATTGCAGTTGAGAACATCATATTGGAAATGAATATGCCGGAGGCATCGCTTTCAAGGGATGGCGAAGCACTAGACAGGCTCCACCTTATAAAAAGATGGGTTCCTGCTCTTACAGCAGAGAAGATATACAGGGAGTTTATGATTAATAATCCATCGTCTGATATGGAGCAGGAATACAGGAGACTTTTTACAATAGATTTTCACGATGGCTGGAATGATACGGCTGAATCACAGGATGAGATAATTATAACTAAGGAGCAGTGGGAGAAAATATCTGAGAGGGTTAAGACAGATTTAAAGGCATTTTCAAAGGATAAATCAGGCTCAGAAAGTCTTGAGACCAATATAGAAGAGGCGACAAGAGAGAGATACAACTACAGGGATATCTTAGAGCGTTTTGCTGTTACAGGAGAAGAGGTAACAGTAAATGATGATGAATTTGATTATATTTATTATACCTATGGTCTTATGAATTATGGCAACATGCCGCTTATTGAACCTCTGGAATATAAGGAGGTAAACAAGATAAGGGAATTTGTAATAGTGATAGATACGTCGGCATCGTGCAGGGGAGATATCGTTAAAAAATTTCTGAGACAGACATATGAAATACTTAAAAGCAGCGAGAATTTTTTCCATCACATAAATGTGCGAATAATACAGTGCGATGCCGAGATACAGACAGACACCCTGATAACGGACGAGGGCGGGTTTGATGAATTTATAAAGCATGTTAAGCTAAAGGGCTTTGGAACTACAGATTTCAGACCGCCATTTGAATATGTTAATAATCTTATCGATAAGGGTGAGTTTGATAACTTAAAGGGACTTATATATTTTACTGACGGCTATGGAATATATCCTGAGAGAATGCCGTCATATGACGTTATCTTTGCATTTCTTGAGGAGGATAACAACAGACTTCCAGTTCCTGACTGGGCTATAAAAGTGATTTTGGAGGACGAATTATATGAATATTAAACAGGCAAAGGACTATATAAAGAATTCTATACAGGTATACCTGAAAAAGGATGAGTTTGGAGATTACCGTATACCTGTCGTGAGGCAGCGTCCTATATTTTTGCTTGGAGCTCCGGGAATAGGAAAGACAGCAATTATGGAGCAGGTTGCACAGGAGCTTGGGATTGCACTCGTTTCATATTCCATGACTCATCATACAAGACAGTCTGCATTAGGGCTTCCTTTCATTAAGCATAAGAGCTATAACGGTATGGAATATGATGTGTCAGAGTATACAATGAGTGAGATAATTGCCTCAATATACGACACTATGGAAAATAGCAATGTGACAGAGGGAATATTATTCCTTGATGAGATAAACTGTGTGTCTGAGACACTTGCACCATCCATGCTCCAGTTCTTACAGTATAAAGTATTTGGTAAGCATCAGGTTCCTGAGGGATGGGTTATTGTTACCGCAGGCAATCCTCCGGAATATAATAAGTCAGTCAGAGAGTTTGATGTTGTTACAATGGACAGATTGAAGGTTCTTTCCGTGGAGGCAGATTACGCTACATGGAAGGTATATGCACAGGAAAAGGGTATTCACAATGCAGTTCTTACATTTTTGGAGATAAAAAAAGACTATTTCTATCACATGGAGACAACTGCGGCAGGGCGTTCATATGTAACAGCCAGAGGATGGGAGGACTTGTCCGAGATTATCAATATGTATGAGGAGGATGGTCTTACAGTTGATGAGACACTTGTGGGACAGTATTTACAGAATGAGAAGATAGTAAAGGAATTTTGTGCATATTATGATTTGTACAATAAGTACAAGCAGGATTACAGGGTAAATGATATCCTTAACGGTGATATAACAGAGGTTGCAGTTGCAAAGGCAAAGCGGGCTGCATTTGATGAAAGACTGTCATTACTTGGTATGCTCCTTGACAAGGCACAGTCAGAGATGCGTGATATAATGGAGACATCGGATTATCTGTCAGATTTAGTTTCTATATTAAAGAATGTTAAACGTATGTCCGAGACTGATGGAAGTGAGGAGTCAATAAGAAAGGCACTTCATATACAGACCGAGGCACGAACGAAGGCTATGCACAATCTTGAAAAGGCAAACTCACTGTCTGCTGCTGACCGAAGAAAACATAAACGTGTGATAGCATTTTTGGATAAGAAAGCGGCAACTGCGGCAGAATTTGATGATGTAAAGGTTGATTTTGACAAGCTTGTAGCAGCCATGAAGCAGTCTGTATCTACAACGGGCGGGCATCTGCATAATTTGTTCTTATTTGTGGACAGAGCATTTTCAGAGGGAAATGAGATGCTTGTTCTTGTTACGGAGCTTACGGTTAATTCCTACAGTGCAAGATATATAAGTACATTTGGCTGTGAGGACTATACTCATTATAACCAGCTTTTAATGGTATCTGAGAGACAAAATAATATTAAGGATGAGATAGCGGGACTTAACCTTGTACAGCAGGGAACATCAATAAAGGACATGAATTAATGAGAGAGATAATTATAAATACATTGAACTACAGATTATATGCAAATGAGGGTTTTGATGAGCATGACAATGAGCTTGTTATCACATCATATCAGGGGAGGGGAAGCACTCTTAAAATACCTGCACAAACCTCTTATGAGGGGAGAGACTATATAATAAGGGGAATAGGCAAGAAAGCATTTTTAGGCGCGGCAATAAGAGAGATTGAGCTTCCTTTGACCATCACAGATATAGATGACTGGGCATTTGCACAGTGCGACCAGCTAAGTAAGGTTGTTATCCTGCGTGGTGTTGACAACACTGGTATTAGTTTTGGAAGAGGTGTATTTAGCGATTGCAAAAGGATACAGGATATATGCATAGGTGATTGTAAGGAGAATTCTGTGTCTAAGCTTGCTGGTGCTATACCACACAGATTAAAGGCTGAGTATCTGCTTTCGGATAATGATTTTGCAAGTGAGCACTGGTTTGCAAAGTGGGACACAGCACTTCTTGCAATGCTTGATGAGGATGATGTTGAAGGGTATACCAATATCGTTTTGTGCGGTGAGGAGGATATACAGAGAAGCCTCCCTGAATTCATAGCTGATAAAAGAAAAAAGAAGAGTGCACTTTGTCTGCTCAGGCTGTTATATGATGATAATATAAGTGAGCTTCACAGGGATAAATATACAAGATACCTTAATGCACACAGTAAAGGCTCAGAAACAGAAGAAGCCTGGGAGGTGATTCTCTCAGACTTCGGTGATTCTATGGAATATTATAATCTGTTTGCCCAAATTGGCTGTATAACTACGGATAATATAGATGCCATGCTGACTGATATGGGCGAGCAGCATGCAGAGGCAAAGGCGTATCTTATAGATTATAAACAAAAAAATTTTGGCGGTGGGGATATATTCTCGGCATTTGAGTTATAATTAGCTTTCACTATATCCTGGCTTTAATACATCCTTACGCTTATGCTTCTTATTCTCATAAAGAGCCTCATCTGCGTTATGCAGTATGTCCTCAATATTGAGAGTAGGAGAACACATAAATGTGCTTATGCCTAAGCTTATATCAATATAATAAGGCTTTCCACAGCTATTGTTAAGGTCTGCAGATTCCTTGGCGATAGCTGATTTTATTTCTTCCGGTTTATTAGGATTGTCTATAAATGAGAATGCGACAAATTCATCTCCACCGATTCTTCCGATTATATCATTTTTGCCAAAGCTGTCAGAAAGAATCTGGGCTATGCTCTTAATTGCAAAATCACCATTCTTATGTCCGAACCTGTCATTTACCTGTTTTAGGTTATCCATATCAGCAAATACAAGCATAGCAGGTTTATCCTCGTTAAACTTGGATGTTACTGAAGCCTGTACACTGTCAAGGAAGCCTCTGCGGTTATTGATACCTGTAAGAGCATCGGTTATGGATAGCTGATTTAGAAGCTTGTTCTTCTTATTAAGCTCTGCGGCAGATATAGCAAGCTTTTTCTGGGTAGTCATCTGCTGCTTCATAAGAGCAATGAAGTTAAGAGAGATGGCTAGCTGTAAGCTGTTTGGATAAATGTTTCCAAAGTATGCTATATCAATCTCTCCGACAAACAGTCCATATTGGATGTTATTTGTAAACAGTGGAGTTAAAACAAGAGTCTTTCTTCTGTCATCAATCATATATTGATTATTAAATGCATGCTCTGAATCTATCATACGGTCGTTGCCGGTCAGATATTCTGTTACACCATTATCACTGTATGCCTGAAGATACAATGTTTTAGGAATCTTCCATGAACCATTAGGAAGGAGCATTGCAGCTTCCTCATATATGTATAGATATGCACTGTCAAAATGAGAATCCTTTAGATTATCTACTATAAGCTTAAAACAGGATTCCTCATCGTCGCTGTAGGTCATGGTATCCTTGGTGATATACATAGATGACCATATAGTTGCCTTGTGCTTCTTGACAGTATTATATAATGTAGTTGATGTCCGAAGTACTAACGCCTGCATAATCTTGTTAAACAATATAGATATGGCATTTGACATCTCTACAGAGGTGCTTGCAGCGACAAGCAGCTTGTTCAACTCCTGAATGGAGAACATATACTTATCTGTGCTGAAATAATTTTTGACAAGGGAAGATTCAAGCATATCTAATATTGATGAAACTATCTTTTGGCTGTCAAAATCCAATGAACCTTCTGATATAGGTGCAAAGAACAGCTCCAAAATCGGTGAAAAATGCTTGATTAATCCTTTGTAGTAAAATGCCTCGGAGTAATCGTGGAACAGATAGTCAATAGTGAATTTAAGTGCCTCATCGCATGACAAATTATTAAATGAAAAGCCATTTTTTACCATGTGGCTGAGATTATAATCGCCACATCCGCATGATGAACGGACAATAAGGTTAGAGCTTAAAACCTTTATGTTAGTGCGCCCCTGATTGACAAGGTTAATAGCCTCATATATAGCGTGATATCCCATATCCATAATCTGATTATGTACAGTTGTGAGCATAGGATCTAACACCATAGATGCAGGAGAGTCATCATAACCTGTGACAAGAATATCCTTACCTATTTCGAGACCTCTTGCTTTAATTGCGGCATATCCTCCTATAGCCATCTGGTCATTGGCAAAAACAATGGCATCAAGGTCAGGATTTCTGTCAAGGAGATCATTTACGATATCCTCTGTGAATTCTGAAAAATTACCGTATACAATTTTTGATTCATCAACAGGAATATTATAATCTGTGAGAATCTGCTTATATGTGTCAAGTCTGTCTTTGGCATCAGCATTTTCCTTTCTGCCACTTACAAATCCTATCTTTCTTGCATTGTGTTCGGTGATGAGATGCTCTACAGCCTGTCTCATACCTGTACGTCCTTCTGTATAGAGACAAGGGTAACCCGGAACCTCAATCTCTATAGTCAGGATAGGAAGGTTAAAATTTTTAAGAAATGCAATCATATCATTCTCAGACAGAAAACTGCCTATAGAACCTATAGATACTATAAGTGCATCAAGATTATGTTCTGATGCGTAATAAAAAATTGAATTGTACTGATAGTCAAATCGTGCATTCTTGGGATCATTATATGAAGCGTTCATATACATACCCGGAAAAACAACTAAGTTGACATCAGCTTCTTTTGCTGCGTAATCAATACCCTTACACACCTCATAGGCATAATCATTGTCGAGGTGACAAGTGAAAAAGCCTATCTTAAGACGTTTTTTGCTTTTTGTTTTCAATTGTAGTCCCCCAAACATACTAAATATATTAAATTTTACCACATTTATGTTCTGATATCAAATGAATTTGGCAGTTTACAAACTGTTCTATTTACACTATAATATACGCAAGAATTTTCAATATATTTGCAGGAGGACAAAATAATGGATTACAAAAATGCCGGTGTTGATATCGAGGCTGGATACAAGTCAGTTGAGCTTATGAAGGAGCATATCAAAAAGACAATGCGTGAGGAGGTACTGACTAATATCGGTGGTTTCTCTGGTGCTTTTTCACTTGAGAAGTTTAAGAACATGGAGAAGCCTACATTGGTTTCTGGAACAGATGGTGTAGGAACTAAGCTTAAACTGGCTTTTGTTATGGATAAGCATGATACAGTTGGTATTGACTGTGTTGCAATGTGTGTAAATGATATTGCCTGTGCAGGTGGAGAGCCATTGTTTTTCCTTGACTATATTGCATGTGGCAAGAATTACCCTGAGAAGATAGCAACTATTGTAAGTGGTGTTGCCGAGGGATGTTCACAGTCGGATGCTGCACTTATAGGTGGTGAGACCGCTGAAATGCCTGGTTTTTACCCTGTTGATGAGTATGACCTTGCAGGCTTTGCAGTTGGTATAGTAGATGAGAAAGACCTTATTACAGGAAAGGATATAAAGGCTGGAGATACACTTATAGGTATTGCCTCAAGTGGTGTTCACAGTAATGGATTCTCACTTGTAAGAAAAGTATTCGATATGTCTGCTGAGTCGCTTAACACATATTATGACGAGCTTGGTAAGACTCTTGGAGAGGCACTCATTGCGCCTACTAAGATATATGTTAAGGCACTTCGCGGGGTTCGTGAGTCAGGTGTTAAGATTAAGGGATGCAGCCATATAACAGGTGGTGGTTTCTATGAGAATATACCTCGTATGCTTCCTGATGGAATAGTAGCATCAGTAAGAAAGGATTCTTACGAGATTCCTGCAATATTTAAGCTTCTTGCCAAGACAGGTAATATAGACGAGAAGATGATGTACAATACATACAATATGGGTATTGGAATGGTTCTTGCCGTAGATTCTGCTGACGCAGAAAAGACACTTGATGCACTTAAGGCTGCCGGAGAGACTGCATATGTAATTGGTGAGACCAAGGCTGGAGAAAAGGGAGTAGAATTATGCTAAGAGTATTGGTTATGGTATCAGGTGGTGGTACTAATCTTCAGGCAATAATTGACGCTGTACATGATGGCACAATTACCAATACAGAATTAGTGGGTGTAATAAGCAACAACAAGGGGGCTTATGCACTTGAGAGAGCTAAGAACGCAGGTATAGATTCTGCTGTAGTATCACCTAAGGATTATGATGACAGAGAGCACTTTAATGATGCACTTTTAGAGAAGGTTAATTCATTTAAGCCTGATTTGATTGTGCTTGCAGGCTTCCTCGTTGTTATACCTGAGAAGATGATAGATGCATATGAGAACAAGATTATTAATATTCATCCGTCCCTTATACCATCGTTTTGTGGAACCGGATATTATGGACTTAAGGTGCATGAGGCAGCACTTGCCCGTGGTGTTAAGGTTACCGGTGCTACAGTACACTATGTAGATAAGGGTACAGATACCGGCCCTATAATTATGCAGAAGGCTGTATATATACAGGACGGAGATACACCTAAGATTTTGCAGCAGCGTGTTATGGAGGAGGCTGAATGGAAGCTGCTTCCTGCTGCAATACAGAAGATAGCACATGAACATGAATAAGGAGGAACTGCGATAATGAAGGTACTTATAGTAGGCGGTGGCGGAAGAGAACACGCCATAGCATGGAAATGCAGTCAGAGTAAGAGAGTGAGCAAGCTATATGCGGCCCCTGGTAATGCTGGTATTGCTGAGCTTGCAGAGTGTGTAGATATATCAGTTATGGATGCTCCTGCACTTGTTAAATTTGCAAAGGAAAATGAAATAGGCCTCACAATAATAGGACCTGATGATCCGCTTGTAGCGGGCGTTGCGGATGCATTTATGGAGGCAGGCTTAAGAGTATTTGGACCAGCTAAAAATGCAGCTATAATAGAGGGTTCAAAGGCATTTTCAAAGGACCTTATGAAGAAGTACAATATACCTTCAGCGGCATATGAGACATTTGATAATCCGGATGATGCACTTGCATATCTTGAGACAGCCAGGATGCCTATAGTACTCAAGGCGGATGGACTTGCACTCGGAAAGGGCGTACTTATATGTAAGGACCTTGAGGAGGCAAAGGCGGGAGTAAAGACTCTCATGCTTGATAAGCAGTTCGGCTCTGCAGGAGACAAGATAGTAATAGAAGAGTTTATGACAGGCAGAGAGGTATCTGTTTTATGCTACTGTGATGGAACACATATAAAGCCAATGGCCTCAGCACAGGATCATAAGCGTGCAAAGGACGGAGACCAGGGATTAAATACAGGTGGAATGGGAACATTCTCACCAAGCCCATTTTACACAGAAGAGGTAGACAAGTTCTGTAAGGAAAATGTTTACCAGAGAACAATGGATGCCATGAAGGCAGAGGGCAGAGATTTTGTGGGTATATTATTCTGCGGTCTTATGCTCACAGAGGATGGACCTAAGGTATTAGAGTATAATGCCCGTTTTGGAGATCCTGAGGCACAGGTAGTATTGCCAAGAATGAAGAATGATATAATAGATGTAATGGAAGCCTGTATAGATGGAAAGCTTGATGAACTTGAGCTTTCATTTGATGAGCAGGCAGCAGTTTGTGTTGTGCTTGCATCGGACGGATATCCTGAGCACTATGACAAGGGATTTGTTATAAGCGGACTTGATACATTTAAGGATAAGGATGGATACTATGTATTCCATGCCGGAACTAAGAAAACAGATGCCGGAGTAGTAACTAACGGAGGACGAGTTCTTGGAGTAACTGCCAAGGGCAAGACACTTGTAGAGGCGAGAAGTAACGCATACAAGGCAACCGAGTGGATATCTTTCGAAAACAAATATATGCGTCACGATATAGGTAAAGCTATAGACGAAAAAGAGGGATAGATATGATTTTAAAAATTGATTTTAACAGCAGCGAAGCAATATATATGCAGCTTAGAAATCAAATTATCATAGGAATCGCACAAAATACAATAAAAGACGGGGAATCTCTGCCTTCCGTACGTCAGCTTGCAGATGAACTTGGTGTCAATATGCACACTGTAAATAAGGCATATGCATTGCTTCGCAATGACGGATACCTTAAGTTAGACAGAAGAAAAGGAGCTGTGGTTTGTGTATCGATGGATATGAAACCTAAGCATCTTGAGACAATCAATATAGGTATGCGAATGATGGTTGCGGAGGCAATCTGTAAAGACATCAGCTTAGATGAAATGCACAAGCTGGTTACAGATATGTACAAAGAATTTTTGGATGATGGAGCTGGAGGTAAGGAATGAAACTTGACTACACATTACAGGCTAAAGAGGTTCTTGATATAGCTGCCCAAATTGCCCGTGAAAATAAGCATAGATATATAGGAACTGAACACCTGCTATATGGCTTGTGCGTTAACAAGGAAAGCACTGCCGGTATGATACTCTCAGAAAACGGAGCAGATATAGCAGTAATAGAGGATTATATTCGTGGTAATAACGAAGAGATAAAGGGAAGAGTAAAATGGCAGAAAAACTACTCTGCTAAGCTTTTGCAAATATTAGATAATGCGGAAAAAGAAGCCAGAAAAATGCACAGCCCTGACATAGGAACAGAGCATTTGCTTGCTGCGATACTGAAAGCATTTGATTCAGTAGCAGTTAAGCTTCTTAATTCCATGTCTGTCAATTTACAGAAGATATATGTTGATCTTATGGTATCGTGTGGATGTGATGGCAACGTTGCCAAAAAGGAATATGCGGCACTAAAGAATCCTTCTGCACAGAAGAAAAAAACAGCAACACCTATGCTTGAGCAGTTCAGTCGTGATATGACCAAGGCAGCCTCAGAGAATGTAATGGATCCGGTTGTGGGACGGGAAGCAGAAATTGAACGTGTGATGCAGATACTCTGTCGTCGTATGAAGAATAATCCATGCTTAGTAGGTGAACCGGGAGTCGGCAAGACCGCTGTTGTTGAGGGCTTAGCCCAGTTGATAAGCAATGGAAGTGTTCCTGAGATACTTGCAGACAAAAGAATATTAAGTCTTGATTTATCTGGAATGGTTGCAGGCTCAAAGTATCGTGGTGAATTTGAGGAGAGAATCAAGAAGGTAATAAATGAAGTAAGAGCTGCTGGGAATATCATATTATTTGTTGATGAGCTTCACACAATAATAGGGGCAGGTGGTGCTGAGGGAGCAATAGATGCTTCTAATATCCTTAAACCTGCATTGTCCCGTGGCGAAATTCAGATGATAGGTGCAACAACCAGAACAGAATACAGAAAATATATCGAGAAGGATGCGGCATTTGAGAGACGCTTCCAGCCTGTATATGTTGAGGAGCCAACTAACGAGGAGACTATAGAGATATTACAGGGACTTCGTGAAAAATATGAGCAGCATCATGGAGTTGAGATAACTGATGAGGCGCTTAAGGCTGCTACAGAGTATGCTATAAGATATATAAATGACAGATTTTTACCTGACAAAGCCATAGATTTAATTGATGAAGCTGCGTCAAGAAAGAAACTCGGGCTCTTCGCTAAAAATAAGACTATTATACATGAAGAGGAAATGCTTAAGGAAAAACAGCTTTTACTTGAGGAAGCACTGGTTGACGGAGATAAGGAGCTTGCATCAGAGATAAGGCAGGAGATAGCTTCTATAGAGAAAAAGTTAGAACGCACCAAGAGAAACATAAAAGAAAAAGAACAGCAGAATATGGTTGTTGATGAGGAAGATGTGGCTGACGTTGTATCAGTTTGGACTAAGATACCGGTAAATAAGATAACCCAGTCAGAGTCAACAAGACTGCTTGCGTTAGAGGATACGCTTCATAAGCGCGTAATAGGTCAAAATGAAGCAGTGGATGCTGTCGCAAAGGCGATACGAAGAGGAAGAGTAGGACTAAAGGATCCTAAACGTCCTATTGGTTCATTCTTGTTTTTAGGACCTACAGGTGTAGGAAAGACAGAACTTTCAAAGGCATTGGCAGAGGCTATGTTTGGTGATGAAAATGCTTTGATTCGTGTAGATATGTCTGAATATATGGAGAAACACAGCGTATCTAAGATGATAGGCTCACCTCCAGGGTATGTAGGCTTTGAGGAAGGTGGACAGCTCGCTGAGAAGATAAGAAAGAACCCTTATTCAGTTGTCTTATTTGATGAGATAGAAAAGGCACATCCGGATGTATTTAATGTCTTGCTTCAGGTACTTGATGATGGACATATTACTGATTCTCAGGGCAGAAAGGTTGACTTCAAGAATACAGTAATTATCATGACAAGTAATGCCGGAGCTGAGAGAATAATAGATCCTAAGCACCTTGGCTTTTCAAGCGGTAATGATGATGAAAAAGACCACAATGATATGAAGAACAACGTTATGGAAGAAGTAAAGCGTATGTTCAGACCAGAGTTTATCAACAGAATTGATGATATTATTGTGTTCAGGGCACTTACTAAGGATGACGTCAAGAAGATAAGCGGACTTATGCTTAAAGAGTTGAAGGATAGAGTAAAGAAGCAGATGAACATCTCCATAACATATGGAGAAACTTTGGTAAACTATATCTTTGACAAGGGCTATGACAAGAAATATGGTGCAAGACCACTTAAGAGAGCTATCCAGAATGAAGTGGAGGACAAGCTCGCTGAGGAGATATTATCAGGAAAGGCAAAGGCTGGACAGAAGGTAAGCATATCTGTCTCAGAAGGCAAGATAAAATTTGTCGTAAGATAAAATATCTTATCAAAATTATGTAGCAAATGAATAAGCCATATAGTATAATTATAATATAGAAACTGAAAATAGCTGATTGATGTTTATAATACAATGGAGGAATTTGACATGGCTGTAATAGCGGAATTAATTCGTGAGGAAGAAACAGGTGCTTTAAGCTTCGGTAATCATGAGCTTGATGCAAAGACCAAGAAGGATGGTTTCAATTATAATGGTGATATTTACAAGATTAAGACCTTCAAAGAGATAACAAAGCTTGAGAGAAATGGAATGTTTGTATATGAGTCAGTTCCAGGAACAACAGTTCATGACTTTAGAGCAACTGATAAGGAAGTTAATTTGGTTGTTGAAGGATTTGAAGATTCACAGGTAACACTTGAGCTTGAGGCTGAGAAGGAGTACAAGATACATATAGATAAAGTATATGTAGGTAAGATGAAGACTAACCTCGGTGGAAAGCTTAATCTTAGCGTTGAACTTGAGCCAGGCAAACTGGTAGATATTCTGGTTCAGAAGATGTAGGAGTTTATAGTGGCAAAAGAAAAACAGGTATTTTTCTGTAAAGAATGTGGCTATGAATCAGCAAAATGGCAGGGGCAATGTCCCGGATGCCATGCGTGGAATACATTTGTGGAAGAAAAAGTAGTTGTTGGTGCAAAGAAGCATTCCTCTGTAAAGAGGGATGCTGTTTGCCCTACAAGTATTTTTGATGTCAAAACCGCTGATGAAAGCCGCATAAAAACAGATATAACGGAGCTTGATAGAGTATTGGGAGGCGGCATTGTTCGAGGCTCCCTTGTTTTAGTTGGAGGAGATCCCGGAATAGGCAAATCAACCATACTTCTCCAGATGTGCAGAAATCTAGTCCATAGTGAAACGAAGGTTCTCTATGTATCAGGTGAGGAATCGCTTGCTCAGATAAAAATGCGTGCAGAGAGAATCGGAACATTTGATAAGGACATGCTGTTGCTGTGTGACAATGATATGGATAATATTTCCTCTGCCATTCAAAAGAGTGATGTTTCTGTTGTAGTTATAGATTCTATCCAGACCATGGTGGTGGATGAGCTTGGAACGGCACCGGGAACGGTTACGCAGGTACGTGAGGTAACTGCACGTCTTATGCAGCTGGCTAAACAACAGAATATAGCGATATTTATTGTGGGACATGTTACTAAGGAGGGTACAGTTGCCGGACCTAGGACATTAGAGCATATGGTGGATTCTGTCCTTTATTTTGAGGGAGACAGGAATAATGGATTCAGACTTCTTCGGGGAGTGAAGAACAGATTTGGCTCTACCAACGAGATTGGTGTTTTCACGATGACGGAAAAGGGACTTGAGGAGGTAGATAATCCTTCTCAGATGATGCTTAATGGCAGACCTCAGGGTGTATCAGGTTCAGTTGTTGTGTCATCTATAGAGGGAACTAGACCTATTCTTGTAGAATTACAGGCTTTGGTTTGCCAGACTAACTTTAATATGCCTAGAAGAACCTCTGTTGGAGTGGACTATAACAGAGTTAATCTCATAATGGCAGTTTTAGAAAAACGTGTCGGCATGAAGCTGTGGGGATATGATGCCTATGTCAGCATTGCCGGAGGCATGAAGATAAGTGATCCTGCAATAGACCTGGGGATAGCATGTGCTATAGCTTCAAGCATGAATAACAAACCACTTGGGGATGGTTTGATAATAATTGGTGAGATAGGACTTGCTGGTGAGATAAGGGGAGTAACTAATGTAATGCAGCGAGTCAGAGAAGCTGACAAGATGGGATTTAAAACCTGTATCATTCCACGTTCTAATTATGATAAGGAAATGGAAAAGCTGGGATGTAACATAAAACCTGTTTCAACGCTTATGGAGGCGTTGTCAGTTTTAGAGTAAAGGAAGGAGAATTGTATGAATATTGAGCGTTTGAGGAAAATTAAAACAATACAGGAATTTTTTCAGATTACAGATAATGGCGAGATAAGTGAGGGTACAAGATTATTTCTTGAGGCAATGAAGGAAGCAGATATATCTGCCGGACAAGATATAGTAACATACGGAGCGGACAGTGATGATGGTATGTACATTATACTTGAAGGTACGGCGGATGTGTACAGCTCACAGATGAAGCATATAAATACTCTTGGAGTGGGAGATTTCATAGGGGAACTGGGATTGATTAACGATGACAAGAGAGCTGCAACTGTAAGAGCTCGCGACAATATGGTATGTGCCAACATATCTAAGAGCCTGTTTGATGATATAGCAACGTTGAACAGAAAGGTTTATGGAACCTTTATGAACATGCTATATACCAAGACTACCAAGCTTGTTACTGAACAGGAGCGTATAAAATCAGAACTTTCTATTGCTACACAGATACAGACAGGATGTCTGGAGAATGATTTTTCGGATTTTAATAAATTACCAGAAGTTAAACTTACAGCACGAATGAGACCTGCAAAGGAAGTCGGTGGAGATTTCTATGATACCTTTATGATAGATGACTCGCACCTCTGCTTTCTTATTGCTGACGTTTCAGGAAAAGGGATACCGGCAGCCATGTTTATGAGTATGGCTAAGACACACATAAAAAACTACGCCACACTTGGACTCCCTCTCTCAGAGGTGGCATCAAGAACCAACAATCAGCTGTGCTATAAGAATAAAGCAGCTATGTTTGTGACTGCATTTATATGTGTATTAGACCTTGACACAGACAGAATAACATACATAAATGCCGGACATAACAGACCATTTATCCAGAGTGGCGACGGTGATTTTACTATGATTAATGCTAAGGCAAACCTTGTGTTTGGAATAATGGAGGGTGTGCCATATAAGGAGCAATACATAGACCTGAAAAAAGGAGACAGTATATATCTGTATACGGATGGTGTTACTGAGGCACTTAATCCTAAACAGGAATTGTTAGGGGATGAGTACCTGCGTGATATGCTCAATAAATATAAATCAGATTTGGACAATGTAGATAAATTTGTTGATAGGATATATGATGGTGTTGATGCATTTGCGGATGGAGAGACACAGGCAGATGATATAACAATGGTGCTGCTTAGCCGCAGGTAACGGCAATAATTTTTCTGCAAGGAGGAAGCCGCGAATATGACAATAGACCAATTATTAATTATCCCTGACAGACATCAGCTTAGTGAATATGAGACATTGGCTGAACAATATAATCTGGGATTTGAATTTAACGATTTCTTCGCACCTGCAATGCTCGATGACGAGAGCCTTACAGAACAGACTGTACAACACTACATGGATAGCGAAGATTTGCCGTGTTACAGGACATCGCATGGTGCATTTCTGGATGTGACTATATTTTCAGATGATATGGCAATATACAAGGCATCAGATTATCGTGTGGAGCAGAGCCTCTGTATAGCCCAAAAGCTTGGGGCAAAAGGTGTAATTTTCCACACTAATTATATAACTAACTTTTTATCTGACACATATCGAGATGGTTGGGTGAAAAAGAATATAGAATATTGGAGAAAAAAAGCAGAACAATATAAAGATATCAATATATATATTGAGAATATGTTTGATGATACTCCAGAGCTTATTTCAAAGCTTGGAGAGGGGATGATGGGGATTGCAAATTTTGGACTATGTTTTGACTATGCTCATGCACAGGTGTTTGGTAATCCTGAAGAAATAGGCACATGGGTAAAAATGCTGTCACCATATGTCAAGCACATTCACATTAATGATAATGATTTGAAGAAGGATTTGCACTTGGCAGTAGGGGATGGATGCATAGACTGGCAGGAATTTAAACACTACTATGAGGAGTATTTTTATGATGCTACAGTCTTAATAGAGGTAAATGGAATAGAAAAAATAAAAAAATCGTTAGAATTTCTGGATAAGTTATAAAATTATATTTAGTTGTGGGGTGATATATTGAAATCTGGTGATAATAAGAAAATTACAGTTAATGCAACATTGGATAATTTACCTGAGGTGACGGACCTCGTGGAGGAAATGCTTAAAAAAAGTGGATGTCCAGGTCGTATAGCGTCCAAAATCATGGTTTGCGTAGAAGAATTGTTTGTTAATATTACTAATTATGCATACAATCCAAGCGTGGGAGAATGTACAGTTGATATGGAGACAAAGACGTTATCTGATGGAGGAGCTATAAAACTGGTAATGCGGGATAGCGGTACGCCATTTAATCCGTTTGAAAGAGAAGAACCGGATATAACCTTATCCGCTGATGAGAGAAGTATAGGTGGACTTGGAATATTTATGGTTAAGAAAATAATGGATTCTGTCCAATACGAATATACCAATAATGAAAATATAGTAACTTTGGAAAAAAGCTGGCAATACGAACAGGAGATATAAGTATTTGCCATTAACATATCTGGAGGATGCGATGGAAATAATTAAGAATAAGGATAAAAATAAACTGGTAATGGCTATAGTTGGAAGACTAGATACAAATGCTGCAAATATGCTGATGAAAGAACTTGAGGAGGCAATTACAAGCGATGTTAAATCTTTTGAACTAGACATGGCTGATTGTGATTACGTTGCCAGCTCAGGACTTCGTGCAATATTATGGGCACAAAAAAGGATGAATGCACTTGCCGGAACAATGCTTGTAAAAAATGTTATAGGTGATGTGATGGAAGTGTTTGAAATGACAGGCTTTGCAGATATATTAAGCTTTGAATAAAAGGGAGAAATATGATGGATTTCAGTGAGGAAATATTACAATTTATGTCAGAGAAGATAGGCGGTATATCAATAATCGCTGAGGGCTCATCAGAGATTGTATATGCTGATTCTTATTTCAAAAATAAATATGGTGACAACATAGAAGGCATGGATGCAGACCATGTCTATATGTGGATTGATGATTGCCCTAAGCTTGTGGCTGGTGGTGAAGCTGTTGAGTGGGAATATATAGATATCAACTCAAAAAAATATTACAAATTCAACTCTGCCCTATTTGAAAAGAAAGGGAAAAAATATCATATACATCTTGTTACGGACATAACAGAGTACATGGGACTTAATAGGGATGTGACTAAGTACATGACGTTTTTTAGAAAGCTTTCAGATTTCCAAACAGCAGTATTAGAAAGACTTTCTGATACATACTATGAACTTTTGCCGTTGCTTACAGGATATTTCAAGACAAGTAAGGCTCATTTTATGATACAGAGAAATGATGTCATGGATATCATAACCTATAATAAGATGGGGAATATATACAGTAATGACAGAATAGATATAAGTCCAAGTGTTGAAAATGCATTTGAAAATGATTATGAGACAAATATACCTATTATGAGCTTTGATAGAGAAATACAAAATGTATTTTTGCTAAGTGAAAGTAAAGAGGGCAGTACATACAGGCTTCTGGTTAATGGAACAGTATCAGGACAAAAATATGCAGTATATTTATCAGTTTGGCCTAATATGGATTGGGATTCCATGAATGAGGCGACCTTAAGAAGCGTAATAAAATTATATATAGAGAATGGAATTATGCGTGAGAAGCTTGTGTATGAGAGTGAGCATGATGGACTTACCGGCTTATATAATAAGGGAAAATACTTGAGTATGTCTGGTAAAGAATACAGAAATCTTGACTCCATTGCCGTGTTTAATTTTGATGTAAATAATCTTAAACTTATGAATGACAGATATGGACATGAGGCGGGAGATAAATTACTCATCAAGGCTGCTAACAGTATACGAAAGGTTACCAGTAACAAGGTTCATGCATATCGCGTAGGTGGAGATGAATTTTTGGTTATCGCTGAAAATGTATCTTATGAGGAAACTGCTTCTATAAAGGAGCGTTGGGAGAATGAGCTTGCAAGACTTAATTCTCAGGATGATGGAATTAATTGCGTGATTGCTGTTGGAGTTGTATATGCTGAAAAAGAGTACGATTACGCGGCATTAGTTAAGAAGGCTGATGAGCTTATGTATGAGGATAAAAAGAATAAGAAAAATCCTGGAGAAGAAATTAGATAAAAAAGTAAAAAAGGGGGTTGACTTTTAAATACTATGGTGGTATATTAAACAAGCTGTCGCAAGAATAGCAGACAAAAAAACTTAAAATAAACCAAAAAAGTTGTTGACAAAACAAATTAAAGATGGTATTATTTAGAAGTTGTCG
>CAKRCW010000007.1 GCA_934309145.1 uncultured Lachnospiraceae bacterium | reverse complement strand
CTTCTTGAGAAGTGCGATACACTTATCATCGGTGGTGGTATGGCTTACACATTCCTTAAGGCTAAGGGATATGAGATTGGTAAGTCACTTGTAGATGAGACTAAGATTGATTACTGCAAGGAGATGATGGCTAAGGCTGAGAAGCTTGGCAAGAAGTTACTTCTTCCTGTAGATTCAGTTATGATAGATGATTTCCCTAACCCAATTGATGCTCCAGTTGAGACAACAATTTGTGATGCTGACAAGATGATTGCTACTAAGGAAGCTTGCGATATCGGACCTAAGACAATTGAGCTTTACTCAGAGGCAGTTAAGACAGCTAAGACAGTAGTATGGAATGGACCTATGGGTGTATTCGAGAATCCTACACTTGCAGTTGGTACAAAGGCAGTTGCAGCAGCACTTGCTGAGACAGATGCTACAACAATCATCGGCGGTGGTGATTCAGCAGCAGCAGTTAACCAGCTTGGCTATGGTGACAAGATGAGCCATATCTCAACAGGTGGTGGAGCTTCACTTGAGTTCCTTGAGGGTAAGGAGCTTCCTGGTGTAGCAGCAGCTAACGATAAGTAAGACCTTAGCGAAAACGAGCCGAAGGCGAAGTTTGAGCTTAGTTCGAACTTATGCAGCGAAAACTTATTGAGAACGAGCATCTGCGAAGTTCGAAATTAGTTGAAGTCGTATAAGTAAGACCCAAAATTACGAGCCGAAGGCGAAGTTTGAGCTTAGTTCGAACTTATGCAGAAAATATTTAATATAATTTTAGGAGAACAAAGATGGCAAGAAAGAAGATTATTGCAGGAAACTGGAAGATGAACATGACTCCTTCTCAGGCAGTTAAGCTTGTTGAAGAGCTTGCTCCACTTGTAAAAAATGATGAGGTAGATGTAGTATATTGCGTACCTGCTATAGATATCGTACCTGTAGTTGAAGCTGTTAAGGGTTCAAATGTACAGGTTGGTGCCGAGAATATGTACTTCGAGGAGAAGGGTGCATATACAGGTGAGATTTCAGCAGAAATGTTACTTGATGCAGGCGTTAAGTATGTAATTATCGGTCACTCAGAGAGAAGAGATTACTTCAAGGAGTGTGACTGCTTACTTAACAAGAAAGTTAAGAAGGCTATCGAGGCTGGTCTTACACCTATCCTTTGCTGTGGCGAGACTCTTGAGCAGAGAGAGATGGGCGTAACTATGGATTGGATAAGACTTCAGATTAAATCTGACCTTGCTGGTGTTGCAGCAGATGACGTTAAGAACCTTGTTATAGCTTACGAGCCAATCTGGGCTATAGGAACAGGTAAGACAGCTACAACTGAGCAGGCAGAGGAAGTATGTAAGGGAATCCGTGAGTGCATAGCTGAGATATATGATGATGCTACAGCTGATGCAGTTCGTATTCAGTACGGCGGTTCTGTAAATGCTGGCAATGCAGCAGAGCTTTTTGCTCAGCCTGATATTGATGGTGGACTTGTTGGTGGTGCATCACTCAAGGTTGACTTTGGTAAAATTGTAAACTATAAGTAGTAACATTTTCCAATTTAATAAATATACTATAAGGGATGTCGTAAGTTTGCGATATCCCTTTTGTTGTGCATGCTGTATATTATTGCAGCTTTCATAAATATTTATAATAATGGAGATTGCCATGTTAAAGCTTATTGAAGAATTTGTGTTTTGGTATCCTGCTGTTATGTCCGTTACATGGGTTATTGGTGGAATAATATTCTATATATGTAACGAAAAAAGAAAACCTCTTACATTAAATGAAACACCTATGGTATCTATACTTATCCCATGCTATAACGAGGCAGAGACAATAGAAAAAACAATCTATGAGCTGTCAAAGCTGCAATATCCAAACTATGAGATAATCGCAATAAACGACGGAAGTACTGACAATACGAGTGAAGTGATAGAGGAGCTTGTTGATAGATACGACAGGCTCAGGTTCATTGACTTAAAGGAGAATAGCGGAAAGGCAAATGCACTGTATCTGGGACTTATTGCTGCTAACAGTGAAATACTTATGGGAGTTGATTCAGACGCATATCTGACACCTGATGCTTTAAATTATATTGTTCCACATTTTACTAATCCGAATAATGGGGAGCGTGTAGGTGCTGTTACAGGTAATCCGAGAGTCAGAAATAGAAGCTCACTTTTGGCAAAGCTGCAGCTATGTGAATATGCGAGTATAATAAGCCTTATCAAAAGAACACAGAGGATATGGGGAAAGCTTATGACAGTTTCCGGTGTCGTTGCAGCATTTAGAAAACGGGCACTGCTTGACTGTAAATTATGGGATAGGGATATGATAACGGAGGATATCGGCGTTACATGGAAGCTTGAAAAGCATTTCTGGGATGTGAGATATGAGCCAAATGCATTATGTATGATGCTTGTGCCTGAGTCTGTAAAGGGATTGTTTATGCAGAGAAAACGCTGGGCTAATGGTGGTATGGAAATTATAAGACGACACTATGATGTGTTTGGAAGCTGGAAAATGAGAAGACTTGTGATGATATATGTTGAGCAGATTATATCAATCGTTTGGGCGTTGTGCTGGCTTTTGATGCTTGTAATACTGATTATAGGACTGATTAGATTTGATGTCTGGCTGGCTCTGCCATATATATGGAAAAGTTTGTTTTTATCAGTTGTGTGTCTTATTCAGTTTACAGTTGCCATGCTGCTTGACAATAAATATGATAAAAATCTGGTCAGGAACGGAGTAGTTGCAATCTGGTATCCGTTCTTATATTGGTATATAAATGCAATAATTGTTATATGCTCATTGCCATCGTTATTTAATCGCAGAAAAAAGACTGCAAAATGGGAGAGTCCTGACAGGGGGTTAGTGTAAATGGAATATAATATAAAAGAGCATTTGATATATGGAAATCAGCGTATGTGGAAGAAAATAATAGAGTGGATAATTACTATTATCGCATGGCTGGTTATTCTTTCGTATGCGGGATATCTGATATATGGGGCATTTGCGATAAGATTTGGATTGTTTCTGCCAGAATTTGCAATATATAACAGAAATATGGTAATTGAGATTGGCGGATATTTCTATATTTTGCTTATTGTGGCACTTGTTGTTGCTGCGTTACTTATAATCTGGAAGAATTATAATCTTAGAAGATTTGGTAAATTAAAAAGAAGAAAATTCAGAAAGCCTGTTTCAAATGAAGAGTTAGCCGAGATGTTCAAGGTGGATAAGAATATGATAGACAGTATTCAAAAATCAAGAGTTGTAGTGCTTGAATATAATATAATTCCTGAGGGGCTTGGCATGGGAAGAGAGAGAAAAAAGTCAGGGAAATATAGTGATAAGAATTAAATATCGAATTTTATTGTGTGAGGATATACAATGTGATAAAGTGTATATCAAATATGTGGTTATAAATAAAGCAACAGGGGAAGTTATATAAGAGGAAGGGTTATGAATAAAAAATTATTAATAATAATAGCAATCCAGACTGTAATTGTTGCATTTTTGGCAGGGCTACTGTGTGGAATTGCTATACAAAAGAAAAAGACAAGTACTAATGTAGGCGGGAAAGAAACGGTTTTGGAGAATGATACGTCAGGTGAAAAAACAGAGAATGATACAGAATTAACATCAGGTGCGGACAATACATCTGATATGGAAGAGCTTACATCGGACGTTACGGTTAATCGTGGAGTTGATTATGGTGCTAAGGATATACCTGAGCCAACAACGGATGACTGGCTTCACACGGATGGAAACAAAATTCTGGATGCAGACGGAAATGAGGTCTGGCTCACAGGTATTAACTGGTTTGGGTACAACACGGGAACGAATACATTTGATGGCTTATGGGCTGGTGACTTGAATCAGTCGATACAGGAGATAGCTAACCATGGGTTTAATGTTATCCGAGTTCCATTTTCGGCTGAGTTAATATTACAGTGGTCAAGAGGTGAATATCCTGATGCAAACTTTAATCAGGCAACCAATGATTACCTTGTGGGAATGGACAGTCTGCAAATATTTGAATACGTTATAGGACAGTGCCGCGCAAATGGGTTGAAGCTTATAATTGACATTCACAGTGCAGAGACTAATGCGAGCGGTCATACTGTCAATCTGTGGTACACTGAGCGCATTTCCTGTGATGATTATCTTTCCGCTTTGGCATGGATGTCAGACAGATATAAGAATGATGATACAATTATTGCGTATGACCTTAAAAATGAACCACACGGAAAGCCTTATGAGGGAAGTGAAGCTGCAAAATGGGATGCTTCGGAGGATGATAACAACTGGAGATATGTGGCTACCGAGGCTGCAATGACTGTGTTATCCAATAATCCTAATGCACTTGTAATGGTAGAGGGAACAGAGATATATCCTGTAGATATAAAGTCCAATGGTGATTTTTCTTCGACAAATGAGGATGATTATTATTTTAACTGGTGGGGTGGAAATTTAAGAGGAGTTGCTGATTATCCAATTGACCTTGGCGAGTATCAGGACAAGCTTGTGTATTCACCACATGATTATGGTCCTACAGTATATGAGCAACCATGGTTTTCAGGAAACTATGACTACGACTCACTTATGGAGGATTGCTGGCACGATAACTGGTTTTATATATACGAGAATGATACTGCACCGCTTCTCATAGGAGAGTGGGGAGGATTTATGTCAGAGCCTAATCTCACATGGATGACATATATGCGTGAGCTTATAAGCAAATACCATCTGAATCATACATTCTGGTGCTTCAATGCCAATTCTGGAGATACCGGTGGAATGGTTTTGGATGATTTTACGACATGGGACGAGGAAAAATATAACTTTGTAAAGCCGGTTCTCTGGAATAATGGCGATAAATTTATAGGACTTGACCATGAAATAGCACTTGGTATAAATGGAATAAGCCTTGGAGAATACTATAAATAGCTTGAAAAAATAACATTTAATGTATATAATCAAATATTGGAAATGAATTTAATAATTTAACATAAAGGAGAATAAACATGAGTAAAAAACCAGTAGTTTTAATGGTACTTGACGGTTACGGCTTAAGTGACAAGACAGAGGGCAATGCAATAGCTATGGCAAATACTCCTGTAATGGATAAGCTTATGGCTGAATGTCCATTTGAGAAGGGTTATGCTTCAGGACTTGAGGTTGGACTTCCTGAGGGACAGATGGGTAACTCAGAGGTTGGACATATGAATATAGGTGCAGGACGTGTTATATATCAGGAGCTTACAAGAATAACCAAGTCTATTAAGGATGGAGATTTCTTCGAGAATCCTGAGATGCTCGCTGCTATAGATAACTGCAAGAAGAACAACTCAGATTTACATCTCTGGGGACTCTTATCAAATGGTGGTGTACACAGCCACAATACACATCTCTATGCAATTCTTGAGCTCTGCAAGAGACAGGGATTATCAAATGTATACGTTCATCCATTCTTCGATGGAAGAGATACAGCTCCAGCTTCAGGAAAGGGCTTCCTTGAGGAGCTTATAGCTAAGATGGACGAGATAGGTGTAGGTAAGGTTGCATCTATGTCAGGACGTTACTATGCTATGGACAGAGATAACAGATGGGACAGAGTTGAGCTTGCATACAAGTCACTTGTAACAGGTGAGGGCGTTATGACGGAAGATCCTGTTGCTGCTATGCAGGAGTCTTATGATAAAGAGGTATTTGATGAGTTCGTGCTTCCTACAGTAGTTACTGAGAATGGTAAGCCATTGTCAGTTGTTAAGCCTGACGATTCAGTTATATTCTTTAACTTCAGACCTGACAGAGCGAGAGAGATTACAAGAGCATTCTGCTGTGATGATTTTGACGGATTTGAGAGACCAAATGGCCGTATGCCACTCGTATATGTATGCTTCAAGGATTATGATGAGACAATTCCTAATAAGCTTGTAGCATTTAAGAATGAGGAGATTACCAATACTCTTGGTGAGTACCTTGCTAACAAGGGTAAGACACAGCTTCGTCTTGCAGAGACAGAGAAGTATGCACACGTTACATTCTTCTTCAATGGCGGTGTTGAGGAGCCTAATAAGGATGAGGACAGAATCCTTGTTAAGTCACCTGCTGTTGCAACATATGACTTAAAGCCTGAGATGAGTGCACCAGAGGTTAGCGAGAAATTAAACAGTGCTATAACATCAGACAAGTATGATGTTATCATAATCAATTTTGCAAATCCTGATATGGTTGGTCATACAGGAGTTATACCTGCTGCTGTTAAGGCTGTTGAGACAGTGGATGCCTGTGTTGGTGCTGCCGTAGAGGCTGTTAAGTCTGTTGATGGTGTATTGTTCATATGTGCAGACCACGGTAATGCAGAGCAGATGATTAACTATGAAACAGGCGAGCCACACACAGCTCACACAACTAATCCGGTTCCATTTATCTTATATAACTATGCACCATGCAAGGCACTTAGAAAGGGTGGATGCTTGGCAGATATAGCACCTACACTTCTTGAGATTATGGAGCTTGAGCAGCCAGAGGAAATGACAGGTAAATCACTTATTATAAGATAAGACGAGGCTAATCGTTATGAACAAATTTATAAAAGAATTTAAAGAATTTGCTTTAAAAGGAAATGTTATGGATCTTGCAGTCGGTGTTATTATCGGTGCTGCATTCCAGAATATAGTAACTGCACTTACAAACAGCTTTATCACACCTCTTATCGCTGCAATAACCGGAAGCACTGGTGAGGATGGACAGATTAAGATAGGCGGACAGTTTACTGTCAATGGTGCAGTGTTCACATATGGAGATTTTATATCTGCAGTTATAAATTTCATAATTATGGCATTTATACTCTTCCTTTTGGTTAAGGGTATGAATAAGCTTATCGATTTCGGTAAGAAGAAGGAAGAGCCAGCAGCAACGCTCACAAGAAAGTGTCCGTACTGCTATGGTGACATAGATGTAAAGGCTACAAAATGTATGCATTGTACATCTGATGTTACACCTGAGATTGCAGAGTAACTATAATATTACAATTAATAATGTATAATTAAGCCTCCATCGGTAAATAATGACTGTAAAATATAACACAGTTTTGTTGATATACCGATAGGAGGCTTTTTTATGCGTGTAGATAAGATTAAACATATATCTGCAAGAGAAATATTGGATTCAAGAGGAAATCCTACTGTTGAGGTTGAGGTTGTCACAGACAGTGGAGCATCAGCGAGAGCATCTGTTCCGTCAGGTGCTTCGACAGGAGAGTATGAGGCACACGAGCTTAGGGATGAAGAAAAAAGATATATGGGAAAAGGCGTTTTTAAAGCCGTCACAAATGTAAATACAAGAATTGCAGACAGACTTATAGGAAGCAATGTATATAATCAGGCTGCAATAGATAAATTTCTTGCCGATTCAGATGGAACTGAGAACAAATCAAGATATGGTGCAAATGCCATACTTGGTGTTTCACTTGCTGTTGCAAGAGCTGCTGCAAATTCACTTAGAATTCCACTGTACAGATATATAGGCGGAACAAATGCCAAGCAGCTTCCGCTTCCTATGATGAATATATTGAATGGTGGATGTCATGCTGACAATACAGTTGACTTACAGGAGTTTATGATTGCACCTGTAGGGGCAGATTCGTTCAAGAATTGTATGGAGATGAGTGCTGAGATATATCACACTCTAAAAAAAATCTTAGCTGAGAATGGACTTTCTACAGGAGTAGGTGACGAGGGAGGATTTGCACCTAATCTTGCAAGCTCATTTGAGGTGTTGGATTATCTGGTTGAGGCTATAAAGCAGGCAGGATATATTCCATTTGATGATGTAAAAATTGCAATTGATGCTGCTGCAAGTGAGCTTTATGATGATAATACAGGCTTATATTATTTCCCTGGAGAAAGTAAGATGTCTGGAAGAGATGTATATCGTAACTCTGAGGAGATGGTTCAGTACTATGAGGAGCTTACTGAAAAATATCCTATATATTCTATAGAGGATGGCTTAGATGAAAATGATATGAAGGGATGGAAGGTACTGACGTTTAGACTTGGTGATAAAATACAGCTTGTCGGTGATGATTTATTTGTTACAAACACTACAAGACTTCATCAGGGCATAAATGACGGAATCGCAAATGCAATACTCATAAAGTATAATCAGATAGGTACTTTAACTGAGGCACTTGAAGCGATAGAGATGGCAAAGCGTGCCGGATATAAGACTATAATTTCACACAGGTCTGGTGAAACTGAGGATTCATTTATAGCCGATCTGGCTGTTGCGGTCAATGCCGGACAGATTAAAACAGGAGCACCATGCAGGTCAGACAGAACATCTAAATATAATCAGCTCCTTCGCATAGAGGAAGAGCTTGCGAAAGTTGCTATATTTTAAAAAAACTATTGCCAATATTTAATTATTGTGATACTATAAGCAAAGTTGTTTTGATTTTATAGTTATATTTAGGAGGGTTTCCGTGAAGACAGCTTTAATTATAGGTTTAATAGTTATATCAGTTATTTTGGCAATTATAATAATGATGCAGGAAGGTAAGGAGTCAGGACTTACAAGTACATTAAGTGGTGGCTCTGATACCTATTGGAGCAAGAACAAGGGTAAGTCGAAGGAATCAATATTGCGTAAGATTACAGCAGTTCTTGGAGTACTTTACATGGTAATAGCATTGCTCCTTTCCTCAAAATTCATATAGAAGATTATTATGATGCTTTGATATTCAAAGCATCATTTTTTCTGTCAAATAATCTCTGCTTATGATATAATATGAATAGCTACATGGAGCTGATATGCGACATGTTATAATAAGTATTATGAGACAGGTTGTATGGGGGAATAATATTATTTGACGAGGTGACGGTTATGGGAGAAAAAAGAGATATTATTAAGCAAAAACTGTATGATTTTATATGCGATGATATGTATAAGCCTATGAGACTTAAGGATATCAGATTTTTACTTCAGGTCTCAGATGCAGATAAGAAGAGGGTTGATGATGCGTTATCTGAGCTTGTAACTGAGGGTAAGATAACACTCACACCTAAGGGAAAATATAAGAAATTAGATGATAATCTTCTTGTTGGAACATTTATAGGCAACAAGAAGGGGTTTGGATTTGTAAGGGTAGAGGGTGAGAAGGATGATTTCTTCATCCCTGCCAAGTATTGTATGGACGCTTTTCATAACGACAGGGTTGTTATTAAACCTGAGAAGGAAGCACTGACTGGTAAGAGAAGAGAGGCACAGATTGTACGTGTCTTAGAGAGAGGAATGACAGTTGTTGTCGGAACATTTGAACGGCAGGACGGCTTTGGCTTTGTTATACCTGATAATCAGAAGGTAGCTGATGATATATTTATAAGTAAGAAGGATACCATGGGTGCAATGACTGGTCATAAGGTTGTTTGCCACATAATTAATTATGGTGAGAAGGGTAAGTCACCTGAGGGCAAGATAGTAGAGATACTAGGTCATGTAAATGATCCAGCAACAGACCTTTTATCTGTTGTAAGAGCATATGATATTCCGGTCGAATTTCCTGATAAAGTTATGCAGTCACTTAACGATATACCGGATGAGGTTGAAGCTGAGGCAATTTCAGGAAGAACAGATTTCAGAGACTGGCTTACAGTTACCATAGATGGTGAGGATGCAAAGGATTTAGATGATGCGGTAACGTTGACCTATGAGGATAATGTATACACGCTTGGCGTTCATATTGCAGATGTAAGTAATTATGTTACAGAAAAATCTCCGCTTGATAAGGAAGCTTTGAAGAGAGGAACGAGCTGTTATCTTATTGACAGCGTAATTCCTATGCTTCCACATAAGTTATCTAATGGAATTTGTTCCCTTAATGCAGGCGTTGACAGACTTACACTTAGCTGTGTTATGAAAATTGACAAAAAGGGCAAGCTGCTTGACCATTATATATGTGAGGGTGTAATTAATGTAAATGAGCGAATGACATATACTAATGTTGCAAAGATTCTTGACAGAAGTGATGATGAGGTACTTAAGAGATATGATTACCTTATAGATACGTTTGATTTGATGAAGGAGTTATCGGAGATAATCAGAGCTAACAGACATAAACGTGGTTCTATAGATTTTGATGTCCCTGAGACCAAGATAATAGCTGATGAAAATCACAAGCCTATAGAGATAAAGCCGTATGACAGGAATCCTGCAACTAAGATAATTGAAGATTTCATGTTAATTGCAAATGAAACCATAGCGGAGGATTATTTCTGGCAGGAGATACCTTTTGAATATAGAATTCATGAGAGTCCTGATCAGGAAAAAATTAAAACTCTTACGGTATTTATCAATAATTTTGGTTTATTCCTGAGACCATCACAGGAGGAGACACATCCGAAGGAGCTACAGACTGTTTTAGAACGTATAGAGGGTAAGCCATATGAAGCACTTATAAGCAAGATGATGTTAAGATCTATGAAACAGGCGAGATATTCACCTGTATGTTCAGGACATTTTGGATTATCCTGCAAATATTACTGCCATTTTACATCACCTATAAGAAGATATCCTGATTTGCAGATACACCGTATTATAAAGGAGAACCTTCACGGAATATTAGATGACAAGAGACAGAGTCATTACAAGAAAATTCTTCCTGGTGTAGCTGATGATAATTCTCTTAAGGAGAGGCGTGCAGAGGAAGCAGAACGAGAAGTAATAAAGCTAAAAGAGATTGAATATATGTCTGAGCATATCGGAGAGGAGTTCTCAGGCGTGGTATCAGGTGTTACCTCCAATTATATATTTGTTGAGCTTGATAATACCGTTGAGGGTGCTGTATCGGTTGCTTATATGTATGATGATTGTTATTATTTTAATGAAGATATGTATGCTATGATAGGTGAGAACTCAGGTAAGAAGTATCAGCTTGGAGATAAGATTAGAATTAAAGTATTAAAATGTGATAAAATTAAGAAAACAATTGATTTTTCCATAATTGATGATAATATAGAAGGAGCTGAATAGTGTGGCAAAGGAAAAAGGCTCGCGTTTGATAGCTAACAACAAAAAAGCATATCACGATTATTTTATTGAGGAAACCTATGAGGCGGGAATAGCTCTTGCCGGAACAGAGGTTAAGTCCCTTCGTATGGGTAAGTGTAGTATAAAGGAGTCCTTTATTGGCATAGACCATGAGGAGGTATATATATATCAGATGCATATATCACCATATGAGAAGGGGAATATATTTAACAAGGACCCTCTTAGAACAAGAAAGCTTCTGTTGCATAAGTATGAGATTAACAAGCTCATAGGTAAGCAGAAGGTTAAGGGATATACGCTTGTGCCTCTTAAGGTATATTTTAAGGATAGTCTGGTTAAGATAGAGATAGGTCTGGCTCGTGGTAAGAAGCTTTACGATAAGCGTGACGATATTGCCAAGAAGGATATCAAGCGTGAAGCGGAGCGTGAATTTAAGATTCGCAATCTGCGATAAGGTATTGTAATTATATAAGAGGTGAATTATGAGTCAGGAAAAGGTAGATAAGTATAAAAAAGAGAAGAAAAACAGAACCAGGTATGTCAAGAGACAGCGTGCTAAAAAGATAGCAGGAATGTTAGTTTTTCTTATGATTATAGGTTGTGCAATTGGATTTCCGTTAGGAAAGAAGCTGTATAAGGTTTCTGTGGAGCACAGAAAGGCAACAGCTACAGTTAATTCAAATCTATACCCTTATTGGCTGCAACAGTATTGGGATGATAAATATTCCGGATACTGGGTAAGCGATGATGCATCTGCTACAGATGCAACAAGCACTGATGCGACTAGCTCAGATGTAGCTAATTAAGGTTATAATATAAAACCAGGGGTTGTACTGGTTTCGACGGGGGTTTAGAAATTATAGGAGCCATCAGTGGACCAGAACCACTATAAAACATGGAATTAAATATAAACGCAGACGAAAATTACGCGTACGCTGCCTAATGGCAGCTGTCAGACCTAGATTCCCCGCAATTTAGGAATCTGGCATCAAAACTGCGGGAAACTCTGGAGCTTAAGCTTTGCGGTTCCAGAAAATTCATGAAGCTACCAAATGAGGCAGCCTGTCTATGGGCGGTCTTGTAAGGGAATGTTAAAACACAGACTGTGATGGGAGAATCTATAATGGAAGAGCCTTCGGACGCGGGTTCGATTCCCGCCAGCTCCATTTTCGCGAAGTGATAACCTCTATAAGTGGTATAGTTGCTTCGCGAAAATCGTTTATATAGATAACATATATGAACAATTAAAAATTTACAGTAAAGGAGAATATAACCATGGATTTTAATTGGAAGAAGTCAGGAATTTTTGCAGCAGGAGTTTTATTTGGAACAGCAGGTATTAAGATTTTATCAAGCAGAGATGCAAAGAAGCTTTATACTAATTGTACTGCCGCTGTTTTGAGAGCTAAGAATTCAATTATGCACACAGCAACGGTTGTTCATGAAAATGCCCAGGATATATACGCTGAGGCTGTACAGATAAATGAGGACCGCGAAAAGGAAGATGCAAATAAGGTGTTTGGTGATGTCGAGGCTGTAGAAGATACAGAAACAGCAGAAGAAGCAATTACAGAATCTTAAAAGAATGTGATGTGATATGTAATGAAGTTTTCCATAAAACATGAAATAAAGGGTAGAATCCGTATTCATATTATGCAGAAGACTATGTCCTATACTGAGGCTGACACATTGCAGTATTATCTCACATCTATACCATTTGTTACAGATGCAAAGGTAAATGACAGAACATGCGATGCTATAATAGTATATACGGGATCAAGAGAGGAGCTTATAAGTAAGCTTGTCAGTTTTACATACAGTACATTAGAAGTTCCTGAGACTTATATACAAAACTCAGGAAGAGCACTAAATGATGAGTATTTTGATAAACTCGTTACTAAGGTTGTTCTTCACTATGGAAACAGGCTGTTTATTCCATATCCTGTAAGGGCTTGTATAACAACCTTTAAGGCACTTAAATACATAAAAGCAGGTTTAAGTACGTTGTTTAAGCGTAAGCTTGAGGTTCCTGTGCTTGATGCGACTGCGATAAGTGTATCGCTTGCACGTAGGGATATTAGTACTGCAGGCTCAGTTATGTTCCTTCTTGGTATAGGTGAAATTTTGGAGGAATGGACGCATAAGAAGTCTGTAGGAGATCTTGCGAGAAGTATGTCACTCAACATTAACAAGGTATGGCTTGTCAAGGATGGGGTTGAGGTTCAGGTGCCTATGAACTCTATCGTGGCAGATGACAGAGTTGTAATTCATATGGGTAATGTTATTCCATTTGACGGAGTTGTAGTTGATGGTGATGCGATGGTTAATCAGGCTTCCTTTACAGGCGAGGCAATTCCTGTACACAAGAGTGTTGAATCTTCAGTGTATGCTGGAACTGTGCTTGAGGATGGCGAGATAACCATATCAGTTAAGAATGCTGGTGGCAACAGCAGGTATGAGCGCATAGTGAATATGATAGAGGAGTCAGAGAAACTAAAGTCTGATATGGAGAGTAAGGCTGAGCATTTGGCTGATAAGCTTGTTCCATATACATTGCTTGGAACAGGTTTGACTTATCTTCTTACTAGAAATGTAACAAAGGCACTTTCTGTTTTGATGGTTGATTTTTCATGTGCATTAAAGCTTGCAATGCCTATAACTGTCCTATCGGCTATAAGGGAGGCCAGTTCACATAATATTACTGTCAAAGGTGGAAGATTCCTTGAGCTTATTGCGGATGCTGATACAATTGTGTTTGATAAGACAGGTACACTTACGAAGGCAGAGCCTACTGTTGTAGAGGTTGTACCATTCTGTAACATGACTCCGGATGAACTGCTTAAGATTGCAGCCTGCCTTGAAGAGCATTTTCCACATTCTATGGCAAAGGCGGTTGTCGATGCCGCCAATAAAAAGCACCTTGTACATGAGGAGATGCACACTAAGGTAGAGTATATTGTAGCTCATGGAATATCCACAACGATTGAGGGCAGAAAGGCAATAATAGGAAGCCATCATTTTGTATTTGATGATGAGCAGTGTACGATTGATGATGAGTACAAGGAGAGATTTGATAATCTTCCGTTACAGTATTCTCATTTATATCTTGCAATAGATGGCAAGTTATGTGGTGTAATCTGTATAGAGGATCCTTTGAGAAAAGAAGCCGGTGAGGTCATTGGTATGCTCAAGGATTTAGGTATAAGCAAGGTTGTTATGATGACTGGAGACAGTGAACGTACAGCGGCGGCTATAGCATCTGTACTTCCTCTTGATGAATATTATTCTGAGGTTTTACCCGAAGATAAATCAAGCTTCGTCGAAAAGGAGAAGAAAAAGGGCAGAAAGGTTATAATGATAGGTGATGGAGTGAATGATTCACCGGCATTATCTGCCGCAGATGTTGGAATTGCTATAAGCGATGGTGCAGAGCTTGCAAGAGAGATTGCAGATATAACTGTAGGTGCGGATGATTTGTATGAGCTTATTACTCTTAAGAAGCTTAGTAATGCAATGATGCATAGAATAAAGAAGAATTACCATAATATAGTTGGCTTTAATTCTTCGCTTATAGGTCTTGGTGTATTAGGTGTTATACCACCTACCACATCAGCCTTATTCCATAATGCTTCAACTCTTATGATTAGTCTTAACAGTATGAAGGATTATTTATAGAGAGTTGATAATATAAAGCATTATTTGCTGATTATAAGACATATATTTAAGGAGTTCTTTACACATCTGATGTATGGAGAACTCCTTTGATTATAACATTCATTTATAACATTTTATCTATTATGTGTTTGGCATATCTGTCTATCATATCCATATCCTGCAAAAATGAGTCTGACAGCTCAATGAAGGATTCACTGTCCTCATATGTTCTCTTGTATCCGGTAACTATTCCGGCATCAATCTGTGAGATAAAATATCCCTTTCGCTTAGTATAGCAGTTAGAACGTTTTGCCTGTGTGCGGTAGTTCCTGTCAACAAAGCTTGCCACACTTTTATGTATTGCCATATCTTCGGTAGGAAGATAATAATAGTCGCTATAATTTTCAAAGAAAAATTTTAATTCCTCGTCTATTATATTGGCTTTTATAGTTGCCTCATTATTGTATGCTGTTATGGTTATATCTGAATTTCCAAGGGAAATCCTGACCGGTATTGCGTGTACGAGGTTAAGAGCAAAATAAAGATTGTTATCACGCACATACATCTTGCTCACCTTAAACTCGCCTGACTTTAATTTCTGATAAGACATAATACACAGACTGTACATAAGTCCTTCTAAGTCCTCGTAATTATGCTGTAGCAGAAGCTGCTTTAATTTATCATCATCAGATGCAAGGTAATCCTTATATATTTTGATTAAGTCACCGCCTGAGTATTTGTCGAGGCGGTTTATATTGATAAGATGCTCTATGGTTTTCTGCTTAAGGTTATCTATGTGAAGAATGTTCTTAAAAGGTCTGATAACCTTATATAAATCAACGCTTATCAGAGAAGCAAAATCAAACTCAATATTGTAATTAGATAATTTTTTTGTAAGATATGGAATATCAAAGCCATCGCCATTGTAATGAAGAAGATATTTATAATTACTTATAAAGCTTATAAATGCGTTTAGTATGTCTGCCTCGGATTTGCCATCATCATTGAACCATTGTCTTACAACCCATTTGTCATCAGAATAAAATGCACAGCCAATCAGATACAGAGAGGTTGTCTCTGCTGAAAAGCCGGTTGTCTCTATGTCAAATGCAGCTATTTCATAAACATTATAATATTCATCTATTTTGAGAAGATTATTTTTATGAATATCGTGTGTAAGTGTAAGCATAAATATCCTCCTGCTAAAATGTCATGTAACATGGTTATTGTATCACAATATTGTAGCCTTTTGCTATAAAATTAAATAAATGCTTGTTTTTTTTGGTTATTATGATATAATTTTAGATATGAAATTAAGGCACGGAGGAGATTTGCATGATACAACCACTAGATATAAAGACACAGAAATTCAAAAAAGGCTTATTTGGTTATAAACCTATAGAAGTTGATGGATTTGTAGATTCAGTTTATAGAGCATATGATGAACTGTTTAAGGAGAACGCAGAATTATCAAGCAACCTTGAGAAGCTTAATGCTTCACTTCAGGAGAACAGATTAAAGATGTTTGATCTTGAGAATAAGGTTCAGAAGATGGAGAATGTTTCATCATATGATGATGAGGGTTCAGCAGAGGCTAAGAAGAAGGCTGATGAGATTATCAAGAACGCCGAGGAGGCTGCTGCTCAGATTATTGCTAAAGCAAAGGCTAAGAGCAGTGAGATTGAGAGCACATCAGAACCTAAGGTAGAGGTTAAGGTTGAAGAGCCTGTTAAGGAAGAAGTTAAGAAGGACGAGCCTAAGGAGAGTGCATCATCGAAATTCTTTAAAAAGGAAGAGAGTTCAGCAACAACTAATGTGGCATCCGATGATGACGATGAGATTTTCGTAGGTGAGATTGAGGATGCGAGAAAGCCTGACCGAATGATGATTGGTGATGGCGAGGAAGAGGAAGACGCAGACTTCGAGTTTTTATAAGATTTTACTACATAGAGTGTTGCCGATGGCAGCACTCTTTTTTAGGGGAAAAATATGTTTGATTATATAAAAGGAACAGTAGAGTATATCACCGAGGATATGCTTGTCTTAGAAAACAATGGTATAGGTTATCAGATTATGACAAGTGCATTTGTAACTAACCATGTCATACTTCACGAGACATATACTATATATACATATATGCATGTGAGGGAGGATGGCATTACCGTGTTCGGATTCCTTAACAGAGATGATATACAGGTATTTAAGTATCTTATATCAGTAAGTGGAATAGGTCCTAAGGGAGCTTTGGCTATTATGTCGGTTTTGACAATAGATGAGCTTCGTATTGCAATATTGTCTGATGACTATAAGGCTATTGCCAAGGCAAATGGTGTAGGTCCTAAGACTGCTCAGAGGGTTATTATGGATTTGAGAGATAAATTCAAGTTAGAAGATGTAATCGGTAATTTGGGTAACTCGAATGACTTGCCAGAATCCTCAGGTAATGATATTATATCGGAGACTGCAATGGCTTTGACAAGCTTAGGATATAGTAATGTTGAAGCTTTAAAGGCAATCAAAAAGGTGGAAAATAGTGAGGGTATGACAGTAGAACAGCTCCTGTCTGCGGCACTTAAGAAAATCGTGTAAGAAAGATGAATAGTTAATGGAACGTATTATCAGCACGGATATAATTCCGGAGGAAGATAAAATTGAACAAAGCTTAAGACCGAGAGCCTTATCAGAATATATAGGTCAGGAGAAAGCTAAAAAGAATCTTAAGGTTTTTATAGAGGCTGCCAAGAAAAGACATGAGCCGCTTGATCATGTGCTTTTGTATGGACCTCCAGGGCTTGGTAAAACAACGCTTGCAGCTATAGTTGCTGAGGAGATGGGCGTTAATCTTAAAATAACTTCAGGACCAGCCATAGAAAAGCCTGGTGAGCTTGCAGCTATACTTAACAACCTGTCTGAGAATGATGTGTTATTTATTGATGAGATACACAGATTGAATAAGCAGGTGGAGGAGGTTCTCTATCCGGCTATGGAGGATTTTGCGATAGATATCGTAATCGGCAAGGGGGCAGGTGCAAGGTCTATAAGACTTGATTTACCTAAGTTTACCTTGGTAGGTGCAACTACCAGGGCAGGTATGCTCACTGCACCATTAAGAGACCGTTTTGGTGTTGTGAACAGACTCGAGTTTTACAATGTGATGGAGCTTATGCAGATTATAGTAAGGTCTGCATCGGTGCTTGGTGTAAGCATAGATGATGAGGGAGCGTTAGAAATCGCAAAGCGTTCAAGAGGAACGCCAAGACTTGCCAATCGCTTATTAAAGCGTGTTAGAGATTTTGCTGAGATTGAGCATGATGGTGTTATAGATTATGACACGGCAAGCACGGCACTTGACAGACTTGAGGTAGACTCTATGGGACTTGACAATACAGACAGAAATATATTGGAGACTATGATATATAAGTTTAGTGGCGGACCTGTTGGGCTTGATACACTTGCGGCTGCAATAGGTGAGGATGCTGGAACACTTGAGGATGTATATGAGCCATATTTAATAAAAAATGGCTTTATAAACAGGACACCTCGTGGTAGAATTGTAACAGAGAGCTGTTATAAGCATTTCGGATTAGAGGATATGATAGAACACGATTAAGATAAAGGAGAATGGACATGGCTAATAAAGTTGATATACCTGTAGTTATTAATGGTAAAGTATATACTTTGAGTGGTTACGAGGGAGAGGATTATCTTCAGAATGTCGCAACCTATATTAATGGTAAGATTGCAGAATGTAAAACCTCAGATCAGTATAGAAGAATGAACACAGAGTATCAGGGCGTTTTGCTTGCATTAAATATTGCTGATGATTACTTCAAGGCTAAGTCAAAGGCTGATAGTATGGTTTCAGAGGACAGCAGCAAGGAGCAGCAGCTTTATGACCTTCGACATGAGGTTATTGAATCTCAGATTAAGCAGGAATCAGCTATGAGAATGGTTGAGGAATACAAGGAACAGATTAATGCACTTCAGAGAAAGATAATTCAATTAGAAGCTGAAAAGGGTAGAAATGATTCGTAGATTTAATACTCCGGAAATACTCGCACCTTGTGGGTCATATGATATTTTGGTTGCCGCTGTAAAGGCAGGTGCAGATGCCTGTTATATAGGTGGCAGCCGTTTCGGTGCAAGGGCCTATGCAGGTAACCTTGATACAGATTCTATAGTCAAAGCAATCGATTATGCACATCTTCATGGCGTTAAGTTATATCTAACTGTAAACACATTATTTAAGAATACAGAAATTAAAGAGCTGAAAAACTACCTGCTGCCTTATTATGAGGCTGGTATTGATGCAGTTATTGTACAGGATTTGGGAGCTTTTAGTCTTATCAAACACATTTTCCCGGATATGAATATACATTGCAGCACACAGATGAATATTAATTCAGTATATGGTGCAGAGCTCATGAAAAAACATGGAGCCACAAGAGTTGTCACAGCAAGGGAGATGACTTTAGAAGAGATAAGGGCAATCAAGGAGAATGTTGATATTGAAGTAGAGACGTTTGTTCATGGGGCTATGTGTTATTCATACAGTGGACAATGTCTTTTAAGCTCTGTTGCTGGTGAGAGAAGCGGCAACAGGGGCAGATGTGCACAGCCATGTAGAAAATGCTATGATGACAGCTATATTTTATCGATGAAGGATATGTGTGCAATCTCGCATTTGCCGGATATAATAGAGGCAGGAATAGATTCCCTTAAGATAGAGGGACGTATGAAGAATGAATATTATGTGGCTTCTGCTGTGGATGCGTATAAAGAGATGAGAGATGATTATCTTCAGGGCAGGTATGACGTTAAGAAGGCAGGGGCGATGAAGGAGAGGCTTGCCAATATATTTAACCGGGGTGGATTTTCTGATGGATATTTTTATTTTGAAAAGCCAAGTAGTTTACAGGATGATATGATATCCAGAAACAGACCTAACAATCAAGGAGTTCTGATAGGTAAGGCGGTCGGTGTAAAGGATGGCCGGATTAAAATAAGCTTATGCAATGATTTGTATCAGGGAGATGTTATAGAGGTACTTTTGAAGGATAAATCAACTATAGATGTAACTGTAGCATCCTCTGCCGTAAAGGAAAGTACGGTGTATGTTGCAGCACCTAAGACACGCCAGATAGCCCTTAATAAGGATATATACCGTACAAGATGTAAGAAAATAATTGATGATATTGAAGATAATATACTATCATCACCTGACAACTATTCAAAGCTTCATATAAGTGGTGCATATAAAGCTCATATAGGTGAGACATCAAGTTTAAGTCTTAGAATACATGGTATTGGCTTTGAAAATGAGGTAACTGTTTATGGTGATGAGATAGGCAAAGCCGAAAAAGAGGGTACAAGGCATGAGTCTGTGATAGCAAAGATAAGCCAGCTTGGAACAACGGATTATATCATGGATAAGCTTGAGGCTGACATATCTGAAGGTGCTTTTATACCTGCCGGAGGAGTAAAAAAACTTAGACGTGCAGCTATATCAGAGCTTGAGAAGGCTGTGGCTTCAATGTACAGACGTACTTTTGTGGATAAGGCTTATAGTGATATGTCAGGTGAAGCCGGAGCTTTATCAGATAAGCCGGAATGTATGAGAGATGGCAAAGACAGACCATACATTAATGTTCATGTAACAACGATAAATCAACTGTCTGAGGTTATTAAGTATGATTATGTGGCTGCCATATATATGGACAAAATATTATATGACCAGATAAAGGACACTCATATATCCGATATAAGAAATAAAGGCATTAAAATTTATCTTAATATGCCATATATTATTGAAAGCAGGTTTTCTATAGATGAATATTTGCCAAATGATGGGATTGATGGTATATATATAAGGAATATAGATGCACTTGCAATTGTTGTCAAATATAAGCTGTATGAGAAGCTTAGCTGTATATGTGCGGCATCCATGTATGGCTATAATAATCTCGCAAGAGGTTTTATTGCTGATAATTGCCCTGGCATAACCTTTGAGCTTCCAAAAGAGCTTACACTTAAGGAAATGCAAGACCTTAATGTCGGCTTAAGTGAATTTAATATATATGGATATCAGCAGGTTATGTTGTCTGCACAGTGCGTGAGAAGAAACAAATATGGCTGCAATCATGACTATGAGGTAGTCAGTATCACAGATGATAAGTCGAACAAATTCCTGTGCAAGTCAGTATGTGACGAATGCTGTAATGTCATATATAATGGTATTCCATTTAGTATGATTTATAAGACTGAGGATATGTATAAATATATAAATCCTGATTATATTGGCGTTTCATTTACAGTTGAGGATGAAAAGGCTGCGGGTGATATTATGGAGCTTATAGGAGCTCATATAGTGCATGATACAATTAAGAAACAAAATTCAGATAAGATGTTCACAACCGGACATTGTTTTAGGGGAGTAGAGTAATGATTAATATTATATGTGAGGTGTCTAAGTACCTTATAATATTATTTATGGTGCTGTACACTATAAAATGCTTTTCTGTTATGTCCTCTAAGGACGAGGAGAGCAAGAAGAAAAAACTGAATAAGCAGATATTTTATGTATTTATAATACATTTTCTGTGCTACCTTACCATGTATCTGAGACTTCAGTCGGTTAAGATACTTATCTTTTATGGAGTGCAGATATTTGTAGCTGTATTTTATATGATTATTTATCATTCCATATACAAAGGCTCGTCAAGACTGCTAACCAATAACTCAGCATTTTTGCTTCTTATCGGTTATACAATACTTACAAGACTTAATTTTTCACTTGCTGTAAAGCAGTTTATTATGGCAACAGCGGGACTTTTTATAACAGCCTTTATACCGTATATTATGACAAAATGGAAAAAGCTTAAGGATTTGGGCGTGTTCTACGGTGTATTTGGAATTCTGTTCCTGCTTACCGTATTTATTCCAGGACTTGGAATTGATAAGTACGGTTCGAGAAACTGGATTCATATAGGAACATTCTCACTTCAGCCTATGGAATTTGTAAAGATATTGTTTGTGTTCTTTGTGGCAAGTATGCTTGTAAAGATGGACACATTTAAGGATCTTATGATAAATGCCATAATATCAGCAGCATTCATGCTTGTGCTTGTAGCTGAAAAGGACCTTGGAGCAGCAGTCATATTCTATATAACATATGTATGCATGGTCTATCTTGCAACCTCAAGACCAGTTTTCCTGATAGGTGGAATGTCACTCGGTGTTGGAGCTGTAATGGCTGGTTACATACTGTTTAAGGATACATTATTTAACCATGTTTTAGTAAGGGTTGAGGCATGGAAGGATCCGTTTAAATATATTGATACAGGCGGATATCAGGTTTCACAGTCACTTTTTGCAATGGGTACGGGCGGATATATGGGAAGTGGACTTACCATGGGTAAGGCTAACACAATACCTGTAAGTGAAAGCGACTTTATATTCTCAGCTATATGTGAGGAATTAGGTGTTATATTTGGACTTGCACTTATAATGGTATTTGTGAGTGTATTTATATCCTTTGCAAATGTATCAATGAAGTGTAAGAATCCATTCTACAAATATGTAGCTTTTGGTTTTGGAACTATATTTGTTATACAGTCACTTCTTAATCTCGGTGGAGTTACAAAGTTTATACCGTCAACAGGTGTGACACTTCCACTTGTAAGCTATGGAGTAAGCTCGGTACTTAGTACGCTGATTATATTTGGAATAGTTCAGGGTGTTTGTGTAATAAATGATAAAGAGGCTATCAGAAATGAAAAAGAAAGAGAAAGAATCAGACAACAGAATATTAACTCCGGAGGAGCAGTTCCTCCAAAAAGAGCAAGAAAAGTTACGCAACAATAGGATTAAGAATCGTCCTATTATTGTTATGACCTATATGATGGTTGCCTTGTTCGTGGGACTGGTTGCATATGTTATATATTTTATGCAGTTTAAGGCTGAGCTTGTAATTGCAAATTCAAGAAATATAAGACAGGATTCATTTGCAGATGTTGTTGAAAGAGGAGATATAATAACCAGCGATGGTGTTGTAATTGCTACGAGCAGTACTGATGAGGAGGGCAATACAACACGTTCATATCCATATGGACGCATGTTTTCACATCTTATAGGCTATGATGACAGAGGTAAGGCAGGGCTTGAGCTTCAGGGCAACTTCTATATGCTGAGAAGTCATATTAATATCTTTGAGAGGACATATAACCAGCTTAAGGAGGAGAAGAATCGTGGTGACAACCTTATAACTACAGTTGACTATAAGCTGCAGGAGGCTGCATATAATGCACTCGGAAGCTGTGATGGTGCAGTAGTAGTTATGGAGCCTGATACGGGACGTATTCTTGCCATGGTTTCTAAGCCTGATTATGATTTGAACAACATGGATGCTGTGTGGGCATATATTGATTCAGAGGAGGGGGCAAACAGCAGTATGCTCTTAAATCGTGCTACACAGGGTATGTATGCTCCAGGTTCAACCTTTAAGCTCGTTACAATGCTTGAATATATAAGAGAGCATCCAAATGATTATGGCAATTATACATATAACTGTGTTGGATCAGCTATTTTTTCAGGTGTATCAATTCATTGCAGCCATGACAATGTTCATGGAAATGTGACGCTTGCTGACTCTCTTGCATATTCATGCAACCTGTCATTTGCCAATATTGGAACAACACTTGATTTGGCAAGCTACAGAAGTACGGCCGATAAGCTTTTATTTAACTCTGAGCTTCCATATGACGGAGTATATAATAAATCGCAGTTCGTGATAGATGCCAACAGTCAGGCAGATCAACTTCCTCAGACTGTTATAGGTCAGGGCGATACACAGATAACACCACTTCACAATGCACTTATTGTGTCAGCTATAGCTAATGGCGGTGTACTTATGAAGCCTTACTTAATTCAGTCGATAGAGAATGATGATGGTGCAACGGTAAAGAAATTCAGAAGCAAGACATATGGTTCTCTTATGTCTAGTGAAGAGGCACAGATTCTTACAGAATATATGAAAGGTGTCTGTGATTATGGTACTGCATCAGGTACTTTTGGTTGGACATCATATGATGTTGCAGGTAAGACTGGTACAGCAGAGTATGATAATCAGGGTAACTGCAACTCATGGTTTGTAGGATTTTCTAATCCTGATAATCCTGATATTGTTATAAGCGTGGTAGTTGAAAATTATACTGCAAATGGCGTGTCAGGTGTTTCGGTTGCTAAACAGATATTTGATGCATATTATCAGTAATTGTTGATTACTAATATAAAATCTGCTATAATTAAAAAGATAAATACACACCTATTATACTATGCAGGAGGAATTGCGATGATTGAAGCAACAAGCTGTGGTGGTGTGGTAATCTTTAGAGGTAAGATTTTATTACTTTACAAAAATTACAAAAACAAGTATGAAGGTTGGGTTTTGCCAAAAGGAACTGTTGAAAAGGACGAGCAACATAACGAGACAGCTCTGCGTGAAGTAAAAGAGGAAACAGGAGTAAGTGCTCAGATTATCAAGTATGTTGGTAAGAGCAATTATACATTTAATACTTCATATGATGTGGTAAACAAAGATGTTCATTGGTATCTAATGATGGCTGATAGTTATTATAGCAAGCCTCAGCGGGAAGAGTATTTTTTGGACTCAGGTTACTACAAGTATCATGAGGCGTATCATCTTCTTAAATTCCCAAATGAGAAGCAGATTCTTGAACAGGCGTATACCGAATATACTGCTTTAAAACAGAGTAATCTGTGGGGAAACAAGAAATATTTTTAATAAATAAAGCCTGCAGTTATGCAGGCTTTATTTATTAAAAATATATTTGAGCGTTTCATATAAATATTGTCAGAGGGATTATGAGTAATAATAGTAAAAAACGAAAAAAGAAAATTATATATAATATATGCATGATAGTTTTAATATGTATATTTGTATGTTCAGGAATATATCTTGGTGCATATTTCTGGCAGACTAAGAGAAATGAGGATAAGGTTAATGACTTGAAAAAGCTTATTGACTATGATTCTAATGTATCAGAGAACCACGATAATGGTGATCTATCTGATGCTTCTGGTACAGATGCTGTAAATAATATAGAATATGTTACGATAGATGGTGTAGATGTGCAGAAGAAATTTAAGGAGCTTTACGCTAAAAATCATGATTTTATAGGATGGCTTACTATAGATGGCACAGACATAGATTATCCGGTCATGCAGTCCTTAGATGATGAAGAGTATTATCTTCACAGAGATTTTGATAAGATGTACAGTTATCCGGGAACGCTATTTATTGACACCTCATCTGATGTTAATGCACCTAGTGATAATATAATTATATATGGACATCATATGCAGTCAGGTAAGATGTTTGGAAAGCTTGAGGATTATGCAGATAAGGATTATTATGAGAATCACAGATATGTAACCTTTGATACAATTTACGGTGATGGTACATATGAGGTGATAGCAGCATTTTACAGTAAGATATATGATAAGGACTATGATGGTTTCAAATACTATCAGTTCTTTGATGCCTATGATAAGGAGCAGTTTGATTATTATGTGTCAAATTGTAAAGCTTTAACCTCTTATGATATAAGTGAAACAGCGGAATATGGTGATAAGCTTATATCTCTTTCAACCTGTGCATACCATACAACTAATGGAAGATTTGTAGTTGTAGCCAAGAAAATTAATTGACAAAATATAGATATACTGATATAATCTTTTTTGTTGAGCCGGTGTGTCGGAATTGGCAGACGAGGCAGACTCAAAATCTGTTGGCGGCAACGTCGTGCGGGTTCAAGTCCCGCCACCGGCATTATATTATTAATCAGAAATCGCTACAATGTGTTGTATATGACACATTGTAGCGATTTTTATATTTTCATGGATATAAAGCTGTGCCATATTCTTTATATTTTATCCAAGACGAAGCATCTCTTTTTTTAAACGTTTGATTATTTTTTTCTCAAGCCTTGATATATAAGATTGGGATATTCCAAGTAAATCAGCAACTTCCTTCTGTGTCATTTCCTCATCATCATGGCCTATTCCAAATCTCAGCTCTATGATTGTTCTTTCTCTGTCAGAGAGTATGGTCATAGCCTGCTCTAATAGATTTCTATCTATTTCATCTTCGATATCCTTATAGACCATATCATCATCTGTGCCGAGTATATCTGACAATAAAAGTTCATTTCCATCCCAATCTACATTTAATGGCTCATCTATTGATACCTCAGCCTTTGTTCTTGAGCTTCTTCGCAAATGCATCAGGATTTCATTTTCAATACAACGGCTTGCGTAAGTAGCAAGCTTTATATTTTTGTCTGTTTTGAATGTATTTATGGCTTTTATTAAGCCGATTGTTCCTATGGATATTAAGTCTTCAACACCAACTCCTGTATTGTCAAATTTTTTTGCTATGTATACTACAAGTCTTAAGTTATGCTCTATGAGAGTTCTCTTTATCTGAGTATCATCGTTGCAGAGTTTTTCAAGCATTAAGGCTTCCTCATCAGGGGATAATGGTGCAGGTAGAATTTCAGCACCGCCTATGTAATGCACTTCATTTTTAGGAAATATAAGGTAGTTTGCTATACTTTTTACATTGAACCTAATTTTGTTATTGCTAACAACACTAATCATTTGAATTCTCCTCTCTAATTGGTTTTAATTCATTATTTAATAAAACCTGATATTCATTATTCATAAAATGGTATTTACTTATGCCTGCCGTCACCTCATTTATACATTGGTTATTATCTGAAAACATTAGTGATGTCAATTTAAAAGTTGGCATAATGGCAAAGTCATCTGTAATGGTCTGATAGGGCAGTGGTGTGACAACCGTATTGCTTAACTTATAAAAATGTTCATAATCAAAGTTACCGCCTCTGTTATAATCATCAATCAGTCTGTAGCACTCTTTATTAAAAAGTTTTTTAGCATACATATAATCAATTATTATTACAGGCATTCCGTTGTAATCCTTTAGAACATTTCCAGAATCAGCATATCCGACACAACTAATAATTTTGTCATTTAAGGTTAGCTGTATCTTATATGTACTAAGCTGTATTGTTTTTGTATATTTTATGCGGCATATTACTTTTGTAAGTAAAATGGTTGCAATCACCATGCAGGCAGATATCTGTGCCAGCTTACCTGTATTAGATTTTATGGTTAATTGTACAGCTCCATATAAATAGAAAAATATAAAACATATTATACAGCTGTTTATAAGCTTGTTTTTGATATTTGCAGCTTTAAAATATAGATTAGTCATAAAAAAATATATAACCGCATATAATATCAGATGTAATATACGACTTTTATTAAGTAATAATATATATTCTGATACGGTAATTACTGCTGTTATGACTGAAAATATAGCTATTCTTTTAAAGCTTATTTTTCTATTCATAATATATGTAGCTGTAGATAAGACTACAAAATTAATTAAAATGTTAAAGCCAAGCATGACATCTGCATATACTGTATAAGTCATCTTCACCTCCCCTGATTTATGAACATGATTATAGCCTCTCAGACTTGAAAAACACGTCGTTTAATGTAGGAGAATTTCGAATATTTTAATGGTAAATCGACAGCTATATTCGATAAATATAAAATAAATTTGACAAAACAGTGTGGATATGTTGATTTTTTGTTAATAATGTAAATTTATCGGAGGATATAATGAATCTGGACGAAACAAAGCTTAGTACTGAATTTTCCCTTGCATTACAGATACCTTACAGTGAAAGGGTTAATTCTATGGATCTGAATGTTGGATATAATGAGAACTTTAATAACTGGGAGCTTATAATAATATATACAGGTAACCTTGAAGCAATAAGTAATGAGATTGGATTTACTTATAATGAATTGTTAAATGGATATGCAATTATAGAGATAAGACAGGAACGTATAAATAACTTAACGAGGCATCCTGATATTATATTTATAGAAAAGCCTAAGAAGATTTATGTTGAAAAATTAAATCATGTAAGTAATAGTTTTGAAGATGAAAATATGGAAAATAGACGTATTTCAAACGTATACTCAGCTAAAAATGATTTTATATATAATAATGTTAGATATGGATATATTCAGGGCTTTGTGCAGTCATGTATGGAATTTTCAAGAAGACAGGAAGTGAATCTGTTAGGGAAGGGAGTTCTGGTATCTGTAATAGATTCCGGAATAGATATTACACATCCAGAGTTTATTGATATAAATGGTAACACAAGAATACTTAATCTGTGGGATCAGAGCCTTAAATATAATGATAATTCAGGGGTATATACGAGACAGGATATAAATGATATATTAAGAGACATTGCAAATGACAATATAAATGTTGTTAACACAAGGGATAGCAGTGGACATGGGACAGCGGTAGGCGGAATAATTGCCACATGTGTTCCTGAGGCAGATTTGCTTATTGTTAAACTTAATCCTGATGCAGAAGACGCATATCCGAGGACAACATCTCTTATGCTGGCAATAGATTACGCTGTGAGATATGCGACATTATACAATCTGCCTCATGTGATTAATTTAAGCTTTGGTAACAATTATGGAAGTCATGATGGCAATTCTGTACTGGAGCATTATATAAGTTCTCTATCAGGAAAGAGCAAATTATCGATAGCAGTTGGGACTGGAAATGATGGGAATACAGGCAGGCATACAAGAATATTTGTTGATGATAATCGTATAAGCGATGTTGAAGTCCTTGTGCCTGAATATACGACAGGAATAAACATACAGGTATGGCAGAGTTATCTGGATAATATAGATATATCACTTATAACACCTGAAGGAACGGTGCTCGGTCCATTTTCGGGCTATCAGGAGGTCATTACATACAGACTTTATGATATGAATATACAGATTATAAACGGATACCCTACACCTATAAATCGAAACAGGGAAACTTATATTGCCCTTATACCTGATGGTTCGTATATAAGAGAGGGAATCTGGACCATCAGGCTTAGAGGTAGAAATATTTCAAATGGAATTGTTGATATCTGGCTTCCGGTTGCTGCAAGTACAAGTACGGATGTTCATTTTCTAAGACCGGTGGCTGATGTTACTCTCACAATTCCCTCAAGTGCAAGAGGTGTGATAAGCGTCGGTGCATATAACCAGAATACATTAACCTATGCTCCGTTTTCAGGAAGGGGATATAATGCAGATGGGATAATAAAACCCGATATCGTAGCTCCGGGAGTTAATATAGATGTGCCAGTCTCTGGTGGTGGATATACATATGTATCCGGAACTTCATTCGCAACGCCATTTGTTGCCTCTGCATGTGCCATGTTAATGCAGTGGGGGATTGTAAACGAAAATGATTTATATCTATATGGAGAAAAAATAAGGGCATATCTTATAAAGGGTGCAAAAAGACTGCCCACTTATAATGATCTGCCCAATGAAATGCTAGGATATGGTGCACTCTGTGTAAGAGACAGTTTTCCGTAGCTTAGTATTTTCTTCTTTCTATATTATGTTTGCTGTAATATGCGTCCTTATCGATATACATGAGCCTTTCAGACTCACTTAAAAGCTTATCGATATTGGAAGGTGTGTTATCCTGCCATATGTAACCTACAGCCATACATACTGAATGCTCATCCATGTCAGTCTTTAATGTGTCAATGGATTTAAGAAAGGCTTCATGAGAGGTACCTGTGCAAATAACAATAAATTCGTCTCCGCCAATACGGAACAGACCATTATGACCAAAAACACGTTTTAAGCTGCTGCAGGCATTCTGTATAAACCGGTCACCAGCGGCGTGTCCTTCGGAATCATTTATATGTTTAAGTCCTGTTATATCACAATAGACAAGGCCAAAACTGTCTGTTGGCTGAAGCTCTGAGACATATTTATTTACTGCATAACGATTTCCAAATCCAGTTAACTGGTCGTAGTAGCTCATATGCTCAAGCTGGTGCATAAGATTACGTCTCTTGAGTGATGATATCATAAAATGACCTGTAATTTGTAGCATATTAGAGGCGTAGTTGAGTGATTTGACGGTTGGATTGTCAACACCATAAAAGCCTATAATCTTCTGATCATCATATAATGGCACGACGACAAGAGAGTGTATGCTTTGTCTTTTAAGATTATCATATTGAAGAGGATCTTTTTCTCTTATATTCTCCAAATCCTCAATAATAATATTCTTATTGATACTGAAATTTTTGTACCAATTTGCACAAACCTTGGCAGGTACATCCTGCAAGTTATCCTTCTCAGCAGTTATACCACTTGCAACCCATTCATATGTATTATCATCATTGCCTCTGATGTTTCTCTCAAATATATAAGTCCTTTCGCCATGGAGTGCCTTGCCAAGATATTCAAGAATTATATTGATAGACTTATCAGGATCAGGCTCACTAAGCGCAAGTCTCATTCCTTCGTTTACCAATGTCTCTAAATTCTTGTAGTTATCAATCAATCCAGCTTGAATATTCTGTGAACTTATATCTATAGATATCTCTAGTCTGTATCTGTGCCCATCATTTTCTATAAGAGTATTTTTAATTAGGTAGTATTTATTCAAGACGGGATTGTAGGATTGCCATTCCTTGAAATAGCCAGATTTAAGCTCGTGATTGTTACACATAGCACAGCTTGTACTTGAGCCTCTGATTATCTCAAAACATTTTTTGCCGATAACCTCACTTACAGAATTAAAACCATATATTTTAAGAGCTTTTTTGTTCATAAATACAAGCTCGTTAGTATCTATATCACTTGCATAAACAACCTCGTTCAAATTGTCAAAAAAATTCCATATTTTCTCCATGGTATGTACGTCCCTGATTAATATTATAAATGTATAGTTATCAGATTACCCCAATATAATATCCCAATAATGTCAAAAAATCAACTAATCACTTGAAAAAAGGTTATTATGATAATAAAATATAGATTGATAAAATATTATAGATAAGAAGAGATAATGACCTATGAAGAATATAGTTATGGGTGTGCTTGCACATGTTGACGCGGGCAAGACCACACTATCTGAGGCAATTTTATATAAGACAGGGGTTATACGAACCATGGGCAGAGTGGACGATAAGAATACTGTGCTTGACAGCAACGGCTTCGAGCGTGCCAGAGGAATAACTATATTTTCTAAGCAGGTATGCTTTGATATGGATAACACCCATGTTACATTGCTTGATACTCCGGGGCATGTCGATTTTTCTGCTGAGATGGAGAGAACTTTACAGGTTTTAGATTACGCTGTTCTTGTTATAAGTGCAACTGACGGTGTGCAGGGACATACAAGAACCTTATGGAGGCTGCTTAAGCAGTATAATATACCATGTATTATATTTGTCAACAAAATGGATCAGCCGGATAATGATAAGAATGTTATTATGAATGCACTTAAAAATGAATTATCTGACTCTATTATTGATTTTTCAGATATATCATCGAAAATTTATGAAGATATTGCTGTAGCCTCAGGTGATGAGACTGTATTAAATACTTACCTTGAAAACACTAAGTTATGTGACAGCGATGTTGCTGATTTAATTAAAAATAGATTAATATATCCATGTATATTTGGAGCGGCACTGAGGATGCAGGGAATAGAAAAACTTCTATATGTGATTGATACATTTACAGTTGAGGCGGCTTTTGGTGATGAGTTTTCAGCTCGTGTATACAAAATATCACGTGATACTGATGGTAGCAGACTTACCTATATGAGAATTACAGGTGGATGTCTTAAAGTCAGGGATATAATTGGTGATGAGAAGGTTACACAGATCAGAGTGTATTCCGGTGACAAATATGAATGTCCGGAATCTGTTGGTGCAGGTATTATATGTGCTGTGAAAGGACTTGAGAATACCATTGCCGGTCAGGGAGTCGGAAATGACATAGGTAATTCAATGAAGCTTATAGAGCCTGTTATAAGTTACAGGTTGATTGTACCTGATATTGTGAATCAAAGAGCAATTTATCCGGATATCAAGAAGTTAGAGGAAGAATTACCTGAATTAAGTGCTGGTTGGGATGAGCACACAGAGGAAATATCAATAAAGATTATGGGACAGGTACAGCTTGAAATAGTCACATGTCTCATACAGGAGCGTCTCGGATTTAAGCCTTCGTTTGATAAGGGAACTATAACATATAAGGAAACTATTACATCTGCTGTTATTGGTGTAGGACATTTTGAACCGCTCAGGCATTATGCGGAGGTTCATCTAAAGCTTGAGCCTGGAGAGATGGGAAGTGGAATAGTTGTAGAAACTGATTGTAGTGAGGATATACTTGACAAAAACTGGCAGAGACTCATTGTTACGCATATAAGAGAAAAGAATCATAAGGGAGTGCTTACCGGCTCTAATATAACAGATATGAAAATTACCCTTATTAATGGAAGGGCTCATCAGAAGCATACAGAGGGCGGGGATTTCAGACAGGCAACCTATCGTGCCATACGTCAGGGACTTATGATGGCTGAGTGCGTGCTTCTTGAACCATATTATAACTTTACGATAGAGATTCCTTCTGATATGGTCGGAAGAGTAATGACTGATATGGACACAATGCATGCAAAGATTTCCGTTCCGGAGATAAACGGAGATAAGGCATTTATAAATGGATATGGTCCGGTATACACCATGAGAGATTATCAGATTAATCTAAATGCGTATACACATGGTCTGGGAAGCATGACGGTATCATTTGGAGGATATGACCGATGTCATAATCAGGATGAGGTGATTGCTGAGAAGAATTATAATCCTGATGAGGACATAAGCAATCCGTCATCTTCAGTGTTCTGTGCTCATGGTTCCGGTTTCGTGGTTCCGTGGTATGAGGTATATGATTATATGCATGTCATGGATGAGGGTGAGACCTCTGATATGCAGGAATATAAGCCGGATAATATAAGAAAAAGTGAGTTCGATTACACAATAGACCTTGAGGAGATAGATGAGATACTTAATAGAACCTTCTCTGCTAATGTGAGACAGGATAAGCATAATCATTATAAGAAAAAAAGCACCATAATTGAGTCATACCGAAATATAAAAACATACAGTAGTAACAGAAAGAAGCTTCTCATGGTTGACGGATATAATGTCATATTTGCTTGGGACAGCTTAAGTGAGCTTGCAAAAGACAACATTGATTCTGCAAAGGACAGGCTTATTCATTTGTTATCTAATTATCAGGGGATAACCGGTCTTGATATTATGCTTATATTTGATGGTTATAAGGTTAAAAGCAATCCGGGTAGCGATTGTATAATCGATAATATAAAGGTGATTCATACTAAGGAAAATGAGACTGCTGATGCGTTTATAGAGCATTTTACACATGTGAACATAGAAAAATATGCGATAACAGTCGTGACCTCCGATGGCATGATACAGCGTATAGTAAGAGGTGCAAATGCAAAAATTATATCGTCGAGAGAGTTTGCCGGTATTATGTCTGAAGAGTTTACTAAGCTTAGGGAAGAGTATAATCTGTAAGTATACTGTATAGAGAATACAATTATGTATAAAATAAATTAATATACGACCAAAGGAGGATTATGTAATATGGCAGTTAAACATGTTACAACTGATAATTTTAATCAGGAAGTAATTGATAAAAAGGGATTTGTTCTTGTTGATTTTTGGGCAGATTGGTGTGGACCATGCAAGATGCTTTCATCTATTATTGAGGAACTTGCAGAAGAGAGAACCGATATTTCTGTATGCAAGGTAGATGTAGATGCAAACCCTGACCTTGCAATAAAATATAAGGTTATGAGTATTCCTATGATTATAGTATTCAAGGATGGTGAAATATATAAAAAATCAATAGGGGCAGTACCTAAGAGTACATTGCTTGAGCTTCTGGCATAAAAGAATAATAGATGGTAAATAAAATCCATTAGATGGTCTGGGTAAGGATGTCTGTTGTAGTCCCTTTTTTATAGCAGACAACCTTATTTCTGCCAGTCTGCTTCGCAACGTATAATGCTCTGTCAGCCTGATTGATGGAATTTTTATAATTAGTATTATCGTAACCAGCTACACCTATTGAAACAGTGATAGGGCATACTGATGTATCAGATACCTCAATTTTTTTCCTTATTCTCTCTGCAACCATTGAAGCTTCATTAGGAGTACAGTTAGGCATTATAACTATAAATTCTTCACCTCCCCAGCGGATAGTGTAATCTCCACCTCTTGTACAGCTCTGTATAACTGTTGTAACTGATTTTAATACGATATCACCTTTGCTGTGACCATATGTATCGTTTACCTTCTTGAAGAAATCAATATCAACCATAATAACGCTGATTGACTCAGCACGGACAAATGTGAATTTATTCTCCTTTGTCATTGCCTTAAGAATATTTCTGTTATAAACATTAGTAAGAGGATCTATAACAAGAGATTTCTCCATCTGTTTTCTTATAATATAATTATCATAATATGAAGATGAAAGCACATAATTGTATGCAGTTATTGCAATAAGACATGGAATACCGAGTGATAACATAATGTCAAGATTCTCGTAGTGGTTAAATATATTAGATACAAGTATATCAACTATAAGCAATATATGAGATATTGTAGTATAGGTAAATGGGGCTGAAAATGCAATCGCTATAAATATCAGATGCATTATAATAAACCCCTCGCTGGCATGTGTTTTAACAGGCAGATAGTATATAGCCCATATTGTACACCACATAATTGCGTGGGCAATAATATGTGATAAAATAGAAATAATTCTGTAATCATTAACTTTTGAATTAATAAGCATAAATATAATCATGGCTATAAGGATAGAGAAACGTGGGATTATGGTTTCCTTTGCAAATCTTCCAAAAAGCTGACAATCAGACACAAAATATGTGCATGATGTAAGGCATGCAAGAATAACTGAATATGTATTAATTTTTCTGTAATATGCGAATTTAGATGACAAAAAATCTCTTCGTTCATCCCCATGCAATTTAATAATATTATTCATGTGTACATCCTTTACTAGATATTAATAAATATTAATTATTAAACAAAATTATATAACATTTTGTCTCATAATACAAACGTAAATACAATTAAAATCAATAAATTCACATGTCTCGTGAACTAAACCGTAGGTAAAACTACATTTACTTGATACAAAAGTAAAAAATTGGTAAAATATAAAGAAATATTAATATTACATAAGTGGGGGGTACCATAATGGATAATAAGGTTAAATTTTTTAATTCTATTAAAACCAGAACGGTATTTGCGATGGTTTTATTAGCAGTATTGGCAGGAGTAGTGATGGGCTTTGCCATTATACCTGGTGTAAAAAACAATATTGATGAAACAAATCAGGGCTATATGAAGGATCTTGCCAGGGCATATGGTGCCATGCTTGAAGGAGAAATAAGATTAGATGGTCTGGATGCTGCTTTGAACTATGACAATCTTTCAGAGTCATTAGAAGGTGTAGGTGTTAATGGTATAAGCAGCAGCTACATCTATATTGTATCAGAAGATGGAACAATGCTTTATCATCCCACAGCAGACAAAGTTGGACAGCCGGTTGAAAACGAGGCTGTTAAGAAAACAGTTGAGAAGATATCTAAGCATGAAAGAGTTGACAACGAGGTTATCAAATATATGTTCAAGGGTGTAGAGAAGTATGCTGGAATATATGTGAATGATAATCAGAATTTTATAGTTGTTGTCACAGCAGATTCGGATGAAATATTTGAGAGAGTTAATAATACTGTAAAGAGAGGTGTGGTGGGACTGTTCGTAGTACTTATAATTGTTGTTATTGCAGGAACTGCTGTAGCAACATTTATTATCAAACCTGTCAATCAGATTGCTACACTTACAACTAAACTTTCAAATATGGATTTTACAGAGGACACATTACACGACAAGCTTGCTTCAAGAAAAGACGAGATAGGCAATATGGGACGGGCACTCCAGCAGTTGGTTTATTCGTTAAAGCAGGTTGTCAATGATATAAAAGAGCGGAGTAATGAACTTGTGAATGCTGCTGACTCACTTAACACAGATGCAGCCGAAACATCAACGACAATGGAGCAGGTTGAGAGTGCAGTCAATGATATTGCCCAGGGCGCCACATCTCAGGCAGATGAGACACAGCAGGCAACTGAGAACATAGTATCTATGGGTAATATGATTGAAGATACTAACAATGAGGTTAATAAGCTGCTTACATTTACGACAAACATGAAGGATACAACAAGACAGGCTCAGGATATCCTTGCAGAGCTTAAGCAGGTTAATGACAAAGCAGAGGAGTACATTGATATAATTGCAGAGCAGACCAATACAACTAACGAATCGGCTCTTAAGATAAGTGAGGCTACAAAGCTTATAACTTCTATAGCAGAGGAGACTAATCTTTTGTCACTTAATGCATCTATAGAGGCTGCAAGAGCAGGAGAGCAGGGAAGAGGCTTTGGCGTTGTAGCGGCAGAAATTCAAAAACTCGCGGAACAATCCAACGAGTCGGCACAGAGAATAGAAGATATAATAAGAGAGCTTCTGCTTGACTCAGAGAAGGCTGTTGAGACTATGTACAGTGTAAAAGAAATTATTCGTGCACAAAGTGATCATGTTGAACAGACAGAGACAGCATTTAGTGAACTTACGGATGATATGTCACTTTCTATAGAGGGTATTAATAATATAGCACAAAAAACTTCTATGTTGGATGAAGCCAGAACCAATGTTGTAGATATAGTACAGAATCTTACAGCAATAGCGGAAGAAAATGCAGCAGGTACAGAAGAAACATCAGCGTCAACGGCGGAGGTTACAAATATCGTTGAGGATATATCTGAGAAATCAAATACGTTGCGTGATGTTGCAAAACAATTAGACGATGAAATGAATATATTCAAAATATAAAGTTTTTTAATTAACCGTCGGAATTATATATTCCGGCGGTTAATTTATGTAATGTATAGCTGTAAAATATGCAATGAATGTTGTTTTTTGTATTATTTTATGTTATTTTTAAATGGAGTATATTAAGGAGGTTATGCAATGAGAGAATACGCAACACAGATGGACGCAGCAAGAAGAGGTATCGTTACTCCTGAAATTATAAAAGTAGCAAAAAAAGAATTAATGACTGTCGATGAGCTGATGCCACTTGTAGCATCTGGTAAGGTTGTTATATGTGCTAATAAAAATCATAAATGTCTTGAGCCACAGGGTGTTGGCTCGATGTTAAAGACAAAAATAAATGTTAATCTTGGTATATCTAAGGACTGTAAAGATTATGATGTTGAGATGAAAAAGGTTATGGAGGCTGTCGATATGGGTGCTCATGCCATAATGGATTTATCTTCACATGGTGACACAATACCATTTAGAAGAAAGCTCACATCTGAGTGTCCTGTTATGATTGGTACAGTTCCAATATATGATTCTGTTATACACTATCAGAGAGATCTTGCTACACTGACAGCTAAGGATTTTATAGACGTAGTAAGACTTCACGCTGAGGATGGTGTTGATTTCGTTACACTCCATTGTGGAATTACAAGAAAAACAATAGAACAGATTAAGAAGCATAAGAGAAAGATGAACATTGTCTCAAGAGGAGGCTCTCTTGTATTTGCATGGATGTCCATGACAGGCAATGAGAATCCATTTTATGAGTATTATGATGAGATATTGGATATATGCAGGGAATATGATGTCACAATATCACTCGGTGATGCGTGCAGACCGGGATGTCTTGCAGATGCTTCAGACGTATGTCAGATAGAGGAGCTTGTAAGACTTGGAGAGCTTACTAAACGTGCATGGGAGAAGGATGTACAGGTTATGGTTGAGGGGCCGGGACATATGCCTATGGATCAGATTGCTGCCAATATGAAGATACAGCAGACCATATGTATGGGTGCACCATTTTATGTGTTAGGACCTTTAGTTACAGATATAGCTCCAGGTTATGACCATATTACATCAGCTATAGGAGGAGCTATTGCGGCAGCTTCAGGAGCAGCATTTTTATGCTATGTAACTCCTGCTGAACACCTTGCACTTCCCAATGTAGATGATGTTAAGCAGGGAATTATTGCTTCAAAGATTGCTGCCCATGCGGCTGATATCGCCAAGGGAGTAAAGGGAGCAAGAGATATAGATGACAAGATGGCTGATGCTAGAAGAGTTCTTGACTGGGAGGCACAGTGGGCTTGTGCTATGGATCCTGAGACAGCAAAGGCAATAAGAGATGACAGAGCACCAGAGCATGAGGATACATGTTCAATGTGTGGTAAGTTCTGTGCTGTAAGAAGCATGAACAAAGCATTAGCTGGAGAATATATAGACATTTTATAATGAAACCAACACATAAGCAGAAGGTATTACTTTACGGAAATGGGGGATAATATGGATTTCGGAAGAATATGGTTTGAAGTAAAGAAAAAAGCAAAAAGAATTTTTAAGAAGATTAAACGGTTCTTCAGAAAGCTGATAAGATGGTTTAGAAGGTATATAAGACTTTTGATAAGACACACAAAGGCTCGTGATTACAGTGTGTTAATATATACAATTGTTGCTGTTATAGCCATTGTTCTTGTATTTGTTTTATTTGGAAAGTTTTTTTCATCAATAGGTGGCAAAAAGAAGAAGCAGCCTGCTTCAACTACGGAGGTAAGTACTCCTCTTGATGCAACTGAAGATCCTTATTCAGCAGCAGAACGTCAGATGATTGATCAGAGTAAGACTATATATTCAGCCAATCAGAGCTTTTTGCTTTTGATCAATGGTGACAATCCACTTACAGATGGCTATACGTTTGAACATCATACACTTAATTGTGGATTAGATATAGATGAGCGTTGTTATCAGGACTTTCTTAATATGTCCAATGATATGAATGCTCAGGGTATGTATTATGGGGTAATATCTGCATATAGAAGCAGAGAAACACAGCAGCAGATAATCAATGAGAGCGTTCAGAATTATATAGCACAAGGTATGACTGAGGAAGATGCTTACACAAAAACATATGAAAGTATCAGACAGGTGGGATGTAGTGAGCATGAAACAGGACTTGCACTTGATCTTGTGCCACAGGGAACAGCAAACTTAAGTGTTGACCTTGCTAATGATACAATGATGCAGTGGCTGGCTGCAAACAGTTACAAATATGGATTTATTCTCCGTTATCCGGCAGACAAGCAGAATATTACAGGTATAAGCTATGAGCCATGGCATTTCAGGTATGTTGGAATTGATGCGGCAACATTTATGTATAACAATAATCTGACATTAGAAGAATTTTATACTTTGTTGCAAAAATAAGCTTTTATATTCATATTACAATATACATTTTTAGGAGTTATTTATGTCAAATACAGTACAAAAAAAAAGGAGTAAACGCCGAAGTAAAACCTATCGTCAGATAGGCATGATAATAAACTTAAGCTTTTTTGTCATAATTATTGTGGTTGCAATAGTTGGTGCATTCCATACTTTTACCAATAAACGTGATTACCGCGATAAGGGTGTTTCTTACTATGAGCAGGGAGATTATGAGAATGCTATACAATCATTTGATAAGGCACTCAGGTGCAAGCAATGGTTTTCTGGTAAACTAAATGTAGATATTGAGCTATACAAGGCAGACAGCTATATAAAGCTTACGGATTATGATGAAGCTGGCAAGGTTTATCAGAAGATAACAGACAAATATCCTAAGCGTTACTATGACAGCAATGAGGTTAAATTCATGATTAAGCTCTGTGAAGCACTTCAAATGTATAAGAATGGAGACTATTATTCTCCAGTACCTTATCTTACCGAGGCTGTCGAGCATGGGTATAATGATATGTGTCTCAATGTAGCATATTGCTATGAGCAGCAGAATAATTACGATAAAATGATCGCATATTATGATAAACATATAGCTGCTGTAGGTATAACTGGTTATGTGGCATATAAATACGCTGATTATTACATATATACAGGTGATTACAGCGATGCCTTGTCATATGTTAATCAGGGAATTATGCTTAACAGCGAGGAGTATATGCAGAAATTAAAATATCTGGAGATAATATGCTATAAGGGTATGGCAGATTTTGAAACTGCTTACAATTATGCACTTACTTATAATACAGAATATCCTGACGACGAGGCAGGAGCAGATATATTAGCTTATCTTGATACAAGAGTTAATATAAATACCAACCTTGTCAATGATGTTTACAATGTAGGCAATGGACAATAATAATATTATGTATACTATTGGTGAATTATGTTTGATAATGATGAGATAATTGAAAAGGTTATATTGTTCGCGGCAGATACCGAGAACGGTGATAACATAAATGATAATTTAGATGAGCTTGAGGAACTTGTCAAAACTGCCGGTGCTGTTGTGGTAGGTCGTATGATTCAGAAGAAGGAGCATATAGACAATGCTACTTATCTTGGCTCAGGTAAGGTTTTGGAGCTTGCAGATATGGTTGTTTTGCTTGGTGCTACAGGTGTTATATGTGATGATGAGTTATCACCAATGCAGCTTACTAATCTTGAGCGTTCCTTAGATACAAAGATAATGGACAGAACTATGGTTATCCTTGATATATTTGCATCAAGGGCCAATACCCGTGAGGGTAAGATACAGGTTGAGCTTGCCCAATTAAAATATCGTTCGTCAAGACTTATAGGTATGAGAAGCTCACTTTCAAGATTAGGTGGCGGTATCGGAACAAGAGGTCCTGGAGAAAAGAAACTTGAAATAGATAGACGAGTGATAAGAGACAGAATATCACAGCTATCTAAAGAGCTTTCAGATGTAAAGCAGCATAGAGAGGTTATGCGTAAGCAGCGTATGGAGGGTAATCTTCCAATAGTATCTATAGTGGGATATACCAACGCAGGTAAGTCAACACTCCTTAATCACCTAACACATGCAGGTGTTCTTGAGGAGGACAAGCTGTTTGCAACGCTTGATCCTACATCCAGAAATTACAAGCTTTCAAATGGACAGGAGATTATAATTACAGATACAGTTGGTTTCATTAAGAAGCTTCCACATCACCTTATAAATGCATTCCGTTCAACCTTAGAGGAGGCGAAGTATGCAGATATAATTCTTCATGTAGTTGATGCCTCCAATATACATGCAGATACACAGATACTTACTGTGTATGAAACGCTTAAAGGCCTTGGGGTTACAGATAAGCCTGTCATAACTGCATTTAACAAGATTGATAAGCTTGACGAGATGCCTATACTAAAGGATTTATCTGCTGATTATACTGTTAATATCTCTGCCAAGAAGGAGGTAGGCTTTGATAATCTGTCAGATATATTAGGTGAGGTAATCAATAAATCAAGAAGCTATATAGAGAAGGTTATACCTTACACAGATGCAGGGTTACTTAACAGAATACACAAATCAGGAACTATAATTGAAGAAGAATACAGAGAGGATGGTATATATATTAGGGCGTATATAGATAAAAGCCTTGGTATATGACACATATATGGAATTACCTAAGACATTTGAGGATAACATGATAGGGCTTCTTAAGGATGAATATGCTTCGTATAAGCAGTGCCTTGATAAGCCCATGTTTCATGGAATCAGAATTAATACATCCAAAATAAGCGTTAGCGATTTTATGAATATTAATCCATTTCACTTAACCCCTATACCGTGGTGTGATAATGGATTTTATTATGATGAGAAAACAGATAAACCATCTAAGCATCCATATTATTATGCAGGTCTTTACTATATTCAGGAGCCAAGTGCCATGACACCTGCAAATGTGCTTCCTGTAGAGGAAGGAGACAGAGTTCTTGATATATGTGCAGCTCCGGGTGGCAAATCAACAGAGCTTGCTGCCAGGCTTAATGGTACAGGTCTACTTGTATCTAATGATATAAGTGCCTCAAGAGCGAAAGCATTACTTAAGAATATAGAAGTATTTGGAGTGGAAAATGCACTTATAACAAGTGAACCTCCACATAAGCTTGCAGAGAGATTTCCGGCATATTTTGATAAGATATTGATAGATGCTCCGTGTTCCGGTGAGGGAATGTTCAGAAAGTCCTACTCCATGGTTACAGCCTGGGAGAACAATGGCAATAAGCTTTTTGCTGATTTGCAGAGGAATATACTTACAGAGGTTGTAAAGATGCTTAAGCCGGGTGGAAAGCTTGTATATTCAACATGTACATTTGCACCTATGGAAAATGAACAGTCTATAGAATATTTACTTTCGCTTGATGACTCCCTTCATATAGCAGAGTTTAATAAATACGAAAAATTTGACAATGGACATCCTGAGTGGTCTTTAGGTAAATCAGATGACTTAAGATATTGTGCAAGATTATGGCCGCACAGACTTGACGGGGAAGGACATTTTGTATGTCTCATAGAAAAAGATGGAGTGAAATCAAAGTCGGATTATAGGGGAGACTACCCTATCAAGAGAAGCAGGCTGTCCGAGGAGGCAAGGAGCTTTCTTTCTTGCATTAAGAGAGACTTTGACGAGAACAGGCTTGAATTATCAGGAGATAAACTGTATTACATCCCATCAAGCTTTCCTGCTGTAAGAGGACTGCGTATATTAAGATGTGGTCTTTATATGGGAGAACAAAAAAAGAATCGTTTTGAGCCTAGTCAGTCACTTGCCATGGTACTTAAAAAAGGAGAATTTGATAATATTGTTGATATATCATCAGATGACGAGCGTGTATTTAGATATCTTAAAGGTGAAACCATAGATGCAGATGCAAAGGATGGATGGGCTCTTGTATGTGTTGATGGTTATCCTCTCGGTTGGGGTAAGATGAATAGGGGTACAATGAAGAATAAATATCTTGCAGGATGGAGGCTTATGTCATGAAAATAGCAGTTATTACAGGAGCGTCATCTGGACTTGGACGTGAGTTTGCAAGACAGATAGCGGATAAATACAGAAGCATAGATGAGCTATGGATTATTGCTAGAAGAAGGGACAGGTTAGAGGAGTTAGCAGCTGAGCTTGTCCATATAAAGACAAGAATTATATGCTGTGATGTGACGGACAATCAGGATTTGCTTATATACAGAAATATGCTTGTCAAATACAATCCATTTGTAAGAATACTTGTAAATGCCGCAGGCTTTGGCAAGATAGGACATTTTGACGAGCTGCCTGAGGATGAAAATACAGGAATGTGTGATTTAAACTGCACAGCCCTAACAAGAATGACTTCAATCACATTGCCATATATGAAGGGAAAGCATGCCGATATTATCAATATTGCATCATCTGCTGCATTTATGCCACAGCCTTCGTTTGCGGTTTACGCTGCAACCAAATCATATGTCTTAAGCTTAAGCTATGCTTTAGACAGAGAGCTTGCAAAGGATGGGGTATCTGTAACTGCTGTATGTCCGGGACCTGTATCTACAGAGTTCTTTGATGTGGCAGAGACTTATCATCAGTCGGCATTTTACAAGAGACTCCTTAGAGCCAACCCGAAGAAGGTTGTCGAAAAGGCACTAAGAGACACATACCATAATGCACATGTGTCAGTATATGGTTTTACAATGAAGCTGTTTCATGTGGCATCAAAGGTTTTGCCACATGGATTTATGGTTAAATTCTTGAAATAATGAGGAATAAAATATGTTTAACAAATGTAAAAAGGGTGATTACGGATATCTGAAAGCATACAGGCGTGAAAAGCTTATCATCTCTTTAATTTTAGCAGCCATGATAGCATTTATTATTGTATCTATGCTTTTGTTGTTTGGTGATACCGGACGCGTACTGATTGTATTTGCAATTTTACTCACGCTTCCATTTGCCAAATTCTTTATTGCATGGATTGTATGTGCCAAATTTACACCTCTTACAACAGAGGAGTATGACAGGCTTACAGATATGGTTGGTGAGAAGGATAACAATATATCAGGTCTTAAGTTCGATATGGTTATATCACAGTATGAGGGAATGAAGTTTTATCAGTCTATATGTGTTAAGAATGGAAAGATAGCTGCATTGGTATTGTCAAAGGATTACGATATATTGAAGAAGGAATATAAGGCATGGATTGAAAAGACGGTAGCTGACAGCAAATATAATTATCCAATTACAATATTTAATGATATAGATTCATATGCAAAAAAGGTTAAATCAATCAGCACGCCTAATGATAAGACTGCATTGATTGACAAGCATATACTTGAGAAAATTACAACAACATGTGTATAAGGGGCGTTTACAATGATTGATTTGCACGTTTCCAAAATGGATGAGGGACAGCGTTTAAATAAATACCTTATGAAGTATTTAAATGACGCACCTGCGTCCTTCATATATAAAATGATACGCAAGAAGAATATCGTTATGAATAATAAGCGTGTAAAGGGCGATGAGATAATACATGAGGCTGATGTTATCTCACTTTATCTGTCAGATGAGACGATAAGTAAATTTCAAAAGAATAAGACTACTGAAAATGTGGATGTCAAAGCTAAGGGCAATAAGCTGCAGGTTTTGTATAAGGATGATGACATTATGGCGATACATAAGCCGGCAGGTGTCTTATCCCAGAAGGCATCAGCAGGAGATTATTCAATTAATGAATGTCTTATTGATTACTGTAAGAATAATCACGTCATAAGTGATGAAGCATTCCTTACATTTACACCATCTGTCTGTAACAGACTTGACAGAAATACGTCTGGTATTATACTTGCCGGAATTTCGCTTAAGGGCAGTCAGTTTCTATCGGAAACCCTTAAAAAACGTACATCAGACAAATTCTATTATACTGTAGTATTTGGTGAGATGACCAAGGGGATACATGAGGCTGCATTTATAAGCAAGGACAGGTCAGCTAATAAGTCGAGCATAATGAGTGAGGCTGAGTATAAACATCTTTCTCCTGATGTAAGTAATGATTATACAAGAATAGAGACAGCATTTGAGCCACTTTTTGTTAAAAATGGTTACAGCCTTATAAAGGTTAAGCTAATCACAGGTAAATCACATCAGATAAGAGCGCATTTGAGGTCACTAGGTTTTTATGTTGTCGGAGATACAAAGTATGGCAATGTTAAGATTAATACAATAATGAGAGACAGATATAAGCTAAAGCACCATCTTCTTCATGCAGGAGAGGTTATAATACCTGACTACAGGGGAGATAAACTGGTGATTAAGGATAAGTTGCCTGAACAGTTTATAAGTATATGTATGGGACTTGGTCTTAGTATAGATAATATATAGGTGGAGGCATATATGGCTACTTGGAATTCCAGAGGCTTAAGAGGTTCAACTCTAGAAGAGCTTATAAATATTACAAACGAATTATACAGAGAAAAAAATCTTGGGCTTGTTCAGAAGATTCCGACACCTATAACACCAGTTAAGATAGATAAGGATAATGGCAACATATCTCTTGCATATTTTGAAAAGGATTCAACGGTTGATTATATAGGTGTTGTACAGGGAGTTCCGGTATGCTTTGATGCAAAAGAGTGTGCAACGGACACGTTTTCACTAAGAAATATACATGAACACCAGATTAATTTTATGGCTGATTTTGAAAAGCAGAATGGAATAAGCTTTCTCATAATCATGTTCTCTGCCAGAAATGATTTTTATTATATGAGATTTTCGGAGCTTAAGACATATCTTGAGCGGGTGAAGGATGGACATCCTAAAAACTTCAAATATGAGGAGTTAAACCCTGATTATTTCTTGAAAGCTGAGTCAGGGGCGGCTGTTCATTATTTGAGAGGACTTAAGTTAGATCTTACAGAAAGGGATGATTGATATGTTTGAATATTACAGAGTTGGAGCAGCGGTACCTGATGTAAAGGTGGCTGATGTAGAATACAATAAAGCAAAGATAATTGAGAAGATTGACGAGGCTATGTCCCATGATGTCAAAATAATCGCATTTCCAGAGCTTTCCATTACAGGCTATACATGCAGCGATTTATTTATGCAGACATCATTGTTAGATATGTCAAGAAAGGCACTTGCCGATATTGTGTCATATTCTGAAAATATTGATATGGTTATAGTTGTCGGAGTACCGATACGCCTTTCATATCAGTTATATAATGCCGGTATTGTCATCTACAGGGGTGTAATATATGGAGTTCATATCAAGACATTTCTCCCTAATTATAATGAGTTCTATGAGAAACGCTGGTTCTCATCTGCTTCCGATTTGGATATAACAGAGATATCAGTGCATGATATTATAGATTGTGATGAGGATTATGATATTCCTGTAGGAAATAATCTTATATTCCATATTAATGATATGTGCTTTGGGCTTGAGATATGTGAGGATATCTGGGCTCCTGTATCTCCTTCTACATGGGAGGCTATGGCAGGCGCAGAGCTAATAATCAATCTGTCAGCGAGCAACGACACAATAGGTAAGAGAAGCTTCAGACAGAGCTTGATAAGAAGCCACTCAACAGCGTTAATGTGCTCATATCTGTACGCTTCGGCGGGTGCAGGGGAGAGCAGTACGGATTTGATATTCTCAGGTCACAGCATGATAGCTGAAAATGGCAGAATTATCGCTGAGAATGATGAGATTGCCGATAACGATTATCTGTTAGTTTCGGATTTGGATATGGGAAAAATAAAGGCTGACAGATTAAAAGGCAAGACATTTAAAGATGCATATACATTGTATGGTCAGAGTATATTGATTCGCGAGGTATTCATTGAATGTAATGAAGATATAACATCTGATGGTTCAAAATATAATATCAATCCACATCCTTTTATACCTTCTGATATATCAAGAAGAAAGAAGAGATGTAAGGATATATTTGATATGCAGGTTGGCGGACTTGCAAAGAGACTATCTGTGACGGGAAGTAAGATGGTTATAGGAGTTTCTGGTGGTATGGATTCCACACTTGCCCTTCTTGTCGCAGCACAGACTTTAAAAAAGCTTGGAAAGCCAATGACAGACTTAGTTGGAATAACGATGCCGGCATTTGGAACAACAGACAGAACCTATAATAATTCGCTTGAACTTATGTCAACTCTTGGAATTTCAACAAAGACAATTCCTATTAAGGATGCCTGCCTAAAACATTACGAGGATATCGGTCACGACACAGAGATTAAGGATATAACCTTTGAGAATGTACAGGCACGCGAGAGAACGCAGGTGCTTATGGATTATGCCAATAAGATTGGGGCTATAGTTGTGGGAACAGGCGATTTGTCTGAGCTTGCTCTTGGATGGTGTACCTACAATGCTGACCAGATGAGCATGTACGGTGTAAATGCAAGTATACCTAAGACCCTGGTTAAATGGCTTATTGACAGTGTTATTGAGTATAATATGTTCCCTGACAGCTCCGAGGTTTTAAAGGATATAATTGATACTCCTATAAGTCCTGAGCTTCTTCCTCCTGATGAGAATGGAAATATCGCACAGAAAACGGAAGATACAGTAGGTCCGTATGAATTGCATGATTTCTTCCTGTATTATGTGATGCGTTATGGATTTTCACCAAGCAAAATATATTATATGGCAAAGCGTGCATTTGCAAATGCTTATGATGAGGAAACCATTAAAAAGTGGTTAAATACATTCTACAGAAGATTTTTCAGCCAGCAGTTCAAGAGAAGCTGTATGCCGGATGGTGTTAAGGTTGGTAGTGTATGCCTTTCGCCGCGTGGTGACTGGAGAATGCCTAGCGATGCTGTAAACTCCTTGTGGATAAAAGAAGTAGAGAAATTGAATTAGATAATATTTTGTTGCGAGGGAGTTTTATGGTACTCATGATGTTGTATTATTAATATAGTTTCAGGGATGGCCATCCTAGAAAAAGAAAAACGAATATTTGTTCGAGAAAAGTATTGACATTCGAACAAATGTGCGATATATTAATAATCACAGAAACGAACACATGTTCAAGGAGGAGATATCATGAGTATAAGAGAAGCAGCATTATTAATTCATAGACATTATAAATTATTTGTAGGAGTAACAGTTATTGTTTTAGCATTCTTATTATTGTTTATCGGGGTTTCAAACAGCGATAACAAAGTTAATGCATCTACACATAACGAGAAGTACTTTAAGTGCATTAATGTTTCGGCAGATGATACATTATGGTCAATAGCAGAGGCCAATATCTCAGAGGAATATACCTCAATCGAGGATTACATTGATGAGGTTAAGAGCATCAATGGACTTTACAGCGACAAAATTTATAGTGGTGCAACCCTGGTAGTGCCATACTATTCAGCACCACAATAAATTTACATTTTCCATACCATACCTTTGAACCATCGGTTTTATGCCGGTGGTTCTTCTTTGTTTAATTTTAATATATTTATAATAATATTATATAACATTGAATAAACAAACAGTAGATTTCTCTATATTTCAGATTGAAAATTAATGTCATTTACAGTATAATAATAGATTGGATTTTATAATAATTTAATACAAAATACGAAAGGGTATACAACATGCAAAACAGCACGATTCCAGCCATGGAGCCGGATAGACAATACTATTTTATGAACAAATGCAGAGAGCATTTGCTCACATTACAGGCAGCCAAGAATCGTACCTTTACATACAATGTCCAGACATTTGGATGTCAGATGAATGCACATGATTCTGAGAAATTGAAGGGTATTCTTGATGCAATCGGCTTTGAGGAGGTCGATGACGAAAAGGCAGATTTTGTAATCTGTAATACCTGTACAGTAAGAGAAAATGCCAATCAGAAATTGTATGGTCATCTTGGACATTTAAAGAGCTTAAAAGAAAAAAATCCGGATATGATAATATGCTTATGTGGATGTATGATGCAGGAGCCTCATGTAATTGAGACACTGAAGAAAAAATACAGACATGTAAATATAATATTCGGAACACATAACATATATAAGTTAGCAGAGCTTATATACACATATTACGAGACAAATAAAACAATTATTGAAGTTCTAGACCACAGTGAGCAGACTGTTGAAGCACTGCCTCAGAAGAGAAAATATAAATTCAAAACAGGCGTAAATATAATGTATGGATGTAATAATTTCTGCACATATTGTATCGTTCCTTATGTCCGTGGCAGGGAGAAGAGCAGAAGTCCACAGGAGATAATTGCAGAAATCCGTGCACAGGCCAAGCTTGGTGTAAAGGAAATCATGCTGCTTGGACAGAATGTAAACTCATATGGTAAGACATTTGATTATACAGATGGCAAAATTCATGAGACAACAACTGATGATACAATAAGATTTCCTGAGCTATTAAGAATGGTGTGTGAGATTGACGGAATCGAGAGAGTCCGCTTTATGACAAGTCATCCTAAGGATTTATCGGATGAACTTATTCGTGTAATGGCAAGCGAGCCAAAAATATGTAAGCACCTTCATTTGCCGGTACAATCAGGCTCATCAGAGATACTAAGACGAATGAACAGACATTACTCTAAGGATGATTACCTTAAGCTTGTCGATAAAATAAGAACTGCCATGCCTGATATTTCACTGACAACAGATATAATGGTTGGATTTCCGGGTGAGACAGAGGAAGATTTTATGGACACTCTGGATGTTGTGAGACAGGTAGAATATGATCAGGCATTTACATTTATATATTCAAAGCGTACAGGCACACCGGCAGCGTCAATGGATAATCAGGTACCTGAGGATGTAGTTAAGGACAGATTTGGCAGATTGCTTACTTTGGTAAATGAATTATCTAACAAACGTATTGAACGATTCACAGGCTGCGAGAAGCTTGTTTTAGTTGAGGAATTAAACAAGCAGGATAAAACACTTGTAACAGGAAGAACAGAGGAGAATGTAACTGTACATTTTCCAGGCGATTCGAGTCTTATCGGTGAAACGGTTATGGTTAAATTAAACGAATGTAAAGGCTTCTACTTTTTAGGAGAAATGATGAGGTGATAACGTGGGAAAGCTATCTCCAATGATGGAGCAATATTTAGCAACTAAGGAACAGTACAAGGATTGTATATTATTTTACAGACTAGGCGACTTCTATGAAATGTTCTTTGATGATGCACTCACAGCCTCAAAGGAGCTCGAAATTACACTTACGGGTAAGGACTGTGGACTTGAAGAGAGAGCACCTATGTGCGGTATTCCTTATCATGCGGCTGATATCTACATAAATCGTCTTATTGAGAAAGGGTATAAGGTCGCTATAGGTGAGCAGGTCGAGGACCCTAAGCTTGCAAAGGGACTTGTAAAGCGTGAGGTTATCCGTATTGTAACTCCTGGAACTAATATGTCTGCTGAGATTTTGGATGAGGCGAAGAATAATTATATTATGAGTATTTCGTATTATAACTTTAAATACGGAATATCTGTATCTGACATCTCAACCGGAATCTTCAAATGCTGCAGAGTAGGAACCTCGGATAAGGTTATAGATGAGATAAATAAATATCAGCCATCAGAGATTATATATCAGGACACAGTGCCAAATTCCGGCTTAGAGCTTGATGCGATAGCTGATAAGCTTCACATTTCAAAGACCGAAGCGCCTGCCCATTATTTTGATTATGATACCTCTGAGGCAACAATAAAGAGGCATTTTCATATAAGCAGCTTAGAGGGACTCGGCTTAAAGGACACGCCTGAGATTGTCGTGTCAACAGGAGCAATGCTTGATTACCTCTATGATACACAGATGAACAGCCTTAAGCATATAAATCATATCGAGCTTTATTCGGTTGATTCATATATGATTATTGATTCTTCAACAAGAAGAAATCTAGAATTAACAGAGACGATGAGAGATAAGCAGAAGAAGGGTTCTTTGCTCTGGGTGCTTGACAAGACTAAGACAGCTATGGGTGCAAGAAAGCTTCGTGAGTTTGTTGAACAGCCATTACTCTCAAAGGATGCCATAGAACATCGTCTTGATGCCATTGAGGCAATGAATAACGCTCTTATTACCCGTGAGGAGCTTAGAGAATATCTTAATACAATATATGATTTGGAAAGGCTTATGACAAGGATATCTCTTAAGACAGCCAATCCCCGTGATATGTTGTCATTTAAGAATTCCATACATTATCTGCCTGATATTAAGAATCTGTTAAAGGAGCTCTCAGCAGACTATTACAGTGAGGTGTATAACAATTTAGATACCCTTACAGATTTATATGAGCTTTTAGAGGCTTCAATAGATGAGGAACCACCTATCTCCATAAAGGAAGGCGGAATTTTTAAGGCTGGCTACTCAGACAAGATAGATGAGCTTAAGCTTGCCAAGACAGAATGTAAGAACTGGCTTGCTTCACTCGAGGCAGAGGAACGTGAGAAAACAGGAATCAAGGGACTCAAGATAAAATATAACAAGGTATTTGATTATTATTTTGAGGTTACAAACTCGTTTAAGGATATGGTTCCTGATTACTTTATAAGGAAACAGACTCTGGCAAATGCTGAGAGATATACAACTGATAAGCTTGCTGAGTTATCTAACACAATACTTGGAGCAGAGGACAGGTTGTATGCTCTTGAATATGAGACCTATGTTTCATTAAGAGATAAAATAGGCGAGGCACTTACAAGAGTACAGCAGACAGCACATTATATTGCAGAGCTTGACGCTATTGCATCTCTTTCGTATGTTGCAGAGAAGAACAACTATGTTCGTCCATCTATAAATGAGGATGGTGTGATAGATATCAAAGCGGGCAGGCATCCTGTTGTCGAGAAAATGCTAAACAATGACAGCTTTGTGTCAAATGATACATATTTAAACAATGTGGAGAGCCGTATTTCAATAATAACAGGTCCTAATATGGCAGGTAAATCCACATATATGAGACAGACAGCACTTATAGTTCTTATGGCACAGATTGGTTCGTTTGTACCTGCTGATACAGCAAACATTGGACTGTGTGACAGAATATTTACAAGAGTTGGTGCATCTGATGACCTTGCTTCAGGTCAGTCTACATTTATGATAGAGATGAATGAGGTGGCTAATATTCTCAGAAATGCTACATCAAACAGCCTGATAATCTTAGATGAGATAGGACGTGGAACTTCTACATTTGATGGATTATCAATAGCATGGGCGGTTGTCGAGTATATAGCCGATAAGGATATAATTGGTGCAAAAACATTATTCGCAACACATTATCATGAGCTGACAGAGCTTGAGGGCAAGCTTTCATCAGTCAATAATTATTGTATTGCAGTAAAAGAGGACGGAGACGATATAGTATTCCTTAGAAAAATTGTCAAGGGTGGAGCTGACAGAAGTTATGGTATACAGGTTGCACGTCTTGCAGGTGTACCTGAGCAGGTACTGATAAGAGCAAGGGAAATTTGCGACCAGTTAATTGATACCGATATCTTATCTAAGGCTAAAGCTATTGAGACACGAGATTTGAAGGAGCATAAGGCAAATGACTTTGAACAGATGTCATTATTTTCTACACCTACAGAGCTCACAATAGCAAATGAACTTAAAACAATGGATTTAAACAACATGACACCTATAAAGGCAATGCTGTATTTACAGGAATTGCAGGATAGATTGAGGAATAGCTGATGATTAAATTACTTGATAAAGCTACTATTGATAAGATTGCAGCAGGAGAGGTTATAGAAAGACCATCTTCGGTTGTAAAGGAGCTCCTTGAGAATTCTATAGATGCAGGGGCAACATCTGTGACTGTGGAGATTAAGGATGGCGGAATCTCGTTGATAAGAGTTACAGATAACGGCTGTGGTATACCAAAGGAAGAGGTTAGAACAGCCTATATGAGACATGCCACAAGCAAAATTGAGAGTGCTAATGATTTGTCTTACATATCTTCACTTGGATTCAGGGGTGAGGCACTTTCCACTATAGCGGCAGTCTCGCAGACAGAGATGATTACCAAGACATCAGACAGTCTTACTGGCGTTAAGTATGTTATACATGGTGGAAAAGAAATAGAATATACCGAGGTTGGAGTACCTGACGGAACGACAATAGTTGTAAGAAATCTGTTCTTTAACACACCAGCCCGAAAGAAATTCCTGAAATCTGCGATGACAGAGGGTTCATACATAAATGACCTTGTTCTAAGACTTGCCCTGTCACATGTTGATGTGTCATTTAAGCTTATAATCAATGGACAGACTAAAATTGACACAGCGGGAAACGGAAATGTCAAAGATGCGATATATCAGCTCTTTGGAAGAGATATAACCTCTAATCTGATTCCTGTAAGCTTTAAGTCAGACAGCATGGAGATAACAGGATATATTGGAAAGCCTTATATCTCAAGAGGTAACCGTGGCTTAGAAAATTACTTTATAAATGGGAGATACATTAAAAGCAATATCATAAATCGTGCCATCGAAGAGGGATATAAGACCTTTATAATGCAGCACAAATTTCCATTTACTGTGCTCTATATTACACTTCCTAAGGATAAATGTGATGTCAATGTCCATCCTACAAAGATGGAGTTCAAATACGACAACGAGAGAGAGTTATTTGAGAATGTGATGCGTACCATAAATGAGGCGTTAAATCACAAGGAGATAATTCCAAAGGATACTGTTGGTAAAAAAGAACCGGAAGCACCTAAGGAGGAAGCTGTTAAGATAAAGCCTGCTGAACCATTTGAGGCAGTCAGGAAAAGCCATACACAAACAGTAAATAATACTGGTGTTACCAAGATTCCTGATACAAATTACAAAGTAGGAAAGTACAGTCCTACATATAAAATTTTAGAGAAGCTAAAGCAGGAGGCTGATGCAGCTAAACCAACGAATGATACATATACCAAGCCAAAGAGCAATCCTGCCATGGACGTGTATAATAAACCGTATAATAAACCAGATGATAAACCAGATGATAAACCAGATGATACACCTGCTGTTGACGCAGTTATAAATAAGCTTAATGATAGCGGAGTTAAATATACACCATCATCAAAAATGGAGCAGACATCTTTATTTGATGATGATTTTCTCACGGAAAAGGCGAGAAAAAAACATCGCGTAATAGGTCAGCTCTTTGATACATACTGGCTTATTGAGTATGAAAAAAATTTATACATTATGGACCAGCATGCTGCACACGAAAAGGTCAATTATGAAAGATTAATCAAAAATCTTAAAGAAAAGCAGATTTATTCACAGCAGCTTATGCCCCCAATGGTTATTACGGTATCGTACGCAGAAAGACAGGCAATACTTGATAACTATGATTTATTTATGAAAATAGGATACGACATAGAGGAATTTGGAGGAAATGAATTTAAGATTAACGCTGTTCCGAGCAATCTTTACGGAATACACGGAAGGGACATGTTCTTAGATTTTGTCGGTTCGCTTATTGAAAATGCGGGGTATATGTCAAATGATGTGTTTATAAGAAAGCTATCTACTATGGCATGCAAGGCAGCAATAAAGGGGAATATGCATATAAGCCTTGCTGAGGCAGACGCTCTTATAGACGAGCTTTTAACACTTGACAATCCTTACACTTGTCCGCATGGCAGACCAACAATAATATCAATAAGTGAAACAGAGCTTGAGAAAAAATTCCACAGAATTGTCACATAATACATGTATAATAAGGATATAAGAATATGTTACAGAATAACAAAAAGAAGTTAATTATTCTCACAGGTCCTACAGCAGCAGGTAAGACGGAGCTTTCCATCGCACTTGCAAAAGCTGTAGGCGGAGAGATAATTTCTGCCGACTCAGTTCAGGTATATAAAGAACTTGATATCGGCTCTGCCAAGATTACCTGTGAGGAAATGCAGGGAGTTCATCATCATTTAATAGATGTGCTCTTACCGACTGAGGATTTCTCAGTTGCTTTATTTAAGGATATGGCTGTAAAAGCCATGGACGAAATATACAGCAGAGGACATATTCCTATTATAGTTGGCGGAACAGGATTTTATATACAATCAGTGCTATATGACATTAATTTTGAAGAAACAGATGATGACGGGTACAGAAGCATGCTTGAAGAAAAATATAAGCAGGAAGGTGCTCATGCATTACATGATATGCTAAGAGAGGTAGATCCTGTATCGGCGGACAATATTCATATGAATAATGTCAAGAGAGTGATTAGGGCTATAGAGTTTTATCACCAGACAGGAAAATGTATTTCAGAGCACAATGAGTTAGAGCGACAGAAAACCTCGCCATATAACGCAGCATATTTTGTATTAAACTGTGACAGAGATATTCTATATGACAGAATTGAGAAAAGAATAGATATAATGCTCGAAAATGGCCTTATAGATGAGGTTAAAAATCTTGTTTCTAAGTACAGCTTAACAAAGGATATGGTTTCTATGCAGGGACTCGGTTACAAGGAGATTCTAGCATATCTAAATGGAGAATATTCATTAGACGAAGCTATATATATATTAAAGCGTGATACAAGACATTTTGCTAAGAGACAGCTTACATGGTTCAGACGTGAGCGGGATGTTATATGGGTTGATAAAGATACATTAAAGGATGAAAAAGAACAGTTAGATTATATATTATCTGTTCTAAAATCCAAGGATATATTTACATAATATTTTTATAGTAACTATTCTTGGAATATGGAGGAAAAAATGGAAAACAATACAGATATATTAAAGCAATATTATATCGGACTTGGCATTGACGAGAAGGTATATGATTTTTGTGCAGATATAGAGAAGAAGCTTAAAAATCGCTTTGAAAGAATAGACAAGATAGCCGAGCAAAATCAGGTAAAGGTTATAAAGGCTATGCAGGAAGCTCATTTTGCAGAGGAGCACCTTAACGGTACAACCGGATATGGTTATAATGATGCCGGAAGAGAGGCTGTGGAGACTATCTATGCGAAGGTTTTTAAGACTGAGGACGCTTTGGTAAGACAACAGATTACCTGCGGCACCCATGCTTTAACGATTGCACTTTCGGCAAATCTAAGACCTGGTGATGAAATTCTCTCACCTGTAGGAAAGGTTTATGATACGCTTGAGGGTGTAATTGGTATAAGAGAGCAGAAGGGTTCGCTTGCTGAGTATGGAATAACATATCGTCAGGTTGACCTTCTCCCTGACGGAAGCTTTGACTATGATAATATCCGTAAAAGCATTAACGAACACACAAAGCTTATTGAGATACAGCGTTCAAAGGGTTATGATGTAAGGCCTACACTTTCTGTAGCAAAAATTGGTGAGGTAATTAAATTCATCAAAGAAATCAAGCCTGATGTAATATGCATGGTTGATAACTGCTATGGTGAATTTGTTGAGACAATAGAGCCTTCTGAGGTTGGTGCAGACATGGTTGTCGGTTCATTAATTAAGAATCCTGGCGGTGGTCTTGCACCTATAGGTGGCTATATATGTGGAACAAAGGAATGTATCGAGAATTGTGCTTACAGGCTTACAAGTCCCGGACTCGGCAAGGAGGTGGGTGCATCACTTGGAGTTACAAGGAATATTGCACAAGGACTTTTCCTTGCACCTACAGTTACAGCGGCAGCATTAAAGGGTGCTATATTTGCCGCTAATGTGTATGAGGCACTTGGATTTAAGACTGTTCCTGACAGCACAGAGAGCAGACATGATATAATACAGGCTGTAGAATTTGGTAAACCCGAGTTTATACAGGCATTCTGCGAGGGAATTCAGGCGGCTGCACCTGTTGACAGCTTTGTTACACCGGTTCCTTGGGATATGCCAGGATATGACAGTCAGGTCATCATGGCGGCTGGAGCATTTGTATCTGGTGCCTCTATAGAGCTTTCAGCGGATGCACCTATGAAAGAGCCATATGCAGTTTATTTTCAGGGCGGACTTACTTACCAGCATGCTAAATTCGGTATAATGATGTCTTTGCAGAAAATAGTGGAAAAAGGATTACTTGTCGTGTTATGATAATAACAATTTTTAACTTAGGAGGATATTATGGCAGGAGCAGTAAATAAAAGCAAATGGACATTGCTGCTTATATTACTTAGCGGAATTGTTCTTGGAGGATTTATCGGATACCTGTGCCGTGGAATCTCATGGTTATCATGGCTTGGATTTGGACAGACATTTGGCTTGTCTTCACCAGTTGTTTTGGACCTTGGAATATTTATCCTTACATTTGGACTTACAATAACGATTAATATCGCCAGTATCATAGGTATAATTATTGGTATAATTATATATAAGAAGCTATAAGGCAATTAATATATTCTTTTGCACTTGGAGAGGTGAAGGAGGATATATGGCTAATTTAATAAGAGATATCGCTTGCTGTGAGCGTCCTTATGAGAAAGCAATTTTACATGGTGTTGAAACGCTTACTGACGCTGAACTTATAGCGATTATACTCAGGAATGGAACTAAGGATTACAGTTCCATTGATCTTGCAAACCGCATACTAAATGCACATTTTATGCATAAAGGGCTTCTTGGCTTACAGTATATAAGACGCGAAGAACTTCTCGCATTAAAGGGAGTAGGAAATACGAAGGCGACACAGCTGCTTGCAGTTGCAGAGCTGTCAAATCGTATGAATAAAATAAGACTGAAAAAGGAGCTTGATTTCAACAATCCTGAAACAATTGCAAGATATTATATGGAAAAATGCAAGTATCTTAATAAGGAGAGAACATATCTTATGCTCTTATCAACTGCCCATACTCTGATAAAAGAACTGGTTTTATCAGAGGGAACAGTGAATAGTGCCCTGCTTTCACCGAGGGAGATATTTATTGAGGCATTGAGATACGAGGCTGTAAATATTATACTTGTACATAATCATCCATCCGGCATTCCTGAACCTAGCAATGCGGATTACATTGCCACAAAGAAAGTTATTGAAGCCGGGAATTTAATAGATATCCATTTATCAGACCATATAATAGTCGGAAATGGGTGTTATGTAAGCATGATGGAGAGAGGAATTTTCGATGAAATTTGATAAACGTAAAGATATAAGTCCTAAATATTTGTTATTGGCATGTACTATTATATGTATAGGTCTGTTGTTTGCCTCTTACTTTGCCATGGACAAGGTTGCCGCAGTAAAGAATGTTGCAATAAAGGTTATAACACCTATACAAAATGGAATTAATCAGATAGGGCTCTGGACAGATTCCAAGCTTGAAAACTTAAAAAAGATAGAAGCTTTAACAGCAGAAAATGACTCTTTAAAGCAGGAAATTGCGGAGTATAAGGACGATATAACAGCACTGCAGAATAGACAAAATGAGTTAATTGAGCTGCAAAGCTTATATCAGTTAGATGAACAATATCCAGATTACAATAAGACCGCCGCAAATGTATTTGCCAAGGATGCCTCTTCGTGGTTTTCAACTTTCTACATTGATAAGGGTACAAATAATGGATTGTTTGAAGGGGCAAATGTAATGTGCGACAGCGGGCTTGCTGGAATTATAACTGAGTGTCACAAGGATTATTCAAAAGTTCGTGCAATTATTGATGATAGTTCTAATGTAAGTGCAAGAATTATGCCTTCTAATGCACTTTGTACAGTGGAAGGAAATCTTGCACAATATGATAATGGTTATCTGCTTGCAAAGGATATAGACAAGGATGCCAATGTATCAGTAGGTGATAAGGTTGTAACTTCCACTATATCAGACAGATATCATCCAGGACTTGTTATAGGATATGTATCAGACATCTCATATGACACTAATAACCTGACTATGACTGCATATATAACACCGGCAGTTAATTTTGATAACATATCAAATGTTTTAATAATAACAGATGAAAAACAGTCTATTGTTGATAAATAAGGAGATTATAAAATGCGACGCGTTTTGGCACTTGGAGTGCTTATTATAATTAATTTTTCGTTACAGTCAACTGTATTTGGATTTCATGACATAAACAGCATAACTCCTAATCTTTTGCTTATACTTACAATGTCATTTGGACTTATGAGAGGACGTAAGGAGGGCATGCTTGTCGGTTTTTTCAGTGGATTTTTAATGGATGTATTTTTTTCAAGCGTGCTTGGTCCATATATGCTGATATATATGCTGATAGGATATATAAATGGCTTCTTCCACAAAAATTATATGATAGAAGATGTATTGCTTCCACTTATAGTAATTGTAGCAGATGAATTTGTATTTAATATTGTTATATATTTAATCTTTTTCTTCCTGCGAAATCAGCTTGACTTTGGATTATATTTAAGGAGAATTATTTTCCCGGAAACACTGTGTACAACTCTTCTTACAATTATTATCTACAAGCTGTATGTGATAATCAACAAGCATTTAAAGGTTAAGGCAAAAGAAATGTAATGCCGAAAGGACAGCCTATGATTAAGGAAATATTACTTTCAATAAAAGAATTAATAGCAGATTATATAAAGCACAGATTATTTCCTGTAACTGTTGTTATAATTGTACTATTTTCAATTCTTGTAAGACAGCTCTTTGTTCTTCAGATAGTAGAAGGTGAGGAGCATATGGACAACTTCATATATAAGTCAAAAAAGACACTTACAATAGAGGGTGTGCGTGGAAACATATATGATAGAAATGGTAATCTTATTGCATATAATGAACTGTCGTATTCTGTCGTCTATAGCAATGACGCTAATATATCTAATGCTGCATCAAGCAAAGGTATGAGTGAGAACGCACTTAAGAATAGTATATTAGCTAAAACTATAGATATTCTTGAGACAAATGGAGATGGTTTATATGTGGACTTTCCTATAGAGCTTTCCTCAGATGGAAGCTACAAGTATAAGGTAAAGGATGCACAGCTAAAAAGCTTCCTTAAGGATGTATATTCACAAACAGATTTTGATCTGCTTGAGGATGAGCAGAAAAATGCTACAGCAGAAGATATAATGTCATATCTTAGCGGAAGTAAAATGTTTGATTTGTCTGAGGAATATACAAGTGAGCAGAGATTAAAGATTGTATCCTGCAGATATAAGTTATGGCTTAACAGATATCAGCAGTATATGCCTGTTACAATAGCATACGATATAAGTGCCAATAGCAACGCTGCAATAACTGAGTATAGTGATGAGCTGCTTGGAATGGATGTTGTGGTAAAATCATTAAGAAAATATAATGACGCTGAATACTACTCACATATCATAGGTTATATAGGAGCTATTAACAGTGATGAGATGGAGAGCTATAACGCAGGATTGTCGGATGAGGATAAGTATACTGGTGATGAGATGGTCGGAAAAACCGGTATTGAACAGTATTGTGAGAGTGAGCTTAGAGGTAAGAATGGTTCTGAAACCATGTATGTAGATAACCTCGGCAAGGTAATTGAGACGGTTGAGACAACACCTTCATCAGCAGGCAATGATGTATACCTTACTATAGATTCTGATTTACAGAAATATTGTTATGATACACTTGAAAAAGAAATTGCATCAATAATACTTGCCAAGCTTACTCCAAGTCTTTATGTTGAGGAAAAGGAGAATGCCGATATTCCTATTTCAGACGTGTATTTTGGTTTATTTAATAATAATTATCTGTCTATTGATGCAATGGCAGATGATGATGCCTCTGATCTTGAGAAGACTATTTATAATGAATTTACGACAAATAAGCAGTCAACAATAGATAGATTAAATAATATATTAACTGTCGATTTTACTCCTTTATCAGAGCTTACATCCGAATATCAGGATTACATGGAGTATATATGCCAGATATTAAGAGATGAGGGAATATATGATGGTTCACTTATAGATAAAGATAGCGAGGTGTTTATAAACTATAGCAATAATCTCATTTCTTTAGAGGAATACCTAAAATATGCCATAAGTGTTGAGGCTATAGATATTTCATCTATTGATGCCAAGAGTGCATATTATGATAATGATGAGATATACAATCTGTTATGCGAATATATAATAAATTATTTAGGCGAAGATACCGAATTCGACAAACAGGTTGTCAAAAGCATGATAAAATCGGGTGAGATATCGGGATACAGTGTTGTCGAGCTTATATATGAGCAGGGTGTACTTAATCCTGATAATGATACAGAATATGAGGAATTTAAGAGTGGTGCATATGATGCATATCAGTTTATGTTAAGAAAGATACAGAAGCTGGATATCACACCTGCAATGCTGGCATTAGATCCATGCTCAGGCTCAGCTATTGTAACAGATGTTAATACTGGTGATGTATTGGCAATGGCAACTTATCCAGGTTATGATATCAATCACCTTACAAATGAAGTAGATAGTGAATATTACAATAAACTGTTGGAGGATAAAACTACACCGCTTATCAATCGTGCTACACAGCAGCAGACTGCTCCGGGTTCAACCTTTAAGGTTGTATCAGCTATAGCAGGAATGGAAGAGGGTGTGATAACAGAATATTCTCCTTTATTCTGTAGCGGTGTATTTGATAAAATTAATCCTTCTCCTCATTGCTGGTTACGAGGTGGACATGGTAACCTTGACGTCCAGCATGCTATACAGAAATCATGTAACGTGTTCTTTTATCAGGTTGGATATGCTCTTTCGCTTGATACTGATAATCAGTATAACGACGCAAAGGGTATAGAAACCTTAGATAAATACGCAACTATGTTTGGATTTAATGATAAATCAGGTGTAGAAGTTCCAGAGGCAGAACCACATATATCTGATAATGATGCAGTAAGAAGTGCCATAGGGCAGGGTACAAACTCCTATGCACCTATACAGATTTCAAGATATGTTACAACTGTTGCAAACAGTGGTACATGTTATAATCTTACTCTTATAGATAAAGTGGAGGATTATGAACATAACCTTGTTTATGATAATGAGGCAACTGTTCTTAACCAGATAGATATAGACCAGAATATATGGAATGTAGTTCATACCGGTATGAGAAGCGTTGTATCGGCAAATACACCTTCAACAGAATTAATTAACAGAGTTGGAGTAAATGTTGCCGGTAAAACAGGAACTGCTCAGGAGAGTGAGGTAAGACCTAACCATGCATTATTTGTCTCATATGCTCCTTACGAGAATCCTGAGGTATCAGTAACCTGCGTTATTCAGAATGGATATTCATCAGGTAACGCCAGAGAGCTTGCAGGCTTTATATATGCATATATGTATAATCCTGATATGCTTGCTGATGAGGAAATGAGCGGTAATACCGTTGTGTCAGACTAAATAAAAAGAGGTGAGTAATTATCAGTCCCGTTATCATTAAAGGCAACAAGCTGGGGATAAAGCTGATTATCGCGCCTGAAGCTACACTGGACTTAATAAAACAGGAATTAAGTAAAAAACTTCAGACGACGAAGCACTATTATCACAATATCCGTCCAATATCAGTTACCTTTGAAGGAAAAATGATGACAGAAGATGAAGAAGAGACAATATTAGATACCTTAAGAGACATAGGACTTAACATAAAATCAAATGAAATAATAAAAACACAGCCTGAAGAACAACATAATTTACAACCTGAAAAAGACGGTCTGTTTTATATTGGATGCCTGCATAATGGACAAACTATAAATGCAGCAGATAGTATAGTTATAATAGGTGACGTAGAGCAGGGGGCAGCCGTATACTCCGAGGGGAACATAATAATAATTGGAGCACTAAACGGTTATGCAGAAGCCGGATGCAAGGGAAGAGAAGATGCCTTTGTATATAGCTTAATATCAGGGAGGAAATAAATATGAGTGAGGTTATCGTTGTTACATCAGGGAAAGGCGGAGTTGGAAAAACTACAACAACTGCAAATATAGGTCATGGTCTGGCACAGCTTGGATATTCTGTACTTCTTATTGATACAGACATTGGGCTTAGAAACTTAGATGTTGTCATGGGACTGGAAAATAGAATTGTATATAATCTGGTTGATGTTATAGAGGGTAATTGTCGTGCAAAGCAGGCAATTATCAAGGATAAAAGTGATAATAAACTGTATCTGCTTCCTGCGGCACAGACAAGGGATAAGACCTCTGTTGCTCCTGAACAGATGAAGAAGCTTATAGAGCAGTTAAAACCAGAATATGATTACATAATAATTGATTGCCCTGCCGGAATTGAGCATGGCTTTAAGAATGCCATAGCTGCCGCTGAAAGGGCAATAGTTGTGACAACTCCTGAGGTATCAGCAATCAGAGATGCTGACAGGATAATTGGAATACTTGATGCAAATGAAATGCCAAGGATAGACCTTGTAATTAATAAAATACGATATGATATGGTAAGACGTGGTGACATGATGTCAGTTGATGACGTGGTTGATATTCTTGCAATTAATCTGATAGGTACAGTCATGGATGATGAGGCGATAGTTATATCAACAAATAGAGGCGAGACAATTGCCGGAACTAATACAAAGACTGGAAAAGCATATGATAATATAGCCAAGCGGATAGCTGGAGAGGCAGACTATAAAGAAGAAATCCCGACAGGACTGTTTGGATGGCTAAAGAAGAAGGGTAAAAATGTTCACAAAATTCAATCTCAAGGATTATAATTTCAAATTACTTGCACTTGTAATTATTGCTGTTGTTACAGGAATTATAGTTATAAACAGTGCAAATGACAGCTTTACAAGCAGGCAGATAATAGGAGCAGTGCTAGGACTCATCGCAATGCTTTTTATATCTGTTATAAACTATGATTTTGTATGTAAATTTTATGGAATATTATATATTATTAATCTTGTTTTACTTACACTTGTTCTCCTTGTGGGAGTAAATGTTAACAATGCTACAAGATGGATAAATATAGGTGGAGATGGCGGTATACAGTTCCAGCCATCAGAATTTTCAAAACAGTTTATGATAATATTTGCAGCAACCTTGCTTGCTAAATTTAAGGATTCAGATAAGATTAACACATTTAAATGTCTTGCAACATTTGCCGCATTTTCCGGCTTATGTTTATTACTCATTGTAAGTGAGCCTGATTTATCGACAACAATATGTCTTACCTTAGTTCTTGTTACAATGCTGTATGTATCGGGATTAAGCTACAAGATAATAGGACTTGCACTCCTTATACTTGTGCCGCTTGGCGGAAGCTTTTTATGGTATATACAGAGACCTGACCAGATACTTCTTAAAGATTATCAGGTAAAACGAATATTGCAGTTTATATATCCTGCTGAATATGGTGTGGAATATTCGCAGCAGAATAATTCTATAATGGCAATTGGTTCAGGTCAGCTTACAGGAAAAGGTCTTAATACCTCAACTATAGCTACAGTTAAGGATGCTAATTTCATATCAGAGCAACAGACGGATTTTATATTCTCTGTTATTGGTGAAGAATTAGGGTTTGTCGGAAGTGTAATAATTATTGCAATTATATTGTTAATAGTGTTACAATGTATACATGTGGCAAGAAATGCAAAAGATACAAAGGGTATGCTCTTGGCTACTGGTGTTGCATCGCTTATTGCTTATCAGGCATTTATCAATATTAGTGTTGCAACAGGCGTATTACCTAATACAGGTATACCACTGCCATTTATCAGTTACGGACTAAGCTCGCTGCTTAGTGTCATGGCAGGTATGGGGATAGTTTTGAATATTAGCTTACAAAGATCAAAATACTAGAGGAGAAGACAAATAATGAATATAGGGTTGATTGCACATGATGCGAAGAAAAAATTAATGCAAAACTTCTGCATAGCATACCGTGGAATTTTATCTCATCACGAATTATATGCTACGGGCACTACAGGAAGAATGATAGAAGAGGTTACCAATCTGACTGTACATAAGTTTTTGGCCGGGCATACAGGCGGAGAACAGCAGTTAGGTTCTATGATTGAGAATAACTCTCTTGATATGATGATTTTTTTGCGTGATCCACAGACAAAGAAATCGCATGAGGTTGACATTAATAATATATTTATGCTGTGTGATGTTCACAACATACCGTTAGCAACCAATCTCGCCACAGCCGAATTACTTATTAAGGCACTTGACAGGGGAGATCTTGATTGGAGAGAATTATTTAAGCACTAGAACACAGGAGATAATATGTTAAGATATATTTTACGACATTGCTGTGTACTTCTTGGGGTAGTAATTATATTTTTTACTATCTCTTCGTTGAATTGCAATGTAAAAGATAAATACCCTAAACTTAATGATTTAAAGATAGGATTAGCAACTGATTCAGATGCTTATTTGTCAGAGGATAATATAGATACTGTTGTTTATAAGGATGACAACACTAATGCTGATATGTTTCCTGACTGTTTTTTTGCTTTATTTTTAAATGAGACTGATCACGAGGTTTATACAGCTAAGAATGTACACACAAGAATGTATCCTGCCAGTATGACCAAGTACATGACAGCTATTATAGTTTGTGAGAAGATAGAGTCAGGTGAGATAAGTCTTGACGATGTAGTTACAGTACAGAAAAACTATGATTTATCCGGCTATGATGTTGCACCTAACACATTAAGTGCCGGAAATAAAATTACCGTCAAGGACCTGTTATATGGTCTTATGATTGAGTCTAACAATTATTTTGCACTTATTTTGGCAGATTATGTTTCCGGAGATTCAACGAGCTTCTGTGATTTGATGAATAAAAAGGCTCACACCATAGGGGCAACAAATACACATTATATGAATCCTCACGGATTAGATGATACAAATCACTATTCCACAGCGTACGATATCTATCTTATAACCAAGGAAGCTTACAAGCATCCGATACTTCATGATATCGATACACTTAGTGAATATACATATACATATTATGACAATAATGGAATACCCGTTTATGTAGATATCAGTGCAACTAATATGTTTGTCACAGGCAAGGTTAATCTTCCAGCCAATTATCACATCGAGGTCTGGAAAACAGGAACAACTACAGGTGCAGGAAACTGCCTGTCGATGTACCTTACCAAGGATGGTAAGGATTATTTTATAGTTGCTGCAAGCGGTGTCTCCAAGAATGTACTATATGATGCTTTAATCAAAATGTTATGCTCGATATAAAGACTTAAATGCCTTATATATATTATATTTTATATACTATGGAGGAAATATTATGTTAGAATTAATTATTGGTGCAAAAGGAACAGGAAAAACAAGAAGAATGGTTGAGCAGGCTAATAACGAGAGCAAGCTTACCAACGGCTCTATAATCTATATTGATAAGAGCAATAAGCATATGTATGAGCTTAGCAACGCAATAAGACTTATTAATTTGCACGAATTTGATATTAATTCAGGAGAAGCATTTCTGGGATTCCTTCAGGGACTTATTTCTTCAAATCGTGATTTAACTCATATATTCTTAGATAACTTTATGTGGCTTTCAAGCATAGAACCAGAGGAAGCAGAGTATACATTTGAGGAAATAGACAAGCTTTCTAAACGTTACAATGTAATATTTGTAATAAGTACTGCTATAGAGGAGAAGGATATACCTGATAAGTACAGAGATTGTATATCTTGCGTTCTCTAAATAACATTTATAGATAATACTTTTTATAGGTTGTGATTTTTATGAAAAATAATAAAAAACTTATAAAATTCAATAGAGACATCAAAATTAATGCTGCAACCTGCGTTATTGCAGCTATTTTGCTGTATGTAATTATATGTATCGTTAGATATATGGGCAAAGAACCCATTACAACATACAAGGTTAACAAAAGTAACATCAATAACAATATAATCTTAAATGGTCTTGTTGTAAGGCAGGAGGAGGTAGTCAGTGCCTCAAAATCAGGTTATATATGTTATTATATACGAGATGGTGAAAAAATTGAGAAGGGGTCCACGGTATGTACTGTGGATGAGTCGGGGCAGGTGTATAATTCTATAACAAGCTCTGAGGATTATGACAATTTACTTACTTCAGATGATTATAAGGAGATTCGGACTGTCATTTCATTATATAAGGTTGGTTACAGGGACGAGCAGTTCTACAATGCATATAATTTTCAGAATAATATAAACAATAAAGTTTTAGAACTCACAAACGAAGTGATAATGCAGCAGGTAAGCTCAAATGGTGGTCAGACCACCTCGCTGTCTGCGGTTACATCTCCTGACAGTGGCCTTGTTACATACTATATAGATGGTTATGAAGACTATAACATAAATAATGTCACTCAGGCTGATTTTGACCAGTCATCTTACAGTAAGCAGACATTAAAGACTGGAGACGTGATAACTTCAGGAACACCTGTTGTTAAAATTATTCCAAGTGAAGAGTGGAACATATTAGCACCTGTATCAGATGATCAGATGCAGTTATTAGCAGATAAGACACATATAACATTTTCGATAAATAACTCTGCTTATAATATCACTATGCCATTTGAGATTATAAATAAGGATGATGGCAACTATATTAATATCAAACTTGATAAATATCTGTTAAATTACATTACAGAACGTTTCGTAACAATTGAATTATTTATGGATGAGGATGATGGACTTAAGATTCCAGTCAGCTCCTTAGTTGACAAAGAAGTTTATAAGATACCTGTATCATATCTGTCTGCCGGAGGTAATCAGAGCAACCAAAATCGTATAAATGTTCAGGTCCGTACTGATGATGGTGATATAACATTAAAACAGGTTGTACCTACAATATATAAGATAGATGATGATTACTGTTATGTAGATCCTTTAAGCTTTGATGATACTGATGTAATTATAGATATAAATACTAATGAAACAACTGCCGTATCAGTACTTCCTACTGATACCATCAAGGGTGTGTACACCGCTAACAGGGGTATAGCAGAGTTTAGGATAGTAACTATTATTAAAACTGTTGATGATTTTGCATTAATACAAAACGATGAGGAGCTAAATGTATACGATAATATTATACTCGACTCATCAAAAGTTACGGAAAATCAAATTATTTATTAATTAATAGAGGTGATATCTCATGTTAAAGGAAAATATTGATAACGTAAGGGCTAATATAAAAAGAGCCTGCGAGAGAGCTAAGCGAAATGTTGATGAGGTTACTCTTATTGCTGTAAGTAAAACTAAGCCATTGAGCGATATTGAGGAGCTTATCACATATGGAGAAACTGAGTTTGGTGAGAATAAGGTGCAAGAGCTTGTCGATAAATATGAGCATGTATCAAAGCCAGTTGACTGGCATTTGATTGGCCATTTACAGACTAACAAGGTTAAATATATTGTTGACAAGGCTTGCCTGATACACTCTGTTGATTCAGTGCATCTTGCAAAGGAGATAGAAAAAGAGGCTGCCAAGCACAATGTTATTGTTAATATTTTAATTCAGGTTAATATAGCACATGAGGATACAAAATTTGGTATAGATGCCACTGAAATCTATAATATGATAGACGAAATAAAGGACTACGAACACGTAAGAGTAAAAGGTCTGATGACTATTGCACCTTTCGTAGATAATCCTGAGGAAAATCGCGTACACTTTAGAAATTTGCACCAATTATTACTTGACATAAAATCAAAAAACATTGATAATATAGATATGAGTATTCTATCTATGGGTATGACAAATGATTATGAAGTTGCGATTGAAGAGGGTGCCACTATGGTTCGTGTTGGAACAGGCATCTTTGGCGAGCGCAATTATAATATATAAATAAGGAGATTTGGTATGGCAAGAGATGCAGGAAAGAAAAGTTTTCTTGACTTTTTTAAAATGAAAGATTTAGATGACGATGAGTTTGATGATGATTTATTTGATGATGATGACGACGATGATGATGACGAAGTGTATGTACCAAAGTCAAGAGCTGGAAGAACATCTTCTAAGCAGGTAAGTCACGAGAGAACAAATTACTCAAATACATATAATACAGCGGCTAAGCCACAGCAGACAGCTTCATATTCACAGCCTAAGCAGGCACAGCCAAGAACATCCGGCAACAACAGTAAGCTGGTTGATTTTAATAACGGAAGACAGCAAAAAGAAAATTATAGGGGAAAGAGCGAAGTGTATGTAATTAAGCCACAGGAAATCAGCGAATCACAGACTGTAACTGATTTCCTTAAGAATGGAAAAACAATAGTTATTAACATGGAAGGTCTTGAGCTTGCACCTGCACAGAGAATCATTGATTTTATCGGTGGTGCATGCTATGCACTTAATGGTTCATTACAGGCCATTTCTGCAAACATATTTATTGCAGCACCTGCTTCTATAGAGGTTTCAGGTGATTTAAGAGAAGAAATATTGAATGATTCTACAGTTTCTCCACAGTTAGGTAAATACTAATATTTAATACTTTTGATTACAAGGGGGAGTAGGGGATGCTTACACCGGTTGATATTCAACAGAAGAAATTTCATGTTGGTTTGGGGTACGATAAAAAGGATGTAAATACATTCTTTGAGTCAGTTGCTGAGAGCTACGAGCAGTTATACCGTTCTAATGCTGAGCTTAAGGATAAGGTTACAACCTTGACAGATACCCTTCAGAGTTACAAATCTAAGGAGGCAGAGCTTGTCAAGTCAATGATGCTTGCAGCGAAGGACTCCGAAGATACAAAGTCTAATGCTAACAGAGAAGCGAAAACTATATTGCTTGATGCAAAAAATAAAGCAAAGAATATGCTTATAGATGCAGAAGAGCGTCTTGCTAAGATTCAGGAGGAGGTTACTCTTCTCACAACACAGTATGCAGCATACAAATCTAATTTTTGCTCCATCATGAAGAAGCAGTTTGAACTGCTTAAGGAAGAGGATTTTGATGTTGATTCATACATAGATGATAAGGCGTTATCGTTGCTTGGTGGCAATCCTGTTGCCCAGAATGCTTCTGGAGGTGATTCATTTGGAGCTTTCTCCGGAGATCCTCAGATGCGTGACGAGTCATCACTCAGTGGAATGAATGGTGGTATGTCAGGTGGAGAATTTGGAAGTGGTGGAGATGTGACAAGCACAAGTGCAGTGTATACATCTAGTTTAAGTGCTGGCGAGAATTTTGTTGATCCTTTTAATCCAAAGGAGGAGAATGGAAGATATAATCCGTTTGACGGAAGAACTGCTGCACCTAAGAAAAAAACAGGCGAATCTTCATTTAAGGTAAGCAAGCCTGGTGAGAGCAAATACAAGAGAACAACTGGAGATACAGCAAAAGATAAGGCTGGAACAGCTGATGCAAAGGCGACGACAGCTTAAAAGGAGATTTATTGACATGATGAATGATTTGACAGTTAATTATAATAATTGTCCTATATATGATATTGTATATTCAGATTCATTTGACAGATTACCTGAACTTTTAAATGGACTTAATTGTTCCAAAAAGAAAATTTGCGTAGTATCAGAGACAAATGTAGCATCCTTATATATGGATGCTATATTGTTATCTATAGATAAATGCTGCAAAAAGGCAGTAAGCTTTATTTTTCCAGAGGGTGAACAGAGCAAGAATCTGAATGTAGTACGTGATTTATATGAGTTTCTTATAACAAACAAATTTGACAGAAATGATATGCTTATAGCTTTAGGTGGTGGTGTTGTTGGAGACCTTACAGGCTTTGCGGCAGCTACTTACCTAAGAGGTATTGATTTTATTCAGATTCCAACAAGCCTGTTATCACAGGTTGATTCAAGTATCGGTGGTAAAACTGGCGTAGATTTTGATTCCTACAAGAATATGGTAGGTGCATTTCATATGCCTAAGCTTGTATATATCAACCTCACTGTAATTAATACTTTAAGTGACAGACAGTTCTGTTCAGGAATGGGCGAGATTGTTAAGCATGGATTAATAAAGAATCGTTCATATTTTGAATGGCTCGCCGATAATGCAGCCCAAATCAACAGTCGCAGATTAGATGTTATCGGTCAGATGGTGAGAGAGAGCAATATAGTAAAAAAAGATGTTGTTGAGAAAGATCCAACAGAAAAAGGTGACCGTGCATTACTTAACTTTGGTCATACACTTGGACATGCAATAGAAAAATACATGGATTTTAAATTTTTACATGGAGAATGTGTTTTAATAGGGTGTGTGTTGGCAACAATTATATCATACAACAAAGGAAATATTTCACTTGATGATAAGCAGCTTATCATCAAGGCTCTTAATTCATATAAGCCACCGAAACTGCCCTCTGATTGCAATATAGATGAGATAATACAGTACACCAAAAATGACAAAAAGGTAGTTGGAGATAAAATTAAATTTATCCTGCTGCACGATATAGGTAATGCATATATAGATATGAATGTTAGTGATGATGATATGAGAAATGCATTACTTGAATTAGTTAAATAATCGGAGATTTCAAGATGAACCAGACAGTAGATAAGTTAAGTGATAAAACTAATACAAAAAAAGAAAGATTCCATATAAGAATTTTTATATTTCCAATAATGATGATTGCTATACTTACATCCTTTGACCAGCTTACTAAATATATTATAACAGGAATATATAAGCTTTATGAATCAAAGAATATAATACCACATGTATTATCATTTACGTATATAAGAAATACTGGTGTTGCATGGGGAATGTTCAAGGGTAAGAGAATCATATTTCTTTTACTAACTTTAATAACGCTTTTATTCTGTGTATATATTTACTCAAATATAGCTGACAATAAAAAGTATAGATTATTAAGAATATCTCTTATAGTCCTTATTTCAGGTGCTTTAGGCAATATGATTGATAGAATTAAGCTAGGATATGTTATTGACTTTTTTGATGTTGATTTCATGGATTTTCCTGTATTTAACGTAGCAGATATATATGTGGTTGTGAGCATGATAGCTTTATTCCTACTGTTAATATTTAAGTATGATAACGATGAATTTGAAGAAATCCTTGGGGTACATGGTAAGAATAAGAAGGACATAGAAGATAAAGCAAAAATCAAAGATATCAACGATAAGATTGGTATAAACGATAAAAAGGAAGAATAATAATGCCATATAATGAAGAATTTGACGAGAATTTCTCCTACAGTATTACTGATGAGTACACACAATATAAAGGAATGAGAATTGATAAATTCCTAGCTGGTGTTTTATCTGATTATTCTAGATCGTTTATACAAAAACTTATAGACGATAATAATATTATGTTAAGTGGTAAGCCTGTAAAGTCAAATTACAAGCTGCGTGAATCTGATATTATTAATATAAATATCCCTGAGCCAGAGTTTCTCTCTATAGAACCTGAAGATATTCCTATTGACATTGTATATGAGGACAATGATATTATTGTCGTTAATAAACCTAAAGGTATGGTTGTTCATCCGGCACCAGGACATTATTCGGGTACACTCGTAAATGCATTGTTGTATCATTGTCGTGACAGTTTGTCATCGATAAATGGTGTTATGAGACCTGGTATAGTTCACAGAATTGATATGAACACAACGGGTTTATTAGTTGTATGCAAGAATGACATTGCACACAGGGTTATGGCTGATAAATTCAAGGTACATGACATAAACAGAGTTTACACAGCCATAGTCTATAATCATTTTAATAACGATAATGGAACAATAGATAAACCTATAGCACGCGCCAAGAACGACAGAAAACGTATGGCTATAGATATTAATGGACGTAATGCGGTAACTCATTATAATGTTATAGCTAGTCTTAATAATAATATGTCTTTAATCGAATGTAGATTAGAAACTGGACGTACACACCAGATTAGAGTTCATATGTCAAGCATCAATCATCCATTGCTTGGTGATGATGTATATGGACCAAAATCAAAATTATTTAACACTGAAGGTCAGGTGCTTCATGCAGGTGTTCTTGGGTTTAATCATCCGATAACAGGTGAATATATGGAATTTCATTCTGAGTTACCTGAATATTTCAAGAATATACTTAAGAGGCTTGGTTATGAATAATTGCGTATATTGTTTTCGCAAAACCTGAGTTTAACGAAAAGGAGTATGTCAGCTTGTACACATAATAATACAATCCTCGCTCCGTTGTCAAGCTTAAATTTCAAAAATCTACATATGCAGCTTTACCTCTACATCCTGTACAACCTTTTCAACCTTTAAAGTGAGCATTTCCATGTCTACAAGAATATCATCTATACGCTCAAGCTTGAGCTTAAGCTCATACATTGTTATCAGGTTTCCCAGCAGAGCCACGATTGTAATTGTTAAAATAATCAAGTTCATGCCGTTTAAATTCCTCCTCACTTACTTCATGCCAAGACGTATCACCTGACGAAGCAGACTTATCATATTGTTTGCGAGCCTTAACACGTTGTTTAGTATTCTTAATATAACTTTTATCATAATCACCACCTTGCAATTTCATGTTACATATATCCTCAACAACTGTAGATACATGATATATAGCTTCTTTATCAAATTCAAAGAACTGTTTAGGTTCAAATATATAAGGCTTAAGCTTTTTTCTCTTATCCTTTCCAAGTTGACGCAACCAATAATCTACATCACAGTCCTCCTGACGTCTTATCAACTCAACCAACACTTTATCTGTAGCATTTAAGTTAAAATCGAAATCTAAGGAAGTTTGATATTGTAATATATAAACTTCAGGAAGTTTCAGGTTAAAGCTATCATTAGTTATTTCAATTCTAGTCAAATCGTAGTATAAATCAGATTCTTTTGTCTTATCATAGACTTTTACAAAGCCATCTGTATTTCTCTTTCCTGAATACTCCGTTACTGATGAGTGCTCCTCTACTCTTGTATATTTACGCTTTCCATTCTTAAGCAGCCTTACATAGTGTCTAGATATTGGTATGTCAACAGCCAAGTCGTAATGCAACAAGGCACTATCAACACAACACACATGACAACAACTATCATTATTTTTAAAACTTTAAACATTTTATTTGACATCCTCTTTTCTCCTTTCTATAATTATTAAAAAACGGAGGTGATACAAATGCTACTAAATGCAGGTTCAATCGGAAGCATTATATTTATATTCATTACATGGTTTATGGCTATAATGTTAGTAATACACATAATAAAAAAGAGCAAAAAGCACAAATCAAAACGTGAACTACTGGAAGAGCAAAACGAACTCTTACGCAAAATAGCCGATAAGAACTCTTAAGCTGCTGAATAAAAAATAAGGTGCCAGACATTGTATCTGACACCTTTTTTTTACGACTTAGATGTCTTAATAGCCTTACGGATAAACTTAAAAGCTACACCAGCGAGACATCCGCCAACGAACACGATTGACAATACAGCGTTGGTTGTTATCCATGTCATTATGGATGTTGCCGTTGTTGTAAGTCCACCGAGTGCAGCAGTTACATCCAATGCAGCAGCAGCCTCATTAGCCATTACACTAACCATAAAAATCACCTCCCACTATTTATTTGTGATATATTTCTTATTGCAATAAGCTATTTACCAGCTACAGACTTCTTTTTGTCTGTATCTAAAGAGGTTGAATTGACAAAGCCAGCAGATACATCATTGCTTATCATGATTAAAGCTACCCTGTCCATTCCGTTCTTATTTTCTTTCATCACTCGAATATGAGCGTTAAGCTCTATCTTACCACCAACAAGCTCTACCTCTCCTGACTTAATATCCTCTTCACATACGAAGTATTCTGACACATCCTGACCAATATGTTCGTTAGGGATATTATATATCACGTCATTTAGTGCCGAGATTTTCATGTAATGTAATCCATTTTTCTTGCTTGTTATATACTGTATTCCTACTATTTTCTCCATTTTCTATCATCCTTTCATATCATATTCTTTATTCTTTTACTTGTTATTTTTGTACCATTCCTAACCCCCGTGCACGACGCCCCCTTCCCCATCTCCAGGGGGGCTGTGCGGTCTCCTTCGGAGAAATTCCTTAAGCACGTTTTACATAAATATCAATAACAACAACATCATCTTCAGGTATTAAAAGAAATACTTTCATATCATCCAAAGGAGTTGAACACAACTTACCATCAATATAAAAACGATACCCATCTAACAAAACATCAAAATGACCGAACATATTCGCATTTTTATCCATTAAGATATACCTGCGAAAAGGTAATACCTCACATAACTCTTTTAACTTCATCCTTATACCTCACATATATGCAGCTACAACACTTCACACCTCAACCCTCACTTTCCATCACACCCTTATTTTGTTTGGTGCTGGGTAGCTAATCCAGCACCTAGGTGTGAGTTATAAATGCATAAAAAAATAGCACAGATTGTTAATAACCACATTCCGTGCTATAATTTCCATGAGCGAGGAAACACAAAAAAGCGTAGAAGTAAGTTATTAACCCTCTACGCTGATATACTCTTTTCGTCAAACCCCTACTTTATCAAACAATACCCTACAAGGGGCTTGTTCGATAATAGGCCTGAGTTTAACGAAAAGGAGTATGGATAGCTTGTACACATATTTATCTCCCTACTGTTACACATAACTATAATTTTAACTATATTGAGGTGTTTGTACTATGTCAGAATTTACATATCAACAACAGGTTGATTTAGAAAACATTGATAAGATTCGTGATATCTGTAAGGAACTTCCTGACTATTCACGTAAGTTTTTTCGTGCCATTCAACAATCTAAGGCTTCACGTACAAGATTTGGCTATGCAGTCGATATTAAAACTTTTTATGAATATATCTGTGAAGTATATACTGATGCAGATTTGAAATCACCTAAGGATGTAACCTTAGATATATTATCATCCTTAAATGCAGAATTCATTGAAGACTATATGGACTATCTCCAAAAATACGAGAAAAATGGAAAAATATATACTAATGGTAAAGCATCAATTAAGAGAAAGCTCTCTGCCTTAAGTGCATACTATTCATATTTTTATAAAAATGACCTTGTATCATCAAATCCTATTGCCAAGGTAGATAAACCCCGCCTTAAGGACAAAACAATAATACGTATGGATGCTGCAGAGACAGCCACATTTCTGGATACTGTGGAATATGGCAATAATATGACCAAAAAACAATTACAATACCATGAGAAACTAAAAACAAGAGATTTAGCGTTACTCACGCTCATGTTATCGACGGGAATTCGTATTTCCGAATGTATTGGGCTTGATATAAATCATGTTGATTTTGATAATATGTGTATAAAGGTAACCCGAAAAGGTGGTAAAGAAGCTTTTGTATATTTTAGCGATGAAGCTGCTGCTCCACTTAAGGAATATATTGAGGAAAGAAAGAAAATAGATGCTCTTCCAGGTCACGAAAACGCATTGTTTCTCTCATCTCAGAGAAAACGTATGAGTGTACGTTCTGCTGAAATTCTTGTCAAGAAATACGCAGAATGTTCCGTACCTCTCAAACATATTACACCACATAAGCTTCGCAGTACATACGGAACTGCTCTTTATCAGGAAACCTCTGATATATATCTTGTTGCAGATGTATTAGGTCACTCTGATGTAAATACAACTAGAAAACACTATGCTGATATAGATAATGAACGCAGGCGTACAGCAAGAAATAAAGTACAGTTACGCGAAACACCAAATGATTAAATACTATATAACAAAAAGATTATGTTACAGATGAGGTCCCCACCCAATATTATATCTGTAACATAATCTTTCTATTCGTAAAAGCATATAAATGTGTTGTTAGTCGATTTCGTTTAAATAATCAATTATAAAATCAACTGTTTTGTCAACACTCATCAAGCTACTGTTTATAAACATATCATAGCTGTCAATAGCCCCCCACTTCTTAGAGGTGTAATAATTGTAGTATGAAGCTCTGCCCTTATCTTCTTTGTTAATCTGAGCCTTTGCCTTATCTACAGTTAAATTGAATCGCTTAGATACTGTTTCAATCCTTTTCTCCAAAGGTGCGTGTATAAACAGTCGTATCAGGTTCGGATTATGACGTAATGCATAATCTGCGCATCTTCCAACTATAATACATGGACCATTATCGGCAATCTTCTTAATGGTATCATATGTAGCCTGAAATGCCTGCTGATTCAGATTAGGCTGATAACCTGTATTTGTGAATCCATAGCTATACGGATCCATAACAAGATTATACAAAAAGCTCTTATTAGGTTTTTCATCAAGACTCTTGAGTAATGATTCACTTATTCCACTATGCTTAGCAGCCTCGTTTAATAATTCCTTGTCATAGAAAGGTATATCGAGCTTCTCAGCTAATCTGTGGCCAATCTCCCTACCATTACTACCAAATTGTCTTCCAATTGTGATAATATTCTTTGCCATACGAATGCCCCCTTTTTCAGCAATTAAACTTTGATGACGAATAAATGTTCGATGCACAAATTACCTCGTTTTCCGAATAACTTGATATAAGTATTTTACTTCTTTTTGTGCAATTTGTCAAATATTATTAGTAATTTTCGTACTTTTTGGCTAATTTGTCGAATTTATCAAGGTTCGAATTAATTCTCTTTTCCATGGCATCGTATGTGGAATTTACGCTCATCTGCATAACTGTTTCGTTGTAGTCATTTTGTGCCAGTGCAGCTTCCATCTTGATATATATGTCATCAGGATTAAATTTTGTGCGAATTGAACGAAGCCCATCCTTATATCCCAGTTGTTCCCTGAATTCAATCGCTTTGTCATTGAAGTTAAGTGTACCATTTACAAGATTACCGAGATTATAGCTTGGATAAATGGTTATAAATGAGGCATCAGGCCATGGCTTTGTATTAAACACCTTGTCATGTGCCATTCCTATAACTATAAATTGTCTTATTCCCATATCATATAAAGGCTTTATAGGTTCATTATCACATATTCCACCATCTCTGTAGTAATGTCCGTCAATTTCAACCGACTCATAAATCAAAGGTAAGGCTGTGGATGCCATGAGTATTTTCTTAATCATATCCTCGTCATAATCAGACAAAAGTCTGTACTCAGGAATTGAATACTTAAATGTATCATCCAGCCTGCATATTGAATTATATATCTTATATCTGCCATTTATTATTTTATCAAAATCTATGTACTTATCTACAAGCTTTAACATTTCATCGCGTATAAAGTATGGTCTTTTATCCATAAGCATCTCAAGGTCAATATCAAATACTGTGCCAAAATCAATATCATCCCATGCATCATACATTATATTGATATCATCCATTGCATAAAGCATTGCATTTACTGCACCTATAGACGCTCCGGATATGGCTGTAACATCATCTAATAAACCATTTTCTTTTAATGCCTTAAGTACACCAACCTGATAAGCACCTTTTCCGCCCCCGCCGGCAAGAACAAGACCTATGCCTGAAACATTATTATCCATATTACGTTCCTCCAATACAAAATTAACAATCATATATACTTAATTGTCTCATAATTGTTCTATATATAATTATACTATCGTTATAATATAAATTTGTGTATATTATAACGATAGTACTATTTTGTAAATATATCTACTTAAGTGCCATAAGCTTAGAAATTCCAGCTTTTAGTCCATCAATTGTAAGAGGATACATGTCATATATCTTGGCAAGTGTACTCTCCGCTTCCATCCATGCCAGACTGTTTAGTGCTCCGTGATATCTCGGATTAAGCCATATTACCTTCTTATATTTGCTTCTAAACAGCTTATTCCACTCATATCCACTCATTCCCTCATTAGGTCCACGGTAATTACCATTAACATCGAAAAGCTCCTCTGGAGCCATCTGAGCATCCCCTACAATAATAACCTTGTAATCCTTATCAGTATGTCTGAAAAGATATTCCAAATCAACCCAGTTTCCCATCTCGCACTCAGCATCCTTGTATACCTTACTATATATACAGTTATGGAAATAATACGTCTTTACATCCTTGAAGTGATTTGCCTTGTTGACAGCCTGAAACAAATCGTTACACAGCTCAGCAAAAGGCATCATAGTTCCGCCACAGTCAAATAAAAGCAGAAGCTTTACCGAGTTTTTTCGTGGTTTTTCAAACTCAAGCTGAAGATATCCGCCATTATTACAGGTAGAATCTATAGTCTTGTCTATATCAAGCTCTGATTTAGGAACGTCAAGCTTGGTAGAGAACTGTCTGAGTCTCCTGAACGCAACCTGAAACTGTCTTATATCCAAGGTCTTATCATGCCTGAAATCAGCATATTTACGCTCTCCGATTACCTGAAACGCAGACTGCATTCCAGATTGACCGCCGACACGGAGACCACCAGGATTTCTTCCGTGATGCCCAAATGCAGAACCGCCACTTGTACCAATCCAGTAATTACCACCGTTATGTTCTGTGTTCTGCTCTGTGACACGCTCTCTGAACATTCTTTTAGTCTCAGCCATATCACGCTTGGCATCATACTTGTATATATCTGCATTTAGTCCATTTGTGTCCATCTCGCCTTTATCGAGGAACTTCATAATTATCTCCGGAACCTCGTTCTCATCAGAGTGGATATCCTTGAAGTATTCTAAAAAAGCAATATCGAACTTATCATAATCTGATTCAGTTTTAACTAATATCATTCTGCCCAGGTTATATAATCCCTCCAACGAGGAATAGGCAAGTCCGCGGTCAAGTGCATCCATAAATGTAATCCACTCAGTCATCGAAATCTTTAAGCCCTTTTCCCTGCACACATATAAGAATTCTGTAAACAATTAATATATACTCCTCTTTTTCACAATATCCATGTCTTCGTCCTTCTTAATTAAAACACCCAGATAAGGAAGATTTTTCCTTATAAGCTCAGGATCTATTCCACCTAAAAGAAGTGCATTTAACCAGTCTATAAGTTCAGATGTACTTGGTTTCTTCCTTACATCCTTTATTTCTCTTATCCAATAAAATGTGTCCATGGCAGCTTTAAGAAGATTCTCGTCTATATTCTCAAAGTGTACACGAACAATCTCCTCCATCTCCTGCTTCTCTGGGAAGCTTATATAGTGGAATATACATCTTCTCAAAAATGCATCAGGAAGCTCTTTTTCCGCATTGGAGGTTATAATTACTATAGGTCTTGTCTTAGCCTTTATTGTCTCTTTAGTCTCATGGATATAAAACTCCATCTTATCAAGCTCCCAAAGCAAATCATTAGGAAATTCCAAATCAGCCTTATCTATCTCATCAATAAGAAGGATAACCTGCTCGTCCTGACTGAATGCCTCACCAAGCTTACCGAGCTTGATATATCTCTTTATGTCATCTACGCCCTCTTCTCCAAACTGGCTGTCGTAAAGTCTCTGGATTGTATCATATACATATAGACCATCCTGTGCCTTGGTAGTGGACTTGATATTCCATATAAATAACTTCATGCCAAACGCCTGACTTATAGCCTCTGCAAGCATTGTCTTACCTGTACCCGGCTCTCCTTTGATGAGAAGCGGCTTCTCTAATACTCTTGCCACATCTACAGCAGCCATAAGCTCAGGTGATGCAACATATTCCTTGGAACCTGTGAATTTCATTTCGTTCATGGTTTCTTATAATCCTTTCTTAAATATAAATTAGTAATATAATTACTCCCTTATCTGTCCATTACCATATATAATATATTTGGTGGATGTAAGTGCCAAAAGTCCCATAGGTCCTCTTGCGTGAAGCTTCTGGGTAGATATTCCTATCTCAGCACCAAAGCCAAACATAAATCCATCTGTAAATCTGGTTGATGCGTTTACATATACACACGCCGAATCTATTTCATTAAGAAACTTTTGTGCATCCGCATAGCCCTCAGTAATAATAGCCTCAGAGTGACCTGTGCTGTATTTGTTTATATGGTCTATTGCCTCGTCAATGCTGTCAACTATCTTAGCGGATATTATCTTGGCAAGGTACTCTGTACCATAATCCTCATCAGTTGCAGGGACAATATAATCAGATAATTGCTGTGATAACTTATCGCCTCTTATCTCACAATCCTCATCGTGGAGCATTTTGGCAATCATAGGTATGGCCACGTCTGCTATATCCTTATGTATAACTAAAGACTCACATGCGTTACATACTCCAAGTCTCTGCAGCTTAGCATTCTTAATTATAGGAAGTGCCTTATCCATATCAGCATCCTTATCAATAAATATATGACAGTTGCCTGTTCCTGTCTCTATTACAGGTATTGTTGCATTCTCAACTACTGTACGGATTAAACCTGCTCCACCCCTTGGAATCAGAAGGTCAACATACTTATTCATACGCATAAACTGCCTTGCTACCTCTCGGTCTGTGTCCTCTATAAGGTTAATTGCATCAGGTGTCACATCACATGATAAAAGTGCATCCTTTATAACCTTTACAAGTGCTATATTAGAGTGTATACAGTCGCTTCCACCTCTTAATATAACAGCATTGCCTGTCTTAAAGCAGAGAGCAAATGCATCAACTGTAACGTTTGGTCTTGATTCATATATTATACCTATAACACCCATAGGAACACGTTTTTGTCCAATAAGAAGTCCATTTGGACGTTCCTTCATGGAAATGACCTCACCTATAGGATCTTCAAGTGCTGCAACCTGTCTTACACCTGTAGCCATATCCGAAAATCTGTCCTCTGTTAGTCTTAATCTGTCCTGCAATGCCTCAGACATACCATTATCAGCGGCATTCTTAAGATCTATTTTATTGGCAACCATCACCTCAGCTGCATGGGCGATAAGTGCATCTGCAACAGCACACAAAGCCTTATTTTTATCATTTTGTCCAAGCTTTGCCATTATTCTTGACGCACTCTTTGCTGCTATACCAAGCTCCTCTAACATAATATTTTTCCCCTTTCAAAAATAACGTTTTTCTGTGACAATTAGTTCAGGCTTTATATCGTGCTCCTCACACGGTATATTAGCTGCAACCTGAAAATCATAGCATACAGCTATTTTATGACATGTCGGATGCGTGCTTAAATATCTGTCATAGTAACCACCACCATATCCGATTCTGTCATGGTTTGTGGTAAATACAGCACCCGGCATAATTATAAGCGTATTTTCATCTACATCTAAAGTGATATCTGAATCAGGCTCTAATATATGAAATGCACCATCCACTAGACAGGTGTCCGAAGCATACAGATAAAAATCCATATTATCATCAATTATCTTTGGCAGCCACACACATTTACCAGAATCTCTAATGTCATCAATCATATATGTTAAATTAACTTCATTGCGAATAGGCATATAGATACATACGTCTTTTGCGTTAAGATAAACAGGAAGAGCCTTTATCTGATTAATTATTGCAAATGAATAATCTGATATCAGCTCTGTATCGATATTATTTCTTATTGCTAAAATATCTTTTCTAAGCTTCTTTTTAGCACCTTTTATATCATCTATCATTAAACTCTCCTACGCTTTGGTATGTCCCTTACATGAGTTATAGTTCCGTCAGCTTCTTCTATATCCACGTTCTCAAGTGCTCCTCTAAGGCTCTTCTTAAAGTCATCTATATAAGCCCTTCTAAGCAGCTGCTGCTCCTCCTTCTCAAGCTTCGTAAGTCCTTCTTTGGTCTTACTCTTCTTATATAACTCATTTATACGTTTGATTGCTTCCTCTGTCATAATTTTCTACTCCAAATATTTTTTGTGTAATATAAAATCTACCGTATCAAAATCCTCTGCATCATGAGCAAGGAAAAGTGTTCCCACATCCTCGCCATCCATAAGTGAATAAATGAGGTTAAGGTCGCCTGCGTCAAGTATTGCCATATCTGCTCCTGAATCGGTTGCAATTCTTGCAGCGGCAATCTTAGTAGCCATTCCACCTGTGCCATAGCTGGTAACAGCACCCTTAGCCATATCCCTTAGTGTACCTGTAATCTCTGAGACAACTGAAAGCTTAACAGCATCCTTGTTCTTATGAGGATCATCTGTATAAAAGCCATCTATGTCTGTGAGAAGAATAAGCAGGTCTGCCTTTACAAGGTGTGCAACAATAGCTGAAAGTGTGTCATTATCTCCAAACTCAATCTCCTCTGTGGCCACTGTATCATTCTCATTTACAACAGGAATAACATCCTGCTGCAAAAGCTCATTAAGTGTATTCTCAGCATTTCTTCGTCTCTCCTCATCGGTTATTGCATCGAAGGTAAGGAGAACCTGTGCTGCTGTATGATTATACTCCATAAATAGCTTCTGGTACATCATCATAAGCTGTGCCTGACCTATAGCGGCACACGCCTGCTTAAGCGAAAGTGTCTTAGGCTTTGTTCTAAGTCCAAGTGACTGAAATCCTACTGCTATAGCACCAGATGATACAAGAATTACATCCTTGTTCTGATTCTTAAGGTCACAAACGATTCTTACAAGCTTCTCTAAGCGTCTGAAATCAACGCTTCCCGACTCTTTGTGTAATAGTGATGAGGAACCAATCTTTATTACTATTCTCTGTTTATTCTTTATTTCTTCCCTTGCGTTCATATATTCTAACCTTCATAAAATGTATTCAGATATGCTGCAACAGCCTCAGAAACCTTTATTCCATCTACAGCAGCAGAGGTTATGCCACCAGCATATCCGGCACCTTCACCACATGGAAAGATTCCTTCAATACTGCTCATTAAACTATCATTCCTGATTATCCTTACTGGTGATGAGGTTCTAGATTCTATCCCCGATAAAACAGCATTTCTGTCATAAAAATTCTTTAATTTTTTGTCGTACTCATGTACCGCCTCAATTATAGCATTATTTACATATGAGGGCAAACAATTATTTATATTGGCAAGCACATATTTTCCTTTTATGCATGGCTTTATACTGCCTAGCTTAGTTGTAGGTACATTATCTTCGAAATCACCGAAGGTCTGTACGGGAATATTGCCCCTTCCCTCCTCGTAAGCCTTTTTTTCATATTCCTGCTGAAAATACATACCGGCAAGAACACCCTCATATCCGGAAGCCTTATAATCATCCGGTGTAACTCCTACTACTATCGCACTGTTTGAATTATCGGCAGCTCTGTCATGATAGCTCATACCATTTACAACCGACTGATTCTCATCACTCGATGCATTTACAACATATCCGCCCGGACACATACAAAAGCTGTATACACTCCGACCTGATTTTGAGCGGTATGTCATCTTGTAATCAGCCGCAGGAAGCAGCCTTGCCTTATCACTATCACCATACTGACTTTTATTTATAGTCTCCCGCTTGTGCTCGATTCTAAGACCTATGGCAAGTGATTTAGGCTCCATAGGTACATGATTTTCATAAAGCATTACAAATGTATCTCTGGCACTATGACCTATCGCAAGCACAAGAACATTTGTTTTAAGGACTCTCTCCCCTGACGCATTTCTTATAATAACCTCGGATATTGAATTATTATCAAGCTTATAACCTATGAACTTTGTTTCAAAGCACACTTCTCCTCCAAGAGAAATGATTTCAGCTCTTAAATTCTTCATAACATTTATAAGCTCATCCGTTCCAACATGCGGCTTATTGATATAGCCAATCTCTTCCGGAGCGCCAAAGCTTATAAAATCCTCTATAAATGCAGTTATTCTGCCACTCTTATCCTTAATTCCGGTGTTAAGCTTTCCATCCGAAAATGTTCCTGCTCCGCCCTCTCCAAATGATACATTTGAGCTTCTATTGATAGCTCCTCCATTCCAGAAAGAGCCAACATCCTTAGTTCTTGCGTCAACATCCTTTCCCTGCTCAATAATAATCGGCTTATATCCTGCTCTTGCAAGGTAAAGTCCACAGAAATACCCTGCCGGTCCTGCACCGACTATGACAGGTCTTGCCGCGTTCTCATGATTATCTGAGAATACATTTTCAACTGGAAATATGTATTTTTCAGTTTCTGTTACCATAATATTATTATTGTGAACTTTTCTTAGTACATCTCTCTCATTTTTGCATTTTACATCAACAGAGTATATGTACATCAGGTTATCCTTATCTCTTGCGTCTATTGATTTCTTGACAATTTTCTCAAAGCTGTAATCCTTCGTCTTAAGAAGTGAAGCAATCTTCTTGTTAAGCTTATCCTCACCTGCGTCGACAGGAAGCTTTATCTGATTAATTCTTATCATATATACAAGCCTCTCCCGCTTTTATTCCCGATAATATGGCATATGTTATATTATATCCTCCACAAACGCCATCTACATCCATTATCTCACCTGCATAATATAGATTCTTAATTCTTTTAGACTCACATGTATCAGGGTTGATATCAGACAACCTTACACCACCGGCACATACCTGTGCCTGATCGTAGGATTTAATATCTTTAACTGCAAATTTTACATCCGACATTATATCAATTACTCTGTCTATGTCTTTTTTGCTTATATCTTTTACCTTGGCTTTTCCGTTAATACAAGCCTTCTGCAATATATATGTCACAAGCTTGTCATTTAAGAAGCCGTTAAATAATCCTGTTATAGTTCTGTCAGGACATTTTTCATATATATCGTATATAAGCTCATTTGATATATCTGGTATAAGATTAATACTTATAACCGGCTTTTCATTATTACTTAACATCCTGCCAATCAGTGATGACAGATTAAATATCATAATCCCTGATAAGCCATAATCTGTTATCTGCAGCTCGCCATACTCCTCACAGACAGCATCGTACTTATTATTAGTTATTCTTGCAGCAGCGTTAACTCTCACACCGGATAATGTCTTAGGTATATCATCAGTTATAACTCCACACAGTGCAGGTCTTATATCCGTGAGACTGTCACCTAAGGAGGTTACTAATTTATATCCCTTGTCGCTTCCACCAAGCGAAGGATAGCTTTTTCCTCCACAGGCTATTATGACACGTTTAGCTCTTATAACTTCATCATCAAGTACAATCTCAAAATGGTCACCCAGCTTTTTGATATCTGTACATTCAGCATTACACCTGATATCAATACCGGAAATATTAGCTCTATCAATCATAGCCCACGCAACTGAAGAAGCCTGTCTTGATGCGGGGTAAATATATCCATCCCTGTCATATGTAGGTATACCAATACTTAGCATGAATTCCTTGACACGCGTTAAAGGCGAAGCTCCCATTATGTCATTTATAAATGATACATAACCTTCGTACGATGAGTGATATTTACTTGAAATATCCATATTAGTATTGGTAAGATTGCATTTGCCGTTGCCCGTTGCATATATTTTTTTGCCGAGTTTAGGATTTTTATCTATCAGTATCGTATTGGTGTCATGCTCTCCTATTGTTATGGCAGCACTAAGTCCAGCCACCCCTCCACCAATTATACATATATCGTACATTATCTACCTCTCATTATAGTTTAACTTGATATTGATTCTAAGAATACATACAGCTCCTCGACAGACCCAAATGTGACACCAGACTTCAATCTATCATACAGAGGGGGATTTAAGGACTGTATCAGGCTTGCATCAATTCCTGTATACTCAAATACCTCATCGTCCTTATCATATACTACAACTGCGTTATCCTTTATCCCAACCGTATATAATGGCATGGACTTGTCATCAAAGCTGTATTCACTAAGAGCCCCTATATTGTCATATATGTTTGTATCATCATAGCTTGATGGTACAGCCTGTACCCTCTCAGAATCCTCATATACTATATTCTGCTCTGTAGTGGCAATCTCGTATTTATATTTCTTGTTCTTATATATATCATGAAATATTATAAATACCGACCAGAATACATAAATTATTATAGCTGTATATAAAAATAATTTCTTCATGGCACTCACTCCTTGAAGAAATTATTTCCCATTTTATATGGAATTATTCCATTGTAATCTGATCTGTCTTAGTTTCGTCAAATACAGTAATAAATGTCTTTCCAGGATTCATCTGAAGCTGGTTGCCATCCTCTGAATAATACTTAATTACACCTGCTGTATTCTTCCATGTGATAGGCTCGTACTCACCATCAGTAGCATAATATCCTGTTCCGCCCTTTGACCAGTCAACGTCCTGAAGTCCATCACCAAGGTCTGTATACTGAACAAACATAACTATTACATTCTTATATGCAAGCTGCTCGTTAGTCTGGTCATCTATCTGAGCCTCGCCATACTGGAATCTATAGTAAAGCTTGTCATCCTCATTGTACTCATACCAACGTGTTGAGCTTGAATTATATGCTGTTGTAATCTTGTTAGCTGTCATTCCATTGCCAAGCGCCTTGTCATCACTGTTAAATGCAAACATCTTCTCAACATCATAATCATATGTTGGTGATATTCCGGCATTCGCTATACCTGCCTGAAGCTTTTCTCCATCAGTATAGCAGTTATGAGGTGCATATCTTGTCTCATCTCTATAGAATGTTGTGCTGTCATATAATCCGTTAAGAGTTGTCATATAGTTATTAACTATATAATCATGTGCATAGTTAGACCATCCAACGTGTGCATATATACCATCATACATCTGTGCAACCTGAACATAATAATGTCTTGCACTTCTTACAGGACCAAGCTTGCCTATATTAGCATAATCCTTAAAGACACACATATATCTTGTTATGCCACCCTCAACAAGCATCTCATATGTGATATCAGCCTGAGATATACCTGACTGCGGCATAGCATCAATGATGTTATTAATCATAATACATACAGGCTTCTGATCCTTTAATGATTCATCAATCCACTCGCCTGTAAGCTCACTTATTACATAGCCATCCTTCTGTCTTATCTCCATGTCACTTGCATCTGACATAGTAGCTATAGGAGAAACGTCTATTGAGGCATCTTCCTTTTTGTTGTCCTTCTTTCCACATCCACTTACAAATGATGAAACAAGCATAACGCCTGCCAGCATAAGTGCAATTTTATTCTTCTTCATTTTCTCTCGTATATCCTTTCTTTGTGAGTATTTGTTCCTGTAAACGTTCCATTTCTCTTCGCTCAGTATCATCTATGTGGTCATAGCCAAAAAGATGAAGCATACTGTGTGCAACAAGAAATGCAGTTTCTCTTCTTCTTGTATGTCCATATTCCTCTGCCTGACTTGCTATTCGGTCTACATTAAGAACTATATCGCCAAGCATAAGCTCTCCGGTATCCTGATTAAATGAATCTATACTGTCCTCATCTACCAAAGATAAATCTCCCGGAGTCTCATATTCAAGCAACGGAAATGACAATACATCAGTCGGAGTATCAATATTTCTAAATGAGTTATTCATCTCCTGTATTCCTGCATTATCCGTAAAGACGACATTGACCTCACATTCATATGGACACTCAACAAAGCTTATAGCCTCGTCTATTATATCCCTCACTATATCGTGATAGCTGTCAGGTACATCGACTCCCGGATCATTGTCAATAAAAACACTCATATATAACACCTCGTTTTCAACCTACTTATTATACCCTAAACCTTCTGTATAATCAAGCTTTACGATTGCTTTGTTTTCTTGTCTCATATGCCTCATAGGCATTTACAATTTTCTGTACAAGAGGGTGTCTTACAACATCATCACTCGAAAAACGAATTATTGAGATGTCATCTATATCCCTCAGAACTTTAAGTGCAACCTCAAGTCCTGATGATGCATCCTTAGGTAAATCCTTCTGTGATAAATCTCCTGTTATTATTGCCTTAGAGCCAAATCCTATTCTTGTAAGAAACATCTTCATCTGGGCAGGTGTTGTATTCTGTGCCTCATCAAGAACAATATACGCATTATCTAAGGTTCTTCCTCTCATATATGCAAGTGGTGCTACCTCTATAAGCCCCTTCTCCATGTTTCTCATAAATGTATCTGCACCCATTATCTCATATAAGGCATCATAGAGTGGCCTCAAATATGGATCTACCTTGCTCTGTAAATCACCTGGCAAAAATCCAAGCTTTTCGCCAGCCTCTATGGCAGGTCTTGTAAGGATAATTCTATTCACCTCGTTATTCTTAAATGCAGTGATTGCCTTTGCCATTGCAAGATATGTCTTACCCGTACCGGCAGGTCCTACACCAAATACTATCATCTTCTTGTCTATAGCATCCACATATTTCTTCTGTCCCAGGGTCTTTGCCTTTACAGGCTTGCCATTTATAGTATGACATATTAGGTTGTCATCTCTGTCAAGCTCACTTACAGCCTCTACATCTCCCGATTTCGTGAGTGTTATAGCATAATTAACATTCTGCTCAGTTATGGTGTTCCCATTAAGAGAAAGCTTAACAAGCTCTCTTATTACAGAAGCAGCACGTTTAACTGTAAGCTCATCTCCAACCAGCTTTACAGTGTCATCTCTTAATACAACTGCTATATGATACGACTTTTCGATTATCTTTATATGCTTGTCAAATTGTCCAAAGACATTCTGTATATGTTCTCCGGGGATTGTTATATTCTCAGAATAAGCACCCATCTACTGTGTTTCTCCTTGCTCTATAATAGTAATGTCAGATGGTACACCGATTAGCTCCTTCGTAACGATAGTTCCTGTAGCTCTGCACACACCATCCACAATTTCTATTTTAACATTATTTTCAAGTATTTCCACCTCTTTTTTTCTCAAGTCATCAAGATATACAGAAAGTCTTTTATCAGCCTTATAAAAAGCCTCCTCGTCTGTGTATGTATTAAGGACAGCTTTATAAATGCGCAGCTTTGTCACATTTATGGCTATCGGAAGATAAAAATCTCCGGCAAGCTTAAGCTTATACTCCTCATTTATTATATCTGTCTGCTTATCATTAATTTCAGGTTTTATGGGCTGATAATAATTATTTCCAAGCCTTATGCCGTAATATTTTTTAGTATTATCCCCATATTCCTTTTCGTAATATTCAAGTGGAAATTCATCCTCATAAGTTCTTGTGACAAGTGCATAGACATCTCCCTTTGCTGGAAGATATTCAGTCTCTATCAGCTCATCAAAATCATTATAAATATTCACAACACCACTTATAAGGATATCTCCCTTTTTTATCTCATCGCCTTTATGTGCTATGGATGTTCCTGATTTAGTTATTATGTCTGTTATTACACCATCACAGGAAGCAACTATGTTACACGGCTTGCTATAATCAAATACTACATTGGGAGGTATAGTCTCCGTCATATTAATATTTAGCTGCGTTCCCTTTAATTCACAACTAATCCAGGCTATTTTGTCGTATTTTTCACGCAACGTTTTCTCAAGCTCGGCACAGTCTACATTTCTTTTTAAAGTTCCAAGTCTTACATAATTATCAATTATATCCTCCCTTATCTGCTCCTTTGTGTAACTGCTCTCACCATTTATATTTACATCCCATACAAACAATGTAAACGAATAAATAATTGCAATGCAAAGCAGAAAACCAATTGCAAAGCATTTTCGCTTGCGGTATTTATAGAAGAAAAACGGAAGCCCTCTTTTATCTTTTATCTCAAGATTAACTCCTGTTTTTTTCTGATATACAGAAAGCTTTTTACTATTTTTTCTCGAAATAGTAAAGGTCATTTTATTATCCTTTGTCTCTATATTCCACAATTCGATATTATTTTTGGCACAGAGGTCCAGGAATCGCTCCTTGCCCCTGCCCGATATTCCAATCAGCAAATATCCACGAAGCCATCTCAATACGAATTCATACATATGTCTCCATCTTAATTTACATGTCAATCCACCTTATACCTGTAATTTTTCCACCTATAGTCATTTCAATTCCACTGAAGGATGATACAAAAAGCTTATCACCAGTTATCTCGACAGCATTCTTTTTGCACTGTATACATATTCTGTCCTCGCTGAAGCTGATAATATTTTTATATCCATCTATATGTATTGACTTCTGGCCATACAGTATAATTCTTGTCATATAAATCACCGTTTTTTATTATTTTATTCTTACAATATAAATTATAGAATAAAATAAAAAGAGATGTTACAACAACACGAATGTTACTGTAACATCTCTTTTATATGTCATAAAGCTTATTTATACTTACGTTTTCTAGCAGCCTCTGACTTCTTCTTACGCTTAACGCTTGGCTTCTCGTAATGCTCTCTCTTACGAATCTCCTGCTGGATTCCAGCCTTAGCACAATTTCTCTTGAATCTGCGAAGTGCGCTATCCAAAGTCTCATTTTCTTTTACTATTACGTTTGACATACTATCCTCAACCTCCCTCCAGTTGTATATTCTGTAAAAGTGTGCATCAACAACTGATTGGGTTACTTCCAAAATCGCACAACAATGATTATAACACAATTATTTCATACGTCAACAAAAAATTTAAAAATTAGCCTATTTTTTTGTAAAAATTAGCATTTTCTTATTTTAAGTCGTCTCTGCTTGTGTAGATATGGTCAATAAGTCCATATTCTAATGCCTGCTCAGCTGTCAGGAAGTTATCTCTCTCTGTATCACGCTCTATAACCTCAAGTGGCTTACCTGTGTTTGCAGCGAGAATACGATTGAGCTTTTCTCTCGTTCTTATAATATGATCTGTGTGAATCTTCATATCTGTTGCCTGTCCCTGAGCTCCTCCGAGTGGCTGATGTATCATAATCTCTGAATTAGGAAGAGCAATTCTCTTACCCTTTGTACCACCTGAAAGAAGGAACGCACCCATACTTGCAGCCATACCAACACAAATTGTTGATACGTCACACTTGATATAGTTCATAGTGTCATATATTCCAAATCCTGCACTTACTGAGCCACCAGGGCTGTTAATATAAAGGCTTATATCCTTTGTTGTATCCTCAGACTCAAGGAATAAAAGCTGTGCAATGACAAGGCTTGCTGTTGTATCATTAACCTCGTCTGCAAGGAAGATTATTCTCTCCTTTAATAATCTTGAATAAATATCATATGCACGCTCTCCGCGGCTTGTTTGCTCAACGACTGTAGGTACTAATGCCATATTAAATGACCTCTCTTTCATATTATATTCTATTTTATTCTATATAACTTTTATAACTATTTTATACAAGCTGTGCTTTAACCTCTTCCACACCTGCTGCAAGTGCGTCAGCTATTCCTGCCGGATTCTTACCACCAGCCTGTGCCATGTTAGGACGGCCACCACCACCGCCACCAACCATAGGAGCAATCTTCTTAACAATGTTGCCTGCATGTGCACCAGCCTTAACCGCACCATCAGTAGCCATGACAATAAGATTAACCTTGTCATCCTTGTCTGATGCAAGAATTACAACGCTGTCACCAAGCTTAGCCTTAAGGTCATCTCCCAAATTACGAAGTGCATTCATGTCAACATCCTTCATTGCAACAGGAAGAACCTTTATGTCTCCTACAGCTACAGCATTTGCGAGAACATCACCAACTGAATCCTTAGCCATCTTATCCTTTAACTTCTGGTTTTCTGACTGAAGTGACTTAATCTCCGCTAAAAGAGCCTCTATTCTTTCAGCAAGCTTTGATGGTTCTGTCTTTGCTGCGGCACTTGCAAGCTTAAGCTCATTCTCAAGCTCCTTATAATAGTCAAATGCTCCCTTAGATGTAAGAGCTTCTATTCTTCTTACTCCTGCAGCAACACCCTGTTCAGAAATAATCTTAAATGTACTTATGATACCTGTATTTGGAACATGAGTACCACCACAGAGCTCCTTAGAGAAATCTCCCATACTTACAACTCTTACCGTGTCGCCATATTTCTCTCCAAACAATGCCATGGCACCAGTCTTTTTAGCTTCCTCCAATGTCATAACATTCGTTGTAACAGGAATATTTTTTTCTATCTCCTGATTAACTATCTCCTCAACCTTCTCTATCTCTTCCTTAGTCATAGCCTGATTATGAGTAAAGTCAAATCTGAGACGGTCCTCGTCAACATAAGAACCCGCCTGCTCAACATGTCCGCCTAACACAAGCTTAAGGGCTTTCTGTAAAAGGTGTGTAGCTGAATGGTTCATACATGTATGTGTACGCTTATTCTCGTCAACCTTAAGAGTAACTTTGTCATCTGACTTAATCTCGCCACTTTTCACATAACCTATATGAGCAATCTTTCCACCTACAACTTTGATTGTGTCCTTAACTATAAATACGCCTGTTGCAGTCTCAATTATACCTGCATCTCCACACTGACCACCCATTGTAGCATAAAACGGTGTCTCTGATACAAGAATTGAACCGTTAAAGCCTTCCTCTAAGCTATCAACAATCTCATCCTCTGTTGTGAGTGCAATAACGTCTGACTCATGTACAAGCTTATCATATCCAACAAAGGTTGTTGTGAGCTCTGTAGGTATCTGTTCATATACAGTTGCATCAGCTCCCATATAATTAGTTACCTTACGAGCCTTTCTAGCTCTCTCTCTCTGCTCCTGCATACACTCATGGAAGCCATCCTCATCAACCTCTATGCCAGACTCAAGAAGAATCTCCTTAGTAAGGTCAAGAGGAAATCCATATGTGTCATAAAGCTTAAATGCATTCTGTCCACTAAGCATATCCAGACCATTTGCCTTAATATCATCCACAAAACCATTCAATATAGAAAGTCCCTGGTCTATAGTCTTGTTGAAATTCTCTTCCTCTGTGTTAAGTGTAGCAAATATATGCTCCTGCTTCTCCAAAAGCTCAGGATAAGCATCCTTTGAAACTTCAATTACAGTCTTAGATAGCTCTGCAAGGAAGCTTCCCTTAATTCCAAGTAAACGTCCATGTCTTGCTGCACGTCTCAAAAGACGTCTTAAGACATATCCACGTCCCTCATTAGAAGGAAGTATACCATCCGATGTCATAAATGTTACTGAACGAATATGATCTGTAATAAGACGTATTGATACATCTGTCTTTTCATCCGTCTTATATGTAACACCAGCCATCTCACATATCTTGTCGCGAAGTGCCTTTATTGTGTCAACGTCAAATATCGAATCAACATCCTGAACTACAACTGCGAGACGTTCAAGTCCCATACCTGTATCAATGTTCTTATGCTCAAGCTCAGTATAGTTATTGTGACCATCATTATCAAACTGTGTAAATACATTATTCCAAACCTCCATGTATCTGTCGCACTCACAGCCAACAGTACATCCAGGCTTTCCACAACCATATTTTTCTCCACGGTCATAATATACCTCTGAACAAGGGCCACAAGGACCAGCACCATGCTCCCAGAAGTTATCTTCCTTGCCAAACTTGAATATTCTATCAGGAGCTATACCAATCTCCTTATTCCATATATCAAATGCCTCATCGTCATCAACGTACACTGATGGATAAAGTCTGTCAGGATCAAGACCTACGACCTCTGTAAGGAATTCCCATGTCCATGATATAGCCTCATGCTTAAAGTAATCACCAAATGAGAAGTTACCAAGCATCTCAAAGAATGTACCATGTCTTGCTGTCTTACCAACATTCTCAATATCACCTGTACGGATACATTTCTGACAGGTTGTTACCCTTCTTCTAGGTGGTATCTCCTGACCGGTAAAATAAGGCTTTAAAGGAGCCATACCTGAATTTATAAGTAATAAGCTGTTATCATTATGAGGTATTAATGAGAAGCTGTTCATCTTAAGATGTCCCTTGCTCTCAAAAAACTCCAAAAACATTTTTCTTAATTCGTTTACACCGTAGTTCTTCAATTTTATAATTCCTCCTGCATCTTCTCGTCCTTGTTAGCTCGTATTTTTTTGCCTACGATAATGCCTAAAAATGCACATACAAGCATTGCAAAAAATTTAATAAGATATGTTATTATTTCACTTATCAAAGCTGTCATAGTAACTCCTCCATATATAAATATTATACTACCTTCTGTCTGCTAATTCCTTGATTATATCATTCCAGCTCACTCCACATTCTACCATCAGAACCATAAGATGATACATGAAATCTGAAATCTCATATTTAATCTCCTCATGGTCACCATTTTTAGCTGCAATGACAATCTCTGTGGATTCCTCGCCAACCTTCTTAAGTATCTTATCTATTCCCTTGTCAAACAGATAATTAGTGTATGAGCCATCCTTAGGATTTTTCTTCCTGTCAGATATTATATCATACTCCTCCATAAATACCTTAATAGGGTTAGTTCCATTATACTCCTTCTTAACCAGATCCTTAAAGAAACAGGTCGGGCTTCCTGTATGGCATGCCGCACCAATCTGTGAAACCTTGGCTAAAATTGTATCATTATCACAATCTATGGTGAGTGACTTTACAAACTGAAAATGTCCGCTTGTCTCACCCTTTGTCCATAGCTGCTGTCTGCTTCTGCTGTAGTAGGTCATTCTTCCTGTCTGTATTGTCTTGTTAAATGACTCCTCATTCATATACGCAAGCATAAGAACCTCACCAGTCTTATAATGCTGTGCTATGACAGGAATAAGTCCGTCACTGTTTAGTTTAAACTCTGAAAATGACATTGAGCTTTCAAATAAATTGACAGCTATGCCCTCATTCTTGCAGACATGCTTAATGTCCATTATATCATGTTTTTCAAGATTATAAAGGCTTATAACCTCAGCCTCAGTAGTCTTTAGAGTGTTAGCAATGTCAAATGCATTTGTGGCATAAGTTGACGCTATAACCGGAAGTCCTACCTCGTTTCGTATAGTCTTTACTATATTATCATAATTATCTACCTTATTGTTATGGATAAGGAGAAGCTCTCCTGCACCATATTTTTTGAGAAGCGTTGCATATTCAACTGGATTGTCACACTCTGATAAATCGATAGTAACAATTATCCTCTCACTTCCAAATCTCTCTGCTGCATCACGCACAATATTAATATCCTCAAGAGGAGCACGTTTCATACATATTTTTGATGCACCTGCATATAAAAGCTTCTTTATATCCTCTAATCTTCTCACGCCACCGCACACTATAAGCGGTATATCAATCTGCTTTGTAATCTCCCTGATTGTAGCGATATTAATCTCTATGTTTTCAGAAAGACATGTGCTGTCGAAAAACGCGATTGCATCCGCACCTGAATCGTTGTAGTATACTGCCTCATCTACAGGGTTCTCAAGTGACAGACATGGCATTATCTTCTTGTATTCCATATAGTTCCTCCTATCGGTTATCTTTATAAGCTTCCCTTTGTCGATAGAATCTTTCCCTCTAAACGCGGTTCATACATAGTTGCCTGGTCTAATGCCTTTCCAAAAGCCTTAAACGCCGCCTCTATGATATGATGGTTGTTAGAGCCGCTTATCTGTTTTAAGTGAAGGTTCATACCTGCACTGTATGACACAGCGTAGAAAAACTCCTTAACCATCTCTGTGTCCATATAACCAACTCTGTCCGTTGTGAATGTCAAATCGTGTACCAGATATGGTCTCCCTGACAAATCAAGTGCACACATCACAAGTGTCTCATCCATAGGAAGTAAAAACGAACCAAATCGCTTTATACCCTGCTTGTCACCGACAGCCTTGGCAATAGCCTGTCCAAGAACAATTCCGGTATCTTCTATGGTGTGATGACAATCAACGATAAGGTCACCCTTAACTCTTAGCTTCAAGTCAAAAAAACCATGTTTTGCAAAGCTTGTAAGCATATGGTCAAAAAATCCTATATCTGTTTTGACATCCGCATAACCGCTTCCATCCAAATTAAGCTCCAACTGTATATCGGTCTCCGCTGTTGTTCTTGAAACCGCTGCAATTCTGTCAGCCAAGCTATCACTCCCTTTTCATAAAATACAACAAAATATTATACCATTTTATTCTTAATTAATCAATCTTTACTCAAATCTTACTCTTATTGAATTGGCATGTGCTGTCAGATGCTCTGACTCCGCAAATGCGACAATATCCTTATATACAGGCTCTAATGCTTCTCTGGAATAGTATATAATGCTTGACTTCTTGATGAAATCATCCACTGAAAGCGGTGAGAAGAACTTAGCTGTTCCGTTAGTAGGAAGAACATGGTTAGGTCCTGCAAAATAATCACCAAGTGGCTCAGACGAATAGCTTCCAAGGAAAATTGCTCCTGCGTTTTTAATTCTTGTCATTGTATCAAATGGATTAGCTGTTACAATCTCTAAGTGTTCACTTGCAATATCATTTACAGTATCTATAGCCTCGTTAATTGAATCAGCTACAAGGATATATCCATATGTATCTATTGATTTGCGGATAATATCCTTACGGGATAATACCTTAATAAACTCCTCAACCTCATATGAAACCTTCTCGGCAAGCTCTCTTGAATCAGTTACAAGAATTGCTGAAGCCATCTCATCATGCTCTGCCTGTGAAAGTAAATCAGCAGCCACAAATCTTGGGTTGGCTGTGTTATCTGCAAGAACAAGAATCTCACTTGGCCCTGCAACTGAATCTATGCTTACATGTCCAAATACTGTTCTCTTGGCAAGTGCCACAAATATGTTGCCAGGACCTACTATCTTATCTACCTTAGGTATAGATTCTGTACCATAGGCAAGTGCAGCTATAGCCTGAGCACCGCCTGCCTTATATATACTGTCAACACCTGCTTCATTTGCAGCCACAAGAGTCATGGCATATACCTTTCCATTGCTGTCACATGGTGTTGTCATTATGATATCCTTAACGCCTGCAACCTTGGCAGGGATAACATTCATGAGAACCGATGAAGGATATACAGCCTTTCCTCCCGGTACATATACACCAACTCTCTCTATAGGTGTAACCTTCTGTCCAAGCATGCTTCCGTTATCCTCTGAATCAAACCAGCTATACTGCTTCTGCTTCTCATGGTATACACGGATATTGGTTATAGCCTTTCTTATTACCTCAAGAAGAGACTCGTCAACCTCCTTATACGCCTCCTCTATCTCAGCCTTTGTCACCTTGATATTGTCAGCATTTATCTTAGCCTTGTCGAACTTCTCTGTATATTTAAACAAAGCTGCATCCTTATTAATATGCACATCCTCAACTATCTCTTTTACAGTTGCCTCATAGCTTCCGTAATTGTCAGGACTTCTCTTAAGAAGGTTACTCAATATGTCTTTTTTGGTTTCTTCGTTTAATTCTACTATTCTCATGACTTTATCTCCTCTTAAATAATAAGTATTCTTATTTGTCTATAATCTCCTTTAAATCATGCAAAAGCTTTCTTATACGCTCATGCTCCATCTTAAGACTTACCTGATTTACAACAACTCTGGCTGACAAAGGACATATCTCCTCTAATACCTCAAGACCATTCTCCTTAAGTGTAGAGCCTGTCTCAACAATATCAACGATTACCTCTGACAAGTCAACTATAGGTGCAAGCTCAACCGAACCGTTAAGCTTTATTATCTCAACTGTCTGATTTTTCTTCTCACTAAAATAATTCTTGGCAATGTTAGGATATTTGCTAGCAACACGGATTATCTCATTTTTGGCAAGAAGCTCCTTGGCTGATGCAGGTCCGCATACGCACATACGACACTTACCAAAGCCTAAATCCATGACCTCGTAGAGATTTCTTCCCTCTTCCATGATTGTGTCTTTTCCAACAACTCCTATATCCGCAGCACCATACTCAACATATGTAGGGACATCAGATGCCTTAGAGAGAAAGAATCTGACCTTATGCTCCTCATTTGTAAATATAAGCTTTCTTGTGTCTGGATCCTTAGCCTCCTCACAGGTTATTCCCATCTGTTCAAAAAGTGCTAATGTTTTCTTGGCAAGTCTGCCTTTTGCAAGTGCAAATGTTAAATATCTCATAATATCCTCCGGGTCTAATATAATTCAGATGCTTTTACAGTTTCTCTAATACCCTCATGGAGCGATATAACCTCCACATTATCATCATCAAGGAAATGATATATACCTGAGAAATGTGTTTTCTTTGCATACTCAATATAAGCTTCTATATTATGCTTAGCTGACTGTCTTACAAGCTCTATCTTCTTGTCCTTATCTCTAAGATCCGCTGCAAGCTTAATAGCAGCTCTCTGATTATCTCTGTCATACAAGATAAGAATGTTTGAATGGTCAATTTCAACCTCTATCTTATTTCTGCTTATAGCACTCATTAAATCGTCTACATATATGGCAAAGCCTACAGAAGGTGCCTCTTTTCCAAACTTGGCAAGGAGGTTGTTATAACGTCCGCCCTTAACAACAGCATCTCCTGTACCATAGGTATATCCTCTAAATACAATACCAGTATAATAGTTATAACGGTTAAGCATTGATAAATCAAAGCCTATATAATCCTCAAAGCCATATGCTGCAAGTGCATTATAAACCTTTCTAAGACGCTCTATAGCGAGCTTTGATGTAGGATTAGTCACAAGCTCATATGCCCTGTCAAGCATCTCAAGGCCGCCGAACAAATTGTCGAAGCTTGAAAAAATCTCCTTCAGATTATCTGCAATATCTAACTTAGATACATACTCGTTAAGACCGAAGAAGTTCTTCATCTGTATGTACTCACGAATCTTTGCCTCGATTTCATCATCAAGTCCGGCCTCGTCTATAACCCCCCTAAAGAATTCAACCTCGCCTATCTCTATCTGGAATTCTTTAAGTCCGACAGCCTTAAGGCAGCTTATAACACATGCTATTATTTCGGCATCCGCCGCTGAGCTGTCATCATTTATAAGCTCACCGCCAACCTGAGTGAACTCACTTAACTTTCCCTGATGCTGATGTGCATTGATAAATGTATTTCCGTTATAACAAAGTCTTATAGGTAACTCCTCGTCAGAATAATACTTGGCAACACTTCTGGCAATACTAGGTGTTATATCAGGTCTCAAAACAAGTGTATTGTTATTTCTGTCAAAAAATTTATACATCTCATTTGACTGTGCTGAGCCCTTGTCCATATTGAAAATATCAAAATACTCAAAGGATGGTGTATTGATATCCTGATAACTATATAACTCTAAGACATGATGCAACTGATTCATAACTGTCAATTTCTTCTTACATTCTGAATCGTATATATCCCGCACGCCCTCCGGGGTATGTAACAACTTTTCACTCATAGCTGCTCTCCTTGCTGTATACATATATTTGTATTATTTGCTATTTCAATATCATTTACCTTAATCAACCGTCGCTACTTCATCACATTAAAGTGATAATTAGGTAGATTATTAAATAGCGTATTGATTATATATAAAAAAAATTATTTTGTCAAATACAATAATTTCTAACACACATATTAACACACAATTATTTAAAAAGATAGTTTCATAGCACAAAAAATGTAAATGTGATATTTCTATAAATAATAATTAGCACTTATAAGATACCCCTCATGTCCGTTGGATGTAACAGGTTATATGCAGGGACGTTTGCGATAGCCGGCACTTAATGAGTGTATGGCACGAATTTAGTACCGCTGCTCGGAGCAACAAGCGAAAGCGGTCCCGTAATATAACCTGTTACATCCAACGGACATGAGGGGTATCTTATAAGTGCTAATTATTATTTTATAGAGAGGGTTCAGAACATTTGTTTGCATTATGATATACAATATGTTATAATAAAACAAACATTCGATTAATGATTCATTTTCAAGGAGGAATTCTATGCCTAACGGTAAATTATCTGCAAAACAGCAGGAGATATTAGATTACATGAAAAAATGCATATTAGAGAAGGGGTATCCACCGGCAGTAAGGGAGATATGCGAGGCTGTTCACCTTAAGTCAACATCTTCAGTACACGCTCACCTAGAGACTCTTGAGGAGCGCGGTTACATAAGAAAAGATCCCACCAAGCCTCGTGCAATCGAGATATTAGATGATACCTTTAATTTACAGAGACGCGAGGTTGTCAATGTTCCTATTATAGGTACTGTAACCTGTGGAGAACCAATACTCGCAGTTGAACATATAGAAGGTTATTTTCCAATTCCACCTGAATATCTCCACGCAAATGGCAAGAATACTTTCATGCTTAAGGTTAAGGGCGACAGCATGATTAATGCCGGCATATATCATGGTGACCTTGTTATGGTTGAAGAAGCGAATACTGCAAGGAATTCAGAGATTGTCGTTGCTATGATTGATGACTCCGCCACAGTTAAGACTTTCTATAAAGAGGATGGTCATATACGTCTACAGCCTGAGAACGACACTATGGAGCCAATTATCGTGAATGGTGATGTCACAATACTAGGCAAAGTAATTGGACTGTTCCGTACTTTCTAATTATAAAATAATAAAAAAATAAGAGTTGTGGTTAATACACTACAGCTCTTATTTTATAATAACTATAACTATGAAAATATAATATCACAGTAAAATCCGTTTTTGTTTTCCTGACAGGTTATATAACGATATCTCACGCATTTACCCTCATTAAATCTAAGATGCATTGACGAATACGGATATGCAACCTTGGCATCAAACATTTGGAATATCGTTGCTGCCTTATCTACAGAATATCCATCAAGCTTGATATCCACCACATATCTATTAAAGCTTACGGTAACTGAATACTTAATGACATCAGATGCCGTCTTTAAAAATGTCATCAACCTGTTATATATCTCATCATTTGCAATAAGATTAATGTTTTCCATGTATTTGTTAATAACTCTGTACACTGAATAAGCCTCCCGAACATCACGATGTCATATCTAATATATCTGTTTATCAGGTATCTTATTATGTATCGCCTTAAACTCGTCAAAATGTTCTATAAATAATTTTACTACCTTTGGATCAAAGCTTTTACCACTAAGTCTTATAATCTCATCAAATGTATCCTCCAGAGACCATCCCTTCTTATAATATCTGTCAGAAGTAAGTGCATCAAATACATCACACACTGCCATAAGTCTGCTTATATACGCGATCTCTTCACCCTTCATACCAAGATACCCTGTTCCATCCCATCTTTCATGGTGTTCCTTAGCAAGTATACAAGCAAGGTGCATCATCTCACCAGGACACTTCTCAAGCAATGCCTCACCATATAAAACATGATTCTTCATAATCTGATATTCTTCATCAGTAAGCTTGTCAGGCTTGTCAAGTATCTCCTCGCTTATCATAAGCTTGCCGATATCATGCATCATTGATGCCGTGCAAAGCTTCTCAAGATAATCATCATCAAAGCCTGAGGCTTTACCTAAAACACGCATATATTCTGCAACTCGCTTAATATGTTCACCTGTGAACTTTGATTTACTCTCGCTTATCTCTGCAAAAGAATATATAAGACCTTTCTGATTATTCTCCATTGTAACCGCTGTCTCCACCGCCGTGTTAATCATCATGGAGTTACGCTGTACAATAAAATATGCAACTATAGACATGAAAAACACAACAACAATATGCGGAATTACATATCCAAGCAGAGCATCGTACAAATCATCGAACTGATTGCCGATAAACACGTCCTTAAACTGTATCGACAATACATTTGACACAAATATGCCAGCTGATACAAGCAGCGATGCCACAAGCACCAATGTCTGGTTATAGTAAAGCGATGCCATCAATATAGGGAACAACATAATCGGAAATGAATATGATGATAAAAGAGTCATCATTATCGTACATATAATGCATATGCATAAAATAACTATATGTTTAGTCAAAGGTGATTTGTCGAACTTAAATACATTAATTATAAGTGTTGGTATGAGTGCAACAAATATAGCTGTTGCAAAGAATATTATCATCAGTGTAATATCTAAATCCGTGACAAAATAACAATAGCCAAATGCAATTAAAAGCACGATAGCAATAACTCTCATACATCTGGCTGATATCTGATTAATCTTAATATAATTTTCATTCATAAGATTATTCTGGTTCATTTATTTATAACTCCCCCGTAGATACTATTGTTCCATCCCTCCATATGTGTTCTAAATCATAGAAAGAACGTTCCTCTGTAGAAAATATATGGATAATTATATCATAATAATCCAGTAAAAGCCATCCCCCATTTGAAGAGCCTTCACGATTTTTTAATTCTGCGCCTGCAATATGAAGCTTTTCCTCAACAGAGTCGCAAAGTGCCTGAACCTGATTTTTATTTGAGCCATCTGCAATTATGAAATAATCTCCCATACTAGATACATTGCTTATATCAAGCACTCTTATATCGTTTGCCTTCTTGTCCTCTAATGCCTCAACGGCAAGCTTAACCATTTCCTTCGCTATCATATAATCCTCCATATCTATATCCGTATCAATTATTTTTCACATAGTAATTATATGTGTTCACAGTCATATAATCTATATCTGAAACTGTATCACTTAGATATTCTATAGTATTCTTCAATATATGGATTACACATTTGTCTAAATCTTCAAATGCCTCTTTTCTGATTTCATCCATATCACGGATTGTTTTTCTGTTAGGCTCTATATAATCTGCAACAAATATAATCTTCTCTAATACCGACATCTCCGGTCTTCCGGTTGTATGGTAACAAATTGCATTAAGTACATCCTGGTTCTGAACATCATATCTGTATCTGGCATAATAAGCACCAAGCTTAGCATGAAGCATATCAGGATTCTTTTCCTCATACTTATTAACCGGAAGTCCATGTTTCCTTGCCTTTACAAGCTTATCCTTAGTCGGAATCCCCTTTGCACAGTCGTGAAGCAGACCTGCTGTTCTTGCTTCCTCAATATCAACTCCATATACCATCGCCATACACGCAGCTGTATACTCAACTCCAAGAGAATGTTCAAATCTCTTATCACTTATCTTTCCCTTTAGCAAACTAATAATTTTATCTCGGTTCATATTACCTCTCCATATATCAGAATCTTAATTAACATATAGTCCATGTTCTATTATATAATCCGATACGCCATCAGGCAACATCTTATATGGTATATTACCATTAGATATAAGCTCACGTATTTCTGATGACGAAACATCCATCTTGTCATTATGAATATATTCTATTTTTGCATTCTCATATATATAAGAGTCTATATCATTATGCTTGTCAGTACCCCTGTCAAATACGAGCAGATGGCATTTATCTACCACATCTTTGTACCTGTGCCATAGATGAAGTGACTTTAAGGAATCCATTCCCATTATAAAGTATATTTTCAGATGTGGATTTATCCTTAACAATTCATCTAATGTATCTGCTGTATAGGTCACACCACCCCTGTCAATCTCAAGCGTTGATACGCTCATATCAGGATAATGTGCTAATGCGAGCTTAAGCATATTAATTCTGTGTTCTGCATCTATCAGCTCTTGTTTGTCCTTATACGCCGGAAGATTGTTTGGCATAAAAACAAGCTTGTCTATATCATGTATCAAAAAAAGCACTTCTTCTGCCATCCTGACATGTCCTATGTGAACCGGGTTGAATGTTCCACCCATAATTGCTATGCAGTTCATATGCAAAACGTCTATATCCACGGTATACCTCCGTCATACATAAGCTTTATGGAAGAATTATCTTTGCATCTTTCTTAGGCTTCTTGTACAAAACAATCTTCTTGCCTATAACCTGAACGACCTCACTCTTAGTTCTCTCAGCTATTGCATTTGCAATTTCTCTTGGATTATCTATACAATTCTTCAATACACCTATCTTAACCAATTCACGCTTATTTAATGCCTCCGCAACTGCCTCAGTAACCTCAGGGGTTAAGCTTGATTTACCGACATTTATTATCGGATCCATATTCATTGCAAGGCTCTTTAAGTATGCTCTCTGCTTACTTGTCATCTTGTACTCCTTCTTAAATTATATATCTATTATATACAATGCTTATTTATAATAATCGAACTCAAGTCCGTACAAACGAACTGTATCGCCCTCTTCTATTCCTAATTCCTCTAATCTATCGAGTATTCCATTCTCCTTTAAGAATCTCTGGAAGAATGCGAAGCCCTTCTCAGACTCAAGATTCGTGTATCCAAGCATTCTCTCAATTCTTGGTCCCTCGACAATATATAAATGCTCAGCCTCTGTAGATTTCGATACATCAAATGGAAGCTCTGGATCATCCATGAACTCCACATCAAATTCAGGCTCAAATTCTATAACCTCGTCAGGTGCCTCCTTGACGAGTGAATTAACATACCAGAGCAATTCATTTACGCCCTTGCCTGATACCGCTGATATAGGAAATACCTTTATACCCTTTGGTTCATATTCCTCCCTTAGCATAGTTATAACAGTCTCATAATCATCTCCGTAGAGTGCATCACACTTATTAGCCGCTATAACCTGCGGTCTGTTAGCGAGCTCCTTATTATAAGATAATAATTCCTTATTTATAGCCTCTATGTCAACTATAGGATCTCTTCCCTCTGTAGATGCTGCATCAACCATATGAATAAGCACTTTTGTTCTCTCAATATGGCGCAAAAATTCAATTCCAAGTCCTACACCTTCTGAGGCTCCCTCTATAATACCAGGAATGTCAGCTATGACAAATCCGTTTTTATCACCCAAATCAACAACTCCAAGATTAGGATTAAGTGTTGTGAAATGGTAATTTGCTATCTTAGGCTTAGCATTAGTTACTCTTGACAAAAATGTTGATTTACCTACATTAGGAAAGCCTACAAGACCCACGTCAGCAATCATCTTTAATTCGAGTGTCACCCACAGCTCCTTTGCAGGCTGTCCCGGCTGTGCATACTTAGGTGCCTGCATAACCGATGTGACATACTGGCGGTTTCCTTTTCCGCCTCTTCCACCCTTAAGCAGGGTGACTGGCTCAGTCTTATTGGACATATCAAGAATTACCTTGCCTGTCTCAAAGTCCTTAATTACAGTTCCTGCAGGAACTTTAAGTACGACATCCTTACCATTAGCTCCATGACAGTTACGCTTGCCACCCTCTTCACCATCTTCAGCCTTATATTTTCTTATATGTCTGAAATCTGTAAGTGTATTAAGTCCGGGATCAACCACAAAGATTACATCTCCGCCTTTTCCACCATCACCGCCATCCGGGCCTCCATCTGGAACATATAACTCTCGTCTGAACGAAACATGTCCATCTCCACCCTTACCTGAACGTATATATATTTTAGCTCTGTCAGCAAACATATCGTACCTCCAATATACAATAAACAACAAAAAATTCCGTTATTAAATAAATATTTACAAAAAAGGCTGTTGTACATATAATACAACAGCCTATTTGTTTTATGCTATATTATTCAGCAGAAGAAACTGGATAGATAGAAACCTGCTTCTTGTCTCTACCCTTTCTCTCGAATCTGACAACACCATCAACAAGTGCGAAAAGTGTATCATCTCCACCGATACCAACGTTTATACCAGGATGAATCTTGGTTCCACGCTGTCTGTATAATATATTTCCAGCCTTAACAAACTGACCGTCTGCTCTCTTAGCTCCAAGTCTCTTAGCCTCGGAATCTCTACCATTCTTAGTAGAACCAACACCCTTCTTGTGAGCAAAGAACTGTAAATCTAATCTCAACATAGTCCTTACACCTCCTTGTAGTGTACTTGTACATACCTGTCACCATACTCCTTGCTTATGTTAATTAAACCAAGCTCTAAAGTATGCAGTAAAATTTGTCCTTGTTTTCCTTGTTCAGATGAAAACTCTGAATCCGGTAACAACTTAAATCTTATAAGCCCTGACTTGTCCTGCTCGCATTTGAATCTGCAATCAGTGAATTTCTCTATGGCATTGACTGTATTAATTGTCAAAACAGATACAGCCGCACAGACAATATCCTTACCGATATTCTCATAGCCTGCATGCCCGCCAACCTGAAATCCGACAATATTATTATCAGAGTTTACATAAAGCACTGCCTTAATCATAATAAAAATTAAGCGTTAATAGCTTCAATCTTAACTTTTGTAAAAGGCTGTCTGTGACCCTGCTTCTTATGATAGCCGGTCTTTCTCTTGTACTTGTATACAACAACCTTCTTGCCCTTACCTTCACCAAGAACAGTTGCTTTTACTGAAGATTTTGCACATGAATCACCACAAAGCATATCTTTGTCAGTGTTTACAGCTACAACATCAAAAGAAACCTCTGCACCTTCCTCTGCATTAAGCTTCTCAACCTTAATGATATCTCCTTCAGCTACCTTGTACTGCTTTCCGCCTGTTGCTATAATAGCGTACATATAAGGTTACCTCCTATTATCATTACTCGCCAGCTTCGGTGCTGTATAAATACAGTCTTAAACCACACTGTGCGGCATACTCATATAAAATATCAGAAAATACATACTATGTCAACCAAAATTTTCAATATTTTACTATATTATGAACCATTTATGATTTCATGCAAAGGCTTTCTTACCTTTTTCCTTGTAATCTCAACAAGACCAAGTCTCGTCATATCCACAACCTTAGTTGCCACCCTGTCAGTTACCACAAATCCATTAAGCTCATCCATAAGCCTTTTATTCATCTCTTCCGACTTCATGCTTATAAAGTCAACAATTATAATTCCGGAAAGATTTCTCAGCCTTAACTGCCTTGCAACCTCAAGTGCAGCCTCCCTGTTAAGCTTATACTGAATCTCGGCTGCATCCTTACCCTTTATAGCCTTGCCGCTGTTTACATCTATTACAGTAAGTGCCTCTGTAGGTTCAATAACAAGGTACGCACCTGACCTTAGATAAACCCTCTTTGCTGTTGCTTTTTCTACAATTCTGTTAAGATTATATCTTGCAGATAAAGGAAAATCTATATCCTCATAAAGGCTAACCGGCTGATTGTTCGTCTTGCATAGAGAAGCAAGCTCCTCGCTGTCAGTTATAACCTCCACGTCAAGCTTGTTAAATTCTCCAATATCACTCACATAACCGGACTGATTTTGATATACACATGAATAAGCTGTTGCAAACTTCGCCTTATGCAAAACATCATCTAGTTCACATAACTTTTTTATTGTTTCCTGTTTGATAATATCATCAGGAGCATTTTCGGCATTGGTTCTTACAATTCCACCATACTGTGTATCACCGCAGGTTTTAGACAAGTCAAATTCCTCAAGTGAAGCCCTAAGGTTATCCTTTAATATACCTCTACGTTCCTTATCCTTTATCTTGCCGGACACACCTGCAAGGTAATCCTTTTTGACAAGAACATAATCTCCTGCAACAGATATATCCGTAGTAACTGTAGCCTGCTTGGTCTTAATCTTATCCTTTGTAACCTGTACAGTTATCAAATCACCGACCTTAAGCTTCTTTTCGCCCTTATAATCCTCCAACGACAGATAACAGCTTTCATTCTTCTTAATATCTACAAATGCAGCATTAATATTGGGAACAATGTTAGATACACGGCCTACGTATATGTTTCCAATAAGAGAATCATCCTCATATGTCCGGATTTCATCTACATTACCATTAATGAAAAGAAATCCCATATATATTTTATTAATTTTTGTAATAACAAATTGTCTCATTAAAATCTCTTTCCTGCCGCAGATAAAGGTAACAAATTATCCTTATCACCCATATACGTCTCCAATCTGTGTATCATATAATCATAACGGTTATATGAAATGCCGGCATACTCACACAATGCAAGAATTACAAGCTCCGGCTTAAGATTATCACGGCTTCCAGAGGCAAGAAGCATATATATACCATCCTTATACGGCTTAATATCATATATAAGTGGTTTAATATCCGTCATAACCTCTTTTGATTTTGTTTTTTTAAGAATTTCTATCTGATTTTCATCATAAAAATCCGAAAGCTTCGGTGTAAGTTCCTTAAATACATCACTCACAGCCTCATCATTCAAATATATATAATAATCTGATGCCGTAACTATAGCCATTGAAGGCTTGGCATCGTCTGGAAGCTCAACTATATCTAATACCTGTATCTCCTCCGGCATCGTCTCATTCAGACGTTTCATCATATCCTCTGTAGAGGTTACAAGGTCAAACTCTCCGTCAAAATACTCACCCTCAGAGGTCATGCCAAGTGGCATAGGTGCAGCAAAGGATATAATCTGATGTGGTGAAAAGCCCTTGGTGTATGCCACAGAAAGCTTTGCACGTCTTATCGCCTTCTGGAAAAATCGCATCACATCAAGGTGACCTATGAATCTTAATACACCTGTCTTTGTATATTTAATTCTTAGCTTCAAAGCATACACCTCCCCCATAGACAGCAGAGCCACAGCCCTGACACTTCATTCTGCAATTAGGGGTTACAACACCTGCCTTGGCATTCTCCCATTCCTTTAACAAAAAGCGTTTTGATACGCCTGCATCTATATGCTCCCAAGGGAATATCTCATCTGCCATGCGCTCTCTCGCTGTATAAAATTCAATATCAACATTATTGTTCTTAAATGCGTTTTCATATCTCTCCATAGAAAAGAACTCTGTCCACGCATCAAATATGCCACCCTGCATATAGACATCATATATAGTCTTAGAAAGCCTTCTGTCACCTCTTGCCAATACGCCCTCCAATATAGATATTCCGGCATCATGGTAGGAGAACTTAAGACTCTTCTTGTTCTTCTGCTGCATAAATGTATCTTTCACATAGTGTGCTCTTCTTGTAAATTCATCCGGCAAAATCATAGGAGCCCACTGGAACGGCGTAAAAGGCTTAGGTACAAAATATGACGCAGAGGCATTAATCATAACACGTCCGTTTCTCTTTTCCTTAGGAACTGTCTCAAAATACTCCTCGGAAATACGTTCGGCAAGCTCTGCTATTCCACGTAAATCCTCGTCTGTCTCAGTAGGAAGTCCAAGCATAAAATAAAGCTTTACCTTGTCCCATCCACCTAAAAATGCATCATGGCTTCCTTTAATTATATTCTCCTCTGTTATTCCCTTGTTAATTACATCTCTCAATCGCTGTGTTCCAGCCTCAGATGCAAATGTAAGTGATGATTTTCTTATATCCTGAACCTTGCTCATAACATCAAGAGAAAATGCATCTATTCTTAACGACGGCAGAGACACATTGACATGGTCTGTGTCCTTTAATTCTATAAGGTAATCTAATAGTTCATTTAAGCTCTCGTAATCGCTTGAGCTTAAGGAGCTTAGAGATATCTCCTCATATCCGGTATTATCAAGCATTGTTCTCGCATATTTTTTGAGCATATTTACATCCTTCTGTCTTGTAGGTCTGTAAATCATACCAGCCTGACAGAAGCGACATCCTCTTATACAGCCACGCATAATCTCAAGACATACTCTGTCCTGAGTAGCCCTTATATATGGGACAACAGGCTTCATAGGATATGACACATTATTAAAATCTGTTACAACCTGTCTCTTAATTTTCTTAGGTATATCATCATATACAGGAGTTATAGACTTAACTGTTCCGTCATCGTTATAGCTTACTTCATAAAGAGATGGTACATATATTCCTGGTATCTTTGAAGCCTGATGTAAGAATTCTTCCCTGCTCATATCTGTGCTGTTATACACCTTATATAAATCCATCAATTCATCATAAGAGGTTTCGCCCTCTCCGATATAGAACATATCAAAGAAATCTGCTATAGGCTCAGGATTAACAGTACATGGGCCGCCACCGATAACTATTGTATCTCCCTTCACCCTGTCCTTTGCGAAGAGAGGTATTCCCGCCAAATCAATAACCTGAAGGATATTGGTGTAGCACATCTCATACTGTATTGTTATCGCAAGCCAGTCCATATCACAGACAGCAGTCTGAGTTTCAAGAGTGAAAAGCTTAATCTTTTCCTCACGCATAATCTTATCTAAATCAGGCCATGGACTATATACACGCTCACAGTATATATCATCTCTTCTGTTGAACATATCATATAATATCTGTATTCCAAGATAAGACATTCCTATCTCATAAACATCCGGAAAGCACATGGCTATCCGGATGTCTATGTCACTAAGATTCTTCTTAACTATATTTACTTCATTTCCTATATATCTTGCAGGTTTTTCAATATTCATCAGAACCCGCTCTGACAGTGCAAGCTTTGACATATAAATTAATTTCCTTATCTATTAATTCTTGAAGCTATGTATTGGAGCAGGTATACGTCCGCCTCTGTTGATAAATTTATCGCATGAGAATTTATTTACAGGCATGATTGGTGCATATCCGAGCAGACCTCCAAATTCAACCTGATCTCCTACATCCTTACCAATAGCAGGAATTACTCTGACAGCAGTAGTTTTCTGGTTTACCATACCAAGTGCCATCTCATCAGCTATAATACCTGATATTGTTGTTGCCTTTGTGTCACCAGGAATTGCAATCATATCAAGACCTACTGAACATACGCATGTCATAGCCTCAAGCTTCTCAAGTGTAAGCGCTCCTGCTGATACAGCATCTATCATTCTCTGATCCTCACTGACAGGAATAAATGCACCTGAAAGACCACCTACATATGATGAAGCCATAACTCCACCCTTCTTAACCTGATCATTAAGCATTGCAAGTGCCGCAGTTGTTCCCGGAGCACCGGCATATTCAAGACCTATCTCCTCTAGAATCTCACCTACGCTGTCTCCGACAGCAGGAGTTGGTGCAAGTGATAAATCTATAATACCAAAAGGAACTCCAAGTCTCTTGGAAGCTTCCTTTGCTACAAGCTGTCCAACTCTTGTAATCTTAAATGCTGTTTTCTTTATTGTCTCGCAGAGAACCTCAAAATTCTCGCCCCTTACTGTCTCAAGCGCAGCCTTAACAACACCTGGACCACTGACACCTACATTTATTATTCTGTCAGCCTCAGTTACTCCGTGGAATGCACCAGCCATAAATGGATTGTCATCAGGAGCATTGCAGAATACAACGAACTTGGCACAACCCATACAGTTGTCATCCTTAGTTAATTCTGCTGTTTCCTTAATAATCTCACCTATCAATTTAACTGCGTCCATATTAATACCAGTCTTTGTAGAGCCTGTATTTACAGAGCTGCACACCTTACCTGTAACTGATAAAGCCTTAGGTATAGAACGGATAAGAAGCTCGTCAGCCTTTGTCATACCCTTTGATACGAGGGCAGAATATCCACCTATAAAATTAACTCCACATGTGTTTGCTGCCTGATCTAAGGTCTTTGCAATCTCCACAAAATCATCTATTGTTTTACATACTGAACCACCAACAAGAGCAATAGGTGTAACTGATATACGCTTATTTACAATAGGTACACCATATTTCTTGGAAATTTCCTCGCCTGTGTATACCAAATCCTTTGCAGAATCAGTTATTTTCTTGTATATTTTGTCGCATGTCTCAGAAACTGTACTTCCTACACAATCAAGGAGGCTTATTCCCATTGTGATAGTTCTTACATCAAGATTCATCTTCTGAATCATCTCATTGGTTTCAATAACTTCATTTATACTAATCATATAATCTGCCTTTCTTTTCTTAGAGTCTGTGCATCATATTAAAGATTTCTTCTCTCTGAGTTTTAATCTGAACACCAATTTCATCACCGAGGTCAGCTAACTCCTCAGCTATCCTGTCATGATCCTTAGATGCCTCACCTGTATCAACAACCATCATCATGTTAAAATATCCGTCAACAATAGTCTGGGCAATATCAAGTATATTGATATTATTCTGTGAAAGGTATACACATACCTTAGCTATAATACCTACCTGATCCTTACCTAATACAGTAATTATTGTCTTTTTCATACTCCATCCTCCTGTACTCGTATGTCCTTTTGTTTTTTTGTGTTTTTCTATAATTCAATCAGGCTGCTTGGCATACTTCTGCCCGCCACCTGTAAATTAAAGTCTCTTACATCATTCGTATATGGATTACCCATAAGCTCAGTCTTAACAGTCTCATATGCGAGCTCCGGATAATTATTCTCGTTACTTAAATGTCCTAAGAAAATAGCCTTTATATGGTTATTAAGTATATTATTAATAAGTTGTCCACTTGCCTCATTTGACAAATGACCTCTCTGTCCTAATATTCTTTGTTTTAAGCTGTACGGGTAAGGACCTGCCTGAAGCATCCTTATATCATGGTTTGCCTCTACAAGCATCGCATCTGAATCTTGCAGATTATGTACCGTGTAATCGTCATATCCTCCCATATCAGTTGCGACAGAAATCTTTTTGCCATCTGCCTTCATCGTATAACATACAGGATCTACAGCATCATGCCATATAGAATGTGCACAAATCCTTATATCCCCTATGTCAAAATCAACGTCAGGCTCTATCGGATTAAGTAGTGATTTATCAAAATCACCGAGCTCACGCATATCGGCAATTACCTCACAGGTTTTTTCTGTAGCATACATCGGTATCCCATAACTCCTTGATATTACACCCAAGGCACGTGTATGGTCAATATGTTCATGCGTTATTATTATTGCATCAACATCCTTTATATTCATATCGATAGTTGTAAGCCCCTCATTTATACGCTTCCTGCTTACCCCGGCATCTACAATCACTGCCGTATTATCTGTGCCAACATATACACAGTTTCCACTGCTTCCACTGGCTATACTCATTAGTTTCATAATATTATACACCTTTAACTTATTTAACTGTATATCCCATCACCTTAGGTGATATAAGCTTACTTATCTTGTAATCTATATAATCAGGTATCTGCACCTGTTCCATTTTCTTAGTGCGGAGCATTCTCTTATCGCCAATGGCAATATTCATAAATCTTCTTATATCAGGCGTCTCCTCAACAGAAAGGATAACCTCATCACCATCAAATACAAATTCCATATATTTATGTGCTATCTCCTCAGGATAGTATAACGATACATAAAGTGCCGACTGCCCGTTAGCTTTCTTTGTAACATCACAATGTGCAGAAATTCTGTATTCCTTTTCCCTTATAGTAATGTTTTGCTGTATATATTCACCGGACTTTACTCCAAGCATTATGTCATATGACATATCATCATCTATAAGCTTAAATAATAGCCCGTCCCTTTTCTCTGTAAAACTGATTTTTTTAATACTGCTCATGAAGTTTGAATAAAACGCCTGTGTCATTAGAGGCACAACGCATGAGGCATACTCATTAAAGCAGTACTCTCTTCCAAAATAATCTTTGAAAATGTTTATATCAATATCATCTGTTGATGTCTTAGATAGCTTTTTTAAATTAGTCTTTCCTTTTAATCTTGATATAAAGCCATCTCTTGTAAAATTATCATCATTGCCAGAAAATTCCATCAATGCCTCTACAATACTGCAATCAGGAAATAGTGCATAGGCAGATGCGGATACAGCTATCACTATACCCCTGTCAACATTAACATAAACATTCTGTCCAAATACACCATTATACAAAAATGCTCCATCGTGTAATAGCCAGAGCTGATATCCGTACCCTTTTATAATCTTGTTATCCTTGAATTCATGATGGCAGATAATTGACTCCTTAACCCAATCCTCAGGGACAAGATTTTTTAATTCTCCATCAACCAGCCATCTTCCGTTGTTTCTATATAACTCTCCAAGCTTAAGCATATCAATTATAGAGAGCTTCATACCCCATCCACCTTGAACAAAGCCCTCAGGACATTTATCCCATGTTATATCTGTAATACCCATAGGCAAAAACAAATACTTTGTCATATAATCCATAAATGGAATGCCGCTCTTTATCTCCACTGCCGCAGCAAGCATATATGTGTTAAGACTGTCATATGCAAACCCTGTTCCAGCTTCAAAGCAAAGCTCACTTCCCATAAATGCCCTAGACCAGCCAGAATTAAAATAAGCACTGAGTTCATCGAAGGTAACTCCAGCCTTCATTGTAAGCAGATGTTTTATAGTAACATCCTTCATTCCATGCTTCAGAAATATACCATCATGTGCAGGAAAGATATCTACAAGCTTGTCATTTATGGCAATAATGCCCTGACTTATCGCAATCCCAACACCCATAGCCACTATCGATTTAGCCATTGAAAATGAGACATGTCTGTTAGGAGGCATATTGTACTCCGGGTAATACTCACATACAAGCTTACCCTCATACATGATTCCAAGCCCTGACAAACCTGTCTTCCAGTCATCAGAAAGCACTTTTATAAGTCTGTCAACCGCAAGCCTGCTTACTCCTGCCTTATCTATGGAGACCTTAGTTATATCATCATGGAAAGACGGAGCTATATACCTTCCGTCATAATTTCCATAGTTTAAAGGAAGGTCAACTCTCTTCTCTGTAACAGATTTATATATACTGTTTATAAGCTTTGCATACATTGATAATTCTGCCATCCGTCATATAATCCTTATATATTCTATAAATGCATATGCTCTATAAGTCTTTCCTTGTACAGCTCACTCTCGGCAAGACTCACAAGAGTTATATCTGTTCTGGTAAGCTTATCTGATTTCTCGTAAGCAATATTGTTTGCAAGCATATCTATTGCACCAAGCAAAGATGTATTTCCAACTATATTAATTTTTCCCTTGAATTCCTCTGGCAGCAGTCCAAGTCTTACTGCATTATCCAGATTAAGATAAAATCCAAAGCCTCCTGCTATATAGACATTATCTATCTTATCGAGACTTACATCAGAGGCATGGCTAAGAGTCTCTATCCCAGCTCTTATAGCGGCCTTTGCAAGTATAAACTGTCTAAGTATATCCATATCTATATGAACATTCATAATATCTATTCCACTTTCAAAATATGGCTCTGCGATAACTCCGTCGTTATTTATCCTGCGAGTCTTTACACCCATAGCTATAGCATCAATAGCATTGCTTCCATACACATTCTGCTTTCTTAAACATCCCTCAAACGCAGGTCCGCAGGCAGCGGAAGCCGTGTAATATGAGTTGTCATGAACTAAAAACATCTCTCCGTTAGTACCCATATCTATAAGCATGTCTGTACTATCTTTTCCAAAGCTATACTTACCCGTAAGATAGACAACACCTGACAATATATCTCCACCAATAAAGGCAGACGCACAACCGGAAAGTAAAACCTTACAGCTTAAATCAGGCAAATCAAACAGACTCTTAGAGTCTGTCTCAACATTGCCTGACAGCTTTGACGTAAATGGATATCTTCCAAGCGATTCTATATCATATTCAAGTAAAATACTTATCATGGTAGTATTGCCACATATACAGATTCCAACCATATCTTTAAGACTGAATTTAGTTTTAGCAATCATAGCTTTAAGCATATTTTCTATATCATCCATAGCTAAAGCCTTTAGAGTTTTCTCAAGTGAAGGCTTTCTTGTGACATTTAAAATACGATTTAATACATCACTTCCATATAAGGACTGTCTGTTTTTACATGATGCCTTAGCTATTATCTGTTTTGTTTCCGTATCAAAAAGACATGTATCTATTGTTGTTGTACCGAGGTCTACCGCATAACCAATTTTGCTCATATATCCGCCTTATTTAAAAAATAGCCTTTGGTTTCTTCTCTATTGGACGATAACCCTTATCCTTAAGAACATTCAATATCTGTTCCTTATGCTCAGGTCCAAATGCCTCTATTGTTATAACAAGCTCCACAGCAGAGTTACGGTTTATTGTAACGAACTGATTATGCTCAAGCTTGATTATATTACCATTTTCTCCTGCTATAACGCCTGCAACATTCTGAAGCTCACCCGGCTTGTCAGGAAGAAGAACTGATACAGTGAATATACGGCTTCTTGCGATAAGTCCGTGCTGAACTACCGACGCAAATGTTATAACATCCATATTTCCACCACTCAAGATACTTACAACCTTGTCTCCCTTAGGCTCAAGGTGCTTTAAAGCTGCAACTGTAAGAAGTCCGCTGTTCTCAACAAGCATCTTGTGATTTTCAAGCATATCAAGAAATGCAACGATAAGCTCGCTGTCATCAACTGTTATTATATCATCAAGATTCTCCTTAAGGTATGGAAATATCTTTGTTCCAGGTGTCTTTACGGCAGTACCATCTGCGATTGTGTCAACATTAGGAAGTGTTGTGACCTCATCATTTGCAAACGAAGCCTTAAGGCAGGCTGCACCAGAAGGCTCAACACCGATTACCTTTATGTTAGGATTAAGCATCTTTGCAAGCGTTGAGACACCTGTTGCAAGTCCGCCACCACCTACAGGTACAAGAATTATATCCACAAATGGAAGCTCCTTTATTATCTCCATGGCAACAGTACTCTGACCTGTAGCAACATCCAAATCATCAAAAGGATGGATGAATGTATATCCATTTTCATCTGCAAGCTTAAGTGCATACTGACATGCATCATCATATACATCTCCATACAACACTACATCTGCACCATATGCCTTAGTCCTGTTTACCTTGATGAGAGGTGTTGTTGTAGGCATAACAATTGTAGCCTTAACTCCATAGGCACGGGCTGCATAGGCAACTCCCTGTGCATGGTTTCCTGCTGATGCAGTTATAAGCCCCTTCTGTCTGTCCTCATCAGAAAGTGTGCTTATCTTATAATAAGCTCCTCTTATCTTGTACGCGCCTGTAATCTGCATATTTTCTGGTTTTAAATAAACCTTATTTCCTGAGTTTTGTGAAAAAAACTCACTCTCAATCAATCCTGTCGGATGTACAACCCTCTTTACAACGTCATATGCCTCTTCAAATTTCTCTAATGTCAACATTATCTGTAGTCTCCTTTATTTCAATTAATTAAACACATACATTAAAAATGATTATTTATATATCAAATAAATCATCATCTGGCTTTATCTTTTCTATATCGCTGTCTATAAGCATCTCTATATCTGATTTTACATCAAAATCAGCAAACAAAGCTGTCACATAGCTGTTAGGATCAAATCTCTGCAAATCATTTATCTGTTCTCCTATACCTATGTATTTGACAGGAACATTAAGCTCAGCCTGTATAGCTATGGCAATTCCACCCTTAGCAGTACCGTCAAGCTTGGTAATTATAATACCATTAATCTCTGTTACAGAGCTAAATTGTCTCGCCTGCTCTAACGCATTCTGACCTGTAGTACCGTCAAGTACAATAAGCGACTCAACATTAGCCTCAGGATACTCCTTAGATATAATTCTTCGCATCTTGGCAAGCTCATCCATGAGATTTTTCTTATTGTGAAGTCTGCCGGCTGTATCTATGAGAAGTATATCCGTATTTCTTGCTTTGGCAGCAGAAACCGCATCATATACAACCGCAGATGGATCTGCACCCTCGCCTTGAGCAATGATATCAACGCCTGCTCTGTTTGACCATGTCTTAAGCTGGTCTATAGCAGCAGCTCTGAATGTATCTGCGGCAGCCATAAGAACCTTCTTTCCTCTTGACTTATACTGTGCTGCAAGCTTACCTATAGATGTTGTCTTTCCGACACCATTTACACCTATAACAAGTATAACTGTTTTCTTATTTTCAAAATCATAGGCGGAATCATCAACTGTCATCTGGTCTCTTATGATATTGATAATTAACTCCTTACATGCTGAAACTTCTTTTATGTGCTGTTCCTTAACCTGTTTTTTTAAATCCTCTATAATTCTCTCTGTAGTGTCATATCCCATATCAGACATAACAAGAGTTTCCTCTAGCTCATCATAAAAATCGTCATCTAATTCATTTGCCTTAAAAAGATTATTAAAGCTCTCTGCAATATTATTTCTGGTTTTAGATAAACCCTCCTTTAAACGTGAGAAAAAGCCTTTCTTCTTCTCAACCGGCATATCCTCGCCATTTTCATTCTGAAATTCTTTATCAGACATAGCATATCCTCCTTGTAAACATATAATTAATCGTCAAGCTCTCCCTCTATCATGCTTACAGATACCAGAGTTGAGACACCCTTTTCCTGCATTGTGATACCATATAAGATATCGGCAGCCTCCATAGTTCCCTTTCTATGGGTTATTACTATGAACTGTGTATCCTTTGTAAGCTTATTTAAGTACTTTGCAAAACGCTTTACGTTAGAGTCATCAAGTGCCGCCTCAATCTCATCAAGGAGACAGAAAGGTGAAGGCTTAAGGCTCTGTATTGCAAAAAGAAGTGCAATGGCTGTAAGACTCTTCTCACCACCTGACAACTGCATCATATTCTGAAGCTTCTTTCCCGGTGGCTGTGCATGAATTTTAATTCCTGTCTCAAGAATATCTTCATCATCCACAAGCTCAAGGTCTGCCTTGCCACCACCGAATAACTCCTTAAATACTTTGGAGAACATAATTCTTATCTCCTTGAACTTTTCAGCGAACTGCTCACGCATAGCTCTGTCAAGCTCATTTATAATGTTAAGAAGATTTTCCTCAGCCTTAGTAATATCATCATGCTGTGCCTTTAAGAATGCGTACCTCTCAGATACCTGCTTGTAATCCTCTATAGCATTAACATTTACATCGCCTAATTGCTTTATCTTGCTCTTGACTGCTGTTATCTCACGCTTAAGAGATGTAATATCACTAAGTGTATCATCCTTAAAGTCAGCCGCAGAATTATATGTAAGCTCGTATTCCTCCCACATATAATTGTTGAGATTCTCACTCTGTTCTGAGAGCCTCTCTATAGCCGCATTAAGCTTAAATGCAGACTTATCAAGTCCATTAATCTGCTCTGATAACTGATCACGCTTATTAAAGAATTCCTTATGGCTCTCGTTAAGCTTTTCCTTAGCCTCCGCATATTCCTTAAGCTTTTGCTCCTTTATCTGAATTATTCTGTTATTTTCCTCTACAAGAGCCTTCGCCTCATTAATCTTCTCTGTTAAGCTTCTTACCTCATCAGAGCCGTTGCTTAATCTTAAGTTAAGGCTGTTAAGTGTCTCGTCCGCATTCTGACATTCAGTCTTCACACGCTTTATGTTCTGTAATACGAAGTCATATTGCTGTTTAACTGTATTAAATTCAATTCCAAGACGGCTTACATTCTCCTGTGCTTCCTCTAATGCCTTCTTATCTGTAACAAGCTGCTTCTCAAGCTCATCAATCCTTACCTCAAGCTCCTTTACAGCGTCCTCCTGTTTACGGTTGCTGTTGTATAGCTCCTCCTTATTGGCATTAATATCCTTAATCTGCTTCTCTATCTCATTATTCTCACGTCCAATGCCGGCGTAAATTCTCTCAATCTCGGAGAGCTTTGCATTTGCCTGATTAAGGTTAAGAGAGTATGTATTGCCCTCTATATTAAGCTGCTGCAATTCTTTGTCTGCTAAGTCACGCTTATTCTTGATATCGTCTCTGTCAGCCTGAAGTGTAACACTCTGTTTCTCGCATATATCAAGTTTTTTCTTAAATTCCTCAATCTGCTCATCTATTTCATCCAGCTCTCGCTTTCTACCGAGAAGATTAGATGAATTCTTAAATGTACCACCAGTCATTGCTCCGCCTGGATTTATAAGTTCACCCTCCAAGGTTACAATTCTAAGTGACTGCTTGTACTTTCTAGATATTCTTATTGCATTATCTATATTGTCAACAACATATATTCTTCCAAGAAGATGTGTGATTATAGTCTGGTATTTCCTGTCAAACGAAACAAGGTTAGATGCAAGACCTATCACTCCGTTCTCACGCTCGGCATCGCTGTTCATGTTCTGTCTTACAGCTATTGTATCTATAGGTAAAAATGTAGCTCTTCCGTACTTATTCTGCTTAAGAAACGCTATCATTTTCTTTGCTGTCTCAGCATCCTCTGTAACAATATTCTGAATACTGCCTCCGAGGGCTGTCTCTATGGCTGTCTCATACTCCTTACCAACCTCTATGATATCAGCAACAACACCGACAATACCAGGGAATCTCACCTTTTGCTCCATAACCCTTCTTATGCTGTTGCCATATCCGTCATATCTCTCAGTAAGGTTTCTTAGAGCTTCCTTCTTAGAGCCAAGGCTTACTATGCTGTTATTATAATTTCTTATATTGCTCTGGTTATCATTTATTGCGTTTGTATTTTCCTCTAAGGCTGTTTTAAGTCTTGTAAGCTGAGCGTTAAGCGAGCTCTTCTTCTCATCAATGCTTCCTACCTTCTCGTCAAGTGAAGCCTTCTCAGCCTTATACTTTTCCTCGTCGCTCTTATTCTCAAGGAAGCGCTGATTTAATTGAGCCTTTCTAAGCTGTATATTCTCAAGCATGGTGTCATATCTTCCGACCTTAGCCTTTAATGTACCGCCCTCATTAAGATACTCAATTATCTCACCCTTCGAGTTCTCAATCTCACTTTCTGCGTCAGCTATCTTATTCTTAAGAGACTCATATCTTTCATTTGCCTTGTCGACAACATCATCTGCCTCATCAAGTCTCTCATCAAGCTTTAATTTTTCCTCATAATATCCGTCTAAGGCTTCCTTATATCTTGCAATATCTGCCTTTGCCTTATCTATCTGTTCCGTTATGCTGTCAGAATTCTGCTTACTTGCTATAATCTGCTGCTCGATAACGTTAATCTCGCCCTCGCATTTCTGGTTGGACAACTTTTTCTCATGTATTTCATTCTTGACCTCGTCAAGTTTTCCGTTATAGTCCTCAAGCTCAGCCTCTATACGCTCATACTCGTCCTTTGCAAGCTCAAATTCCTGTCTTAAACGAGCTCCGTCCTCCTCGACAACTGCAAGCTTTCCCTCAAAATCAGAAAGCTGCTCCTTGTTATTGTCAACATCAAGTAAGAAGGCATTTATATCTAATTTTTTAAGCTCGTCCTTAAATATAAGATACTTTCTCGCTGTCTCAGACTGCTCCTTAAGAGGACCAACCTGTCTCTCAAGCTCACGCAAAATGTCATTTACACGGGCAAGATTCTCTCTTTCACTCTCTAACGATTTTTCAGTTGTCGCTTTATTCTTCTTATACTTTACAATTCCGGCAGCCTCGTCAAAAAGCTCTCTTCTCTCCTCAGGCTTTCCAGATAAAATACGTTCAATCTGTCCCTGTCCTATGATAGAGTAGCCCTCTTTACCGATACCCGTATCGAAGAACAGACTGTTTACATCCTTGAGTCTGCTAACAACACCATTTATTAAATATTCGCTCTCTCCGGAACGATATACACGTCTCGCAACCGTTACCTCATTATAGTCTATAGGAAGCTTATGGTCGCTGTTATCAAGAGTGATTGCAACATACGCAAAGCCCTGTGGCTTTCTTAACTCTGTTCCAGAGAATATAACATCCTCCATCTTAGAACCACGAAGCTGTTTTGCACTCTGCTCACCCAAAACCCATCTTACAGCATCGCCGACATTACTCTTACCTGAACCATTAGGGCCTACAATTCCAGTTATGCCATTATTAAATTTAAATACTATTCTATTGGCAAATGATTTAAAACCATTTATCTCAATGCTCTTTAAATACATATTATTTACCTTACCATTCTCATCTATTTAAGCTTTTTTAGAGCGTTATAGGCAGCAGTCTGCTCAGCTGATTTTCTTGAGTGGCCTTCTCCCTCCGCAAGTATTTCATCGCCAAGCAATACATTGACCTCAAAAAGCTTGTCATGCTCAGGACCACTCTCCTTGATAAGATTGTATGCAAGCTTTTTATCCTTCTTCTGTGCATACTCCTGAAGCTTTGATTTAGAATCATAGAACAAATGCTTGTGCTCAATATCAGTGAGAAGATATCTTCTCACAAACTTATCTGCATCTTCAATTCCACCATCAAGATATATTGCACCTAGAACTGATTCAAACATATCACACAGTATGGAATCCCTGTTAGGTCCACCGGTGTTTTTCTCGCCCTTACTAAAAAATGCATACTCTCCAAGCTTTAATTCTCTGGATATTTTAGACAGCGTAAACTCACATACTAAGCTCGCGCGAAGCTTGGTAAGCTCTCCCTCCGGTTTATCCGGATATTCCTCAAACAAAAATCTGCTTGTAAGATATTCTAATATAGCATCACCTAAGAACTCATATCTCTCATAAGATACTCTATGTCCGCACATTTTCTCATTTACATATGATTTGTGTGTGAGTGCTGTGTATAGATGATTTTTGTCATTAAATTTATATCCGAGAACCTTTTCTAATTCTTCTAAATCCCTTGATTCCATATCTATTTTCCTTCCTCAAATGAAGAAATAATCTTACCTGTAACATCATTCATTATAAATGTACGACACTGGGCTATCGCACTTCTTACCTCGTTGTTTTTACTGTTTCCATGTATTTTTACAACCAGACCTTTAAGTCCGAGAAGAGGTGCTCCACCCTTGTCGTCAGCCATAAATCTCTTGAAGCACTTTTTTAAATCCTTATATATGAGAGCTCCACCTATCTTTGTTTTAAGGCTGCTCTTTAATGTCTTCTTTATCTCACCCATAAACATCTTTCCTACGCCCTCGTAGAACTTAAGTATTACATTTCCCACAAATGCCTCACATACTATTACATCTGCTCCGCCATTAGGAATCTCTCTTGACTCAATGCTTCCTATAAAGTTGATATCCTTGCACTCACGAAGCATAGGTATTGTCTCCTTGACAAGTGCATTTCCCTTCTCATCCTCAGCTCCTATATTAACTATGGCAACTCTAGGATTTTTGATACCCTCTATGTTCTCCATGTATATAGAACCCATCTTAGCAAACTGTACAAGATTCTCAGGCTTTGCATCGACATTAGCTCCACAGTCTATAAGCAATGCTGAACCATTCTTGGTTGGAATAAGAGGTGCAAGAGGTGTACGCTTTACTCCCTTGGCACGTCCTACAATAAACTGTCCTCCGGCAAGTATTGCTCCTGTATTACCTGATGATATACATGCCTTTGCCTCACCATTTTTTACTTCATCAAGTGCAAGTACAAGTGAAGAACCCTTCTTTCTTCTTACCGCATCTACAGGTGCGTCATGACAGGTTATCTCCTCTGTCGCATTTACAACCTTTATTCTGCTCTTATCTATATTGTATTTCTCTATACCTTCGTTAATTTCATTTTCTCTTCCGGTAACAATTATATCTATGTCGTTATACTCAGCCATAGCCTCACTTATGCCGAGCATCATATAATCACATCCGTTGTCGCCACCCAAGGTATCAATCGCAATTGTCATCTTATTCATAATAAACTCCTTCATTCTCTGATGTACAGAATATCTACATGATATCGTTTTATTATATCTATTTTCAAGTATTAAGTCAATATTTACCACGCTGTAGTATAGTTGTTGTAGTATAGTTGTTACAGTTAATGTTCATCTCGCCTGTTAATTCAATATGGTATATTATTGCATAAAAAAAAGACGGATAAATAAATACCCGTCTTTTTTTATTAATCAGCCTTAACGACTTCCTTCTTATTGTATGAACCGCAGGCCTTACATACTCTATGAGGCATCATTAAAGCACCGCACTTGCTGCACTTTACTAAGCCTGGAACGCTCATCTTCCAATTGGCTCTACGCTTGTCACGTCTTGCCTTTGAACTCTTATTCTTAGGACATATAGACATCTGGTTACACCTCCTTAATATCATTAAAAATCACACTTTGAACATTATACTAATATTGTCATTGATTGTCAACAAAAAATTATATTATTATATGAGTGCAACTGTCTCTCTGGCTATTGCAAGCTCCTCATTAGTAGGCACAACATATACAGGTACTCTTGAATTATCTGAGGATATACGAACCTCTTCTCCTCTTAATTTATTTGCCTCGTCGTCAATCTCGATGCCTAAATATTTAAGTCTGTCACATGTAAGCTTTCTTACGAGCGGATCGTTTTCTCCAACTCCTGCTGTAAACACAACTGCATCCACACCATTCATAGCTGCAACATAACCACCTATGAACTTAGCTGCCTGATAGCAGAATACATTCATTGCAATATCGCATCTCTTGTTATTTTCTGCCATACCCTTATTGATATCACGAAAATCACTTGAAACACCTGATATTCCAAGCACACCTGACTCCTTATTGAGCATGTTCATTATCTCAGGAATACTCTTACCCTCCTTACCAGCAATAAACTCAATTATGGCAGGGTCTATGTTACCACTCCTTGTACCCATTGTAATTCCCTCAAGTGGGGTAAGTCCCATAGTTGTATCTATTGACTTTCCACCCTCTACAGCACATATACTTGCACCGCCGCCAAGATGACATACAATAATCTTAGTATCCTTTATATCTTTACCGAGAAGTTCAGCTGTTCTCTTAGATACAAAGCTGTGGCTTGTACCATGGAAGCCATATCTTCTAACCTTATATTTCTCATAATACTCATATGGAATTCCATATATATATGCACATTCCGGCATAGTCTGATGGAAAGCTGTATCAAAGACTGCAACCTGTGGTACACCCGGCATAAGCTTGGCACATGCACGAATACCTATTAAGTTTGCAGGATTGTGCAACGGAGCTAAATCATTACATGCCTCTATAGCATCTAATACCTCGTCATTAATAAGTGCTGATGATGAGAACTTCTCACCACCATGAACCACTCTGTGTCCTATCGCATTTATCTCATCAAGTGATGAAATTGCTCCATCAACAGGATCTAACAGCTTATCAAGTACTATCTTAACAGCGGCACTATGATCTGGCATAGCTGCATCAAGCTTTATCTTATCCTTGCCGGTTGTCTGGTGTGTGAGAACACCATCAAGTTTGATTCTTTCGCATATTCCCTTTGCCATAACCTGCTCAGTTTCAGAATCAATAAGCTGGTATTTAAGTGACGAGCTTCCACAGTTAATAACTAAGATTTTCATATTATCCTCCAATTATCATATATAGATTTATAAAATACATTATAATAGGGCGAATCTAATCCGCCCTATATGTAAATACATTCTTATATCTTATTTATACATTCAATGCCTGTGCCTGTACAGCAGTAATTGCTACAACACCTACAATATCATCCGCAGAACATCCTCTTGACAAATCATTGACAGGCTTAGCAATTCCCTGTGTAATAGGTCCGTACGCATCTGCTTTGGCAAGACGCTGAACAAGCTTATAACCTATATTACCTGCATCGAGATCTGGGAATATAAGTACATTAGCCTTTCCGGCAACACTGCTTCCCGGTGCTTTTGAAGCTGCAACTGATGGTACAATAGCTGCATCAGACTGAAGTTCTCCATCGCACTTAAGGTCTGGGCACTCTCTATTGACAATCTTACACGCCTCAACAACCTTGTCAACCTCAGGATGCTTTGCGCTGCCCTTAGTAGAATGTGAAAGCATAGCAACTATTGGCTCTTCCTCTACTAAAAGCTCAAACGATTTCGCTGAGCTCTCAGCGATTGCTGCAAGCTCCTCAGAATTAGGAGTCTGGTTAAGTCCTGCATCCGAGAAAATAAAGGTTCCATTAGCACCCATATCACAGTTAGGAACTACAACAAGGAAAAATGCTGAAACAAGTTTTGTTCCTGGTGCTGTCTTAAGAATCTGGAGTGCAGCTCTAAGAACATTAGCAGATGAATTAACTGCACCCGCAACCATACCATCTGCATCTCCTGCTTTAACCATAATACATCCAAAATATAGTACATTAGTAAGCAAAAGCTCCTTAGCCTCCTCAGGAGTAAGCCCCTTGCTCTTTCTAAGCTCTACAAGTAAAGCTACATAATCATTTAATTTATCGCAGTTATAAGGATCTACGAATTTAGCCTCTGACAAATCAAGTCCTTCAGCGTTCTTCTTAATCTCAGCCTTATCACCTATTAAAATTACATCTGCAATGCCCTCAGCTAAAACCTTATGAGCAGCCTCCAAGGTACGCTTATCAGCAGTTTCAGGAAGTACAATTTTCTTTTTGTCTTTTTTTGCTCTTTGTTTAATCTTATCTATAAATCCCACTGTTCTACTCCTCTGTTTGATTATAGTAATATTATAATAAAATTTGTTTTTGTATACAACTATATTTTTTATAAAAATTGTCTTTTTATCTGTACAATGTAAGTTTTAAATATTATTCCTCTATATTAAGTGAAGGACTGTCCATTATAAGTCTGCCTCTTCCATTTCGCTTTCCATAGTACATAGCCCTGTCTGCCCTGCTTACAAGCAGATAAACATCATCACACAATGACGGGTATGTAGAGTAACCTATGCAGACATTAATAAATATCTCCATATCATTGTATCGTACACCTGTTGTTTTGATAGTCTCATGCATATCCTCAAGTATAGGCAATGCCTGTTTTTCATCAAATCCAGGTAGTACAATAAGAAACTCTTCACCACCATATCTGCATGCAAAACCACCATTTTTTTCAGCATAAGTCTCACTTACATGTGCAACCATTTTTATAACCTCATCACCCATCAGATGACCGTAAGTATCATTTACATTCTTGAACTTGTCAATATCAAAAAGAGCGACACTTATAGGCATATTATTTTTGACAGCTAAAGATGCTGCATCAGCAAAAAGCTCTTTAAAGTACAATCTGTTATATATTCCTGTAAGTCCATCCTTTCTAGCCATATCCTGTGTCTTAAGATAGAGATTAGAGCTCTTAATTGCAACGCCAAATTCAACTATACATGACTCATAATAATTAAGTCCCTTATCAAAGAAATCTTCCTTGTCTGAACCCACAATCATAAGACCAAACATCCTAATTTCATCCATCAAAGGAATCAGAGCAAGTGAATTGATATTAATATCACCTATAAAATCAAACTGCTTAACATCATTGCCTATGTATATTGATGGTGTAAACTTGGAATTATCAGCAAGTTTCTTATATAAACTGTCAATATTCTTCTTAATTCTTCTCTCAAGAGATGTATAATTGGTCTTTACAACAAGACTTGGAGTTTTATTCATATATACATCCTTATCAACATATAAAGCGCATAGTTTGGATTGCTTGACATCTACTATAGCATCAGTTATTACTTCAATGCATTTTACAATATCGAAGGTTGAAGCCATATATTTCATAACCTCTGTCTGTGACTGCATTTCCATATTAACCTGTTCAAGCTCCTTAATCGCTCTGGCAAGGTCTATCTTCTGATAGTTAATCTGCTCATTTATTGCCTTTACGCGATTTTGGTAATCAACCAGTTTCTCATTTGTGCTTTCTATGTCATTTTTCTCAACAATAAGCTTGTTTTTCTTCTCCTCGTAATCCGAGTTAAGTGCTACAAGCCAGTCAACTATAAATAACACCATGGCAATAGAAAATATCTGTAACAATACATAACACACCCACTCTGACTCGTTCTTGCTAATCAGGGCTGTGCCTATATTGATAATGTATGAAACACCAAGCAAAACACGTCTCACAAAAACCGATGACTTCTCATAATCTGTTGTAAGAACACAATACTCAACTGCAAGCAGGCTTGTAAGCATACATAATAATGCAAGTATAATCAAATTATTAGAGATAAATGACTGCAATATACCAAATACAATTATCTCAATATATTTGAATGCAAGACACATTTTCTCTGAATCAAAAAATGTAAGCTTATTAAATACAAATTCAAGCCCCCAGAACGCAGCAATTATTGACATAAAAATTATAACTTTGCCATTATCCTCGGTAAAGTGGAACAATCTTGTAAAAAGTGCCACGATAAGAACAAGCACAAACATTAATCTGTGATAAAATATATGATGTTTTACGATATAATGCTCATTCCATTCTATCATTTTTACTTCTCCCAATAAATATCTATTATATCCCCGTCATGTAAAGGTGCAACGTATTCTGCATGTCTGCCATTAATATTAGTAATCAAACGTGAGCCGCCAACCTTAGACAAGTCAAAATAGTAAAAGTCAAATATATCAACAAACGTATAATCATTCTTACCGCTCAGTGTTACAGATCTGCCATTAATCATTACATTTATATCTATCTTATTAGTATTTTTTGTTATCACACTATCTGTAATATCTGCAGCTTCTTCATCAGTTGTATTTTTGACATCTGTCTTAACGTCTGCTTCATTATTATTACTTGTATCCACCTGTTCAGGTATATTAACTTCTGATATATCATCAATCCATGTGACAGCAAAATTATCATATATCTTATCATCCAAACCTGCAGGTGCATTGTTGATAAAAGTCATCTTCTGAAGTTCAACATCCATAAAAACAAGTAATTGCTCTAATGTATAATAATTCTGCATTAAAACCTCATCGCCATCACATATCTCATATAGCTGCGATTCCGGTTTTCCATTCACAATAGCAAACTTAGGACAAATCACTTCCATGTCATTAACTATAAACTTCAATGTTCCACTGTATTCAGGCAGAGAACCAAGAGTTATCCTGGCAGATTCACCCTTAGTGGACTCCTTTATCTCTATCTTGTCATTCGCTTCTATAAGTGAATTCATTCCTACAACCTTACCATTCTGTCTGATTATAGCAGCTTCTCCATCATATCCCCTCACAATCCGCGTCCTTCCATTAACCGTAAATGTTATATCATCACCACGTCTAGGGAATATCTTGTCATTAGGCAATCCGAATTGTACTGCCGCATCAAATATTGTAAGCTTGTCATTATTATAGAGTTTAATCCTCTCTCCATTAACTGTAACAAATATAAAATTGTTCTTCTGATCAAAATAATTAAGACAAATTCCTATAGGTGTCACATAGAGAGAATCCTTCTTGATATCATCGACAAGGAAGTTGATATCGTTCATAACCTCCTGACCACGCAAAGCAACCCTCTCAGGTAAAATGTGTAAAGCTTCAGCTAAAAGTTCTGAAAATCCTGTAAGCTTTCCACCTCCACCAACAATAAATACAGCACTGACTGTCTCTCCACCATTAAGCTCTATTATCTTATCTGCAATCTTAGATGTTATTTCAGCTTTTACATCGTCTAGTGTCTCAAGTATCTCAGAAGGTGTTATCTTATGGCTTAACCCCATAATATCCTTATATGTTATGGTTTTTCTCTTAGGACTAACCATCTTAAGCTTCTCTGCCGTGTCAAAATCTACCAGATATTTTTTGACTATAGCCTCTGTAAGCTCATCACCCGCTGAAGGAATCATTCCATAACCGATTATACTTCCGTCCTTAGTTATACAGATATCAGAGGTTCCGGCTCCAACATCAACTAAAGCAATATTAAGCAATCTGAACTGCTCTGGTATCGCAACATTAATCGCTGCTATAGGCTCAAGTGTAAGATTAGTCACATATAAGCCTGCCATCTCAACCGCTGAATAAAGGCTACTTACAACCTCCTCCGGCAAAAATGTGGCAAGCACATCTGCACCTATCTTAGTACCCTTATGCTCCTCAAGATTAAGAATCTCATAATCGTTTAGATAATATTTAATAACCGTGTAACCCACACAGTAATACTTAGACCTTTCCTTATTCTCAGAAAGCTCCTCAAGTATAATATCATGAGCCTTTTCAACGCCAATCAAATCAATAGAATGTATGTATTCCTGAGTAATCAATGTATTCTCATCAAATTCATACTCACCATGTCCAACTGCCGTCTTAAGTACACGTCCTGCAGCAGCTATACACACATCATGGAGTTTTCTGCCATTGAGCTGTTTTTCAAGCTCATTCTTGACATACATAATATCCTCACTTACCTTGCCGATATCATGTATCTGCCCATCTATCATAGACCTTGTATCATGATATTTAACAGTCATGGCTACGACATTAAATTTATTCTGTTCCATATATCCAACTGTACCTACAATACTCCTGGTTCCTATATCAAGTCCGAATATTAATGGTTCAGGGTATCTCGTAATCGCTGCCATTTTTGTCCTCCACATGGTTTATTACATACAGATATCAAACTCCATATCTATAAAATTATATCACTATGCATTAATTTATTCAACCTTGCATTTAGTTGTTTTGATGAATTTTCATAATCTAATTGATTGTTTATAGTGAAATCTGCATATTTCTTATAATAATCATCATCTTCCTGACTGTTAAACATTGAGATACATTTACTCTTTGTATATCCCCTCTGTTTAGCAAGTCGTTTAATTCTTTCTTCCTTAGATACCCAGACATACCATATCTCATCACATATCTCCTTATATCCATCCTGTATAAGGAGTGCCGCCTCAATAACAAAAAGCTTTACACCCTCTGCTTTTTTAGTCTCAATCTGCCAAAGTATATTCTTCTTAACTGCCGGATGGGATATTGAATCAAGCAGCTTAAGCTTATCCTTATTCGAAAATACTATACTGCCAAGTTTTTGCCTGTCTATCTCATATGGTGCCTTTTCTTTAAGGATTTCTCTTCCAAAATTCTCAACTATCTCATTATAAATGCTCTGCCCCGGCTCCATAAGAGTATGTGCAAGCTTATCCGCCTCGACAATATAAGCCCCATGATTTTCACTTAAATCATACAAAACCCTGCTTTTCCCAGAGCCCACTCCACCTGTGATTCCTATAATTATCATATTGTTCTCCGTGTATTACTTTGCGTCATACCAGCTATCTCCACTGTGCACATCAACTACAAGCGGAACAGCAAGCTTTGCCGCATTCATCATCTCATTTACCAATATATCCTTAACCTCATCAAGCTCCGGCTTATATGTCTCTATTATAAGCTCATCATGTACCTGCAATACAATTCTTGACTTTAAATTTTTATCCTTAAGTGCTCTGTTTACATGTATCATGGCTATCTTAATGATATCCGCAGCTGTACCCTGAATAGGTGAATTCATGGCAGCCCTCTCTCCAAAGCTCCTTGTCATATAATTAGATGATGAAAGCTCAGGAAGTGGTCGTCTCCTTCCAAATAACGTAGTTGTATATCCGTTCTTTCTGGCATTTTCTACTGTGTTATCAAGAAATCTCTTAACTCCTCCATAGGTGTTAAAGTATTTTTCTATATAGCCCTCTGCTTCCTTCCTTGATATGTCAAGGTCCTGTCCCAAGCCAAATGAACTTATACCGTATACAATTCCGAAATTAACAGCCTTAGCTCTTCTTCTCATAAGACTGTCAACCTTATCTATAGGCACGTCAAATACCTCAGATGCAGTAATTGAGTGTATATCCGTGTCCTTGTGATATGCGTTAATAAGTGTCTCGTCCTCTGAAAAATGTGCAAGAACCCTAAGCTCTATCTGTGAATAATCGGCATCAAGAAAAACATATCCTTTCTCCGGCTTAAATACCTTTCTTATCTCTCTTCCAAGAGGAAATCTTGTAGGAATATTCTGTAGGTTTGGCTCTGTAGAGCTTATACGTCCGGTAACTGTAACTGTCTGGTTAAACTTACCATGTATTCTGTTATCCGCACCTATATAAGCCGACAACCCCTCCACATACGTCGAGTTAAGCTTTGCCAACTGTCTGTACTCTAATATAGCCCCTATAATAGGGTGTTCCCCTTGTAGCTTTTCTAACACTTCAACGCTTGTAGAGTATCCTGTCTTAGTCTTTTTACCTGACTTTAATCCCAAATCCTCAAATAAAACCTCGCCAAGCTGTTTTGTTGAGTTTATATTAAATTCCTTACCTGCAAACTTGTATATATCTGATGTCAGCTCCTCAATTCTTGCCTTAAGCTTAACACCAAAGGATAAAAGCTCGTCCCTGTCAACACGTATTCCGTTCTTCTCCATATCATAGAGTGAAAATGCACATGGAAGCTCTATATTATAGTAAAGGTCCTTCATGCCCATATTACTGAGCTTATCCACTAACATATCAACAACTGCAAGAGGAATAGATGACTTATACGCCATATACTTTGCAATGTTATCTATTTCAAATGAGAAATATGTTATTTCCTGCTTACCTACAAGCTCTTTATACTCAGGGACATCAATATGCATATAATCTCTGGCAAGGTCAACATATGAATAATTGTCCTTGAGCGGATTAATTAAATATGCAGCAAGTCCACAGTCAAACACATCATAGCTCTCATCGATAGACAAATATGGCAGCTCACTCTTAATGTCATCACATATAATAGTTATACTTTTATTATTAAGCTCACTGACCAGGTCATTTATTACATTCTCAGTAATCTCACTTCCAACTCTGACAAGATATGACTTAGCACCGGCACTTACAGACCAGCAAACTATACCATCATTGCCAGCTATACATGAGCTTCCTATTTTCTTCTCATTATGCAAAGCATCAGACATAACCTTAAAAGCATCTATATCAGATATAATCTTATAATCTACACTGTATTCAGGCTGCTTCATGTCTGAATCTGAAAATCTTCCCATAAGACTCTTAAACTCTAAGTCAGCGAATATCTTGTATGATTCTTCGTTAAACGGATTTTCATACTTCATATCCTCAAGCTTATCATCAAGCTCACAGTCAAGCTTAATTGTTGCAAGAACCTTAGACATATATGCCTGTTCCCTATATTCAATGAGATTATCCCTCATCTTACTCTTTTTCATATCATCAACTGCCGCATAGACACCATCCATCGAACCATAAGTAACAAGCAGCTTGCTGGCAGTTTTCTCACCTATTCCAGGCACTCCCGGTATGTTATCTGATGTATCTCCCATAAGCCCCTTCATATCAATAAATGTTACAGGATCTACGCCATAGGTCTCACATACCTCTTTTGCATGATATGATTCAACCACTGTCTTTCCAGCCTTAGTTTTAGGAATTCTTATTAACACTCTGTCAGTTGCAAGCTGCAACAAATCCCTGTCTCCGGATAAAACTGTAACCTCATAGCCCTCTCTGTCAGCAATTCTTGACAGAGTGCCAAGTATATCGTCCGCCTCGTAACCAGCCTTTTCAATCATGTGTATATTCATGCTTGATAAAACCTGCTTAATAAGAGGAACCTGCTCACGAAGTTCATCCGGCATTGGCTTTCTTGTTCCTTTATATTCCTTATACATCTCATGTCTGAATGTAGGATGTTTCAAATCAAAAGCAACGCAGACATGATCGGCATGCTCCTCATCTATTACCTTAAGAACTATATTGAGGAATCCAAGAACTGCATTAGTATGTCTGCCATCAGCAGTTGTAAGCTCTGGTATACCATAAAATGCTCTGTTTAAAATACTGTTTCCATCTATCAGCAATATTTTACTCATAATATTGTGTCTCTCCTGTATCATCACTATTTTCGTCATCTATATCATCTTTATGTTCTTCGTTATAAAGTCTTATTTTCTCATAAAATGTCAAGTCTTTAGGTTTGTAGCGCTGTCTTGCATCGGCAACTATATCATCACTACACATATCTATCTCATCACCAAAATAATCGTAGAAGTAATGTGCACCCTGTTCCTGTTTAATCATAAACTGTTCAATGTTATATACCTTGTTAAGTACACGTCCGTAGCATATAAACATAAGTACTACAGCCGCAACAAAAACAACTCCAAATGTTGAAATCTTAAATCTCTTTGCCTTTTTGGCTTTATGCTCTAATCTTGTCAGCTCATTATCAAGCTCTTCCTTAAAATTCTGAGATAACTCCTCATTATTATCAACCTGCCTGATTCCAACAATCAGAGTATAGTATATCTCCAATTCCTCAGAGCAATTCTTACAATACCTCATATGGCGCACGAAATCAGCCACCTTTTCCTCAGGCAGTTTTTTATCAATAAAAGCCATAATATTAGATTGTGCTTCAAGACAAGTCATATTGTTGTGCCTCCTGTTATTAAAAAAGGGAACCCGGAACACATCGTCCCAGGCTCCCTGTAAATAAAAATCTTAGTTATCGATGAGTTTTCCTTCACCATTCCAGCTATAAAGCTTACGAATTTCTTCTCCAACCTTCTCTGATGGATGCTCAGCAGCAATCTTTCTAAGTGCCTTGAAGTGAGCCTGACCACCTGCTGATGACATATCAAGCAAGAAGTCCTTAGCAAATGTACCATCCTGAATATCCTTAAGGATTTTCTTCATAGTCTTCTTTGTCTCTTCTGTGATAAGCTTAGGTCCTGTTATGTAATCACCATACTCTGCTGTGTTAGAGATAGAATATCTCATTCCTGCAAATCCTGACTGATAGATAAGATCTACGATAAGCTTCATCTCATGGATACACTCAAAGTAAGCATTTCTTGGATCATATCCAGCTTCGCAAAGTGTCTCGAAACCAGCCTGCATAAGTGCACATACACCGCCGCAAAGAACTGCCTGCTCACCAAAAAGGTCTGTCTCTGTCTCTGTTCTGAATGTTGTCTCAAGAACACCAGCTCTTGCTCCACCAATACCAAGAGCATAAGCAAGTGCCATATCCTGAGCCTTACCTGTAGCATCCTGATGTACAGCTATAAGACAAGGAACACCCTTACCTGCCTGATACTCGCTACGAACTGTATGTCCAGGTCCCTTAGGTGCTATCATTGTAACATCAACATCCTTAGGTGGGATAATCTGGTTAAAATGAATATTAAAGCCATGAGCGAACATAAGCATATTACCAGCCTCAAGGTTTGGCTCGATATCCTTCTTATACATAGCTGCCTGGAGCTCATCATTTATAAGAATCATAATAATATCTGCAAGCTTTGCAGCCTCTGCTGCTGTATATACCTTAAATCCCTGTGCCTCAGCCTTTGCCCATGACTTGCTGCCCTCGTACAAACCGATGATAACATTACATCCTGAATCCTTAAGGTTTAAAGCATGTGCATGACCCTGGCTACCATAACCAATGATTGCTATTGTCTTACCATCTAAGAGAGATAAGTTACAATCTTCCTGATAAAAAATCTTTGCTGACATATCTATTTCCTCCTTAAATATGTAAAAATATTTATATAGTTATTACTTTGTGTGTAAAGTAATGACGTCGTAAGTTGTCACAGTCTACTCGCTTATCTTGGCATTACCCCTTATAAGACCTGTAAGACCTGTTCTAACCATCTCCTCAATCTCAAATCCATCGAGAAGTGATATAAATGCCTCTATCTTATTGACATTACCTGTTATCTCAATCATAACTGAATCTGTTGCAACATCAACAACCTTAGCACGGAATACATCTGTAAGAGAGATAATCTGCTGTCTCTCCTCAAGTGATGCCTTAATCTTAACAAGCAAAAGCTCTCTGCATACTGACTCTCCATCCTTGAGCTCTGTGATTGATATCACATCCTCAAGCTTTAAGAGCTGTTTCTTAATCTGGCTTAAAATTCTGTCATCACCACTTACTGCCACTGTCATTCTTGAATAATTTGGATTCTCTGTGACACCTACAGACAAGCTGTCTATATTATACCCTCTACGGCTGAACAAACCAGCTACACGGGACAAAACACCTGATGTATTATCAACAAGTAATGATAAAACCATTTTCTTCATGTAAAACGTCCACCTTTTCTCAAAAATTCGTTAAGGTTTATTTTAACCTCTTAACTTTCTTCTGTCAATAGTCTGTCAACAAGCTTAACTGCCTCATTTGCATCTTTGGAATATCCATCAGCTCCTATTTCTTTGGCAAAACTTTCAGATACAACAGCACCTCCTATTATAACTTTACACGGAAGCTTTTCTTTCTTTACCACTTCAACTACATCCTTCATCCTCATCATTGTTGTTGTCATAAGAGCTGAAAGACCTATAATATCAGCATTATGTTTCTTTGCTGTTTCAATTATTGTTTCCTTAGGAACGTCTTTTCCCAAATCAATAACATCATATCCGTAATTTTTAAGCATAAGAACCACCAGGTTTTTGCCGATATCGTGAATATCTCCCTCTACGGTTGCCATTATAACAGTACCCTTTTTCTCAGCGTTAGGATCTATATTTAACAAAGGTGTAATATATGCTATAGCCATATCCATAACTGTAGCTCCGGCAATAAGCTGTGGAAGGAAATATTTTTTGGTCTCAAAAAGCTCTCCGACCTTATTTACTGCCGGTATCAAATCGTTATCTATTATATCCTGTGGCATAGCTCCATTTGAAAGAAGCTCCTTAACGTCATCTATTACCGATGCTTTATTTCCTTTAACAACATCTATATACACCTTGCTTCCGGTGATATCAGCTGCACCCTTGCTGCCTGTTTTTTGTGCCGCTGCAGCATCTCCTAATGATACAACTCTCTCAACATAGTTGTTATCTGAATTCTCCTTAGCCATAAGAAGGTCAGCAGCTATAGCAGCATTCATAAGCATAGCCTGTCCCGGATTACATATAGCCATTGTAAGTCCGGATGCGATAGCCATTGTAAGAAATGCAGTGTTGACATTTATTCTCTCAGGCAGACCAAATGATATATTGGACAATCCACATATGGTAGGAATCTTAAGCTCATTCTTGCAATATGCAATCGTATCTAATGTCTCAAGTGCTGCCTTCCGGTTAGCACCAACCGTAGCCACAAGTCCATCGACAATTAAGTTGTCTCTGTCAACGCCCTCCTCCTCGGCAATCTGAATAAGCTTTTCTATATTAGCCTTTTTCTCCTCTATGGTCTCCGGTAATCCCTCGTCAGACAGAGGAAGAAGTATACACATCGCACCATATTTTGCAGCAATTTTCATAAGTGGTCTGCACTTCTTCTCCTCAAGCGATATTGAATTGATAAGTGCACGTCCTGGATATATTCTTAGAGCTTCCTCTATAATATTAACATGGCTTGAGTCAATACAAAGTGGCCTGTCTGTTACTCCTGTCACCTCATAGATTGCACGCTTAATCATCTCAAGCTCATCTATACCATTAGTACCCATATTGATATCTAAGATATCAGCTCCACACTCAGTCTGCTCCTCAGCCATATGGATAACAAGGTCCATCTTGCCATCACGAAGCTCAGCCTGTAGCTTTTTCTTACCTGTAGGGTTAATTCTCTCACCAACTACAAGAAATCTTCCATCTAAATCTATATCTTGAACTGTACTTTCACTTGATAACACTCTCTTTTTTACATCACAGTAAGAGGCAGCACCAGCATTTCTCACATATTTTCTTAAGGCTGCTATATGTTTAGGTGTAGTACCACAGCATCCACCAATAGCCCTCACACCTGCATCTACAAGCAATTTACCATATTCTGCAAATTCAGAAGGCGTCATAGTATATTTTGTCTCACCATCAATAAGCTCAGGCATTCCGTTATTAGGCTTTGCAAAAAGAGGTACCTTTGCATATTCCCTCATCTTTTCTATGAGTGATACCATCTCCTTAGGTCCGGTAGAGCAATTAACACCTACTGCGTCAGCCCCAAGTGACTGTAACACGACAACCGATGATTCAGGAGTTGCACCAAATAAGGTCTTTCCATCCTCATTAAATGTCATGCTAACCATAACTGGCAAATCACACACTTCTCTTATTGCAATAACAGCAGCTCTCGCCTCAGCAAGGCTCATCATAGTTTCAACAATAAATAAGTCAACACCTGCATCTACAAGTATCTGCGCCTGCTCCTTATATACCTCTATCAATTTCTCAAGCATAAGGTCTCCGACAGGATATAGCTGTCTGCCTGTCATTGTCATGTCTCCTGCCACATAACCTCTGTAACCCTCTAAGGCTACAGCCTCCTTGGATAATGCAACAAGTCTCTTATTAATATCAACTATATCATCCTGAAGATTATACTCGGCAAGCTTTATTCTGTTAGCTGTAAAAGTAGGAGCAAGCAATATATTAGTTCCTGCCTTTATATAATCTCTCTGTAATTTTACTATGTGGGTTGGATTGTCCAATATCCAACGCTCTGGACATACACCTACAGGCATACCAGCCTGCATGAGATTGCTTCCGGTTGCTCCATCAAGCATAATTATTCTGCTGTCAATTAATTGTTTAAATAATCTTCTGTCCATCTTGTCCTCCCTATCCTTTATGTATAAGAAGATATATCTATAATGAAAGTATAAATTCTCTCACAAGTAATTCAAATTCCTTAGCTATCTTATTGGCTGTCTCGCTTACCTCCTTATGGTTAAGCGGTGCTTTAGATATTCCAGCTGCCATATTGGTAATGCAGGATACACCGGCAACTCTCATACCCATATGAACAGCAGCCATAGCCTCGCAGGTCGTACTCATACCTACAGCATCAGCACCAAGAGTCCTAAACATTCGTATCTCAGCAGGAGTTTCATAGCTTGGACCTGTTGTTTGCAGATACACTCCATGCCTGATATCTATGTTATTCTTATCTGCCACATTCTTTATCTTATCGATAAGCTCTCTGTTATATACCTGTGACATATCCGGAAATCTGGTTCCAAGACTGTCATCGTTGGGTCCTATAAGGGGTGATGGAACAAAGCTTGTTATCTGGTCATCTATAATCATAAGGTCACCTGGCTTAAAGCTCTCATTTATGCCACCCGCTGCATTAGTGAGCAAAATATTGTCAGCTCCAAGCATGTGCATAAGTCTTATCGGCATGACAACCTGTTCCATAGAATATCCCTCATAGTAATGAACTCTTCCCTGCATTGCTATTACATTCTTATCTCCTACATGTCCAATCACAAACATTCCTGCATGTCCGGCTACTGTCGATACAGGAAACCCTGTTATATCACTATAAGGAATACACACCTTATCCTCTATCTTATCTGCAAAGCCACCGAGCCCTGAGCCAAGCACAAGTGCAATGTCCGGCTTTATGTTCACTTTTTCCTTTATGCTTCCATATGCAGTCTGTAATATGCTCTGTCCCATAATGAAACCTCCGTATTCTTAATCCCAATAACATACAACCGGCATTCCAGCCTCAACAATGCTATAAATATCAGCAGCGGCACTGTATGGCAGATTGACACAGCCATGTGAACCACTATAGTAATATATTGAGCCGCCAAAACGGCTTCTCCACGTTGCATCATGTAAACCAATTCCACCATTAAATGGCATCCAATAGGTTACGGGAGACTCATAGTCAGCACCTTTAAGTGTTACATTCATAGCCTTATATGTAAGCCCGTATAAACCTCCCGGCGTATTATGTCCTGCACTTGTATTTCCTGAAACACAGCTTGTCTCAACCTTAAGCCTGCCATCAACATATGCGTATACCTTCTGATTAGCTAAGTCAACCTCAACATATGTATCACCTATATCGTTATCCTCGCCATATGTATAACCCTTGTGGTCGCAGGCAGGCTCCTTCTTGAAATCCTCGCCCTTACACAAAAGTTCGTATAACTCCTCCGACTCCTTCTCAGAATCGAGCAGCCAGCCATAATAGCCTCCATAGACCTTGATTGTTCTTCTGTCATGCGTCTTGAAGTTTCTCTCTGTATAGCTTGTACTGTATTTTTCAGCAAATTTCTTTGCATAGCTTGCAACATTTGTCTTACTCACAACGACATTTCCATTGTCATTTATATAGGCAAGTGTAGATAAATCTTCCTTAGGAATATCAACTATATAACCATCAAAATCATATTGTGCCTTAATTGAAAGATAATCATTTGCACTCGCAAGTCCCTTTGCGATAACCTCTGAATCAACTGTAATCTTAGCTGGTATGTAACAATTATTTGAATAAAGGTCAACTGAAGCCTCAACTGAATTAAGTGCCTTAAATACCGCACTATACACATTGTCAGCTTTAAGCTCTGTACCAGTTATATCGTCAACAATATAAGCCTCTCCATCCTCCATACGAACTCTTGCATTAGTGGATGGCTCCATATTATAAGTTTTCATGTAAGGCATATTGCTTATATATTTTTTCATCTCTGCTTCATTATATACTGCATTATACTTCACATTAAATTTGCTATTATCAAATAAATATAGAAACCACAAAAATGGTGTCTGTCTGTTCTTTATACTCTTAACACTCTCTTCTAATTCAAGGCAAAGCGAACCATCACCATTATTTATCTTCTCCGTTCCATTAGTGAACTCTACATCAAGTGAATATGCATCCATATCTGAATGTAAAATTTCATCAACCTCAGATATCGTCTTATATGATACATCATATCCGTTAAGTGTAGTGTTATTAGAAAAATGCGTACTGAAATATCCTGCCCCAACAAGATATACCAATACAAGCACTCCAAGAACTGAATAAACCACTATTCTTCTTAATCTCTTCTTACGCTTGAATCTATACACTGATTCATCAATATATGGATCCTCAAATAATTTTTCTTTTTCCATATGGTAACCCTCTTATTCTCCTTAATAATCATGCATATCATATATTAAATTACCTTTTTTTTCAATAATAATGTGCATGCTTATTCACTCTTTTTTCTCAATGTTACAAGCAATAACTCAGGAACATTATTAACTCTTATCTTTATTGAATGTGCTCCCATTCCTCCGGATACAAGCATTGTCGTATTGCCATCTTCATATTTTCCATAATCATACCTTGGAAAAATATGCAGCTTAGGTGATATGATACCACCTGCCAAAGGAAATCTCACAAGCCCACCATGATTATGTCCCGAAAAGACAAGGTCCGCACCCCATCTTGCATAGGTCTTATAATAATCCGGATTGTGTGCTATAAGTATAACGTAATCCTCAGGCACTTTACTTCCAAGCTTATCATCAATATAAGCCTTAGTAAGCCTTGTCGGTATAAGCCTCTTGTAATAATCAATATCAATATTAAGACCCGAAAGCTTAATAGCATCCTTTCCTTTCTTAATCTCTATAGTTTCATTGTCAAGAAGCCTGATTCCACTGCAATCCGAAAGCTTATCCTTATATCTGGCAAAGGAATCCACAGGTACACCATGAACCGCCTCCTCTAAACCTTTCTCATGATTACCATAACCATAATAACAATGAGCAAGCTCTGACAGCCTGCTAAGGAAGGAAGCAGTTCGCATATTATCATCCTCCGCCTCCCTTGTACAGACTATCATGTCACCTGCAAGAACAATAATATCCGGCTTATTCTCTTTTATGTAATTAATTATGGTCTCATCACGACCATCATTTATCATATTATGCAAATCTGCCAGCACCATTATCTTATATCCATCAAAAGAGGCCGGCAGTCTTTCAGAGCAAACATCATACGCTTTAATAGTCAGTTTTTTACATTCTAATATGCTGCATATAATTACTATCACTACCATAACTAAAATGCATATACATATTATACTTATTATCTCAGCCATTTAATCCCCCATATATAATCTGTTTATCAACAAATATTATATACTATATAACTCTACTTTGCCATAAATAATTTCTTAGCTACATTTTTAAGACTATATCCAAATGTCAGCTTTTCAATATCCTCAGCCGCATATATATGAACCTCATCTATAAGATTTCCATTGTAGCTGTATTGAACAGCACCTATAATATCTCCCTTATGGACAGGTGCACACAGATTGTTATATGGAATTACCTCCTTACTGATATCTTCAGGATTTTTATCGACTAAAACCATTTCATGAGTGTCACAATTCTCATATGGTACATATTTTTCTGTACCATATTTTACCTTAACACTAAAATCATCTGGTAAAACCTCTGTGTCCGTATAAGTTTTACACTTGGAATATCCATAATCAAGCAGCTTTCCAGCCTCACTGTTTCTTATTTCCTTAGTCTCAGCCCCCATAATAACAGCTATAAGCTCAACTCCATTTCTGCTCGCTGATGCCGACATACAATACTTTGCCTGAGAGGTATATCCGGTTTTAAGACCGGTAGCCCCTGTATATTGGTTCAAAAACTTATTTGTATTGGCAAGATCAAACTGTGACTCGCCCCTTTTGGTTTTGTGTGTTATTGAATCCATCCATGTTGTTGAATAGTCCTTAATCTCAGGATGATTAAAAAGAAGCTCTCTCGACATAATTGCTATATCTCTCGCTGTTGTGAGATGTCCCTCAGCCTCAAGTCCACATGCATTTTCAAAATGCGTATTCACCATACCAAGCTCAGCAGCCCTCTTATTCATCATGTCAACAAACGCCTGCTCACTTCCCGCAATATGCTCTGCCATAGCTACTGCGGCATCATTTCCTGAGGCTATCTCTATACATTTTATCATATCCTGAACTGTCTGCTGTTCTCCCGCCTCAAAAAAGCACTGCGAACCACCCATTGAAGCTGCATGTTCTGTAACTGTGACAATATCATCAAAGCACATATTTCCAGCCTCTATCTCCTCAAATATGAGGAGCAGCGTCATGATCTTAGTCACAGATGCCGGTCTTAACATCTCATCAGGATTTTTTTCATATATAACCTGACCACTCGCCACCTCTATGAGTATTGCAGATTTTGACTCAAGCGAAAGTATATCCGTTTCTGTCTCCTCTGCATTAACCGGTATGGGATTAATATAAAAGACAAGCAAGGCTGCACATAAAAATATACTTATTATTTTCTTCATAAAATTGTCCATATTGATTATTACTATAATTATATTTGTCACATTTAAAATTATGAATACATATTTATCAATACTGAATATTATATAATAAATGCGTTATAGAGGGTAAACATGTGCGGAATAGCCGGGTATTATAATCCAAAGAAAAACTATTCAGACAATCCAAAGAGCAATTTCAAAATACTTGGAAACATGATAAACAGCATGAAAATGCGTGGGCCTGATGAACAGGGATTTTCGATAATCGGTTCCTGCTGTCTCGCCCACACAAGACTTTCTATTATTGACCTTGATACAGGCAGACAGCCCATCAAAGTGATAAATAACGAAATGCCATATCATATTATCTATAACGGTGAAATATATAACCACCGCGATATAAAAAATGAGCTTTTGGACTTAGGCTACACATTTGACACAAAATCGGACACGGAGGTACTCTGCAAGGCATTCATACATTGGGGTGCAGATTTCGTGACTCATCTAAATGGTATATTTGCGATAGCTATATATGATGAAATGAGAAATACGCTATATCTTTTCAGAGACCACTTCGGAATAAAGCCCCTTTATTACACTGAGATTGAGAGCACAATAGTATTTGCCTCTAGAATTGACACACTATTTGAATATCCAAGGGTAAGACCTAGATTAAGTATAAATGGCTTCAACGAGATATTTACAATTGGTCCTGCAAAAACATACGGATGCGGCGTGTTTTCAGGGATAAAAGAGGTTCTTCCGGGAGAATATGTAGTATGCTCACACTCAGGCATAACAAAACGCTTATACTACAGAATAAGAAGTGTTCCACACACTGACTCATACGAGGAAACAATAGAAAAGACCAGATGGCTTGTCACCGACAGTGTTCACCGGCAAATGATTTCGGACGTACCAATATGTACATTTTTATCAGGTGGAATTGACTCCTCAATAGTAACATCCATATGCTGCAAATATATGAACAAGGGAGAACAATTAGATACCTACTCCTTTGACTATGAGGATAATAATGTACATTTTAAGGCAAACAGCTTCCAGCCGAGTCAGGATAGGCCATATGTTGACATTATGAAGGACTACTTAAACACTAACCACACTTATCTTACCTGCCGCTACGATATGCTTGCCGACTTATTATACGATTCTGTAGACTCAAGATGTCTGCCTACCATGGCTGATGTGGATTCATCTCTTCTCTACTTCTGCGGTGAGGTGGCAAAAAAACATAAGGTAGCCTTAACAGGTGAATGTGCTGACGAGATATTTGGCGGTTATCCTTGGTTTCACAAGGAAGAAATGCTAAAGGCAGGTACATTTCCGTGGATGCGTGACATAAGCTTCAGAAAATCCATACTGAATCCTGAATTTGCAGCAGCTCTGCACATGGAGCAATATATTGCAAATGCTTATGAGCGTTCCCTCTCAGAAATAGATATACTGCCTGAAGAAAATGAGCTTGAAATCAGCAGAAGACGTGTATCATACCTCAATATCCGATGGTTTATGCAGACCTTACTTGACAGAATGGACAGAACTTCAATGCACCATGGTTTAGAGGCAAGGGTACCTTTTGCTGATTACAGAATAGTTGATTATGTATTTAATGTTCCATGGGAAATGAAATGCGTAAATAATATTCCAAAAAGTCTGCTCAGAAACGCCTGCAAGGATTTACTTCCTGACAGCATATTAAACAGACCTAAGAATCCTTATCCTAAGACTTACCATCCTAAATATGAGGAGATATTGGTTAAGCGGTTAAAGGAGGTTCTATCTGACACAGCATCACCGCTTAGGAGTTACCTGAATATCCCATTAGTTGAACAGTTCTTAGATAAGCCTAAGGAATATGGAAAGCCTTGGTATGGACAGTTGATGGCAGGGCCACAGATGGTTGCCTATCTCCTGCAGATTGATTATTGGATGAGAAAGTATTCATTGTCAATATAGCGTCACAAATAAAAACTGTCACACCCTATTTATAAATCAGGGCTGTGACAGTTTATTTTTATATTATAACCGGCTGCAGCTGGGTTCCATCTAATGCACACTCTATTGTTTCCTTTAATTTTGGAAGACTTGCTACCATAGAATTAGGCTTTAATTTATAATTATCCTGCCCAAATGGAACCATATATATATTCTTCATAACCATAAGCTTTCCAATATTCTGGAAATTAATTCCAAGAGCATCGTTAGTCGATATAGCTATAACAAGCGGACGATTATTCCTCATATGAGCCTTTGCTGCCATCAAAACCGGTGTATCAGTAATTCCATTTACAAGCTTTGCTGCAGTATTTCCTGTACATGGTGCTATAACCATAATATCAAACATTCTTGATGGTCCTACCGGTTCCGCCTGCTGTATAGTCTTTATTGCTTCATGTCCGGCTGTATCTGTTACCTTTTTCACAAAGTCCTGTGCCTTTGCAAATCTAGTATCCATGTTATAAGCATGAAATGAAAAAACTGGAATCACATTCGCTCCTTCATCCTTTAGAACATCTATTTGAGGTATTATTTTATCAAAAGTACAAAATGAGCCTGTTATGGCAAATCCAATGTTGCACCCTGATAATTTCATATTATAACCTTTCAAAATATACTTTCGTAAGGGATTAGTTTCTCGTCATGTCGGATATAACAGCATTGGCTATTATCTCCCCTGCCTCTTTAGGGTATTCCTTCCCCGGAATCCCAAGACTGTTTACAGCATATATATCCTTCTTTTCACAATAACTAAAATCTGTTCCGCCAGGCTTAGAAGCTATATCAAATATCATCACATTTCTGCTTAATTTATCAATTAACATATCATCTATAACCATAGCCGGAATGGTATTGAATATATAGCTGTATTTAAAAAATGAATGTTCTGTCTTTTCCTTCATATCAACAAAGCCATATCCATAATAACGTATTTCATCTGCGAGGTTTTTACGTCTTACCATAATGTCAACATCAGCATCACATTCCTTTAGCAGATGTGCAAGAGCCTTACCGCAGAATCCATATCCGGTCACCAGACAATCACTTCCCTCAATTACCGCTCCTGACAGAGCAGCCTGCTTAATTATTCCCTTTCCCGTTAAAATGGCATTTTGCTCTGTAACGCTGTCCCATTTTAAATAGTCATATATTGGAACATTTATAAGCTCACACTCATGTCTGAAACGATTAGATACCATACCGCCATACAACACACAGCCCTCAGTTATATGCGGCAATATCTCTGCCATCATTTTATCTCCACACGGAGGTGGCATTATTATAACTGAGTTAGAAGCAGCCAAACTTATATCCCTGCATACGTCATATCCATAATGATAAAGAGTCTGTGCAACATAGTCCATTCTCCCGTCTGAACCATATACACATATACTGCCTATATTCAAAATAATAATCCTCCTTACGATACTTTATTATATGCGTAACCATTAAAATGTTTATTTTATACTCACAATAAAAAATCCGATATCACACATTTCATATAATGTATAAGACTCACGCGGTTAATACTTTCTGCTGCATACACATTTAAGCTGTCGTAAAGCTCTCCATTTACATATATATCAACACTCCCTACAATATCACCACTGCTAACCGGTGCTTCCATGCTTTCCGGAATGTTCTCCCTGATTTCAACCATATCATCACCACACATTAATAGATTAATGTCGGCATCCTTTATATAAGTTTCTGTACAATCCCCCTCAATTCCATTTAATACGTCTATGCTACATGTTTTATAATCATTATTTATTACAACCGCTTTGTCATACGCAGCTATTCCATACTCAAAAAGCTTCTTTGAGTCAGCCCACTTATATCCCTTGTTTCCCGGCCAGCCACAACCAAGCAATGCAATTATGTATGTCCTTCCATCCCTATTTAATGCAGCGACATAACAATATCCGGCATCAGCGGTAAATCCGGTTTTTCCTGCAATAACACCCTGCATCATATCAAGAAATCTGTTCTTGTTATGTACTGAAAAATGTCTCTTACCCTCATAATCTGAAAATGAATAATCCCTCGTCTGGCACACAGCAATAAATTTATCGGCAGCGGGAGAATCCATAATGCAATACTTCATAATAAGAGCAAGCTCTATTGCAGTTGTGCTGTGAGTACCCTTCTCATCTTTTGCGTCAAGTCCATTTGGGGTTATAAAATATGTATGACTAAGACCTATCTCACTCGCCTTCTGATTCATCATACAAGCAAAATGAGAGACATCTCCGCCTACATGCTCAGCTATCGCAACTGCAGAATCATTATGACTCTCAAGCATCATGGAATATATAAGGTCACGCATATAATATTGCTCCCCCTCACATATTCCAAGCTGCACATCAGGCATCTTTGCCGCATATGAGCTCACCGTAACGACATCCTCATCATTTCCATACTCAAGGGCAAGTATAAGAGTCATTATTTTAGTTGTGCTTGCCATTGCCCTTATATCATCGCCATTTTTTTCATACAAAACTCTTCCCGTATCTCCATCTATCATCGCAGCAGATAATGAATAAAGCTCAGAGTTATCCGGTCTTTTACCATCTGCATAAACATATGGATTGTAGGTACATATGCACAATAAAGCTGCAAGAAATAAGCTAAGTATTTTTTTCATATCATTCTCAATACATTATGTCTTTATATAAATATATTGTTTTCATTTAAAATATAGACATATATGTTGATGTTTTTGGACTGATGACTCCGGGGGGATTGTAACAGGGTATATTCCGGGACCGCTTTCGCTTGATTGCTCCGAGCATCGGTACTAAATTCGTGCTTCGCACTCATTAAGTGCCGGCTGTCGCAAACGTCCCGGAATAT
>CAKRCW010000006.1 GCA_934309145.1 uncultured Lachnospiraceae bacterium | reverse complement strand
GGCTATCGCCAAGCGGTAAGGCACAGGACTTTGACTCCTGCATTCGTTGGTTCGAATCCAACTAGCCCAGCTTTTTTTATTTTAACAAATACGGGCCACTAGCTCAGTCGGTAGAGCACTTGACTTTTAATCAAGTTGTCGGGGGTTCGATTCCCCCGTGGCTCATTTTTTTATGCATTTAATATGCGGATATGGCGGAATTGGCAGACGCGCTAGATTTAGGTTCTAGTGGGAACACCCGTGCAGGTTCAACTCCTGTTATCCGCACTCAAAAAAAGACAATCTATAATGATTGTCTTTTTTATTTGCTTCTATATTGTTATTGTACCACTCTTCTGCTCTTTATAATTCTTCACATAAATTATAAAAAGATAATATATATTACAAATGAGCCGGAGAATAATTCTCCGGCTCATCATTTTAACTGTATTAAGTTCTATAAAAGATAATTTATGTTACTTAAGTTAAATCAAACAGATGTGCCTTACGGATAATCTGTATACGCTGATAAGTAACATTACCCTTATCATCAGTTACCTTAATTACAATATAAGTATAATTACCACCATATGGTTCAAAGTAACTATCAAGAAGCTTCAATGCTCCAATTGTGCTGCTTACATTTACAAGCTGTCCTGACTTAACTGCATCGCCATCCCAGCTTACAATTCGTACATCTTTACCCTCAATGAACTCATTTGTTGGATTATCTGCATCTAACTTATAATACAACTCAACGGTGCTTATCTTAGCCTCCTCATCCACTATAGAGCGGAATGTAAAGATAGGATATTCGGTCTCATCATCTATTTCATAAATATAACCATTGTCACCCTTCTTAATATCATCATTCTTAGTTGTACCATAATCATATACATCAATAGATGGCTGTCTTACGCTGTTACGTATTGCACTACAGATAACATTAATATAAAGCTTTCTCTCATCATTATTCTTTCTGTGCATACCTGTTACAGTTGTATGACCGGTTCCACAGAAGTATACATTACCATAAGAATAGATAAAGTAGTTATCTGCACCATCATTAGGTGTAGCTGCATATATAGAGCTATGCTTCTTTGCATCCGTTGTTGAATTTGTTCCACCTGCAAGTGAGTACCATACCGTCATATCATCACTTTCTATATCAAGTCCATATGCCGATGGATGTGTACCTGATATGTGAAGCTCATCAGACAACGTAAATGGATATGTTGTTACTATACCATCGTTATTTCTAGTTGCTACACTACTTCCGGCATTACCTGAATCCAAACCATTTGCTGAGTTAGCCCACTTTGCAGCAAGTGCCCATGAAAACTCACCATACTTGTAAGGAGATGCATTACCTTTACCAGAACCACCTTCATCAAAAAACTGTGTACTTGAGAATAACATTGGTACATAGTAATATGAGTTAAAGTTTCTCCATGATTCTGTAGCAGTATTCATGTCAGCTGACCATGTAGCGTATTTTGCAGAATCATTATTATCTCTATATGACAAATTAGTTAAGTAATAACGATTTGAATCATATCCATCTGATGTCTTATAAGGCAGATAATGTATATCTGACGCTGTAACATTCTGTGTATAATAATTAGGCAATTTGAATGTAATTGATTTACCATCAGCAGCTATTGTAGCTGTAGCCTTGATGTTATAACTTGCAGCCGGATAATATATGGTATATGAATAATCCAAACTTGCTGATGCTATACTATCTCCATTTGGTACATCTACACTTACATTCACCGTAATATCACCAACAGAGCTTAAGGAACCGGTTGATGACAATGTTCCACCCATGTAGGTTCCATTATTATTTGTAACCGAATAATTAAGTGTTTCAGAATTAACATTAAAGTTATTAATATCACCTGAGAATACCGCACCATTAGATGTTGTAAATTTAAGCTTCAAGGCACTCACACCACCTGAAGATGGATTAACCTTGTTTTTAACCTCAATGCTCTTTCCATCACCAACTAAATCCGTATCAAGTGTCATATGGCTAGGATTATTACCAAAATCTCCAAGCAATGCTTTGGTAAGATTAGTAGTTCCGGTATTAGTATATCTTGAGAGTGTCTCATGGAAGAGAATTATTGAACCATCATTCTCAACATACTCTGCTAAATCATACAAGCCCGGCATCTCATACCATGCTGCTGTATCATAATTCTTCTCACCATATAAATCATCATTATTAAAGTTCTCTGCTGGTCCTACAATTATAGAATCATATGTTCCAAGTAACCAGTTATCAAGATACTTTGCCTTGCGAAGTGCATCCTTATATTCATCACTAAGATAAAGCTTCTGGTCACAAGCTAATGCATATACCTGATAATAATACTCATATCCAGAGAATCTAGTGCCAATATTATTAGCAGTTCTGTATGCAGAAAATGTTAAATTGGTATAACCCGCAGGTAATACAAGCTCATGCTCTGCTCTATATTCACCAGTACAGTAATTAAGCCACTTTGAGCTTCCCTTATATGTTGTGATACCCTGGATATTGAAGAGGTCATTATAACACTCATTTCCAATTATATCATCAGTACCATAATCAAGAATTCTCTGCAGCTCGCTCTTATCATATGCATCGCCACAATTAGATATCATATTAGTAAGAACTGCATTAAGTTCATCCTGTGCTAACTGAAGGTCTCCCTTAGTACCACCATCTGAACCATCATCTGTAAATGCATCGAGCTTGGTCTTTGCTTCAGTTGCACGCTTTTCCTCTGCTTCAATAACAGCCTTGGCAACAACAGGATCTATCTTAGTCTTTGCTGCATCTGTATAAAATGGCTTTGCAGTCTCCCCGGCACCTAATGTACTGGTATCTGTTGTTCTAGGATTTCCTGAGCCATCTACTGTCAGCTTGCCATCTGCATCAAATATGAAGCTTGAATCAAAGTAATCAAATAATTCGTTTGCCAAACTCTCATACTCAGAAGTTGTCATTATATCAATATCGAAATCATATAAATCCTTAAGCTCATCTGCAAGGTTATAATCCCAGTCGTCTCGGCCTGTACCATTTGCTGAGCTTGTATTAGCTAAGCTGTCATCATAATTTACAATACCAAATGTATGCTGATGCTTACCCATATATATATGTCTTCCGGTCTGTTCCTCAAAGCCATACTTATCTGTGTACTGATCTCCAAATGAAGTAGATCCATCAGCTGAAGCATATAATGCACCATCGGACAATCTGTTACCTACAGATAACGGATTATACTCTACCTGTGAATATGAACGCTGACATTCTGTACAGAAGTAAAGTGACATCGTACTCTGTGCACCTATAGACAAATTATCAGGAATGAGCTGTAATACATGAATATCCGTCTTCTCATCTGACTTAGGCTTGATATAAAATGTTCCTGTTGTATTAACCTTCTGTCCGTCTACCGAAGTTATCTCTAACTTCCAATATACAGGACCGCCCTTGAAGGCTGATAAATCACATGTCAAAGTTCCTGTTGTACTTTGTGCAAAAACCTCATTATCAGCAAATACGCTGTTAGCATCATCATCTAAATAAAGCTTGGCAACATAGCTTGTTGTACCAGTTACATCATAAGCGAAATTAATAGGTCCCGCACTAAGCTTAGTATTAGGATCTGACAGATTATACTGTACAGGGCTCTCCTTTATTGCAAGCTTTGGTCTCTTCTTGCCATCATTATATGCTGTAGATAAAATATCAGCCTGTGTATCATTTAACACTGTAACCATAGATGTAGTGCCAAGACGTCCACTATCACTATCAGATAACTCCGTATAATCCACATTTAAATTAAACTGTATCTGATTATTATCGGCAAGCCTTGTATCATTTTCATCATATGTCTTATCATAGCAATAATTAAGAAGCTTATACATATTAGAATCAGGATCTATTGTATTCTGTAAATATCCATCATCTCTGGCAATCTTATATGCAAGAGTTACCGTATCACTAAATACTATAGGCATTCCAGCATCAATATAATCAACTAAATCCGTATAATTTGTATAACTTAAATCATTACCTGTTAACTGTGCAAATGACATTTTGCCGTTATTTCCTATAGTCTGCACAGCCGAACCTGTTTTTAACTGTGGGTTAGAATCAAGCTTCGCATATCCTGTGAAATCTACAGGAACTGTATCACCATTATGTGAATACATGAAATATGTAGGTGTCTGTGCCATATTAGCAGCCTTAGTTCCAAGTGTTGCTGTGGAACCATCAGAATTCAGTGCCAAAACACCTGCTCTGTCCTCAGCTGGCTTAAGAGCTGTAGTATTACCACCTATATAAATCATGTCATAGCTACCGAGAATCTCACCCTTATTACAAGCGAATTCTTCAGTTGACATATGCTTAATAACTACCTGTGAGGCATCTATACCAAGTGAATCGGCAACCATTGCCTCAGACAACTCCCAATTGTAAAACTCTTTAGATGAAGTTGTAACCTGACTGTCATCAATCTTGGTTGTTGTTGTTCCGTCTGCAAGTGTAACCTGCTTAGTTGTATATCCTAACTGTTCTGCTGTCTTATTGTTGGCAACATCACTTGGATTTGTATAATAATTGTTTTTCTTATTAGCTATCTGCTCATTAATAGGATAACAAGGCTGAATCTCTAATACCATATATGTATTAGATTTTGATTTACCACCTATGCTTCTCCAAGCTGATGCATTAATTAAATCTGCAATTACCTTGCAAGAATCTGCTGTAGCTGTTGAAGAAATAATCGCATTGAATTCCTTGGTTGTTGTAACCATTATATTAGAATCCTTTGCAACATATCCGTTACCCTTTGTGTTTACAGTAGCAACTAAGTTGAATAACTCCTGGTATTTCTCTCCAGTTGATACAACAGTTGAACCACCTGAAGCACCACTGCCTGAATTGTTACCAACAATGCTCTGATCATAAATTATATGGTTATCTGCATACATTGCTGATAATAATGCATTGAAGGAAGCCATGTCAATACGACCAGTGCCACCAACTGATGCACAATCTTTCTCAACTAATATAAGGTCATACTGTGAGAAATCAATGCTTGTATCAATTGTAAATACTCCATCTCCATCCGAATCAGTAAGTGTGGTCTTATCAACCTGTACGTATTCCGGTCTTGGATTCATATAACGTTGGCTATATGCACCTGCAAGGAAAGGAGAACCAGCTATACTATATATATTGTTTGCTGTCGTAACCTGTGTCGAACCATCAATCCATAAATCAGAAGTATCATCTACCAGACTACAGTTATCCAATACCATATCCTGTACTGCATAACTCGTTGCCGTATCTGAGCTTATTGTCAAAATCTTTGCAACTTTATGTGATGTACCTAAATCACTACCTGTATAGATTGTACCCCAATTGTACTGTGCTGACGTACTGTTAATACCTATGTACTGTGTCTCTCCCATTGTTGTACTGAAGAATGTAGATGCAGGAGTTGTATTTTCCCATCCATAGGTATAATACTTACCACCAACTGTATCATAATAGTTAGAAACCAAATCTGCAAAGCTTGTATACTTTACTGATGGTGTTTCGATTCCACTCTCTGGTGAATCTATAACAAGTGGTCGATACTGCTGATTAACATAAATTTTAATCGCATCATAAAGCTTATCCTGCAAATCATTTCCATCTGCGAAGGCTTCTGTTGCTGAGTTGCTAACATACATAAAATCTGCTGAGGCAACTGCCTGACAAGCTGCATCTGCTGTTGAAGCATCTGTACCATCAAAGTATTGGTAATCAATCTTACCTGCCTCCATCAATTTATATACATCGCCATCTTTTGCAAGATTATTTGAATGGTTACCATTCAATACGCAATCTGCAAATGCTGAAAGTGCTGCTGGATTAGCTGCTGATGTAAAAGCATCTAATGTTGACTGCTTTGTAGAAGCAGGTCCAGAACCAATTTCAACTATATGATACATAGTATCTGTTGCTGTTGTGCTGTATGAATTCTCAATTATATAATCAATAATTGTTTTTAAGCTCTTTGAATTAGCATCTGCCGCAGCAAGTAATTCATCTGTGGTTGTCTGATCATCGTCTCCATTATTTCCGGCAAGAGAAAAGGAGACAATGGTTGCAGCAAGTGCCATAACCAATAATACAGCCATAAATGAAATTGTAATTTTCTTTTTCCTATTCATTTTGCTTTTGACCTCCCCTTACTTTTTTGCCTTTAATACATAACTGTTTCTGAAATTAACCATACCAAGTGTTGTGTATGTCATGTTTTTATCAGAAAAATATAAGTCAAACTGAATGGCTCCTCTATCCACATCAAGAGTAGCAACACAACCTGTTGCAGTCTCTCCTGCATCTGGATCTGCACCAACTGTTACATAGCTAAGTGATTCACTATATGTATAAGGACTCATTGATGACTTATAAGAATCACTTGTGTAATCTGTGTTCTTAAATGCACTAGATGGATTATCATACTTGTATGAATTATCAAGCTTATCCATAAACTCATATTCTGTCTCATAATACATACATTCCTTATTAAAGGATATAATATCACGCTCTGTATCATTGATAATGTATACATCGCCATTTGCTGAGGTAACCTTATCTCCAGACTGATAAATCATACCATCACGTACTTCCATTGACTCTAGCTGTGGAATTATAGAATATGCTTTTCCTGTTTCAAAATTACTGTTGTAATAGGTTCCATCTCCATATGATGTTGATGCATCAAGCGTTGTTTTATCAATAGGCTTTGCTCTCTCAATAATAATCTTCTTAACATAAATCTTAGCATCAGGTGCTGCAGCACTTAACTCTTCATAGGTCTTAACCTCTGCTGCTCCGTCATACTCTCTGTTTAGATTATAGCTGTCAGTTTTTTCAGTATCTAAACCGGTTGTCTCATCTTTCTCAGTATACTTAAACTGTCCACTCTTAAGAAAATCTTTTTGCTTTTCATCTCTTACAAAATAATATGGTCCTTCAAGATTTACTCCTGCTGCATCGCCACTCTTTGAAAAACTAAGCTCTCCTGTAGCTGTGCCAGCCATCGTTCCATCCACAAGATATCCATAGATTATTATATCATTTGCTGACATTATAGCATCTGTAAGACTGTCATATACATCCTGTGCTGAAGTATGAACCGTAATATCAGCTTTCGCCTTCTTGAAGCTCAACACACCAGAACTCATAAATGCACTTACTGCAGTCATCAAAAATGCCAAAATAGCAATAGCTATAATAAGCTCTACCAGAGTGAAGCCGTTATTGTTTTTTTTCATTCTCACCGTTCATCACTCCTTATCTAATTTGATTGGTGGCTGCCATTCTTCTGAATAGTTACATCAGCGATGACATTACCATTTTTCTTGTAAAACCTATAAACGCCATATCCCTCGAGGCATCTTCCATTTCTATCATATACAATATAATTCTTATCACTAGCATTATCTGTATATTCAATAGTCTGTTCTGTTGAACCCGCTATAGTATTATCTCTATAACCTATCTTAACTCTGCTGGAAAGTCCCTTGCCTTTACCATCATTTAAGTTTTCTTCGTTTATAAAGATATACATGGCATCCATGTTTACACTTGCTGCATTTGTCTCAGATAAACCTGAACCAGCCGGATTATAGTACCCTTTCTTAACATAGTAGTTATTATCAGACGCCTTATATATCATTAAACATGAGCTATATGAAGGCTTACTCTTGCCATTTACTATGCATACCTGATTCTTAGTTTTAGTAATCATATCAGACAACTCCGATTCAAATGTAACCGAAGCATCTTTAGCTTTAGCCGAGTTGATCATAGAAACTGTTACAAATGATATACCACTCATAATCACTATAATTGCAATCGTTATAATCATCTCGACCAAAGAGTATCCATTATTATCATGCAGTGTTGCCTTATTAGTTCTCGTCATAGGCACCTCCCACATTCTTTATCCAGTTCTCAACGCTTACAACATCTGTGTAACCAATTGTATCTATACCAACCTTATTCTCCTTGCCAGCAGCTGCTTCTCCTGATGAGTCCTCTTTGCTGTTGTATTCCTTGAATATATTGATAAAGTATACACACTCAGCTGCATCTGATGATGCACACTGTCTTAAAATTTCACGACATGTAGCTGATGCTGAACTGATATTGGTCATATTCTTACCAACATATATCTTACCGCCGGCGATAATCATACCTGTAAATGACTTAACATTATCAGAGAATGAAACATCTCCCTTAGTAATGATAATACCTGTTACATTAGCATTCTTAATTGTCTTGGTAACTGAATTTCCATCCTCATCAATTACAGTAGTTATATACTCGTCATCGACAACGATATCATCCTCAGAAGCCCATATTCTATATGCTGTTCCGTTGTCAGAACCACCATTTACAACATAATTCTTAACATCAGATACCTTATGTCCGTCACCAGCCTTGCTCTCTGTCTCAACTCCGATATTAGAGAACTGCATATATCTGTTAATTGGTGTTATAGCATCCTCGCCATACTTCTTAACAAGATCCTTAACATATGACTTCTCTACATTATTGTCTTTATAATGTGCAAGATTCCACTTCATATAATTGTACTCTGTCTCTAAGTCATCTGACAAAGATGCAACCTTCAAAGCTTCATTTGTCTGAGTTATAACAGAATCCTTATAGCTTGCAAGATTAGTATCAAGCATAAGATTATTAACTACAGATGTACCATCTGATAATTCCTTATCAACAGTTGTCATTGTAAATGAGTTACCAAGCTTCATTGATATAGCGCCACTTGAGTATATCTCACTTGAGAAATCAATTCCTGCTGAAGTTGATGTAGCAGGTAATATAATATCTCCCTGTGTGAAATCACTATAAGCATATATATTTGAAAGCATTGAAACATAATTACTAGTTTCACCCTTAAGGCTCTCTGCAGCATAGAATACTGCGTATGCACTTTGGAATTCATCAGCAGAAGAATATTTTGCAACTATTGCAGAAGCAATATTCTTAGATGTTGTCAAAGTCTGCTGTGTGCTTGCTGGCAATGCAGGATTTATAGTCATATCAGCAGCAGCCTTAATTACGTCATTATAAGCTGTATCAAAGTCAATGAATACATAATCTCTTCCCTTGATTGTCTCCTTCTTGACAGGAAGCTTTCCTTGGAATATCTCCTTAGGGAAGAAATCTCCGAAACCAACTACCTTATCATCAGGATCATCATCAAAGCCAACTCCGTTCCATGTATCCGGAATATCCACTGCACTATACTGTACATTAGGAGTTATATTACCATTAGTTATTGTAGATACAGTACCAAAATTAGATACTATATATATAAGCTGACTAGTCTTAGTTGAAATACTTTCACCAGTCTTATAGTCTTCTACAAAACCTGTATGACCACTAGAATCCTTAACATATTCATATGTTGTTGTCTTAACACTTGATGTTGTATCATTAGCATTACTTGTAGAAGTTGTTCCGTACTTAGATAACTCTACATAAGCACGACCAGCTATGAAAATTTCCTGTGTTGCTGACAAATCAAGATTAGAATTCTGTCCATTTACAACAATAGAACTACTGTTAAAATGTCCTCTGTTGAAATCGTAAACAGGTATTGGATTACCATTTTCATCCTTATCTGCCTGAGCAACAACTATTGTTTCTCCATCGCCCTTCTTATATACAACATTGTTATTTTCATCTCTCTTAACCATCTTAAAATGGTCAGGATCTACAGTTGCTATAAACTGTCTGCTATCACTTGATGTTCCATCACCATAACCATAGTATGAACCACTAAGTGTGAATGATGAACCCTCTGCATCTATCTGTGTATCATCTTTTACAAACAGATTTGCTCTGAATGTAGCCTGTGAACCTGTATATGTATATTCTGAAGAAGTACCCTCCTTCTTACCTGTACTTGTTCCTCCAAGCACTATATCATCTGCCCAAACCTGAGGTAAGGTCTGCGAACCAGACATACCATATACAGTAAGCTCTGAAGTATTCATAACAGCTATAGAACCTGGTACAATAACACTGTCAGCCATTATAGATACATTAGAGCCTGTGATGTATAAGCCTGAATACTTACTTCTCTCATTCTCACCATCAAATTTATAGAGGTCACCCTGAGCATCTGTATAATCACCATATACATCATCATTTACCAAGCCATTTTCCTTCTCTTTACCTATTGAAGGAAGAAGGGACTTGTTTGAAACTCCAACAAGGTCATACTCAAGTTCCTTATCAACATTCTGACCATCTTCATTAACTGTGTATGTACCCTTTACCTTGTTAGATGTGATTTTGCCATCCTCATCTACACCTGCACTGAAGCTTCCGTCAATAAGATTAGCAGAATCTACACCCTTATCATCTAATCCCCAGTTATATGCCTTATTGTAATAATCAGAAGCTGCATATATATTACCGGCTATTGTAAGTGGTGTACCACTATTCTGGTGAACCTCAACACCCATATCTGCAACCATTGCATAATCAAAGATTGTTGAGTAATCCATTGCAAAGTTGTTAAAATCAACTTCAAAATCAGGCTCGCTAATTACGATATCAGCTGAAACTGTCTGTGTATATGTACCACTTGCAACTGATTTTGCATATTCCTGAGTTCTAGTTAGAGTTACATCCTTAATTGTAATTGATGTATCTGTCTGTACTATGCTTAATTTATCCTTATCAAGCTTAACAGTATCATTTGTTATAGCTGTCTCAAGATTATCTGCTAAATCAGATGTACTCTGTCCAAAATAAGAACTTCCCTTGATGTTGTTCATAAACTGTTTCTTGAACATCTCGTTAGCTTCTTCATCTGATATTGTTACATATGTTCCTAACTCAACATCATAGTAAACCATGTTCTCCAATGTATGTGTATAGGCATCCTTCATCTCTGTTACAGTCTGTGTTCCTACAGAAGCATATATCTCCTGCATAGCCTGCTCTACATAATAGAAGTTATCCTGTGCATACATCTGCTGCAGCTTAAGACGATATGCTGAACCTGCAGCCATCAAAAGTGCACCAACTATAATGCCTATAAAACCAAGTGCAACAACTACCATTACTATACTAGAGCCTTGATTGTTCAGTTTTCTGTTTAGTCTTTCTTTTATTTTCTTTATAAGCTTCAACTAAAAACCGCCTCCCTTCGCTCCAGTTATAGAAACTTCGTTAGCCATTGCTGTGTTATCTGGTTCAAGTACTACTGAAACTGTGTAAAGTCTGTCTTCCTTGTTATCCTCACTTCCAACCTTCTTCAGATTATCATCATCGAAGCTGAATACATTTCTCACAGTGTTATTAACAAAGAACTTACTGCCATATATACTTGTTCCTGCACTTGTACTCTCATTACATATAAACTGTGGTGTTTCCCCATCTACTGTCTGATTTACAGGGTCTACAGGAAGATTTGTATATATAGTTGTCTTTTTATAATCCGAGTTACTACTGTCATTTAAATCATTAACATGAATCTTTACCTTAGTGTAATCACTCTTGGTATAAGTAATCTTAGAATCAATGACATTGCCATCCGCATCCTTAACATCCTCTATAGTATAAGTATCGGACTTAAGAGTTGTGGTATAATACACATCCTGGCTAAATGCACTGAGTGACTCATCATACCTTGTAATGCCACTGTTCATATACTTGTATGCCATATCCCACTTTGGCTTATAAAGATATACATTAGCCTCATCTGCTGTATTATCTATAAGAAGATATTCATCTGCTGCATATCTTACAGTGGTTGTTGCTGGATTACTTACATCATAATCAATAGCATATGGCTGATACTCTATGTATATATCAGGACACTTCTCTGTACTATCATACTTGAAATCCTGTGTATATGCATTGTATTTAAGCTCATATTTTATTGCTTCTCCATTAACTGTCTTGCCTTTTAACCATGTATTCTCATAGAATACATCAACACTTACGTTATATACTCCGCCCTTTGTCTCATCAGTTATATCGGTAGGAGCCTTACGAATTGTAACCAATGTCATCTTACTTATATTAGTTAAATAATCACTGGTGAACAGTGGACTCTTATTTCTATCAAGACCATTCTCTAACTCCTGCTCATATATCTTCTTATCAGTAGGATTAGAGCTGTTCTTCAGATAACTTAATGTAAGTGAATAGAAATCGCTCTCAGCCTGTGAATCAAAATCTGTAGTTGTTCCTGTGATAAGTGCTAACTTGCTGCTATCAAGATCTTTGATGTTACCAAGTTCAACGGTATTAGGATTCACATAATTGTCATATGTACTGACATCCTTACATACAATAGCTGTGACAAACCCATCAGCATTGCGCCTAACTAAGCTTCCCTCGTCAGTAAGCTCCCATCCATCTATAGCAGAAAGATCATAAGCTATTCTACAGCTTCTGTCAGAGCCCTGTGATGTTTCGAATGCTGTTGACATTATCTGTAATGATAAATCATCAAGATAAGCAGTTCTGGTATAATTAGTTTTACGGCTTCCAAGTTCTACATCATTTAAATCATATTTGTATGCATTGTAAGTAATTGTATCAGGTGATGACATTCTTAAGATAGTTGCTGTTCCGTCTATATCTGTTATCTCATAAACTTCGCAATCAATATCCTGTCTGTCAATTGTATCACCTTGCACATGCACATCCTTTGTATCATCTAACATTACCTCCTGAGGAGTGTTCTGGATATACTCTAATACATACTGTGCATTCTCATTTGCATACTGCTGTTCCTTGGCTATACGATTTGTTCGCATTGTCTGAGCTAGCTGCTTAACAATAGGAGTCAAAAGCAATGTAAGTACGGCTATGGCTATGACGATTTCAACTATACTGAAACCTTTGTTTTTGTTTCTTGCCATAAATCCCATCCTCTCTTAATATACCTTAACAGATCCTGACTTGCTTCCTAATGAGAATCTAGGTGATGTTGTATCATCATCTGCTACTTTTACAAATACTACCATGCTTGTGCTGTTAGAGATATTAAGTTTAACACCATTTTTATCATCTGCATCTGCACGCTTTGATGACTCAACGTATACCTTAACATTAGAAGATGTAAGTTCTACTACACTCTCATCACTTCCAATAGAATATTTTGCGTAATTCTTGCCATCCTCTTCATATATATCCAATGAGACTGTCTGTACTGAATTCTCATCGCTTGATACGTTAGTTCCGCTGGCTGATGATACAAGAATTCCGTCTACAGAATCATTTGCTGCATTAGATAATGTAATCTTAACATCATTGTTAGTTGCAAGCTCATCTCCGTTAGTTGCATCATACTCATATGATGTAGTAGAAGGTGCTCCGTTACCTCCGATAAAGATGTTATCTACACCGTTTTCAACATCGATATCAACATCAACAAGTCCGCCTTCTCTGTCTCCACCGGCAATTGCATATGCATTAAGAGCAATTGTACCTGTTGCGATATCATTCTCAGCATCATAAGCTATACTGAATGATGAGATATTCATTCTATATGTGAAATTCATGACATAATCAATAACATCCTTGATACTGTCATATGTACCTGTATACGATATAGGAAGTGCTGCTGAATAACATGTATATCCGTCAGGTGCATTAGCGTTTCCACTAAGTGTGAAGAAATCTGTAGCCTGACCAAGACCTGCTGTGCTTATGTCAAACTGGCCATGGTATGTATCCTCAACACCCTTCATGAACATGATTGATACTTCCTGATCAAGGTTAGCAGGGAAATGTTTGATAACATCATCAAACTTAGCATAGTATTCCTTAGTCATAGCCTCATACTGGTCTCTGTCCTTCTCTTTTGCCTGAAGCTCTGCCAACTGTGTTTCAAGTGTCTTTGTCTCTGATTTGATACTGTCTGCGTCATCCTTATTAGGCTTATATACATACATGTATGCACCTACAAGAATTAAAACTGCAACTAATGCTAATAATATCTTAATATTGTTCTTTGACATATATATAACCCCCTTCCCTACTCTGCATCTTCTGTGTCATCTGCTGACTCTGTTGTTGTGTCATCTGCTGCTGTTGTATCCTCTGCCGGTGCAAGGTCATCCTCTACATCAACAACTCCGCCAAGGATATCATCGCTCATGTCAACATATGTTACTGAAACTGAGAATGTGAAGGTTGTCTCACCTGTCTCCTCATCAACTGTCTTTGTATAGCTTGGAATATTAACATTATCTACACAAGAAATATTCTTAAGCTGAATAACTGTGTCAGCCATACCCTCATAGCTGCTTGATGTACATGGAAGTATTACTCCGGCATTAGATGTTGAAAATCCTGTTATCACAACATCTGTAGGAAGATTCTCCTCAAGCTCTGATATAAATATTCTTGCATTCTCATTCAACTGATATGTTGAGAGATACATAGTCTGAAGCTCATTATATGTTGTTCTTGCTGAATCATAATCCTGAATTATCTGGTCGATATCACTGATTCTGTTGATATCCTCCTGAACCTCATCTCTTCGCTGTGTAGCATCATTCTTATCCTTTATAGATATAAATGAGCCGGCTGCTGCTACTACCGCTGCAACTACCACTGCTGCTACATAAGGTGTAAGGCTTCCACTTCCAGCCTTCTTAGCTGCAGCTGCATCCTGAGGTATAAAGTTCATAGGAGCAAATGCTGCACCGATAGGTGTTACAAGATATACAGGATTGTATACCTTCATATCAATGCTTGGATCAAACTTGATATTGTACAAGCTGTCCATAATTCTTGTGTTTACATTAAGCTGTATCTTAAACAAGCCATCTATACCACGGATAAGTGCTCCGTCACCAGTAAGATAAACCTCCTCAATAGGCTTATCAGGATTCTTAGTAGCATAGAAGTCCATTACACGTCCGATATTGTTAACAAGATATCTGAACGCACCTGTTGTCTCATTATCATCATAGTCAACCGTTATAAGACGGTCATTCTGTAATAATGTCATAGCGGTTGTAGCATCTACACCCTTCTCATCCATTACTACATTAACAACAGAGTTTGTACCATATGGCACTGTTCTCTGAAGAAGAAGGTTCTCGCCCTGTACTATATTAAGTACTGTGGACTCACTTCCTAACTGGATTACCATAGTTGTTGCATTCTGTACTGTCTGAGTCTTAATAAGCTGGAACATAGCATTACCGATATAGTCAAGTGATACTACATTAAGTCCTGCCAACGCACCAAGTTCATAATATGACTTAACCATATGAGCCGGTGCTGCAACTGCAAGTACACGAATCTGCTTATTGTTCTCTTCGTCAGTTACAGTCTCAAGCACAGAATGAGAAACCACATAATCCTCTATATTCACAGGGAAATACTCTTGTGAGTTAGAATTGATGATTCCTCTGATTTTATTCTCTTTTACGAAAGGTATCATAACCTCTCTGTTTACAATCTTGGTAGATGAAAGTACAAATATAGCATTTCTATTGCTTATGCCTCTTGCTACCAACTGTTCTCTGATTGCATTAGCAATCTTCTCAGGCTCCTTAAGAACTCCATCTTCATATGAATCCTCAGGTGTCTCAAATATAATTACGTTATGTATATAACTCTGCTTTTTAGAAGAAGCAGTTAACTCGATAATTGTAATACTCTCGTTTGTGATATCAATAGATAACACTTTGCCACTCTTTGCCATTCGCTATAGCCTCCCTCGCTAATCAGTGATTAATTAATTCTAGGACTAAGAGATAGTCCACATACTCTCAGGTACCAGCTCACAAGCTGCTCACCCCATATCATTGCTATATATACGCCCATAGATAAGTATGGGCCGAAAGCCAACACTCTGCCAGCTTTCTTAACAGCCATTATTACAAGGTGTACTACAGAACCTATAATACATCCTAATAAAAATGCTACAATATTAAGCTGCCAGCCTAACAGTAAGCCGGTTGCTGCCATAAGTTTTATGTCACCGTCTCCTATTCCTCTGCCCTTAGTTATGAGCCATAGTAATAGTAAAAAACCGCTGACCGCAAACAAACCGATTACATACTGACTCCAATTACTGATATCAGTAATAAGTCTAACCAGTCCTAATATAAATATAAAAATATTAAAACCAAGTGGAATTGTCTGGGTTCGCCAATCAATTACACTTAATGCCAATAAGGCAGAAGCACACAGGCAATACAGGAACGTCTCAACAGTGATTCCTTTTACGAGGAAGAGAATCACATATAGTACTCCATTTACAGCCTCCACTATAGGATACTGCACGGATATATGTGCCTTACAATGCCTGCACTTCCCCCTCAAAAATAAGTAACTAAATAACGGAAACAGCTCGTACCATGCGAGCGTATGTCCACAATTCATACAATGTGACCTCTTAAGAGTTATACTCTCATGAATCGGTAATCTAAGTATCAATACATTGACAAAGCTACCTATAACTATACCATACAGTCCAAAAATAGCCGCAACTATTATGTTAAATGTTAAATTGTTCATAGCAAATCAATTCCCTTTCAAGCCACAAAGTATAATAAAATATACAGTTAAATTCCACCTGGCGAATCAGGTGGAACTTAACAAATATATAATCTTTATTGTTTTACTGGTAAGCCTTATTTACGTCTGGAGCTACCTCAATGATGTCTGTTAACAGACCTGTTGATGAGCTAACACCAACAGATGTCTTACCTGACGCACCGATACCTACGTAAACTGTACCCTTCTTGTTGATTACTACATAGAAGCTCTCTGGAGTAACAGCAGCTGAAAGGCCTGAAGCTGATGCCTTAATCTCCTTCTTGTACTTAAGCTTAGGTGTCTTCTCACCGATGTTTGTACCAATCTCAGCAAGTACATCATCAGCTGTAATGTTGAGATTTAAATCTGCTGGATTGTCCTTAGTTAAACCATTAATTACTAATCCATCACCATTGTCGCCTGTTCCAATTGCAGTTGTTGACTTTGTAGTCTTGTTAGGAACAACCTCGATTGTTACTGTAGCACCAGACATGTTGTTAACAAGGAACTCATAAATATCCTCGTTACCAAGAGCTGTCTCAACAGCTGTCTTAATTGTCTTACATGATGATACATCATTTGACTTTCTAGACTTATCAATGTATCTGATAAGTGCTGGAGCGATAGCACCTGCAAGAATAGCCATAATCGCAATAACGATAATAAGCTCTACAAGTGAAAAACCTTTGTTTGTTTTCTTCATAATTTTCTCTCCTTTTCTTTTTAAATAAATATATGATAGAAACCGGCATCCTCGCCTACCGATTTGTACCCAAACTGATAATTTTTAGTAGCTGTCAATAGCATCGTACATGTTAAGCATAGGTGAGTAAATACATAATACGATACCACCTACTACAACACCCATGATAACGATAATCATAGGCTCAAGCATGGATGTAAGTGCATCTGCTGCATCGTTAACTTCCATCTCATAGTAATCTGCAACCTTGTCTACCATCTCCTCTATGTTACCTGTCTCCTCACCGATCTTAATCATCTGAGGAAGCATGTTAGGGAACACTTCCATATCCCTGATAGGCTTAGAGAGTGGAACACCCTTAGCTATCTGTGTCTTAGCATCAAGAAGTCCGTCTCTTATAATTCTGTTATTCATCATCTTGGCAACCTGCTCAACCGAATCAATGAGTGAGATACCAGATGCCATAAGTGTTGATAATGTTCTAGAGAATGTTGCTGCTGCTGACTTAATTGTAAGCTGTCCAAAGATTGGTGCCTTAAGTCCTATCTTAGCATAAAGAAGCGAACCTGCATCTGTCTTTCCAACAAACTTGAATGCTGCCACAACTGCCACAACAATAAGTAATACTATATACCACTTGTGCTGTAAAAACTCACTGAAATCAATAAGCATCTGTGTTGCCTTAGGCAAGTCCGAACCAAGGTCACTAAACATCTGTGCAAACTGAGGTATAACTGTCATAAGCAATACGATAACAACTGCGATAACGATAACCAATATTACAATAGGATATGTCATAGCACTCTTAACCTTAGAACGAAGTGCATTAGAATTTTCAAAGTGTGATGTAAGTCTCTCAAAACAGACCTCCAGATTACCTGACATCTCACCGGCAGCTACCATGTTAACCATGATAGGTGGGAATACCTTAGGATTAAGCTTAAACGCATCGGCGAGCGTACCACCCTTTTGCACATAAGCCTGTGCTTCACGAAGTGCAGCCTGTAATGTCTTATTCTCCAACTGCTCTCCCATCATCTCAAGTGCTGTTATAATTGTAACACCTGCATTAAGCACTGATACAAACTGCTTGCAGAATACTGCAAGATCCTTATCTTTTACCTTCTTGCCAATCTTAAGCTTAGCACCTGCACCCTGTTCCTTAATATCCTGAACTATGTAACCCTCAGCCTTAAGCTTCTCTTTGGCTTTGTCCTCATTGTTGGCCTCAACGACACCCTTCTTCATCTTGCCGCTTTTGTCCATGACCTTATAATTATATTGTGCCATTCTTACTCCTCCGACCCATATTTTTTGAAAAAATGAACAAATTATTAACAATATGTATCTTCGACAATAATACATCATATTTACATTTTTTGCAATAAAGCTGAACATTTTTTTATTATTTTGTTAAATATGCACAAAACACATCTTACATCTGTTTTTTCATTGCCGCCTGATCCTGTGCGTATGTAAGAGCACTATCTCTTGTAATCTGTCCGCTCTTATATAATTCCATAAGGAAATCATCAAGTGTAACCATTCCCTGTGCACGGCTAGTCTGTATTGTAGATTGTATCTGGTGTGTCTTAGCCTCACGGATAAGGCTTCGTATAGCAGGGCTGGCAAGCATAACCTCAAATGCTGCAACTCGTCCATTACCCTGTGCATTAGGTATAAGTGCCTGAGATATAACTCCCTCAAGTATCATCGACAGCTGAATTCTTGTCTGCTGCTGCTGATGTGTAGGGAATACATCGATTATACGGTCGATAGTTGAAGCCGCACCGATTGTATGCAGTGTGGAGAATACCAAGTGTCCTGTCTCTGCCGCTGTTATCGCTGTTGATATTGTCTCAAGGTCACGCATCTCTCCTACGAGGATTATATCAGGATCCTCACGAAGTGCTGCACGAAGTGCATTCGCATAAGAAAGTGTGTCCATACCAACCTCTCGCTGATTTACAACTGATTTCTTATGCTTATGTACATACTCTATAGGATCCTCAAGTGTTATGATATGATCCGTCAGATTCTCATTTGCTTTGTTAATGATAGAGGCAAGTGTAGTTGACTTACCCGAACCTGTAGGTCCTGTTACAAGTACAAGTCCTCTCTTCTTCTTATAGAGCTGGACAACAGCATCAGGAATACCAAGCATATCAGGTCTCGGAATCTGTGTATCGACCTTTCTGTATGCAGCAGCCATATTACCTCTGTCCATGAATACATTCACACGGAAACGTCCTGTCTCTGCTGAAGCATACGAGAAATCGACCTCGCCTCTCTCTTTAAGTATCTGCTTATGTCTCTCATGCATTGTAGAACCTATAGCCTCTGCTGCATCAGCAGGTGTAAGAGGAGGAACCTCAACCTCTGTAAGCTTACCATTAATTCTAAGCTTAGGTGGTATACCACAAGCTATATGTACGTCAGATGCATTCTGTTCTACAGCGAATGCAAGCAATTCCTTCATATCTAACATTATATTGTACTTCCTTTCCCATATTCTTAATTGAGGTAATTTCTATATTAATATTCGTCTCCAGCCTCATATGTAATCTTCTTCATCTCTGCTAAAGATGTAATTCCGGCAAGTACATGCTTAGCTGCCCCCATCTTAAGTGTAATCATACCCTCTGCCAAAGCCTGTTTCTCGATAACATCCGCTGTAGAGCCCTTAGCTATAACCGCCTGCAGCTCTCTTGACACAGGCATCATCTCATATACACCGATTCGTCCGGCATATCCGGTATCACCGCACAACGGACATCCAGTCGGTTCATATATAATTACATCGTCATCCATATCCTTGACGCCGAGTATCTTCTTCTCATCATCATCAGCCAGTCTCGCCGCCTTGCACGATGTACAAAGTCTTCTTACAAGTCTCTGTGCAATAACTCCAACCAAAGCGTCTCCGGCAACATATGGTTCAATTCCCATATCAATAATACGTGTAACGGTAGATGCCGCAGAGTTAGTATGCAGTGTAGATACAACCAAGTGTCCTGTAATAGCGGCCTGTACAGCTATCTGGGCTGTCTCGCCATCTCGAATCTCTCCTATCATTATTATGTCAGGGTCCTGACGCAGGATAGAACGAAGTGCTGCCGCGAACGTCAGCTCTGCTTTAACATTAACCTGTACCTGATTGATACCATCTATATTAGCCTCAACAGGATCTTCTACAGTGATAATATTAACGTCCTCTGTATTAAGCTCACTTAACGATGTATAAAGTGTTGTTGATTTACCAGAACCTGTAGGTCCTGTAACGAGGATAATTCCATGTGGATTACTAAGGATACCATCAAATACCTTAAGCTCTTCAGGTCCGAATCCAAGAGCACTCTTAGGTTTGGTAAGACCATCCTTAGATGTAAGTCTCATAACTGTTTTTTCACCATACACTGTAGGAAGAATAGAAACACGGACATCATACTCTCTTCTATCTACCATAATAGTTATACGACCATCCTGAGGTTTTCTCTTCTCGGCAATATCCATTCCACCGATAATCTTGATACGTGCACTTATACCGGACAAAAGACTGTAATCATATGTCATTACATGCTTTAATGCACCATCAATACGATATCTTACACGGACACTTGACTCAAGCGGCTCAATATGTATATCTGATGCCCTCTGTCTGACTCCACCCTCTATAATCTGCTTAACAAGGAGAACGATAGGAGAATTAGCTATATCCTCATTGATAGCTTCCTCATCAGCAGCATTCATTCCGTTCTGCTCCATCTCCTGACGATACTGCTCAGCAGCCTCCATCGCCTGAGAATTACCATAATACTTACCAATGGTCTCCATCATGTCGTCTTCCATTGCCAGTAATGGTTCAACCTGAGTATTAGTTGCAATACCAATATCATCAATTGCATTAAGATCCATAGGATCTACCATAGCAACTCTCAGGATATTAGGGTTCTGCTCATCATATCCTATAGGAATTGCCTTGTACTTTGTAACCAGATTCTCTGGTACAAGCTTGAGAATATCATCATCAAGCTTACATGCCTTAAGCTCTATAAAATCAATTCCCATCTGTGTGGTAAGTACCGTCACCAGCAAATCCTGACTTATGAAGCCAAGCTCCATGATAACATTACCAATACGACCCCCGTTTTCCTTTTGATAGTTGAGTGCCTCCTGAAGCTCCTCTTCTGTAATAGCCCCCGCTTCAACAAGCAAATCACCTATACGAATTTTCTTTCTACCACTCGTTATTCGCATATTATATCCCTCTCATATTAATATAGTAAGACTAAGATAGCATTATTATATCATAAAACATTTGTATTTCAAAGAACATTTTCACAATAAATTCACATTATCATTACAACAGCATAATTATCAGAAAATCGTATAATCCATGTGCCATCACTAAGCTTATAAAACTGTAACCCGGTATAAAATACCTCGCATATCCAAGGACTAATCCTGCTCCAAATGCAATATACACCTGTTCTATATACCCTTGTGGTATATGCGCAAGTGCAAATAACACCGCTGCAATAAATGGTGCAAGCCAGCTTAATTTACCTAATATCTTAACAAGCTCTCCCTGAAAAAACACTCTGAATACAAACTCCTCGCAGCAGGCAACAATCACTGCATAGTAAAGGAAAGACCATGCCAGTTCTCCAAAGCTAATCTCAGTAATTGTCAGTCCGAGCTCTGTATCAGGACCAAGCACTATAACCTTCACAATGTAATATGGAATAAGGGTTAATATTCCATATATGTACTGTCTGTAATCTTTTAGATTAAGCTTTGGCTCTCTGTGTCCACCCCATTTTTTATATACAAGAACCACAGGTATTGTTATTATTATATACAAGGCACTTATAAACCATCTGGTTGCCCACAGACTGTATATTCTGTCTGCTATATCAAATAAATAAAGTGAAACATAATAATATAACCAAATAATAACAACACATTTTATCTGTGTCTCATTTTTTAATTCTATGTTTTTATTAAAAATATTTTCTTTTTTATTTGTAAACATACCTGTAATAATCCTCCTCTATTATTTTATCTGATATAAAATATTCAACCTGTGCCTTCTTCATTGCATCATAAACCTTATCGTTTGTAACATCCACATCATCAAATGTAGAATAAACAAGCTCCTCAAAGCCAACATCATAACATATATCTTCATCTATATAGCTATAATCTGAAAACACAGCACTTCCGGCTTCATCATACAGCATATCTCTTCCCGATAATAGTCTCGAATCATAATCTATCCCCATAAGATTAAGGACTGTTGGCAATATATCAACACTTGAACATATCTTGTCAACTTCGATTGGCTTTTCAATCTTACTGTTCCAGATTCCAAAGCACGAGTGATAAAGTGAAAAAGAATTATACAGCACATTTTTTTCTGCCAGAACATCATAATCACCATTAATCATAACATAAGGGAAGTGGTCAGGGCTTATCACAAACAGCGTATTATCAAGTAAGCCATCCTCCTCCAGCCTGTCAACCAAATATTCTAATGCATATTCTAATTCCAACTGAGAAGCTATATAAGCTCTTACAGTATCGTTATATGGCAATCCCTCTGTAAGTCTTTCTGCTTCTTTTCTGTTCTTCTCTGCAATAGGATTATCCTCATAGTTATATGGCAAATGTCCGCTATATGTCATAAAATACACATTAAAAGGTTCACTTGACGTGAATTCATCATATGTAGCCTGCATCATCTCTAAATCAGAATAATATTCATCTTCTGAAGGCAGCTCCAAGCCATATCCTATAGCTTTAAAATCATATCCAAGATTCGTATGTGTCCTGCTTCTGTCGTAATAGTAAAAATCATAATCATGATATGCCTTGCTGTCATAACCCTTATTATTCAGTTCATTTCCAAGAGCATAAGGTTGATATGTATCAGCCGCTTCATACATACTCCACCTTGAAAATGACGGGTACTGACTCAGGCAATTAACAAACTCTCCATCTATAGTACTCTTGTACCATGTGGGATTATAATAATTATTAAATACAAATCCCTCATTCATCATCTTATATAATGTAGGTGTCCACTCCTCGCGAACAACATAAGGGCTTAGGCTCTCAGCTGTAATAAAGACAAGATTATAGCCCTCATATATACCTGTATATTCATTTTTATATGTAGGTTGTTTACCAGATATATAAGCAGTTATCTGTTTTATATCTTCATCACTTGTATTTTCATACAGTGAAGTTAAATCTATAGTTTTATCTATCTGTGGCTCATACCCATACTCATCAACATCTTCTATCGTTACATAGTCTTCATTAAATTCTATATTCATAATGTTTTTATTACCAAATGCCAGCACACAGGCATCTCTGTAGGTAGTAGTCGTTAATCCAAGCTTTTTCATAGATAATTCCATCACAAACGAATCATGGTATAAGCTGTATGGACTAAATAACCCCCTGCCGCTTATATTCAATGCAAGTACGGACAATAAAATAGAAACCACTGTTGCACAGGCACATATTATATTATCCTTTATAGGAGGACGTTCAAAAGAAAACAAAACAGCCCCAAATAATATTAGTACCAACAGAGGAATCAGCATGCCAACTTCACTCTGTATGCAATTTTTCATAGCCCTAAATAATTCAGATTTAAAATTCATTGCATCATTAGCGCCCTTGATTGAAGTAATGCTAAAAAATGTATCAAATATATGATAATACAAAATCTGGGCAATATAGTATATGGTAACAACCACTGTTATGAAATAGCAAGTGATAATATTTCCTATCTTTTTAAAAGCCACTGTAAGCAAAGCAAACAATGTACCAACTGCACCACTCAAAATGCACGGATACAAAACACCGGCATTAATTTCGTCATATACCGCATTATGAAAGTAAACTTCCATATATATCATCATCACAGGAAAAAATATTAAACGCCATGTGATACCACCTATTCTTTTTATTTGTTTTGTAGTGTCTTCATTACTCATATTATATCTTTCCTCTTATTATCAAATATTTTTCTTATTTTACCAATACTTTTCTACCAGAAGCTCTGCATCTTCCTTACTAACACCAATAGCCTGCTCAACGTCCGAAACTGCTGATTCCTTTATACCTGAATATTTCTTGTTCATATTAATTATTGTTATTGCCGCATCAAGCAATTTATTCTTCGTATCCGACAACCGGTTTTCCGACTCAAGCAGCCTGCCCTCAGCCTCCGCTAGCTTCTCTTTCGCCTCAGCCAGCTCTTTCCTCGCCTCAGCAGTATTTTTCCTCTCAGCCTGTATATCCATCTTATCCATATTCTCAAACCAGTTTCCCATACTTCTCTCACCCAACTCTCTCATACAATCCTGTGCATCCTCTGTAGGCATGTTCATCTTCATCATCAGATTCCATATTGTTCCAAGAAAACCCCTGCTCTTAAATTTTTAATGAGTATTAAAAGCACGAATTTTCATAGATTATTAGAATTATCAATCAAAACGACAGCCTTGCCAAAAGCAAAGACCAAATGATGAAAAATATGCTTTGATCATAAACTAGCATAATTATATCAATAAGTCAATATATATTTATCATTTTTATCAGGCATTTTCATAAGCATTTTTTGTGGAAAAGCACTTTTTCCATCTTCTCATCATATCATATATAAAGAGGGATTGTGAGGTCAAAAGTTTGCAGACCTTTAAGCATCCACTATCACAGGAAGATGAAACCCATTATCTGGCTCTTGCAAGGCAAGGTGACCTTAATGCACGAAATACACTCGTAGAATATAATCTTCGCCTCGTTGCACACATTGTCAAAAAATACCAGACCGCAAACCGAAGCACAGAGGACCTCATATCCATTGGAACGATAGGGCTTATCAAAGCCATCAACACATATAACGAATCCAAGGGTAGCAGGCTTGTAACATACGCCTCAAGATGTATCGAAAACGAGCTGTTAATGAGACTCAGACAGGAACGCAAAGAGGCTAGAGAGGTTTCCCTATATGAACCTATAGGCACTGACAAAGAGGGAAATGAAATAAGCCTCATGGATATAATCAGTGTTGATGGCGAAAATATATTGCAGGACATAATTGTGTCAGACCATATCAATCACATTTCTGATATATTTTTCAAGGTTCTTGATAAACGTGAGCAGATAGTTTTAACCCTGCGATATGGACTGTTTCACAATGACGAAATGACTCAGAAGGATATTGCAAAAAAATTAAACATATCACGTTCATATGTTTCACGAATAGAAAAAAAAGCACTGCTTAAGCTTCGCAGTGCTTTGACCTCATAATCATACCAGGTTTCATATCTTCTATATTATCAAGCTTTATATATAGGAGTTGTTTTGGATGAGGAGCTGATTCCATAGGCATCATCTTCTCATCAAATATACCTGAAACCTTAGCTATCTTATTTGTTCCGTCAAATAACATGACACATATCTCATCTCCGACAAGGAATTTATTCTTCTGATGTATAACTATAAGTCCGTCATCCGTGATATTCTCAATTAATCCAAGATAAGTGTAATTTCTTACATAAGTATTGCTATCATATATCTGCGAATCTGTATCCGGCTTTCCAAAATAAAAGCCCGTTGTAAACTGTCTGTAGGTGCATGCTGAAATCTCCTCATCATAATAGTCCTGTCTACTTTTGTAAAGTTCCTCCGACTTATAATAATCATCTATAGCCTGCCTGTAGGTTCTTGTCACAGCAGCAACATACAAAGCTGTTTTCATTCTTCCCTCAACCTTAAATGAGTCTATACCCGCATCTATCATCTCAGGAATATAATGTATCATGCATAAATCCTTTGAGTTGAATATATATGTTCCTCTGTCATCCTCCTCAACAGGGAGATACTCTCCCGGTCTCTTCTCTTCAACTACAGCATATTTCCATCTGCAAGGATGTGTACATGCACCCTTATTGGCATCCCTTCCTGTAAAGTAACTGCTTAACAGACATCTTCCCGAATACGATATACACATAGCTCCATGCATAAATGCCTCAATTTCCATATCGTCAGGTATATTCTCACGAATTGTCTTAAGCTCTTTTAATGATAGCTCACGGGCAGCAACAACCCTTGTCGCCCCCATATCATGCCAGAACTTATATATAAGATAATTGGTGTTATTAGCCTGTGTACTCACATGTCTTTCTATCTCCGGAAGCATCTCCTTAGCGAGCATAAAAATACCAGGATCAGATATAATAAATGCATCTATCTTCCCAGCAAGTCCAGCCTCTCTTATATCACTGAAGTACTTCTTTATTCCCTCTATATCATCATTATGTGCAAATATGTTGACTGTAACATAAAGCTTAGCTCCTGATGCATGAACATAGTCTGCAGCCTCATTCATCTCCTCAAGAGAAAAGTTGTCAGCCTTGGCTCTAAGCCCAAACTTCTGTCCTCCTATATACACAGCATCTGCACCATAATCTACTGCTACCTTAAGCACCTCTAAGCTTCCTGCCGGAATAAGAAGCTCTGGTTTTTTTGTTTTATTATTCATAACCTTAATCCTCTTTATTTATAATCTGACAGACACAGCAACTCCATCTCCAACAGGAATTATGGAAGTTGCAAGCTCCTCGTTATTCATAAGCTCATATATATATTCTCTCATTCTGTCATGTATAGTCCTGTCACGCTTAGCTACCGTAAAATGCGACTCTAATACCTCACCCTCCTGAAGAATATTATCTGTGATTATAACTCCTCCTACTCTGACAAGCCGCATAACCTCTGGAAGATATACCATGTACTGACCTTTTGCAGCATCCACAAATGCCATGTCATAGCTTCCATCAAGCTTCTTTAAAACCTCTGCCGCATCTCCCTCACATACCTCTATCTGCTTATCTCTGCCACATAAGGTAATATTCCTTCTTGCTTCCGAAGCTCTCTCAGCAGATAATTCTATCGTAGTTATATGTCCATCAGCAGGCATATGACCTATCATGTATAGTGCAGAATAGCCTACCGCTGTTCCTATCTCAAGAACATTGGCAGGCTTAGCAAGCATAATCTGTGTCTTGATAAATTCTCTGGTCTCTGGTCTTATGACAGGAACTCCTCTTGATACTGCATTTGTATATATATCTCCTAAAGCTCCCTCGTCATCATGTATATAAGATCTGATAAATGAGGATATTCTCTCACTCTTATCCAAGCCCTATTCCTCCTCTTCATCTTCCCCTATATGGCAAATGGTCGTAAGTATATCATCATATGTCATAGATGGAGACAAACCGTATTTGCCGGCTACTATCTTATCTCCATAGCCCTTAACCTTAACCTTAAAATAAAAGACATATTTATTCTCAATAATCGCACCCTTTTCTAATGCATCTCCTATGTCAAGAATGGATGTATCTGCCGTAATCTCTATAAGCTTATACTCCTTATCCATAGGATTAAGTGCTACACTTCCGAACACTCCATACGCAAAATTAAACGCTCCTGAGAATATTTTTACTGCAAGAAATACAATAATTACGTTAATCAGTAAGCCAAAAGCAAATCTCGAAGAACGCTTTAAAGTTTTTCTTGCAACTTCATCTGCATTTTTTCTCTTTTTCTTCTTAGTATTACTCATTTTAGATAATCAAACTCCAATCCTTCCGAAATTGAATTGTAAACGCGCTGCATCATCTTACATATCTTCTGTTCAGCTCTTAAGAACTCACTCACAACTGAATTTTGTAAAACCTCATCATATTCCCTTACAAGGTCATTTACCTCATCAAAAGGATTAACTCCCTGCCTGTTCTGCAATTCATAATTTCTGGCACGGAACTCTTTCAGGCGATTACACAAGTCTATATTATCACATAATGCCCGTTTTGTATTCAGGTAATTTTTATATTCTTCAGTTTCTTTTATTCTCTGATTAAGTCGTTTGCTTTCATTGATTACTTCTATCATAGTTATACCTCTGTAATAATAGGCAAAATCATAGGACTTCTCTTAGTTCTCTTCCACAAAAATTCACCAAGTGAATCTTTGATGCTGTTCTTAATCTTGCCCCAATCGGTTACATTCTTGTATAAGCAATTATCGAGTGCCTCCTGAACAACTGCTCTACAATCCTCCATAAGTGTCTCTGACTCTCTTACATATACAAACCCTCGAGATACTATATCAGGACCAGCGATAAGCTGATTGCTGTCCTTCTCCAATGTTACAACCACTATAATGAGTCCATTCTGCGACAAATGCTGTCTGTCTCTAAGAACTATATTACCGACATCTCCAACTCCAAGTCCGTCTACAAGTACGCCCTGTGCCGGTACTCTGCCTGTCACCTTAAATGTATCATCCGATATCTCAAGCACATCACCTGTAGATAAAATCCTGACATTCTCCTTAGGCACTCCCATCTCACAGGCAAGCTCCGCATGTCTCTTAAGATGCCTGTACTCACCATGTACAGGTATTGCATACTTAGGCTTAGTAAGTGCATACATAAGCTTAAGCTCCTCCTGACATGCGTGACCTGAAACGTGAGTGTTCTGGAATATAACATGAGCACCCTTCATTTCAAGCTCATTTATAACATTAAATACAGCCTTCTCATTACCAGGTATAGGGTTAGATGAGAATATTACAACATCTCCCGGCTTAATTGTTATCTTATTATGTATACTTGCTGCAATTCTTGAAAGTGCAGCCATATTCTCACCCTGACTTCCTGTTGTGATAAGCACAAGCTGTTCATCAGGATAATTCTTAATTCTCTCAATCTCTATAAGTGTGTTGTCAGGTATGTTAATATATCCAAGCTCTGAAGCAGTCTGTATGATATTAACCATGCTTCGTCCCTCAACCACAACCTTACGCCCATACTTATATGCTGAATTAATAATCTGCTGTACACGGTCTACATTAGATGCAAATGTAGCAATTATTATTCTGTGGTCTCTATTATCTGCAAACAGATTATCGAAGGTCTTGCCAACAGTTTTCTCAGACTGTGTGTATCCTGGTCTCTCAACATTAGTTGAATCGGCCATAAGTGCAAGAACACCCTTCTTACCCAACTCTCCAAATCTAGGCAAATCTATCATCTCACCAAATACAGGTGTGTAATCTACCTTAAAATCTCCTGTATGGACAATAATTCCGGCAGGTGTATAAATAGCAAGTGCAGCGGCATCTACTATTGAGTGATTAGTTCTTATAAATTCTATTCTGAAGCAGCCAAGATTGATTATCTGACCATGCTTAACTACTTTTCTTCTGACATTGTTAAGGTTGTTATGCTCAGCAAGCTTATGCTCTATCAGTCCCATAGTAAGCTTTGTCGCATAAATAGGCATATTAATCTCATTCTCAACGTATGGGATTGCACCTATATGATCCTCATGTCCATGAGTAACTACAAGACCTTTAACCTTGTCCGCATTCTCCTTAAGGTATGTAACATCCGGTATAACCAAATCTATACCAAGCATTTCATCCTCAGGAAATGCAAGTCCACAGTCTATGACTATGATACTGTCCTCATACTCTATTGCAGTGATATTCATTCCAATCTGTTCCAGTCCGCCCAATGGAATGATCTTCACCGGCTTATTGTTATTGTCCTTCAAAACTATACCTCCAAATCAAAATCGTCCAGTAATTCGTTAAATATCGCAATTACAGACCTAAGTTCATTATCATCCTCCGGGATTTCATAAGAAACGAAACCATCTTCACTATCTTTTTCTTCCTTAAGTACAAGAAAGTCTCCTTCCTCACTATCCACATCATCAGTTACTAATATATAATTTACGCCACCGAGCATAGTCTGCTCCAGCACATAAAATTCCTCGTTGCCGTCTTCCGACTCAAATACAATCTTATTCGGTTTTACATTCTTGTTTTGTTCTTCCACAATTATATCCTCCATCTGTAGCAAATATCCATGTACAGATATATCATTTAAATCCTTTAGTTTTCGTTATGCTCTCTGTCAAGAAAGCTCTGCAAAATAATAGCTGCTGCCATCTTATCAATATGTTCTTTTCTGCCGCTTTTTGCAACTCCAGTCTCCTCTAATATACGGTCTGCCTCAACGGTTGTCAGTCTTTCGTCCATCAAAATAACAGGAAGTCCCGTACGACGCTCCAGATCATCCATAAATGCTCTGGTAGCCTCTGCACGTTCTCCCTCTGTATTGTTCATGTTCTTAGGAAATCCAAGTACTATCCTATCAACACTCTGCTCATCTATTATTGCCTCTATCTTAGCATATGTCTGTCTAAGCTTATTGGCATGTTTTCTCTCTATAGTCACAAGTGGCTGTGCTATAATCTGTGCCTCATCACTTATGGCAACTCCGACAGTCTTTGTTCCATAATCTAATCCAAGCGTTCTCAATATTATTCTCCCACAATTCCATATCCTATATTACTTAAGTCTTGTCTCAATATAATTCTCAAGAAGAACCTCTATTATCTCATCACGCTCCGCCTTCATAATAAGACTTCTTGCATTCTTGTAGCTTGTAATATAAGTAGGATCTCCACTCATAACATATCCCACTATCTGACTTACAGGATTATAGCCCTTCTCAGAGAGTGCCTCGTACACCTGTGCCAGTATATCCGGCACTTCAATCATCGTTTCTCTGATAATGCCTATATCCTGTGTATTTTGATTATTCATTCTCTCACGTCCTTTAAAACATATAGTATCATTCTAATATATTTATAGCAAAATAGCAACTTTTTTATTTCAGCATACTGAAAAAATCATATTGATTAGTCTCAGGCAGGTCATTTAAAAGTCCAAGCTCCTCCATATCATCAAGGATAGTCTTAGACACTTTTCCACGAACTCTTATATCTTCCTTAGATGTAAATGTTCCCTGCTTAGCCGCCTCCTGCAGCTGCTGTGCAGCCTTCGCACCCATGCCTGGCAGCGAGCCAAAGCTTGGCATAATCTTTCCATCTATAATCTGGAATCGCTCCGCATCTGCCTTATATAAATCAATAGGCATAAATTCAAAGCCTCTCGCGTACATCTCCTGAACAATCTTCATGTCACGAAGAGTATCTTTAACCGTAGCAGTCTGCTTATTTTTATCTATCTTCATAAGCTCTGCCATGTTAGTTTCTAAAGCATCCTTGCCCTGACACATAAGCTTATAGTCAAATGCTGATGCCCTTATACTGAAGAAGGCTGTGTAATATGCAAGCGGATAATTAATCTTATAATACGCTATTCTCCACGCCATCATAACATACGCAACAGCGTGTGCCTTAGGGAACATATACTTAATCTTCTCACACGACCAGATGTACCACTCAGGAACGTCATGTGCAATCATCTCTGCCTTCCACTCCTGCCATTTGTCACATTTACCCTTGGCAACCATACCCTTACGGACATTCTCCATTATCTTAAATGCAGTTCCCGGCTCAAGCCCTCTGTAAATAAGATATGTCATAATATCATCTCTTGTACATATAGCTGATGACAGCTCACATGTACCCTCAGCGATAAGCGTCTGCGCATTGCCAAGCCATACATCAGTTCCATGTGACAGTCCGGCAATTCTAGCAAGATCTGAAAATGCTTTCGGATTGGTATCAATTAACATCTGCATGGCAAATTCTGTTCCAAACTCTGGTATTCCAAGAGTTCCAAGTCTTGTTCCACCTATATCCTCAGGCTTAATTCCAAGTATTTCAGTTCCATGAAAAAGCTCCATAACATCCTTGTCATCAAGAGGAATTGTCTTTGCATCTAGTCCGGTCAAATCCTCAAGACGCCTTATCATGGTCGGATCGTCGTGTCCTAGTATATCAAGCTTAAGAAGGTTGTGGTCAATGGAGTGATACTCAAAATGCGTCGTGATAATATCAGTGCTCATATCATTTGCAGGCTTTTGAATAGGTGTAAATGAATATATCTCCTCATGCTTAGGCAAAACTATCATACCACCAGGATGCTGCCCCGTAGTTCTCTTTACTCCTGTACAGCCGAGTGCAAGCCTTTCCATCTCACAACGGCGCTTCTCAATACCCTTATCCTTATAATAATTATATACATATCCAAAGGCGGTTTTCTCTGCCATAGTACCGATAGTTCCGGCTCTGAAGGCTTTTCCCTTTCCGAACAGCTCCTCGGTATATGCATGTGCCTTAGGCTGATATTCTCCCGAGAAGTTAAGGTCTATATCAGGTTCCTTGTCTCCATTAAACCCAAGGAAGGTCTCAAATGGTATGTCGTGTCCTTCCTTCTTCATATTAGTGCCACACTTAGGACATGCCATATCAGGCATATCACATCCCGACTGTCCCTCGTACTGCTTGACAAAATCCGAATCAAAATCTGTATAGTAGCATTTAGGACATATATAATGTGCAGGAAGAGGATTTACCTCAGTTATACCTGCCATAGTAGCAACAAACGATGAACCTACTGAACCTCTTGAACCAACCAGATATCCGTCATCATTTGAACGCCACACAAGCTTCTGTGCAATAATATACATAACCGCAAATCCGTTAGATATAATTGAATGAAGCTCCTTTTCAAGTCTCTTTACAACGATATCAGGAAGGTCAGGTCCGTATATTTCATGTGCCTTATCATAGCATATGGTTGTAAGCATCTCATCGGAATTCTCAATTATAGGCGGCTGCTTATCCGGTCTTACAGGGGATATCTTCTCTATCATGTCAGCAATCTTGTTTGTATTGGTTATTACAACCTCCTTGGCAACATCACTTCCAAGATACTCAAACTCAGCTAACATCTCCTCTGTCGTTCTAAAAAACAGTGGTGGCTGTCTGTCTGCATCTGCAAATCCCTTTCCAGCCATAATTATTCTTCTGTATATCTCATCCTCAGGATCAAGAAAATGCACATCGCAGGTTGCAACGACAGGCTTATTAAATTGTCTTCCGAGCTCCACGATGCGTTTATTTACATCCTGTAAATCCTTTATAGAATTAACAGGGGCCTTCTCATCATCAAGTAAAAACATATTGTTTCCGACAGGCTGTATCTCAAAATAATCATAGAAGTTTGCAAGTCTTGTTATCTCATCCTCGCTCTCACCATATAAAACAGCCTTGTAAAGCTCACCCGCCTCACACGCAGAGCCTATGATAAGTCCTTCTCTGTATTTGTTGATAAGGCTTTTAGGCATACGAGGTCGTCTGTTGAAATAATTAATATGTGACTCTGATATCAATCTATAGAGATTGACACGTCCTGTTTCGTTTTTAACAAGTATTATTCCGTGATATGTCTTTGCCTTCTTGATTATATCAGGCGAAGCCGAACCCATCTTATTAAGCTCATTTACTGTATCAACGCCCTTATCATGTACCATCTTGAGCATTTTAAGGAATATCTCTGCTGTTGCAGCGGCATCATCACATGCTCTATGGTGGTGTTCAAGTGAAACATTAAACTGCTTGCACAGTCTGTCCAAGGTGTATTTTCCAAGCTCCGGTATAAGCACATGGGCAAGTGTCATAGTGTCCATAATTGTGCTGTCAAATGGAATATCAAGCTGCTTGCAAAACTCCTTTATGAAGCCCGTGTCAAATGAAGCATTGTGTGCAACTAATATTGCATCTCCAACATACTCCATAAACTTAGGCAGTATCTCATCTATAGTTGGTGCTTCCATTACCATCTGGTCAGTTATGGAGGTAAGCTTAGTTATGGTGTAAGGTATGGGAACCTCCGGATTAATAAACTCTGAAAATGTATCCTGTATCTTGCCATTCTTAATCTTAACAGCACCGATTTCTATTATCTTATTATATCTTGGACTTAAACCGGTAGTCTCTATATCAAAAACTACATACTCTGAGTCCATACTCTGTCCCTTGTCATTTATTACAAGGTCCTTTAAATCATCTACAAAATATCCCTCAACACCATACAGAATCTTGAAATCCTCATCGGGCTTCACATCATGGTTAGCTATAGGGAATGCCTGTACACAGCCGTGGTCTGTTATGGCTAAAGCCTTATGTCCCCAGTCCTTTGCACGCTTTATAACCTTATGTATATCCACAACGCTGTCCATCTCACTCATAACAGTGTGAAGATGAAGCTCAACTCGTTTTTCTATGGATGTATCAACACGCTTTTCTCTGAAATCATTGCTTGTCTTTATTCCTGTTATAGATGATACAGACACCTCTCTTGCGTATGTATCATACATAGGAACACCCTTTATTATGTAAAAGCTTCCTGTCTTTAACTCATCTAATATTGGTTCTCTGTCCTCAGGCTGCACAAATATCTTAAATGTAATCGTATCTGTGAAGTCAGTTATAGTTCCATTTATGATGAATTTACCACTCTTTAACTCTCTATCCTCAAGGTTAAGTATCTGACCGTGAATACATACAGGACCTATACCGTCATACAATTCACTTATGTCAACTATATCTCCATCGCAATTTCTTCCATACAGCAAATCCTCGTCGTAGGATGCAGACTTTGACTTTGGTTTCTGATACTTTGACGCATCAGCTTTCTCCATCTTTGCCTGTTTCGGCTTTGTATTAGCCTGATTTGCTTTGGCTGCTGACTGTTTTGCAGGCTTCTCAGCATTGTCAGCGGAATCCTGTGATGGCTTGTCCCCTGCCTCCGGATTTCTCATACTTGCCTCATTATTTTTCTGTTCTATAGCCATCAATTCCTGCTTGAGTCTAAGCTCATTAGCAGCCCTTAGACTTGATTTCTGATCCTCCGTAAAATCAAAGCCCACGGAAACCTCCATGCCAAATCTGTCTCTATATGTCTCAACTAAATATTGCTTTATCTTGTCTGAATGACTTCTCGCAAGGCTCGTATCTTCTAAGGCAAGTGTAACTATATTATCATGATAGTACCATTCTCCTCTTTTTAAGATTCGATAGTCCACATAGCTTATCCTCTTTATCTCCTCAAGAAAGCTATCCTTGTATATATTACTTAGCTGTGTCAGATTATACTGCTTCGACAGCTCATAGTGTTCATCTATTATGCATTTTTCTCCGCTGTCGCCAAATATAAACTGCGTCATCTGCTCCTCAGCGGCAAAAATAAGCTCCTTAGCTATCAGATTTTTGCTCAAAATAGAAATAACCATCTTCTTTTCTCCCTTGAACATGGTTATTTTCTGTATCTCTGTCTGACCTAACAGCTCATCCAGATTCTTATCAAGCTTTAATCCAGGAAATACATCTCTGAATAATTTATCTGCCAATTTATTTCACCTCGTCATCCCACCTGTCAAGCTCATAACGCAGAGCTCCAAGCAGTTCATTCTGTGGCATTTTTCTTACTATCTCTCCATGCTTGAACAGCAAGCCTTCACCATCTCCGCCTGCCACACCAAGGTCTGCCTCCTTTGCCTCACCGGGTCCATTTACAGCACAACCCATTACAGCTACCTTAATATGCAGATGGTCATATTCCTGTATCATCTTCTCGACATCATTTGCAAGCGATATCAGATCTATCTTTGTTCGTCCACATGTAGGGCATGAAACAAGCTCTATCCCATCATTCCTGAGCTTAAGTGTTCTAAGTATAGTTTTAGCTGATATTATCTCTTCCACAGGATCACTTGTAAGAGACACTCTTATTGTATCTCCAATGCCCTGTCCGAGTATCATTCCAAGTCCCACAGCTGATTTGATGTTTCCCCTGTACAATGTTCCCGACTCAGTGATACCAACGTGGAGTGGATAGTTTGTCTGTTTTGCGATTAACTCATGTGCCTTTACACACATCATAACATCTGATGACTTTATGCTTATAACCATATTGTCATAGCCACAGTCCTCTATCATGTGTACCTTATCAAGTGCACTTTCTACTATTCCCTCCGCTGTCACTCCGTTATATTTTTCTACTAATTTTTTCTCCAGAGAACCGGAATTAACGCCTACTCTTATCGGTATATTCCTCTCCTTTGCAACAGCTACAACCTTCTTAAGATTCTCTATTCCACCTATGTTTCCCGGATTGATTCTTATCTTATCTGCCCCATGCTCCATAGCCATAATGGCAAGTCTGTAATCAAAATGAATATCCGCAACTATCGGTATATGAATCTGCTTCTTTATATCTGCAAATGCACACGCAGCCTCAGGTGTGTTGGCAGTAGAGCGAATTATATCGCAGCCTGCTTCCTCAAGCCTTAAAATCTGTTCTACTGTAGTCTTCACATCAGCGGTCTCAGTATTAGTCATAGACTGTATGGCTATCCTGTTTCCACCACCTATCCTGACACCACCTATATCTATTACCTTTGTTGTATCTCTATGATTTATATCTGTCATATTAATCCTCCGCAGAATCTCTTATGAGAAGAATACATTCTTAATATCGTTGAAGAATACCACAACCATAAGACAGATAAGAAGTGCAAATCCAATAAGGTTCACTATTGCCTCTTTTTCCTGTGGTATTCGTTTTCTTCTTACTGCCTCAATAATAAGGAACAACAGCCTTCCTCCATCCAACGCCGGTATAGGCAGAAGGTTCATTATTCCAAGGTTCACACTTAGAAGTATGCACCAGTTAAGCATATTTAGAAGCACGTTAATTATGGCATCCTTGGTTGTAGGACTTGATTCCTTAGCTTCATCTAAGATTTCATTCATAGCTCCGCCAACGCCTACAGGTCCCATTATATCGTTGCTCTTAACACCGCCTGTCACAATAAGCTTCAGACTTAGCACCGTTGATTTTACCCAGTATCTGCATTCAAGAGCAGCATATTTTATGGTTGTTCCAAAACCATCCGCAAGAATATTCCCACCTGCTACACCTATTACATATGAACCGTCACTTCCAAGTGCAGGAGTCACAGTTGTCTTATAAGTCTCGCCCGATGGCTTTTTCATTGTCAGCTTAACTGGAGAACCATCCTTGTCAAGTGCCATGTATAGCTGCAGCTCTCTAAAGTTATATATTTTGCTTCCATCTATAGCAACTACGGTATCACCAGGCTCTATCCCTGCTGTCTCGGCAGGTCCATTTTCCACAACCTTATATAATGTTGCAGGATCACATCCGGTGTAATGTATAAGTATAATTGAAAACAAAAAAGCGAGAATAAAATTAAATATAGGTCCGGCTGCTATAACAAGCATTCTTGCCCATATAGGTCTGTTATTGAATGCATTTTCGTCATCAGATTCCTCATCCTCTCCCATCATCATACAGAATCCACCGATAGGAAGAAGTCTCAATGAATACTTTGTCTCCTTCTTCTGGACTGAAAAAATCGCAGGTCCCATACCTATTGAAAATTCCATAACTGCAATGTGGTTAAGCTTCGCAACTATGAAATGTCCAAATTCGTGAAAGAATACTATAACTCCAAATACCAATATAATTAAAATAATATTCATATAAAAATAATCTCCTTAAACACATAAACCCTTTTCAACATACTCATATACCCAGCTCTCCGTCTCAAATATATCCTCAAGTGAAGGATTATGTATAACAGTGTGTGCCATCATGCATTTTTCTATAATATCATATATTTGTAAAAATTTTATGTCTTTATTAAGGAACTTTGCCACAGCACACTCATTTGCAGCGTTAAATACTGTAGGCATTGAACCGCCTTTACTTATCGCATCATATGCAAAATCAAGTCCCTTAAATGTATCTCTGTCCGGCTTATCTATAATTATGTTACCCATCGTTGTAAAGTCAAGTCTGTCCCCTGCAAGGTATCTTCTGTCAGGATAATAAAGAGCGTACTGTATAGGCAGCTTCATATCAGGTGTACCAAGCTGTGCCTTTACTGCTCCGTCAGCGAATTCAACCATAGAATGTATTATGCTCTGTGGCTGTACAACAACCTCAATATTCTCAGGCTTAACGTCAAACAGCCATCTTGCCTCTATAACCTCAAGTCCCTTGTTTACTAAGGTTGCCGAATCTATAGTTATCTTTCTTCCCATAGACCAGTTAGGATGCTTGAGTGCATCCTCCACAGTAACGTTCTCTAGCTCTGCCTTGTTTTTCCCTCTGAAAGGGCCTCCTGATGCAGTTATGAGAAGCCTGCTTATCTCATTGTCACTCTCCCCATGTATGCACTGGAATATAGCTGAATGTTCGCTGTCAACAGGAAGGATTCTGACACCCTTCTCTTTTGCAAGAGGCATAATTATATGACCGGCAGTTACAAGCGTCTCCTTGTTGGCAAGCGCAATATCCTTACCTGCCTTAATTGCCTCAACCGTAGGTCTTATACCAATCATTCCAACTATGGCAGTTACAAGAATATCTGCTTTATCGGCACAGGCGACCTCTATAAGTCCCTCCATACCGCAAACAATCCTTATATCAAATTCAGACAAGGCATCGCGTAATTCTTCTGCCTTGTCTTTACTCCATATTCCAACGATATCCGGTTTAAATTCACGCACCTGCTCAGCCAAAAGACTAACATTGCTTCCCGCTGCAAGTGCAACAACATTTATATCTTTATTTGCTCTGACAATCTCAAGTGTCTGCGTTCCTATAGAACCTGTAGAGCCAATAATTGAAATATTCTTCAACTTATGTTAACCTCCAAGATTACCAATCATATATACAAAGCAATAGTAAATAACCGGAGCTGTAAATATCATACTGTCAAATCTGTCAAGAATTCCTCCATGTCCCGGTATAAGCTTACCATAATCTTTTATATCGTTATTTCTCTTAATTGCGGATGCCGCCAAATCACCTATAACTGCAATCAACGCTCCAATAGCACCTATTACTGCAAATATCCAAGGTCCATTATTTAATTCATATACATATTTACAGAAAAATATGCCATATACTCCTGATACTATTGCTGCACCTGCTATACCGCCTATAAGTCCCTCAATGCTCTTCTTAGGACTTAGCTTAGGTGTCATCTTGTGCCTGCCAAGCTTAACTCCTACACAATACGCAAATGTGTCATTAATCCATGAGCATATAAAAAGCATTACAATAAGTGCCCCACCATATTTAAGCTCCCTTATCTGATATACATATGAAAGCATAAATGCAACATAGAAAAATGACAGTATAACAACCATTGCATCCTTATCGTGATATGTAGGGAATGTTATTACATACATAGCAAGCACGCCTAAAACAAATAATATAATAAGCGGAATAATATATTCATTTTCATTAAAGAAAAGCAATCCATAATACACTGCTGTAGCAACATAAGCAATATATCCCATAGGTTTATTGTGAAGCTTATAGACACGAAGAAGCTCACCTATACCGCCCATGGACAGCATAAGCACAGCCGCACCTGTAAGATACCCTCCTACATATAGTATTCCAATTGCAAGTATAACTAAAACTGCACCGCTTATAAATCTCGTCTTAAACATCTACTTTACCCCACCATATCTTCTGTCTCTGCCATTGTAATATAATATAGCTTTTTTTAGCTCTTCTATATCAAAATCGGGCCACAATACATCAGTAAAATAAAACTCTGTATATGCAAGCTGCCATATAAGGAAGTTAGATAGCCTAAGCTCACCGCTTGTTCTTATTAGTAAATCCGGATCAGGTATACCGCATGTGTCAAGATATGATGAAATCACACTCTCATCTACCGAATCTACATCAAGCTTTGATTCCTTTATATCCTCTGCTATATGCTTTATGGCTCTCCTAATCTCATCTCTTCCGCCATAGTTAAGTGCAATCGTGAAATTAAGTCCATCATAGCAGGCTGTTTTCTCCTCTAGCTCCTCTATACGGGCAACAATATCAGCATCTAGAACCGTCCTGTCTCCTATAACACGAACTCTCATGTTATTCTTAGACGCTCTCTCTATGCAATCTGTAAGATAGGAACGAAGCAGATTCATTATGCCGGTAACCTCTTCAACAGAGCGCTTCCAGTTCTCAGTGGAAAATGCATATACTGTGAGATATCTGATTCCCAGATTATAGGCATCCTCACATATCTGCTCCACCACCTTAGCTCCTGCCTTATGTCCAAAATTACGCGGCATAAATCTCTTCTTAGCCCATCTTCCGTTGCCATCCATTATTATGGCAACGTGATTAGGGATATTAAGTTCCTCACCATCTATTATCTTCTTCAAAGCAAACTCCTATACAGTCATAATCTCTTTTGATTTTTCTTCCATGAGCTTATCTATGTTAGCGACATACTTATCTGTCATCTTCTGAACCTTTTCCTCGTTCACCTTCATCTCATCCTCAGAGATTTCATTAGCTTTGTTCATCTTCTTCAATGCGTCGTTTGCATCTCTTCTTACGTTTCTTACAGCAACCTTAGCTGCCTCTGCCTTCTTCTTAATGTCCTTAACTAAGTCTTTTCTGCGCTCCTCTGTGAGCTCAGGGAAGTTAATTATTACACTCTTACCATCATTATTAGGATTAACACCAAGGTCAGAGTTAATAATTGTCTTTTCGATTTCTTTGATTAAGCTTGACTCCCAAGGCTGAATCATAAGTGTACGAGCCTCTGGTACTGTTACGTTTGCAACCTGCTGGATTGGTGTAGGTGCTCCGTAATAATCTACTCTAAGCTTATCTAATATATGTGGGTTAGCTCTTCCTGCTCTGATTCCTGCATACTCTGCTGAAAGATTCTCAACAGTCTTTTCCATCTTTCCTTCATACTGTGATAACATTATTCTTCCTCCTGATATTTATATATTTTATCTCTTAATCACATGTAACTAAAGTTCCTGTAAATCCACCTGTAACTGCCTTTATTATACTGTCCTCTCCACCTAAACCGAACAACATCATAGGCATATGATTCTCCATTGCAAGCACAGCAGATGCAAGGTCTATAACACCAAGCTTCTTATCTACTATCTCACTTATGTTCATTCTGTCATACTTCTTAGCATTCGGATTAGTCTTAGGATCACTGTCATATACACCATCTATAGCCTTTGCAGATAAAATTACATCTGCACATATCTCTATTGCCATGAGAACCGTTGCTGTATCTGTAGAGAAATAAGGATGACCTGTTCCACCTGCGAAGAATACAACATCTCCATTCTCGAGATACTCAACTGCCTTATCCTTAGAAAAAAGCTCGGTCATGCTTCCACAGGCAAAGGGTGTCATTATATGTGCCTTAATACCTACTGTTCTGAACATATCAGCAGCATATATACAGTTCATAACTGTAGCGAGCATACCTATCTGGTCTGCCTTTACTCTGTCCATATTCTCTGAGGTTCTTCCTCTCCAGAAGTTACCACCACCGATTACTATGCTTACCTGTATTCCCTTGTCAAGCACTGTCTTAACCTGCTTTGCAACGTCAACTACAGTTTTCTCATCAAAGCCTGTCTTTTTGTCTCCTGCCAAAGCCTCTCCTGAAAGCTTGAGCAATACTCTCTTCATCTCCATGTCTGCTTTTCTCCTACTCAAAAAAACTTTTTACATCTATCTCCGAATAGCACTGTGAACAGAATCCCTCGATTACTGCTCCATTGTTAATCTGGACAGAACGTGATTTTATGTTACCCATAATCACCGCAGTTGAATCCACGATAACCGGCCCTTTAACATCTATATCTCCATTGACAGCTCCTGCTACAACAGCGGAGCTTGCAGAAACATTGCCTACAACTACAGAGCCAACACCTATCTTAGCACTGCCCTCTGCTACAACATCTCCCTCTATCTTAGCAGCATTAGCGTAGAGCTCTCCTGTTTTTACAGAGCCCTTTATACTACCACCAACGATAAGCTTTCCTCCACATATAACATCTCCTATAACAGTACCTATTATATCTACACCGCCATCGGTCTCAATGTTACCCTTTATGGTAGTTCCCTTGGTTATATAAGTAGTATCATCATTCAATATGCTGTCTATCTCCTGCTTGGGCTCATCAATCTTAGCCTCTACCTCAGACATATCATCTTCCTCCACATCATCAATATCATTATTATCAGATGCCTCTTCTCTCATCAAAATGGCATCCATAACGTCCTGATTTAAATTCATAGGTGAAAGCTCGTCCTTCTTATCTGCCTCGGACTCTACAGTGACAACGTCCTCCATGCCCTCAAGCATATTCTCCTCATCTAGTGCATCTACTGCAAGTAAATCATCATCACCTGTATAAGAATCACTCTCTGTATCAGGAGCTTCCTCTTCACCTATATCGGTCTCTTCTTTCTGTTCCTCAGGCTCTGCCACGAGTATCTCTGTCACGAGCTCAGCTTCCTTTTCAGGCTCCAAATCATCCGTGTTATCTTCGTCATATACAGGATCATTTATAACCTCAGCCTCAGGTATGTTAAAGAAAACATCCTTCGGTTCTTCATCCTCCTCCTCATAATCAGATTCAGGTTTCTCTGACTGATGCTCCCTTACAGTGTTATCATCAGACATTGTATCTATCTTAAAATCATCTAAATCCTCAAGCATATCTTCAGGAGCGATGTCCATATTATCGTTCTCATCAAACGTATTCACCATATCTTCATCATCATATTCCTCAGCGAGCTCGTCCTTATCAGGCATAAGTTCATTGACAGCCTGAGCAAAATCACGTTTGAAATCCTTAAAAAAGCCCATCTTTTTCCTCCTTTTCACTAATGGTAATTATCGGAAATATTATACACCATGCACATCATTAAATCAATTAAAACTCCTTGTACAGTCTAATCAGAACCATAAGTATTGCAAATGTTTTATTGATATCATCCGGATGCTCTAGTGAATGTCCAACCTCATCAAATTGTTTAAGTGGTATATCCTGTTCCACACAGTATATCTTAAGCTTTCTACTCTCTAATATTTTGTCCTCTTTACCAGAAACGACTATGCATTTTCCCATTCTCATGTAAGGGAAAGCTTCCTTAACAGGAGTGAGAAATATATGTCTCGCAAATATACCAAGCTTTTTCTCAAAATATCCGGCAAGAGCTGTTCCCATACTCTTAGATATAAACACAATATCCTTATATAGTGAAAAATCTATCTTCTGCAATTCTTCAGCAACATATTGACGCGACTCATCTATTAGCCCTGCGATATCATCCTTATCACCCTTTAATTTCTGGTTATAGGTAAGTCTTACGACCTCATAGCCTCTTTTTTCAAACACCTTACCGGCGTAATAAAGCAAAGGCTTATCACAGCTGTAATTACGTCCCGGCCACAAAACAAGTAACTTTTTATCTGACATATAAGCTCAGTCCTTCTCCTATTTTTCTGTTATTTTACCATTGGCACAGTCAAGCTTTACACGACTCATCCTTGTTATATTGCTGTATATCCTCTCACCACATCCTATAGCGGCAGGAATTCCAAATTCAGCACATCTTATAGCCATGTGAGACGCTGCACCACCATATTTCGTAACAAATCCAGCTATATTCTTAGTGAATATCCAGTCATATCCCGGATCCGCCTTTGTAACCACAACTATTTTTCCAGAGATATCTGTTCCATCAAACTCATCAAGATTAGCTGTATCTGCCTCAACAATCTTATCAGTTATAAAATTAGGTCTCGCCTCATCTATATCTATAACATCTATATCTCCAACTCCAAAGATAACCTCAGGCAAAACAAGATAAGTATTGGCGTGATACATACTCCGCCTCTGTTCAATTATCTGTAAATAAGAGTCCCTGCTGTGATAGCTTAACAAATCCTGAATTTCAAGATATGACATATCCTCTCTTGCAATTCCAAGCATATCTCCAAGATGTATGATAAGCTCTAATATAAGGCTTAACGACTTGGTAAACTCAAATTTGAAATACTCTCTGTTTTTTGTTGCCTTTATGAGGAAATCCATAAACTTCTCAGGTGTCACATGAAGTCCGGCATCCTTAAGTGCCTTGTCTAGTTTTTCGGTATCAAGAAGCTTAGCCTCTCCGACAACCTTTTTCTTGTTGCTCATATGAGCCTCATTCACATCAAAGAACATATCTCTGTAGCAGTCAGTTCTTATGTCATACGTTCCAAGTCTTAAGTGCCCGTATAATTTGTTGAACTCTTCCCTTGTCATCTCGCCATGACTGTATTTATCGAAATCTCTCTCAAATGCAGATGCAACTGTAGATATCGACATCATAAATGCATCCATCTCATTCTGATTAAAATATCCCTTGTCAACTAACGTTCTGCAAAAGCTTCTTGCCATAAATGCGCATCTCGCCTGTCTTGCAAACTGCGGTGTGCCATACTGTTTGATCGAGTCTATAAGCTCTGATATATAATTATAGAGCTTCATAACATTATCTTCCTGCAGAGGATGCTGATTTCTTATATCATGTCTTAAATTAGTCATAACTTCTATGCTGTCATTATCCTTGTTGCAAATGCTGTCATAATGGGTAACTGCATATTTTGTGACATCAAAGAGGGCTGTTTTAAGTGTATTTATCTCCTCGTCGCTAAATCCATACTCCTTAAGTGCTTTAAGTCTGTCATCCGTAGTAAAATCATAAGTATTAAAGACTATTTCAAACTCTATCTTATCATGTGCTGTTTTATCCTTTTTTAACTGTTCCTCATAATACTCAAATAATTTATATCTGAAGTTCTCATCAAGTGAAGCAGGAGATAAACCCTCGAAACAATAATTAACTGATATATATGGCTTATTTCCTATCTTCTGCATGAGGTCATCATCAACCTCTGTATATCCAAGGCATCTTAACCCCTCATTCCATATTCTTGCGGTTATAAGCTCGCGGTACAGTGAGTAATCAAGAGGTCTTGGATTAGTTCCAATTATCTCAGCAGGATTCCAGTATGCCATATCAGACAATATGTGGCTCTTGTCAAGATAACTGCATTTTGCATAAGCCTTTGTATCTATAAAATCTCTGTCCGACATAACCTTTGGTCTGTTTAAAACAGCTGCAAGAGGTCTCACCTGAAATATAATGACCTCCTCATTAGAATTCACAGCAAACTCTATATCAAGTGCCGGTACATCCGCAAATATCTCCTCTATCTCCCTTACTGCCTGTATAACCTTGAGAAATCTTACATCCACAAATTCTCTTGATACATTTCTGGCAATCCACCTTGTCTTTCCAGCTTCACCACTCGTCACAGAGTCAGTGCTTCCATTGTCATCATAGGTTATCATATAGTATGGACGGTTATATAAGATATCTCTTGTAAATACAACCCCTGATATAAGAATATCCTTCGACTGTCTCTGCACTAATATTTCTTCGTCAAGTATGCCATCATAACCCTTATCATCGTCCTCAAGATATGAATCCATTACTGTAGTAAGCGCATCAAATACCGATTTGCTGTCAGAGGAATCCACACCAAGTACACTTTCAAAATGTCCTGCATTAGAAGTAATCATACTGTCCTCATTTTTAGACGAACTTCTGACTATTATACTGTCACCGCAAAAAAACTTACTGATATTGTCAAACACCATCTGCTTATCCCTTAGCACGTCTTTTACATATACAATGACGATATCCTCTATATGTGATTTTTTAACAATGTCCTTTAGCAGATATAATGTATCTGCCTTAGTTGATATAACCGGTGTGCTCATGCATATCCCTCTGTTTCTGTCTTTTTTAATATTTTAACTTAACACTATTTGTAATGTCAATCATATGCACTACAATATAAATTCTTTTATAACCTGAACTATACCATCATCATCACATGATGCCGTTATATAATCTGCATTATCCTTAACTATTTGCTGAGCATTTTCCATTGCAACGCCAATGCCCGCATATTTAACCATGGTCAGGTCGTTAAATCCATCTCCACAGCATATTGAGTTTTCTCTCGGAATATCTAATATCTTAAGAAGGTGGTCTATTGACTCAGCCTTATCTACTCCCTGCATTGTAATCTCTATAAAATATGGTTCTGAGCGAAATACATTAAGCTCCGGTGAAAGCATATCATAGAGCTCCTTCTCACACTGTGCTGCATACTCCGGCTCGGCTGTGAGAAGGCATTTTACCATATCAAAATCAACCTCTTCACAGAAGTTATCAATATGCTTAAGAGGCATATAGTTAAGTCTCGCCTCATACTCCATATAATCATCTATCCTTGTTCCAGTCACAACCATGTCATCCTTATATGTAACCATACCGATTCCATGCTCTGTGGCATAATTGTATATATCCTTTAGATAATGGTTAGGCATAGTTTTCTCGTATACTGCACTTCCATCCCTGCACGATATAATTCTTGCACCATTAAACGATACAGCATAGCCGCCCATCTTATCTAATCCAAGCTGCTCGGCATAGCCCTTCATTCCGGGATAAGGTCTGCCTGATGCTAACGCAACTATATGTCCCTTTTCCTGTATCTCATGTAAATATGACAGGGTAAGTGGTGTTATCTCTTTTCTGGAATTGACAAGAGTTCCATCTATGTCTAATATCAATATCTTCTTATCCTTTGTCATTATATGTCCTCCAAATCAACTTTATATCCGCGTACATCATAGCACTAAATCAACCATTTTAAAAGATGTTAAATCATGTTATTATTAATTTATTGAGGTGAAAATATTATGGAAATTACAATATATACAGCTAAGAAAAAATTAGATGCTGATTATCTTTCGGCAATATCGGAATACACAAAGAGGACTTCTCCGTATTGCCAGATTAAGCTAAAAACGAATCAAAGATTTGATAAAAAAATACCGAAGCTAAGCTCCCACACAATGTATTATACCATCACAGCAGGCACAGAAACTATATCATCCGTTGATTTGTCAAAGCTTATAAGTACTTTAAACGTAAATGGATATTCCGCGATAGTATTTTTCATATGTGAAAACGAACTTGAAAAAGCATATATTTCAGACAGCTTTGAGGCATGCAGCTTAAGCGATAAGCTTGCCACGCTATGCCTGTCATCCTTTACACTTGAGCCTGATATTGCCATAACAGCACTTACAGAGCAGCTATACAGGGCTTATACAATACTTAACAATATAACTTATCACAAGTAGCAGCTTAGATTATAGCGATACAACCTCATTAATCTCGGCTAAGAGCATGACTCTCATAAGCTGATGCGGAAATGTCATATCTGAGAAGCTAAGCTTATAATTCGCTCTTTTTACAACTTTATCTGAAAGTCCAAGAGAGCCTCCTATGATAAATACCACTGTATCTTTCCCAAGTGATGCTGCCTTATCAAGCTGCTTTCTCATACCATGATTAGTAGTCTTTACGCCATCTATGCACAGAGCTATAACATAATCTGATGAATTAACATATTCTAATATTCTGTTTCCCTCTGTATCCTTTATAGAATTAAGCACTAAATCACTGGCATTTTTAGGTATACTTTCATCTTTTAGCTCGATTAATTCTGCCTTATATCTCTTAGAAATACTGCTCATATATTCTGATATTTTATTTCTGTAGTATAATTCTTTTACATTTCCGACTGTAATTATCTTTATATTCATACGAAAAACCACCTATTTATCAGCTTTTTTACACATTGTTGTTAATCTAGTCATATTTTGTTCATATTTATAGGTTATATTATAACCATAGTTTTTTCATAAATCCTCTCTTTTAAGTTATACACATAGAAAAATGCCGGTTTTATTGTTTCCCGGCATTTTTTATGTTTATCTTTATACTATTCCATTTTTTACATCTTCAAATTCCTTGACTATCTCATCGCTTACCTTTGCTGTTGAGAGTGTAAATATTACTATGAAAAGCAAACTTACGAAGAAGCCAACAAGAAGCGAATAAAGTCCTGTGTATGTGGCAAGTGTCACGCGTACTCCGTCAAGCTTTATGAACTTGATGTAATCCCATATTATAACTGTAAGTCCACCGCTTATCATACCCGCTGCCGCTCCAGGCATATTAATTCTCTTCCAGTAAAGTGACATGAAGATTGTAGGTCCAAATGCACTACCGAGACCTGCCCACGCATCAGATACAAGAGCCATAATGCTTGAGTCTGGATTCCAAGCTATGATATAAGCGATAATAGCGATGGCAATAACTGTAATTCTACTTGCAATCATAATACTCTTCTCACTCATTTTCTTAAAGAATACTCCGGCAATAAGGTCATTAGCAACCGATGAGGACGATACCAGCAGCTGTGAATCAGCAGTTGACATTATGGCTGCAAGCACACCACAGAGAATCAATCCGCCTATAAGAGGAAGCTTGGTATCAACTAGGAATACCTTCTTAATCATCTCGATAAATACATTCTCATACTCTGAATGTTCTGTTCCAAGTACTGTAGGATAGAGATATGCTCTTCCTATAACTCCGATTATACAAGCTACAGCAAGTGAAAGAAGTACCCATACTATAGCTATCTTTCTTGACTTTGCAAGCTCCTTGTCATCACGTACAGCCATGAATCTTACAAGAATATGCGGCATACCACAATAACCAAGTCCCCATGCAAGCTGTGATGCAATGCTTATTGGTGATATAGGCTTTCCGTTTTCTGAGAAGATGTTAAGGAAATCCTTTGCATCAACAGTAAGTCCGCTATCTATAAGATTAGGGATTATATGTCCTGTTCCCATGAGCATAACAGCAACTATAGGTACAGTAAGTATTCCTATAAGCATAAGTGTTCCCTGAACAAAGTCTGTATTACATACAGCTATAAAGCCGCCAAGGAAGGTGTACGCAAGAATTACTATCGCACCGATTGTTAGTGCAACATGATAATCTATCTTCATAACAGATGAAAAGAGCTTACCACCTGCTGCAAATGCTGAAGCTGTGTAAACAAGAAAGAATACAACTATGACTATAGCAGAAATAGTCTTAAGTATGTTCTTGTTATCGTGGAATCTGTTACTTAAGTATTCAGGTATTGTCATGGCATTTCCAGCCTTTATTGTGTATCTTCTAAGTCGTCCGGATACAAGCAGCCAGTTAAATACTGTTCCTAAAAATAGTCCTATTGCAATCCATGCCTGATTAGCACCAAACGCATATATACATCCCGGAAGTCCCATAAGGAGCCATCCACTCATATCTGATGCCTGTGCTGACAATGCAGCTACCCAGCCTCCCAGATTTCTTCCTCCGAGGAAATAATCATCTGCGTTCTTGTTCTTCTTTGCACTTGTAATACCTATGAGGAGCATTCCCACCATATATACCACAAATGACAATATTATCCATATGTTCATTTAGTCTTTAGCCTCTATCACAATCAGGTATCCTTCTTTAATTGTAATAAGACCTTCCTCCTCTCTCAACTCATTGCTTATGCCAATGGTCTGTTCTTTTATTATAGTAGCATCATCAAGATCATACTCGAATCCCTTAATGGATATTCCTGTAACCTTATCCGAAAATGGAATACATGATACATAACGTCCATATTGTTCATCACGTCTTATCTTTAGCTGCTTATCTATCATTCTTATACGATTGTTTTTATCAACAATCGCTGCCATAACTCCCTCGTCAAGGCAGATTTTAAGCAGGTTTATATTTCCAAGCATGTGGTCCATCCTTGTCCCCGTAGCACCTACTATTATTATATTGTCAGGCTTTCTTTTTAGTGCCTCTAAAACTGCAACATGAGTGTCCGTAAAATCCTTTCTTGGATTTAAAACAATGGCACCAGGGCTACCTGCATATATAGCTCTGATGCCGCTATCTACGGAATCAAAATCTCCTACGACCAAATCAGGTTTTATATCTAGCTCATGTAATGCATTAAGTCCCTTATCCACACCTATTATATAAGCGCCCCTGTTGTCTGCAAGTACGTTCTTAAGAAGCGTGTTGTCCATCATGCCACCAGTAACTATAACTACCATATTATCTGCAAAGTGCCTCCTGAAAAGCCTTAATATTAGCAGTCTTATCACCCTTGAATACCGCAGAGCCCGCAACTATGACATTAGCTCCCGCTTCAAGCACTGCATCGACATTATCTATTGTGATACCACCATCAACCTGTATATTAAGCTCAGGATTCTTCTCATCTGCCCACTCACGGACACATTTTATTTTGTCAAGTGCTATAGGCATAAACTTCTGACCTCCAAAGCCCGGTCTTACGCTCATTACAAGAATCATATCCACCTTATCAATATAAGGCTCAACAACATCCACCGATGTCTCAGGGTTAATTGCAATACCAACCTTAAGTCCACAATCCTTTATATAATCTATTGTCTCCTGCAAATCCCTGCATGCCTCGTAATGAATTGTGAGCATATCTGCTCCCGCATCCTTAAATGCATCTATATATCTTATTGGATCTACAATCATAAGATGTACATCAAAGAAGCTGTCTGTTATCTTTCTGATGCATTTGATTACCGGTGGTCCAAACGATATATTCTTAACAAATATACCATCCATAACATCTAAGTGAAACCACTCTACACCAGCCTCATCAAGTACCTTTGCATTTCTTTCAATATGATTAAAGTCGATTGACAATAATGATGGTGAAAGAATATTCTTCATGCTACCATCTCCTTTTTTCTTTTAGTTCCTCATATATCTGTTTGTAGTTGTCATATCTAAGCCTGCTTACAGCTCCGTTATCAAGCGCAGCTTTAACCTCGCAGTCCGGCTCATTGATGTGTACACAGCCATTAAATCTGCAACGTGGACTGTAGATGGTAAATTCATTATAGTAATCCTTAAGCTCATTTGCTTCCATCTCATCTACATACAGAGAGCTAAATCCCGGTGTGTCCATAATATATGTCTCCTCACCTATATACATTAGTTCTGAATGTCTGGTTGTGTGCTTTCCTCTTTTTATCTTGTCACTTATCGCACCTGTCTTAGCCTTTGCATCCGGATTCAATGCATTTAAAAGCGATGACTTTCCAACTCCTGAAGGTCCGGCAAAAACTGTTGTCTTACCCTGTATCATATCATGGAGTTTTCTTACGCCATCATATCCTTCTTCATCTTCATAGGTGGACGTAACAATAACCTTATATCCACAATTTTCATATATTTTTTTTATCTCTTGTATGGAATCATTTTTAATTAAATCTGATTTGTTAAGGCAGATATGTGTATCAACATCCTGCCTGTCCATCATAATAAGAAATCTGTCAAGCAAATTATAATTAGGCTCAGGGTGTGCCATAGCAAATATAATTACCGCCTGATCTACATTCGATACAGCCGGTCTTATAAGCTTATTCTTTCTTGGTAATATATCTACAACATTACCCTTTAGCTCCTGCTCATCTATAATGTCCATATAGACATTATCTCCAACCGCAGGCTTAATTCCCTGATTTCTGAATGCTCCCTTTGCCTTACATTCAAATATTCTATCATCGTGCAGGTGGATATAATAAAATCCACCTACACCTTTAATAATCTTTCCTTCCATTAAATCAGCACCCTACTGTTCTGCTGTGTAGCTTGTGCTAAGATTAGGTGAGAATGAAGCTGTTACATTATTACCTGCTGAATCAAGTATGACAACCGTAGCAGAACCACTCTGCTGTGCTAATCCAGTCTTTGAACCAGATACCGATGTTGCCTGCCCTGATATAACTGTTGCAGGTTTTTCAGCAACTGTCTCGCCATTAAACTGTATCTGTATTGTAACTGCCTGACCGTCAAGGTCTGGGTTATTACATGTTACACTACCTGTAATATTAGCTGTATATGTCGTAGCCTTAGGCTCCGGGCCATCGCTTATTACATAATCCACTGTAGTTCCCTCATCAACCATTGTTCCGCTTACAGGGTTCTGGCTTATAACACTTCCGGCTGGAACTGTATCACTGTAGCTGTGTGATGTTGCACCTGCTGAAAGCTTAGCCTGATTAAGTGAGTTTATAGCCTTAGCCTCAGAAAGGTTTACAATGCTTGGTGTCGCAACCTGCTTAACCTCTGAGCCATTACTTACTGTGATAACTATATCTGAACCTGCTGGTGCCTGTTCTCCGCCCTTAGGCTCCTGAGAAATGACATAATCCTTCTCAACCTCATCATCAAATTCATATGCATGAACTACATGGAAGCCAGCCTCCTCAATAAGTGTTACAGCTCTTGAGTCTTCAAGTCCTTTGACATCAGGTACATCCTTAGCCTCAGCCCCGGCACTTACCTTAAGGACTATCTCTTTATTGATATCAACCATCTCATCCTTCTTGAAGTTCTGGTCAAAAACATAGCCTTCCTGAACATCCTCTTTAGCCTCCTGCTCAGTCTTTATGTTCACAAATCCAAGGTCTTTAAGCATCTTAATCGCTGCATCCTCCGAAATGCCTGTAACATCTATCATCGCAACCTCGTTTGCAGCCTCAGTTGTGGTACTGTTCTTCTTACTTCCGAACTTAAACCATCCCATCAGATTACCAAGTACAACCATAACAACAATCGCAAGTATTATAGCAGTTATAACACCGGCTATTGTCACAGCCTTCTTAAGTCCCGGATCTAACTCCTGATTGTCGTCCTCTTCCTCGTAATCATCACTGTCATCATAATCCTGAACCTTCTTAAGACTTGACTTTCGCTGTGGTTCAACCGGCTCATCATAAAATTCATCCTCCCATGAATCATCTTCATTGAGCAGTTCATTAATTTTCTGATTATTGACCGGAATCATTGATATACCATCGTTGGCTCTTAATTCACCCATCTCATTCTGAACAGGCGGATTCTGAAATGCATTTAGCTGGCTGTTCACATATGAATCCTTGTATGCACTGCCATCTCTTATAGCCTTGACATCCTCCTTAGTCCATTCCTGAGTAGGACTGTTTGTAATAGCTGTAGGTGCTACGACTATATCTATATTAGGATTGTTCTGTACTCTCTTCAAATCTGCAATAAGCGCACTTGCCGTAAGATATCTTCTCTCAGGCTTCTTCTGTGTTGCCTTAAGAATAATCTTCTCAAAGCTTGAATATATATCAGGATAATACTGTCTTGGTGGTATCATCTCACTCTGAATATGCATAAGAGCAACTGATACGTTGTTATCACCCTCAAATGGAACTCTTCCGGTTACCATCTCATACATAGTGATACCAAGAGAATATATATCACTTCTCTCGTCACTGTAACCACCTCTTGCCTGCTCAGGTGAAATATAATGAACACTGCCCATAGCACCTGATGTAAGAGTGTTAGATGATGCTGCTCTCGCAATACCAAAATCAGTAACCTTAATATTGCCATTTTTTGATACAATTATATTCTGTGGCTTAATATCCCTGTGAATAATGTGATTCTCATGAGCTGCCTCAAGTCCTGAAGCAATCTGTATTGAAAAATCAATAGCCTCAGTCATATTAAGTCTGCCATTCTTCTCTATATATTCTTTAAGTGTAATACCATCCACAAGCTCCATGACGATAAAATATATACCATCGTCATCCACTACATCATAAACATTAACTATGTTAGGATGTGTAAGCCCGGCTGCTGCCTGAGCTTCTATCTTGAATTTTGTAACAAAATTCTTATCATTGCTAAACTCTGGCTTAAGCACCTTTATTGCAACATTTCTGTTCAATCTGTGACATCTTGCCTTATATACAATAGACATTCCGCCTGCGCCAACCACTTCAAGTATTTCATATCTATCGCATAATATCATTCCTGGTTTTAACATAACTTCTATCCTTTCTGTTATATTCCTCTAATTAATTACTCTGATATGACGACAACGGATATATTGTCTGAGCCACCATAGTAGTTAGCCCTGTCAACTAACGCTTGTGCTATATCCTCAAGCTTATAGTTATCAACTACAATGTCTCTAATCTCGTCATCCTCTACCATATTGGATAATCCATCTGAACATAACAAATATTTATCCTCAGAATTAATATCTATCTCAAAGAAATCAGGTATAACCTCTTCTTTAGATCCCATAGCTTTAGTAATAATATTCTTCTCCGGATGGTTTCGCCCTCTTTTTCTCTCAAGCTCGCCCTTCCTTATAAGCTCCTCAACTAAAGAATGATCCATAGTTATCTGCTTAATCTCTGAATTAACAACATATAATCTGCTGTCACCAACATTCGCAACATAGAGCTTTCCCTCCTGCGCAACGGCGACAACCATAGTTGTACCCATACCTGTAAGCTCAGGATCCTTGCTTGCAGCTTTATATATCTCATTATTGGCATATATCATGGCTCTCTTAAGCACTGCAATAGGATTCTCTAATGTTGAATTTTTAACAAAATCTACCGTAATATCAATCGCCATCTTTGATGCCTGATCTCCGGCTTTATGTCCCCCCATACCATCTGCTACTATGTACAAATTAGGCAATGGGCCAATAGGCTGATCACTAAAGAATATGCTGTCCTGATTATTATTTCGCTTATTCCCTGTGTCAGTTTTTCCACTTGATTTCATCGGTCTCCTCCCGATTCAGCGTATTTTCTTCTTAACTGTCCACAGGCAGCATCTATATCGCTACCCATACTCTTTCTTATAGTACCATTTATTGATTTTTTTTCAAGTGCTAATTTGAATTTTTGAACGGAATCGTTATCACTTTGTTCAAAATCACGCTCCCTGACAGGATTAATCGGTATAAGATTAACATGACAGTTAATACCGTGAAGAAGTCCAGCCAGCTTCTCCGCGTGTTCTATAGAGTCATTTTTCCCCTTAACAAGACTGTACTCAAATGTAATTCTACGTCCTGTTTTATCAAAATATGCCTTACAAGCGTCAATTGTCTCAGCAAGCGAGTATCTGCTTGCTATCGGCATAAGCTCCTTTCTCTCAATATCAGTAGGCGCGTGAAGAGAAAGTGCAAAGGTTATAGTAAGATTCTCATCTGCAAGGTCATATATCCTAGGCACTATGCCACAGCTTGATACGGTTATATTTCTCTGGCTTATATTGTAACCCGCCTCATCAGATATAATTTTTATAAATCTTATCAGATTATCATAGTTATCTAACGGTTCACCTGTTCCCATGACAACTATATTAGATATCCTCTCTCCAGTTATCCGCATTGCAGCATACACCTGCTCTAACATCTCTGAGGCAGTTAAATTTCTTACAAGACCGCCTATTGTTGAAGCACAAAATCTGCATCCCATACGGCAGCCGGCCTGTGATGAGATACATATTGAATTACCATAGTTGTATTTCATAAATACACTCTCTATCATCTGTCCGTCACCTAATCTGAACAAAAACTTAATTGTTCCATCAGACTTAGATGTCTGTCTTGTCTCCTCCACTATAGAGACAAATCCATCGTTATCTATTTTCTCCCTAAGTTTCTTAGGAATATTCGTCATATCATCCGTAGAGCCTGCATATTTCTTGTGCATCCACTCATATAGCTGTTTTGCACGAAACTGCGGTTCTCCCTGTTTTTTAACCCACTCTGTGAGCTCATCTATATACATTGACTTAACATCAATATCTAAAGCCATATCACTATTTCCTCATCTACACATTCTAATTATCACGCTTCATCACTGCATAATAAAAGCCGTCACAATTATCTACACCCTGTATAAAAAGCCTGTCCTTAATAAGCTTAAACTCCTTATGATTATTAAGAAACCATCTTACATTCTTCTCATTTTCATCCGGATTAATTGTACAAGTGCTGTATAAAAGTGTACCAGCATCCTTCACATAGCTACAGACAACCTCAAGTATCCTTCGCTGAATAGAAACCAACTCGGATAAATCATTTTCTGTAACCCTGTACTTAATATCATTTTTTCTTCCCATAACACCAAGTCCTGAGCAAGGTAAGTCGGCTATAACCACATCTGCCTTACAAGGCATTCCTGTCTTTTCATCTATAAGTGGCTTAGTGGCATCATGCTCTGTAACTGTTACGTTACATAGCCCTAACCGTTCTACATTATCCTCTATCAGAGAAATCTTATCGGCAGCTATATCCATAGAATATACATGACCTGTTCCGTGAAGATATTCTGCAGCGGCAGTCGTCTTTCCACCGGGAGCAGAACACACATCATATATTATATCGTTTTCCTTTATGCCTATTTCTCTTATGGCACACATTGAGCTCTCATCCTGAACTGTAAAATAACCTTGCTTATATCCCGGAACTCTTCTTATGAAATCATAACCACTTATATGAAGAGCCTTTTCATCATATATTCCTGGTGTTACATTTATTCCATTATCAGCAAGAAGCTTAGTCAGGTCTGTTACTGATATTTTATCTGTGTTTACCCTTATTGATGTATCCCTGTCCAAATAGCTTCCCTCAAGGATAGCCTCCGCCTTGTCAGGGTAATCTGACATAAGCTTTACCACAAGCCACTCCGGAACAGAATATTTAATTGACAGATATTGCTTAGTGTCAGTGTCATAATCAGGATATTTTATCTCATCCTTGTGACGCGAAATATTTCTTAAAACTCCATTTACAAAACCAGACAGCGATGCAAACCCATGAGCCTTCGCAAGCTTGACCATCTCATTACAGGCTGCACTGTCAGGCACAGAGTCCATGTACATTATCTGATACGTTCCCATTCTTAGCAGACATCTTATAAGCGGCTTGCATTTTCTTACCTTCGTCTTGGAAAAGCTGTCTATGATATAGTCCAGATTGATTCGTCTCTCAGTAGTTCCCTCTGCCAATCTGGTTATAAATGCCCTGTCCTTTTTATCATCAAACTGATGCTGCCTTAATGCCTTATCTATGGCGACATTGGAAAATGTCTTGTTGGTGTCCATATCTAACAATATTGATAATGTTATATCTCTTGCATCCATCTGTATACTCCGTTCAAATCTCCGTTTAATTAACCCTTCACAATTAACTATACAACGCTAATTTACTCCACATATCATACCAGCAGTTATCTTGTTTCCGTTAAGAAATGCAACAGTATCCATCGGCTTTTTCCCCTCTGGCTGAAGCTTATTTATAACAAGTGCATTTTTACCACAGGCAATGGTAAATGTCTTTTTCGTAATTTCTATTATCTCACCAGGCTTATATGCTGAAGTGTCAATCTCCTTAACACCTGCCTTGTAGAGCTTTATGCTCTTGCCCTCTAGTGTTGTATAAGCGCAAGGCCATGGGATAAGGCCTCTTATAAGCCTCTCTATATATACCGCATCCATGCTAAAGTCTATGTTGCCAAGCTCCTTTGTGAGCATTTTTGCGTAGCAGCTTTCCGTGTCATTCTGCTTTGTTCTTGTAGCTGTTTTGTTCTCTAATTTCTCCATCGTAGAGATTATAAGCTTTGCTCCCGCTGCCGCCAACTTGTCATGTAAGGTCTCTCCGGTGTCATCAGGGCAGATTGCTACCTCAACTTTTTCTATCATGTCACCTGTATCTAAGCCCTTTTCCATGTACATGGTTGTGACACCTGTTTTCTCTTCTCCATCTATGATAGACCACTCTATAGGTGCTGCCCCACGATACTTAGGAAGTAATGATGCATGAATATTCACACATCCATATTCAGGTATATTAAGTATGCTCTCAGGAAGTATCTGTCCATAAGCCGCAACCACTATTATATCAGGTGCAATGTTCTTTATAAGCTCTACATTGCAGGTCTCTCTTATCTTCTCCGGCTGATATACCGGTATATCATGTGCCATTGCGCAAGCCTTTACAGGTGTTGGCACAAGTGCCTTGCTTCTTCCCTTAGCCTTATCCGGCTGTGTAAACACAGCCTTTACATCATGTCCGGCCTCTATAATTGCCTTAAGTGCATACACTGCAAATTCAGGTGTTCCCATATATACAACCTTCATATATCAAATACCTCCGTATCAAGAAAAAATACTTAGTCCTCTGTAGGTGCATCTACGCTGTATAATCCATCCTCTGTCTTATCCTTGTAGAGGATTCCATCTAAATGGTCCAACTCATGGCATATAGCTCTTGCAAGAAGTCCCTCACCCTCAACAGTAATCTCATTCATATCTATATCGTAAGCTTTACATATAACGTGATTTGGTCTCTTAACCTTGCCTACAAGTCCAGGCAGACTAAGGCAGCCCTCATCTCCAAGCTGTTCTCCATCAGCCTCTGTTATTCGTGGATTAATAAGCACATATGCATCTCCGTCGCATACATCTATTACTACTATTCTTTTAAGTATTCCCACCTGTGGTGCAGCAAGTCCCACTCCATTTGCCTCATACATTGTATCAAACATATCATCAATCAATGTCTCTATTCTAGGTGTCATCTTCTCTACCGGCTTGCACACCTTTCTCAACACATCATCACCATCTAATCTGATTTTTCTTATTGCCATTTATATATTCCTCCTAATCTAATACGTTGACATCGGATTTACATCTACTGATATATTTACACCATCCTGATTGTAGTTGTCTATAGCCTGTCTCATTTTTATTATGTTGTCCATGCCATATGCCTTTATGTATATGACTCTTCTATATACATCATTTATTTTACTTATTGAGGCGTCACCCGGACCTATTATTCTTAACTTGTCCATTCCCGCGCCAAGCTTTTTTAATGCTGTCGCCAATTGCTTTGATGCCTCATATGCCATATCCTTATCCTCTGAAGTGATAAGCAAGACCATCATATTATATACAGGCGGATATTTCAACAATCTTCTGTAAGACATCTCCATATTGAAGAATTCCTCATAGTCCTGCTTTGCCGCTGTAGCTATCGCATAATGCTCAGGCTGATAAGTCTGTATCACAACATTTCCGTCCTTGTCCCCTCTTCCTGCCCTTCCGGCTGCCTGTGTAATGAGGTCAAAGGTCCGCTCACCTGCCCTGAAATCATTTGCAAAAAGTGACATATCTGCCAGTATAATTCCAACAAGAGTAACATTGTTAAAATCATGACCTTTTACTATCATCTGGGTTCCTATAAGAACATCCGCCTTATGCTGTTTAAACTTATTAAGTATTGCCGCATGAGCACCCTTTCTTCCAGTGGTGTCCTTATCCATTCTAAGCGTTTTTGCCTCTGGAAATAATCGGTTTATCTCCGCTTCCACCTTCTCAGTCCCCGCGCCAAATCCACCTATCATTTTTGACTTACATTTCGGGCACTGCTTTGGCTCACGCTCTATATAACCACAATAATGACACATCATAAATCCATTATTGTGAAGCGATAATGCCACCTCACATTTAGGACATTTGATAACCTCTCCGCACTCCCTGCACGACACAAAGCTATTATAGCCCCTTCTGTTTATGAAGAGCATAATCTGTTCATTTCTACCTAAGCATTCATTCATAAGTTCCTTTAGTTCCTGACTTATAATGCCTCTGTTTCCCATATGAAATTCTTCCCGCATATCAACAACAGATACATCAGGAAGTCTCATACCACAAGGTCTGTCAGTGAGCTCCCATAATGTGTATCTGCCAAGCTTAGCTAACGCATAGCTCTCTATGGTAGGCGTCGCTGAGCCGAGTATTACACTCGCACCTTCAAGCCTTGCCCTCTCGATAGCTGTCTCTCTCGCATGATATTTTGGCGGCTGGTCACTCTTATATGCCGCGTCATGCTCCTCATCTATTATTATAAGCTTAAGGTTATCACAGGGCGTAAATAATGCAGACCTCGGACCAATAATAACATCCACCTCATGTCTGCCAGCCTTCATAAGCATCTGATACTTCTCACCCTTGCTCTGCTTAGAGTGTATGACAGCTACCCTGCTTCCAAAATGCTGCTTCATCCTTGCCACATTCTGGTATGTAAGTCCTATCTCAGGAATTAAAACGATAGCCTGTCCACCATCCTCGATAACCTTCTTGATGCAGCCTATATATACCTCAGTCTTGCCGCTTCCGGTCACGCCACGCAGAAGGTAATTTTTCCTTCTGCCGGCATGAAAATCACTGCAAAATTCATCTACAAGGCTTTGCTGGTCAGCATTAAGTTCAAGTACAGGAGGCTTTTCAACCACATACTCTTCTTCAACGACCTTCTTTGCAGCAGCTCTTACACTCTGTTTCACTGGCATAACAGTCTTAAGTGCATTTATCATGGTTGAGCCATATGTCTCATGCATCCACGCCGCAAGTCTTATAAGCTTACCCTCTATCTGCAAGCCTTTTTCATCAACAGAATCTATATATTTTATTTTATCCTCGTCATACGATGGTGTGTCAGTTATACCGATAACATATCCCTGGCGAAGCTTATTTCCATTTCCAAATGGAACCTGTGCTTTGGTTCCTATCTCAATACAATCGATTAATTCGTCTGGTATCTTATATTGAAATGCCCTGTCGATTGCCTCATGCGAAATATCGATTATTATATCCGCATATTTTTGTGACATCTTCTTCCTCCAATACTTCTCTGATTAATTGTCTCTCATCCATGTCGTACTTTATACCGCATATATCCTGATAGGTCTCATGCCCCTTTCCTGCAAGCACAACTATATCTCCGCTTTCTGCATGTAAAATGGCATGGCGTATAGCTTCCTTTCTGTCACAGATAACCTCGCATTTTCCTTTTGCGGCATATACGCCTTTTTTTATATCATCTATTATATCAAGGGGATTCTCATATCTTGGATTATCGTTTGTAAGAATTATATCGTCTGCCATAACGGCGGCAATAAGCCCCATCTCGTATCTTCTGTCATGTGAACGGTTACCCCCGCAACCAAAGACAACCGTTATCCCGGTTGGATTATACCTTCTTAAAGCGTAAAGCAACTGCTCCATAGCCACCTTATTATGTGCATAATCTATCATAAGAGTAAATGCATCTGATATCTGTATCATCTCTACACGTCCCTTAACTGTGACGTGCTTTACGGAGCTTTTTATGTCAGCAAAATCAACTCCTAGTATATCAGCAGCCGCAATAGCAGCAAGAGAATTGTATATGGTAAATTCTCCCGGCATATCAACGCTTACTCTGCCAGCCACCCGTCCGGACAGATTGTATGACACTCCAAGCAGCCCATCCTCTATATATAACTCCTCATCACCGGCACTGTAATCTGCCTCAACGGACATACCATAGGTTACTATATCACAGGAGGAATCATTCCTTATCTCATCATAGTATGGGCTGTCACGATTGATAATTCCGAGCCTGCACATACCAAAGAGCTTCTTTTTACATTCCTTATACTGTTCAAAACAGCTGTGCTCCTTAGGTCCTATATGGTCCTTGGACAGATTGGTGAATATCCCTATATCAAAGTCCACCCCCGAAACCCTGTCTAGCATGAGTCCCTGCGATGACACCTCCATTACAACTGTCCTTACACCATTATCAACCATATCGCTAAAATATCGCTGTATATCTATCGATTCAGGGGTGGTATGTTCAGAGCGTATGTGTTTTTTTCCATCATCTATCTCCACTGTGCCTATAAGTCCTGTCTTATGTCCTACAGCATTAAGTATACTGTATAACATATAGGCAGTCGTTGTCTTGCCCTTCGTTCCCGTTATCCCTATAACGGTAAGCTTAGCAGATGGGTTGTCATAGAATCTTCCACTTACTATTCCCATTGTATATCTCGAATTCTTAACCTGTATCACTGTAACATCCAACGGCACTTTTATCTCTCTCTCAGCTATAATTGCAACTGCTCCCTTACATGACACACTGGCCGCATAGCTGTGACCGTCAGAGTCATTACCTCTTATACAAATGAATAAATCCCCCGGCTTAACTTCTCTTGAATTGTTCTTTATACCATTTATCTCTATGTCTATATTGCCTTGAATGACCTCATAGGACAGACTCTCAAGCAAATCTCCTAATCGCATGTCACATCACCCCGCAAATGACATAAAATAAATAAGGGGGCTGTCACAGTTATTATGATTCAGCCTATGTAGGATAAACATAACTGCTGTGGCAACCCCTCGCCCTTACTCGTCGTCTCCGACTATTTTAACTACGCCACTATATAGCTCATCAACCGCAATAGATAATGGCTTTTTACCCTTTGCAGGAACTAATGGCTCTGCACCTGCGATAATCTGTCTGGCTCTCTTCGAGGTTGCCATAACGATTGAATATCTGCTCTGTACAACTGGCTGTTCTCCCGGTTCTACCTCACTATTAACAACTTCCATTAAGTCTGTGTATGATGGATGTAACATACTTTTTCTCCCTTCTACTGCGCTTGCAGCTCCTTCTTAATATCTTCTATAAATTTCAGGTTATTCTCACGCAGGCATTTGTTACCAACAATGATTGAATTAACCGTTTCTACGCAATCCTCTAATACGTCATTCACAACGATATAGTCGTATTCCTTCATAGCTTCTGATTCCTCAGCTGCCCTGTTCATTCTCTTATCTATAACCTCTTCACTCTCTGTTCCACGTCCCGCAAGTCTGTCTCTTAAGCTTTCCGCACTAGGAGCTGAAACAAATATAAGCACTGAATCAGGATACTGCTCTCTGATATTCATAGCACCCTGAACCTCTATCTCAAGGATAACATCATGTCCCTGTGCCATCTCATCCTCTACGAATTTTCTAGGTGTTCCGTAATAATTCTCTACATATTGCGCCCACTCAATAAATCCATTGTAGTCAATAAGATTACGGAAATCAGCTACAGACTTGAAATAATACTCACGTCCATCAACCTCTCCTGGTCTCGGAGCTCTGGTGGTCGCAGAAACAGAAAGACTATATCCGTATTTCTTAACCAGTTCCTTGACAACAGTGCCTTTCCCAACACCCGAGAAACCGGAAATAACAATCAATAATCCCTTTTTCATATTGAACCGCCTCCACTTCTACTCTATATTCTGTATCTGTTCTCTTACCTTCTCTATCTCAGTCTTAAGATTGATACCTATGTCTGATATATCAAGAGAGTTAGACTTACTAAGGATAGTATTGGCCTCACGGTTCATCTCCTGAGCTATGAAGTCAAGCTTTCGTCCTACAGCTCCGCCCTCTAACAATATATTCTTCGTTCCGGCAATGTGGCTCTTAAGTCTTACTATCTCCTCGTCAACACATACCTTATCCGCGAAAATAGTTACCTCTGTCGCTATCCTCTGCTCATCTATCTGAGCATTAGATACAAGCTCATTTACCTTCTCATATAACCTAGCCTTATACTCTGCTATTATCTCAGGTGACTTTTTCTCTATCTCCGATACAAGCAACGCCATATCATCAAGCTTCTCTATAAGGTCTTTTCTTAAATTCTCACCCTCAATAACTCTTGCCTCAACAAAATGCTCTGCTGCTTCCTTTATTCCGCTCTGTAAGAACTCCCACAAGCTATCCTCATCAGAATCCTGTTCCTCTAAGGTTAGCACCTCTGGAAATCTGGCAAGCACAGATGGCTTAATATCCTGATCTAATCCAAATTCCGAAGCCATGCTCTTAAGATGTTCTACATATTCAGCAGCAATCTCTCTATTATATTTGACGCAGACACCAGCCTTTGTGTAATCCTCATATGTGATATACACATCGACCTTGCCACGCTGTATAAAATCCTTTAGATAGGTTCTAACCATCGTCTCAAAATGGTTAAGCTTCTTTGGCATCTTGATATTCATGTCGCAATATCTGTGATTGACAGCCTTAATCTCAACGATAAGCTTCCTGTCATTATCCACTATTTCGCTCCTGCCAAATCCTGTCATACTCTTTATCAATTTGTTCACCTATATCCTTTTGTTAATTTTACCGTGTCTTTACATTATAGTATATGCCATGTCAAAAATCAATTGCAAAAATTGTAGGGTTTATGAGAGATAATTGTCAGTCCGGATATTATATGAATTATTGCTTGAATATATAACAGACTCCATTACGGGACCGCTTTCGCTTAATTGCTCCGAGCAGCGGCTCTAAATTCGTGCTTCGCACTCATTAAGTTCCGGCTGTCGCAAATGTCCCTGCATGGAATCCGTTATATTTCAAGCAATAATTCACACAATATCAGAACTGACAATAACCTGTAATATACTAAAGCTCCTTGATACCATGTATATCTGGTTTGATTGCCATAGAATAATTAGTATGGTAAATTACAAACCCCGGCTTTGCCTTAGGTGGTTTCTTTAAGTTTTTCTTCATTGTATAGTCAACGTCAACCTTAGGAGCCTGATTGCCAGACGAATAATATGCAGCAAGCCTTGCAGCCTCCTCATATGTTCTGTCAGGTATCTCAGTGTCTCCCTCTGTCTTAACTATGACATGAGAACCCGGCATCTGTTTAGCATGAAACCACATATCATTTCCAGTTGCAAGCTTAAAGCTAAGCTCATCATTCTGATAATTATTTTTACCGACATATATATGGTATCCGTCAGAGGATATATAGTGAAGCGGCTTACTTTTATCCTGCTTTTTATTCTTGCCCTTCTCAGATTTCTTTCTTATATAACCGCTGGCAATAAGTTCTTCCTTAATCTGTGCAAGGTCGCTTAGTGCCTTTGCAAATTCAAGTGAGGTCTGTACCGATAAAAGATAGTCAAGCTCCTCCTTAGATGCCTCTGTCTGCTCAGTGAGTGCCTCGTAGGTTCTCTTTAGCTTATTGTATTTTGCAAAATATTTCTTACCATTATCCATAACTGAGATATCAGGATTAAGCGGTATGCTTATCTCTTTTCCATCATAATAGTTCTCACATACAAGTACCTTGTCTCCCGGCTTTGCACTGTAGCCATATGCTGTTATAAGCTCACCGTAAACACGGTACTTATCCCTCTTCTCAGTATCCTTAAGCTGAGCAAGCTGCAGGTCATATTTTTTGGCAGTTCTCTCGATAGCATTTGAAACTATCTTTCTTAAATCTGATGACCTCTGCTTCATTCTTGTGGTTATACTCTTCCCACTATAATACTCCTCTATGACCTCCGACATAAAGGAAAACACCTTAAGACCGGATATATGTTCCGATGGCATCTCCTCATCCTTGACAGCTCCATACATCGTAAGCAGCACAGAAGAAAATTCCTTAGGTGTATATCCCTCATATGCTATGCAGGGGGTAAAGCTTTCATTTCTTATGCAGTCACACAGCTTTGCAAATTCTCCATACAATCTGTCACTCTGTTCCATGGTAAGTGCAGATGTGCTTGCACCACCGTCAACTCCTGCCCTGTACGAGACCTCATTTGCAAGTACCGGAGATATTCCGGTAATAGATGTGTATATCGCCTTTGACACAGTAAGCGGCTTGGCAAGTACATGATTAGTGAAATAATTTATATCCACCTCCAAAGGATTCCTCTTATCATGCGAAGGCGGATAAACATATTCACGTCCGGGAAGTACCTCCCTCACTGAGCTTACCTGATGTGATATATGCTTTATGCTGTCAATTATAACATTATCCTCACTTGCAAAGATTATGTTACTATGCTTACCCATAAGCTCGACTATTAACTTTTTTGTACACAAATCTCCCATTTCATCGAGATGCTCTATAGTAAACTCAACTATTCTCTCGAAATCGGGCTGTGTAATATCTATAATTCTGCCATTTCCTATATGCTTTCTAAGGAGCATACAAAAACCCGGTGCAAGTGCCGGGTTTTCCTTATTTTTCTCAGTTACAAAAATAAGTGGAAGGCTGGCATCAGCAGAGATGGTCAGCCTCTCGGTCACGCCACCATTGCTGTTCTTGTTTTTTATAACCAGACATATCTCATCCGTCTCCGGCTGATATATCTTATATATACGTCCGCCTATCAGTTTCGCCTTTAACTCGCTGACTATTCCTGATATAGCCACTCCATCTAATGCCATATTGTCCTCCAAGAACTATTTTATAGGTATAAGCTTTCTTTCCTCTCTGGAAACTGCTTTCTTAGGATTAACAATTATTATACTAAGCACACCATCCTTAAATGCGGCTGTTATATCCTCCTGCTTAATATCATTTCCGACATAGAAGCTTCTCTTACATCCTCCTATAAGCCTCTCCCGTCTTATAAAATGAATTTTTTTCTCATCCTCCTCAAGCTGCTCCGGCTTATTAGCTATGATGGTAAGCTTGCCATCAACTAACTCTGCCTGAACATCCTCATGGCTAAAGCCCGGAAGCTCAATCTCAAGAAGATAGTTTCCGTCCTTCTCCTGAATGTTTGTCCTCATCATCTGTGGTATACCAACTACAGCGTCATCATAAATGTTTATTGTCTGATCTTCAAATAACATACTTATTCCTCCTTAAAAGATATCCTCCTCTATGCTGTCGAGAAAATCCTTAAGCTCCTGTCTCACACGCTCTATCTCGTCTTTGTCCTGTTTGTCAAGGACCTCCTCAAATATCGACATGTTACGCTCTATAAGATTTCTGGTATCTCCAGTCGCCTCCTCGTACATTCTGTCTCCCCGAAGTAATAAAAGCTTGTTCTTTTCCTGCTCCCTAGGATGAATCTTAAGACTTGCAAGGGACTCAAGCCTTGCATCTATCTCCTCATCCGTCATATCAGTCTCCTCGTTCTTAATTACAATTCTCTTGGAAACCTTCGTAGATACAACCTTTACCATAACCTCAAGTATGGAATTAACGTCATATGTGTATGTTACATCAACCGCCTCTTTTCCTGCCGGACCAATAGGAACAGGAACCTCTATATCTCCAAGATATACATTGTTTCTTGCATATCTGCTCTCTCCCTGAAGAATCTGTACCTTGATAACAGACTGGTTATCTGAGGCTGTGTAAAGTCTCTCCGTCTTGCTAACCGGAATGACTGAATTTCTCTCTATGATAGGGAGATAGTGTCCTCCCTCCTTATATCCGGCAGTTCTGCTTACAACGACCTCTGTTCCAAGTGTAAATGGGCAGACATCTGTGAGTATCATCTCCTTTACTGCCTCGTTTCTCTCCTTCATAGCCGCCTGAGTAGCTGCTCCGACTGCAACAACCTCATCCGGATTAATGCCGACGTTAGGAAGCCTTCCAAACAGCCTGCTCACAAATCTTCTCACTATAGATAACTTAGTTGCACCGCCTACAAGAATAACCTCCTCTATATCGGCAAGCTTAATGTTTGCATCCTTAAGGCTTCTCTCTATAGGCTTCTTTATCTTATTTAATAGCAGCTGACATGACTTCTCATAGTCATCTATGCTTATCTCGTATTCGTATGTCTCGTCACCTATCTTGCATTTCATCACAGAAGAACGTCCATCAGCAAATCCAAGCTTACACAGCTCTGCCTGTCTCCTTATGTGCGTCTTTGTCTTAATGTCAAGTGCATCCTGATCTATATCCTTCTCGCGGAAAAACATCTGCTCAATAATCTCTGTAAAATCCTCACCGCCAAGGAAATTGTCTCCAGCGACAGCACGAACCTCCATAATATTCTGATACAGCTCAAGTATAGATACATCAAATGTACCTCCACCGAGGTCAAACACGAGGAATTTGGTATCTGCATTCTTCTTGTTAAGCCCATAAGCTATAGCTGCTGCCGTAGGCTCACTCACAATACGCTCAACCACAAATCCGGCAAGCTCCCCAGCCTTCTTTGTAGCCTTTCTCTGTGCATCATTAAAATAAGCAGGAACACTTATAACAGCTTCCTTAATCTCCTCATTTAAGTATGCCTCAGCATCCTCCTTCAAGGACTTAAGGACAAGACTTGATAATTCCTCAGCAGTAAATGTGCGCTCGCCAAGTGTGAATTTCCTGCCCGTACCCATGCTTCTCTTAAATACCTCTGCCGTCTGCAACGGAAAAAGCTGCTTTCTCTCTCTGGCTGTCTTACCAACATAAACTATTCCATCATCATCAACACTTACAACTGACGGTGTGAGATTATCACCAAGCTTATTAGGTATAACCTTTACTCCGTCCTCAGACATATATGCAATTAAACTGTTTGTTGTACCTAAATCAATTCCTACTATCATTTATCTTCTACCCTTTTTATACTTTCTTCATAAAGTGGATTATGTCCACATATATGGAGTGCCTGTTTATAGCAATAATGTGCTTTCTTATATTGCTTCATCGCCTCGTATATAAGCCCCTTCTCATATAATGCCTCATGGCATTTACCGTAAAAGCAGCCTCTGCAGCGTTTCATCTTTATTGCCTTATCGATAATTTTAATCGCTTCTGTATATTTTTTCAAGACACGGTTTAGCCTTGCCATCTTAACATAATCATCCGGAAGCCGCATCTTGTCAGGCGGAATAATTGCCTTTTTAACAAGCTCCCTGACATCAGGCTTAAATAAACTCTTTTTAGCAAGTATAACCTCTATCAATTCACTATAATAATTGCGGCTATTATCTGTGTCAAGGTTAACTGCCTTCGTATACATACTTCTCGCATCGTCAAGCAGTCCGTGATTGAAAAATACCTCACCCATAACTGCGTAAGCTCTTTTGTCCTTGTCATCATGGCTGATTGCAAGCATCATTGTCTCATTTGCCTTATCTATATATCCCTCACAGCCATACAGATAGCATAAATGTCTTATACAGGCCTGCACATCTTCATCATATGTAAGCTCATTTACCGCTTTAAGCAAAAAGTTAAATGCACAGTCAGGCTTATTCATTCTGAACAAAAGCTCAGAATAATCATATGCCATATCCGCATTAAAGCCATATTTTTCTATGTACTCATCATATGACGCCTTACTCTCATCAAATTTAAGTACACACTGTAATATTCTTGCCTTTGATAAAATAAGTGTCTTTAGCTGCTCATCATCCTCCGAATTGTCACAGTACATAATTCCCTTGCTATAATTCTCAAGTGCATCATCAAACTCTCCATGGAGCTCATATATCTCACCTAACTTCATATAGCAAAATACATTGTCCGGTTCATAGTCAAGTGCCATCTTAAAATCTGACAGTGCACTCTTATAATTCATCAGATATTTATGCAATAAGCCCCTCTGAATATAATAAAATGCACCGGGCTTAATACTAAGCTGCTTGTCATAAAGCTCTAAGGCTCTCTTATAATCCCCTTCATCACGGACCATTCTTGCCAGCATACCATACGCATCATGATGGTCAGGGCAGCTCTCTATAACGCTCTCATACAGCTTCTTAGCTCCCTCCTTATCACCGGACTTATCCATATGGAAGCCAAGCATCATATGCAGCTCATAGAAATTATCCATATCTGTGCTCTTTGCATCAGAGCGTTTGATTGTAGCGGAAAGCAGCTTAATTATTTTCTCACGTTTTCCCTGACTCTCATATATACACGCCTGACCAAAATCTATTTTATCACTGTCTATTCCATATTTTCTATATCTGTCTATAACTGACTGTGCCACGTCAGCCTGATTCACCTTAAGATATATATTTACCTCAAGCACATAAGGATCTGCAACATAAGGATATAATGCTATGGCATTCTCACAGCACTTAAGAGAATCTTTTAGATAATCCATCTTATAATATGCCTTAGACATATAGTTATAACCTATATAGCTTCTTGTATCCTTAACAAGCAATGTCTCGCAAGCTGTAAGACACGCCTCATAGTTACATGTCTCATATTCAAGCTCGCACATTGCCTCATAGGACAGCACTATCTCATCATGCTCCTTACGAAGTGCAATTTCAAGATACTTCCTTGCCTCATCATATCTCTTTGTCTTGAGATAACAGTCTCCAATCAGAAAATTGACATACTCATATCTCTTTTTCTTATCTAAGCTCTCCTTAGTCGTATCATCCTCAGGTATCTCTAAGATATATTTGCGCCATAGGGTAAAGCACTCCAATGCCTTCTCATACTCCTCCACACAAAGAAAAGTTCTTCCCTTCAGGTTGAAGTACTCACACTCCTGGTCTTCATCAGGTTCAAAGCTCATAAGAAGCTCTAAAGCCTCACCAAATCTATAGCTCTGATATAAGCTCCAAGATATTTCAAGCTTTAACTTATTATTGTCAGGCTCCTCCTCAAGCTTTTTGCCAAGTGTCTCAATAAGTCCCTGATTAGCCCTGATCATGCCTGCTCTTACATTATTGTCAAAATGATTCAACTTAAGCAGCTCCATATACATATCTCTGGACTTCTCATATTCTTTAAGATAATATAATATCTCTGCCTGTTTTCCCTTTACTATATAATTATCAGGTGCAAGCTCGCCTGCCCTGTCATAATATTCCTTAGCCTCCTCAAAATGCTCCTCAAGCATCTTGATGTCACCACATGTATTTATTGCAAATAAGTCCTCTGGAAATTCATCCTTAATCTGCTTAGCCTCTTCCTCAAGCTCTATCAGACGGTCTCCGTATGTTCCGGCTAACGTGTAATTTTCTTTTTCCTTTGCGTTCTTAATTTCAAGCTCCGCATTCATAAGCTGTATCTCTCTTCTTATCTTGCTAAGTGACAGATACGGATGGTATACGTCAAGGCTCTCCAATTTATCTATATATGTAGCCTGTGCATCAAAATCTCTTTTTCTTATAGCCACATCCAGACGGTAATAGTTCTCTATATACTCATCAAACTGGCTCTCATCACCATCAAACAGCTCATAGCTTATCATATCATCAAACTCTGAGTTATTAAGTATATAGTCAATAAAATCTTCAGGGAATATCTCCACAAGCTCCTTTTTACGCTCTGCTATATCAAGCATATCAACTATATATTTCCAAACCTTCTTAGGAAGGTATATATTGGTCATCAAAAACTTAAGAAGCTCATTTCCGGCATCCTCACTTGTATCAAGTGACACAAACTCATCACGGTTAAACAGCTCCTCCCAGAATTTTATATCTATTCTCTTATAAAAGTCCTGATACAATTCCTTAAATGCTCTTATAAGCTCGCTGTCAGCCTCATTATCTTCTGTTTTTTCTTCTGTATCAGCAAGACGCAGTGCCTCCTCATAGGCTTTTCTAAGCTCCATGAAGCCCTCAGCATCATCCTCAGGATTAACACAGGACAGTCTTTCTCTGTATGCCTTTTTAAGGGCATCCTTGTCCTTTGTAGATGGTATACCGAGTATCTTCCATATGTCCATTATGCAATCCTCCTATATCTTACTTATGCGTAAATTATATTATAACACAAAAAACAAAGGGCAGACAATAGATTTGAACTCTAATGTCTGCCCCTTAAGTATTTTAAATGCTTATAACATCTGCTCTAAGGTCTCACGGATTGCCTTGATGAAGTTCTCACTGTTAAGTACTGTTACATCCTTCAAGGTTGTTATAAGCGCAAGGTCCTTAGTCATCTTGCCATCTTCAATAGTCTTGATTGTGGCCTTCTCAAGCTTATCTGCAAATTCCATAAGCTCAGGAATATCATCTAACTCTCCACGCTTTCTAAGTGCACCTGTCCATGCAAATATTGTTGCGACAGAGTTTGTTGATGTCTCCTCACCCTTTAAGTGCTTATAGTAATGTCTCTGTACTGTACCATGTGCAGCCTCATACTCATACTTGCCATCTGGTGATACAAGAACTGATGTCATCATTGCAAGTGAGCCAAATGCTGATGAAAGCATATCACTCATTACATCACCATCATAGTTCTTGCATGCCCATATAAAGCCACCCTCTGACTTCATAACACGGGCTACAGCATCATCTATAAGTGTATAGAAATACTCTATTCCAAGTGCATCAAACTTATCCTTGTACTCTGCATCAAATATCTCCTGAAAGATATCCTTGAATGTATGGTCATACTTCTTAGAAATAGTATCTTTAGTTGCAAACCATATAGACTGCTTTGTATCTAATGCATAGTTAAAGCAGCATCTTGCAAAGCTCTCGATAGAGCCATTTAAGTTATGCATACCCTGAATTACTCCAGGTGAAGTAAACTCATGTATAAGCTCTCTTGTCTCTGTTCCGTCAGGAGCAGTAAATACAAGCTCAGCCTTACCAGCTCCAGGTATCTTCATCTCAGAAGCCTTATATACATCACCATATGCATGTCTTGCTATTGTTATAGGACTCTTCCAGTTCTTAACACATGGCTCTATTCCCTTAACAACGATAGGTGCACGAAATACTGTTCCGTCAAGTATTGCACGAATTGTTCCGTTAGGGCTCTTCCACATTTCCTTCAAATTGTACTCTGTCATACGTGCAGCATTTGGTGTGATTGTGGCACACTTAACAGCTACACCATACTTCTGTGTTGCATATGCAGAATCAAATGTAACCTTATCATCTGTCTCATTTCTATATTCCAATCCCAAATCATAATACTCTGATTTCAAATCAATAAATGGATAAATAAGCTCATCCTTGATTATCTTCCACAATATTCTGGTCATCTCATCCCCATCCATCTCAACTAGAGGGGTTTTCATCTGAATCTTCTCCATGTATCTGTGCCTCCTGTTTTTCTAATAAAAAATCATTAATTATTGTAGCATATCAAAGGCATTTTGGGAATATCGTATTTGAAAACAAAATTTTTTAAGGTTGTTTTCATTATACCCTTGTATAAAATCCCAGCTAAAGATATACTATATTTTATTAATCAGGCTCAGTGATTACTTCACTGTTTGTATCAGGAGGAAGCTTATATATGCGTTACACATACACAGTTCCAAAGAGAAAGGCTAACAGGTATTCCTATAGATTTTTAGGTTCAGTTTTTGTTATTATTTCTATTCTGCAATTTTTTACTTTATTTAAAGGACTATCAAAACACATGATGCTGACAATGATTTTTGCGACCTTGCTTTTTTGCTATGGTGGTTATCTTGTCATTGCATCATTTCGCAAGCAGGCATTTGACATAACATATATTTTCAGCGAGGATGGACTATCTGTAATTCACCGATACGGCAAATCAGATTATTCATTTGACGATATAGATTTCATCACCATGGTTATCGCAGATGAGAACATGATTTTCTATGTACTTAACATAAAAGCAGGAAAAGACCTGTACGCAATTCCATTCACCATGAAAAAGGAGCTCTGCGAAACAATCTACGAATTCGTAAACAGCCGCCTCAAGAAGGAACCTGAGGATGAGTAATTAATTATATTTTGTTGTAAAAAATAGTTTCATATAAAAACATAATAGCAGGGGTGCAACCCGAAACCACACTCTCGTTCGATTAATCACGCAACAGTACTAAGCTCGCATGCTGCTCGCTAAGTGCTGGCGTGATTAAACGGGTTTCTTGTTGCACCCCTGCTATTATTTTTATATTATTTTATCATTTTATAATAAAATATAATTAAATTAACATTCCAAGGATTTCGTTACTTCTTGTTACGAAGGCTGTCATCTCCTCTGGTGAGAGAGGCTTATTGGCAAGCATTGCCAAATCATAAAGCTGGCAGCATATCTTATCTGTATATTCTCCATCCGGATTGTCAAGTACATACTTAACAAGCTTGTTAGATGCATTAAGCACTAATGTCTCTCCCTCATTTCCAAACATAGCAGGATCCATGCCTCCCATGTTATATACCTTCATCATCTCAGCCATACGACGTGAATCCTCTGATAAGGTAATCATTGATGAGACATTCTCATTCTTAAGATTCTCTACCTTTACATTAAGCTTGTCCTTACCTGTAGCCTTCTTAAATATCTCAGTAAGCTTATCTGTGTACTCCTTTGTCTGCTCCTCAGTAAGTGCCTCACCTACAAAGTTATCTGCAAGGTCCGCATCTATACGAAGGAACTTAACATTCTCATTCTTGCCCTCAAGATGTGTAATATATGGATTATCAATGTTATGTGTAAGGTAAACGGCATTCATGCCCTCTTCCTTGAACATATTGATATACTGTGACTGTGCCTGCTCATCTGAGACATAAAATACCTTATTCTCATATTTTTCCTTGCCCTGCTCCAGATATTCAGGAAGTGTAAGGTACTTTCCATCCAAATCCTTAAACAGCATATAATCTGTCATCTTCTCACAGAACTTCTCGTCTCTTATGCATCCAAACTTGATAAATGGACTTATATCATCCCAATACTTCTCGTAATCTTCCTTGCTGTTCTTGCACATTCCTGTAAGCTTATCTGCAACCTTCTTGGTGATGTAGTCAGATATCTTCTTTACAAAGCCATCATTCTGCAATGCACTTCTCGATACATTAAGTGGAAGGTCAGGACAATCAATAACACCCTTAAGAAGTAACAGGAATTCAGGAATAACCTCCTTGATGTTATCTGCAATAAATACCTGATTGTTGTACAGCTTGATTGTTCCCTCTAACTGATCATACTGGGTGTTAATCTTAGGGAAATATAAGATTCCCTTTAAGTTAAATGGATAATCCATATTAAGGTGTATCCAGAACAAAGGCTTCTTAAAGTCTAAGAATACCTTCTGGTAGAAGTCTATATACTCCTCCTCTGTACAATCCTTAGGATTCTTCATCCACAGAGGATTTGTATCATTAAGTGGCTGTGGCTCAGCCTCCTCCTTCTTCTCTTCATCAGAAGCCTTATCCTTTTCCTCTACCACCTTATCTTCATCAATGAAATAGATGTTATATGGCATAAATGCACAATACTTCTGGATTATTTCTCTTACTCTGTACTCATTTGCGAACTCAAAGCTGTCCTCATTTAAGTAAAGTGTGATAGCTGTTCCTCTGGTGTCATCGTCACTCTCGCTCATCTCAAAATCTGTACCGCCATCGCACTCCCAGAATACAGGCTTGGCATCCTTCTTATATGAGCAGGTCTCTATTGTAACCTTATCGGCTACCATAAATGCTGAGTAAAATCCAAGTCCAAAATGTCCTATTATCTGGTCATCATTTGTCTTGTCCTTATAAGTATTAATAAAATCTGTAGCACCTGAAAATGCTATCTGGTTGATATACTTATCAACCTCCTCTGCTGTCATACCTATACCATTATCAACAAATGTAAGTGTCTTATCCTTGGCAGATGCGAATACTTCAATCTTGTACTCCTCGCCCTCTGTCTCCTCAAAGTCACCCATAAGAGCAAGCTTCTTTAATTTGGTTATGGCATCACATCCATTTGATATAAGCTCTCTGATAAAAATATCGTGGTCTGAATACAGCCACTTCTTAATTATCGGAAATATGTTTTCGCTATTAATTGATAAACTACCCTTTTTGTCCATTACTAAAACCTCCTAAAATATAATACTGCCGCCACGCGACATAATAAGCTTTGTTCTATACCAAGTATAATAATACCATTCAAATGCTATGTCAAGAAAAAATTAGCACTCATTTTTAGTGAGTGCTAGTAAGATTGTGTTTTATTCAATTAATTTCATTATCCAATCCCATTCATATACAGAAATATTATTATCGGCACTGTAATAACAATAATTATTATTCCCAACACAAAAGCCAGTTTATTTGCCTTACTTGAATTTTCATCCATAAATTCATTTGGATTTGACGGATTAATCTTTATGTTGTAATACATACCAATCTCAAATTTAACCAAATTGGTATAATTATAATTTCTGATAACATATTCCCGCTCATTATAGAAAATGCTGTAAACGGGCATATATACCTTCCTTATTCTCCCCGGTACTGCATTATTATTTCTGCTTAATCTGCTGTCAATATCAATGCACTTTGCCTGTATATCTCTGGTACATACCTGTTTTAAATGCCTGTATTGGCTAAATGAATTTACAATCATGAGCACACCAACAATCGGGAATATCCAAATCAATATGTATGGTGCATATCTCCCTAAAAATAATAATGCTTTTTCTCCTCCAAAAATCATGCAGATTCCACTCACAAGCACTGAAAGTCCCACTATCGGAAATATAACCGTAATTACAGGGAATGGCTTATTCTTAATATTACCTGCAACTGCAATAATTCCAAACACCAGAAAATACTGACCAAACAAAACGAGCAAAGGTCCCGTCTTATTCTCCGACTCTGAACATACAAAAAAACCAATCATTGAGCCAAAGAACCATATTAAAAATATAATGCCCAACACTTTACCTTTTGCATCATTTTTATTTCCGCTACCCTGCATATTCATCCCCCCTAAAATAAATCCAACATATTATCTAAATATATTTTCTCTCTCACATGTATATGATACTCTGGCTTAGTCATGTAGTATAACAAAAATTCCAGAGCCAAGGCACTTCCAAGTCCACGTCCTTCAATTTTAAAGTTTGAAAATCCCATCGGCAGATATGTATCTTTTATGTCATTAATTCCTATGAAGCCCTTATTTTTCATAGCCTTTGAAAATATATACCCTTCCCCTGCATCAGGTGATGTACAATGATAATCAAAATCAGCTTCTCCAAGAGTTCTTCTGCTTACTGCCTCATAACAGTGCTTTCTGTCTCTGCATCCAAATGAACAACACTCGTTACATAAAAATTCCACCTTATTTTTCTGTTCTTCTGACATCTGGTTTAATTTTTCAAAGCTTTTATTAAGGCGAAAATCTGGTACAACATAGATAAAATCATCCCTGTTTACCTCATGTAAGAATTGAGAAAAATCAGTCAACACCTTGGTTGTTGATGAAACAAAATATAACTTTGGATATTTCCCCTTTATATAATCAAGCAGCAAATCTGAATGGATAATAACACCATTTTTTATTGTCCCACATTGCTCAAACATATAACATAAATCATTGCATTTTTTATCTGCAAGATGTTTCTCGCAAAGCAGGGAATTGCTGAATGTAAGTCTTGCCGAGATTCCATATTTGTTCATCAGTGCCAGAACCTCCTCTGGCTTACAAGCCTCGATTTCTATACGTCCTCCACCCCATATACAATCCGGGGGAGCACCATATATAGAGCCTATGTCACACCATTCATAGAAGTATTCCCTGTGTTCATAAAATAGTGGCAAAAATCTGCTATACAGCTCATAGAACTCAAACAGCCCTGGAAGATGATAATATGCAGTTTTTGAATTACTTATATCTGACTTACAGCTCATTTTCTATAATTCCTCTATATAATTATTCATAAGCACAATACTTAACTGTCTCCCACCATCAAATATAATATTTTTCAACCGTATCATCCCATGTATTCTCAAGGGTTTTATCCATCGTGAACACCTTTACGGATGTTCCTGTAGTTACAGTCAAAGCTTCATTGGCATAATTAATATTAAAAAATAATGCTCCTATATCCTCAGGGTTTAATGGAAGATTATTCATCATAACAAGTCTTTCTATATTCTCACGGTTAAACATAAGAATAATTTTAAAGCTTATAGGAAGTCTCTTACCTCGGATTACGTCATACACTGAATGTCTGATTTCCTTCCATGTCACATACTCCTGCTCCTTTATTCCTTCAAGCTCATCAGTATCAAAAAATGACTTGTTTATCTTTCCACCTATATAATAATCAAGTGCTGTCTTAACTCTTGCCTCGTACAGATAAAAGCTGTCATATCTGTCCTTAACAAGCAAATCATTCATAAATTCTTTTATGTCTTCTATCTGATATTCCTTCATCATCAATCCCTCTGATTCAAATATAAGGTTATAAATCTGTAAGGGCCATACTCCTCAACATCCTTACTTCTCTGAAAATACATAAGTCCCTGTATATCCTGCATAAATTCATAGCTATATTTGTCATCACTGTAATCTGTAAGAACAACCTCTATAGTAGCTGTTATATCCTTCTGTGCGGCAGATTTGACAACATTCTTAAATTCGTCATAGTCACATATAAGATTATTTAACTCAAAGTAGTTATAATCCATGCTGTCACACACCTCAAACTGCTCCTTATCCCAAGAGTGTGAATCGTCCATTATATCATCTGTCACATTAAAATACATATGTCCCACAAATGAACCCCTGTCAGGTATCGGATCATCCCAGGTTGCATCAACCTGATACCATTTTCCATCAATAAGCACTCTGTTCCACGCATGCAAATCACCATCTGCATATCCGGTCATTATTCCATTTTCAACTCCGGCACAGCCAAGCAGTAACGCCATAGCCTCGGCATATCCGTTACAGACAGCCTTGTTCTGAACCAATGCGCCGTATGCCCTGTATGCATATTCCTTAGAATAATCGGTATATCCGTAAACACAATTTTTAACTATATAATCATGGATTGCAAGCTCCTTGTCATAGTCACTCATATCATCCGTAATATACTCATCTAAGATAGAACAAACCTTATCATAAAGCTTTATAGCCTGTGGTCTGTCTCCCGGTATTCCATTTCCATTTATATATTTCTGATACACATAATAGTTATCTGAGATTGTGTATACAAGCAGCACCTTTTTTCCATTTCGTCCACGCTCAAGTATTGAATACTTATCTACTGAACCATTTATGCTGCATACATTGTCATTTATATTCATAAGGTCATCTTCAGTAATATCCTCACTAATATAAAATGTTCCACTGCTCTTACCGGCATCTATCTGTTCTCCGACCATTCCCGTAAGCTCAGCCATATCATATGCTGTATTTTCCTTATGAAGGCCAGCCCCTATGTCCCAGCCAAAGAAATAATATACTGCTATCAACACAACTACTACAACAGGAATCTGCCAATATATCTTGTTATATTTATTCTTCATACATTACTCCTCAGAATCATCGTCATCGTCTTTACCTGATTTTTTACCGGTTATAATAAGAACAACCATTAATATAACCGATACAATAAGACATATGGCAACAAGCAAGGGTTTACTGTTATCTCCTGTCATGGCTGTAAGTAAAGCATTGCTAAGTATCATAATAGTATCCTCCAAATCAATAATTATACATATATATTATAATATAAGAATATGTCCATATTATCAACAGGTTTGTAGAACTTGTTTTATATACTTTTTCCTTGAAACAAGGCTTTATATGATGTAAAATTATCATTTGAACAGCATTAAATGCATAGCTTTATATTACAAATGAATGTGAGGTACAGATATGGCACAATTATGGGGAGGTCGTTTCACAAAAGAAACAGACAAACTTGTATATAACTTTAACGCATCTATTTCCTTTGACCAGAAGTTCTATAAGCAGGACATTCGTGGCAGCATTGCTCATGTAACTATGCTTGCGGCAAGCAGTATTCTTACTGAGGCAGAGCGTGACCAGATTATAGACGGGCTTAACGGAATACTTAATGACGTTGAAAACGGCACTTTACTTATTACAGATGAATACGAGGATATTCACAGCTTTGTCGAGGCAAACTTAATAGATAGAATTGGTGATGTCGGCAAAAAGCTTCACACCGGACGTTCAAGAAATGACCAGGTTGCCTTAGATATGAGACTTTATGTAAGAGATGAAATAATCGAAGTAAAGAAGCTTCTTCTTTCACTCATAAAGGAGCTCCATAAGCTTATGAAAGAAAATCTTGATACATATATGCCTGGCTTTACGCACCTTCAGAAGGCACAGCCAGTCACCTTTGCACATCATATGGGTGCATATATGGAGATGTTTAAGAGAGATTACGGCCGTATGAACGATATATATGAGCGTATGAACTACTGTCCTCTCGGAGCAGGTGCACTCGCAGGAACAACCTATCCTCTTGACAGAGAGCTTACTGCCAGTCTGCTTGGTTTCTATGGTCCTACCTTAAACAGCATGGACTCCGTATCTGACAGAGATTACGTCATCGAAATGCTCTCCGCATTTTCAACTATAATGATGCATCTCTCAAGATTCTCAGAGGAGATAATTATATGGAACTCTAATGAGTACCAGTTTGTTGAATTAGATGATGCCTACAGCACAGGAAGCTCAATTATGCCACAGAAGAAAAACCCTGACATTGCAGAGCTTGTACGAGGCAAAACAGGAAGAGTCTATGCAGCACTAACATCTATACTAACTACCATGAAGGGTATTCCTCTCGCATACAATAAGGATATGCAGGAGGACAAGGAGCTCACCTTTGATGCAATCGATACAGTCAAAGGCTGTCTCGCTCTGTTCACAGGTATGATATCTACCATGAAGCTCAATAAGCCAGTCATGAAAAAGAGTGCCATGAACGGATTTACAAATGCAACCGACGCTGCCGATTATCTTGTAAACCATGGTGTACCATTCAGAGATGCACATGGAATAGTTGGTCGTCTTGTTCTCTATTGTATTGATAAGAATATATCTCTTGAGGAAATGAGCTTAGATGAATATAAAGCCATAAGTCCAGTATTTGAAAATGATATATATGATGCTATAAGCTTAGAGACCTGCGTAAGCAAACGTACAACAATAGGTGCTCCGGGAATGGATGCCATGAAGAAGGTTATAGAGATAAATGAACAATATATCAATAAACTTAGCGGAGGCGATATAAATGAATAACACGACAAAGCAAAAATATGATGTTGCAACAAGAATGTTAAAGGGTAAAATTGATGTCGAGGAAGTAGCTCTTATGACCGGACTTCCTATAGACGAGTTAAATAAGCTCAAGGAAGAGGTTGTGCCTAACAACACAGATGCAGAAATTCTTAAGAATCTCGATAATGTAGACCTTGATATCGGAGAGCTTCTCTATGATAATCTTCCAGCCGAAGACTTAGATGCTGAAGGCTTCCATGAGGATGATGAGGACACGGTATAATATATATACAGGGGACATAATTCGTCCCCTGTTTTTCATATCCCTATTTCAAATAATTTCTCATTGTCTTTAACGCATTTTTCTCAAGCCTGCTCACCTGTGCCTGCGATATAGATATCTCATCTGCAACCTCTGTCTGTGTCTTTCCCTCAAAAAATCTAAGCTTTATGATGTTATACTCTCTGTCATCAAGCCTGTCCATAGCATCTCGAAGTGAAAGATTCTCCACCCAGTTGTCCTCACGGTTCTTCTTGTCACTCACCTGATCCATAAGGTAAAGCACATCCTGTCCCTCCTGATACACCGGTTCATACAAGGACATTGGCGTTGCGATTGCATCTAGTGCATTTACAATATCTTCCTTCGGAATATCAATCTCATTAGAAATCTCCTCGATAGTAGGTTCACGGTCCATACGCTTGGTTAATATATCCTTTGCATAAATTGCCTTGTAAGCTATGTCACGCAATGAACGTGATACTCTTATTGCGTTATTGTCCCTTAAATATCTTCTGCATTCCCCTATTATCATAGGCACAGCATAGGTACTGAATTTAACATCCAGCGACCTGTCAAAATTATCTATCGCCTTGATAAGTCCTATGCAGCCAACCTGAAATAAATCGTCTGCACTCTCCATGTTGTTTCCCGAAAATCTCTGTATAACACTTAAAACAAGTCTTAAGTTTCCCTTGATAAATTTCTCTCTTGCATCCATATCACCATCAGCAATACGCACAAACAAAGCTTCCTTTTCTTCATCAGTAAGTAAAGGAAGCTTTGATGTATTTACCCCACATATCATAACCTTATTAAGTGCCATGTTTTGTATTCCTCCTGAAGTAACTTAGTTACTTTAAAGGATTTACACATGAGGTATATTCTATTCAATTATAGACATGGCATTTTCTGCCACATATAAAAATTATTGTTATCTAACCCAGTATTTAAACTCCTCATCGCCAAGCCTTATATAGTCATCATTGCCTAACATAACATCAAATCCCGGCTGAATCAGCTTGCCATTGACATAAGTATGGTTAGTTGAATTATTGTCCCTTATATAGCACTCACCATTGCTTATAATAAATGTACAGTGTTTTCTGCTGACGCGCTTATTATCCACAACCTGATAATCACATTCAGGCGACTTTCCAACAAAAAATTCAGTCTTTTCGATAGGAATTAACTCATTTGTCCTTACTCTCACAAGATAAGGAACAATGTTGTTGTACTGCATCTGCTGTAGAACTGTTGTCTCTCCCTCTCCATTATCCTCGACATCCTTATCAATTACATCCTTCTCCATGGCGAGAATGAATTTATAGAAGTCCTTAAGCGAGAACATCATACGACTGTCAAGATAATGAAGTATCTCATCAACACACGATACACACTGCATATCCGCGAATCTTACCTTAGCAATAAATTTCTGTATGAATTCACATATATTGCAATCGGCAAAACTCTTCTCAAGCGGCATATAAATTAACTGTATATCAAGATTGGAGAGCTCAATATACATATACTTGGTGTTAAGCAGGACCTTCTTAAGAGGCATATCATTCTCCTCAAAATATATAAGCTGCTTAAGTATGTTGGATATTATAGATAAAAACTCAGCCTTATATAACTGCTTCTTAAGGAATTTACTAAGAGGCAGCGTCGCTGGTATCGTATATGACAGGACATTAACACCATCAAGCACAGATACCATACAGGTAGTACGGTTTCCGACAAACTCATAGTTAAAAAGCTCATACTCATCCTGCTTAACCGCTGTACCTTCATCTATACGAAAATTAAGTTTAAATTCATCATATTCATCTTCTAATCTGTCCATATATCCCCCACTCTATGATATAGGCTCGCGTGCATCATTTATAGCGTTCTCTATAGTCTTATTGCCTGCTGCCTTACCATGATTCTCAACATCCATTCGACTCTTAGCCATATGTGTAAGACATCCGTTACCATTAACACATCCACCCTGACATGCCATACCTTCCACGAAATTGCCACCTAACATATTTCTTCTAAGCTTAAGCAATGCTATCTTACACTGCTCTATCCCATCACATACCACAGGGGTAAGTTCAAAATCCTCTATGCCCTGCTCCTTTATACCTTCTTTCACAGCCTCAGTAAGACCACCTGACCTTGCAAAAATACGTCCAAAATATGATGCATTTTCAAGAGGCATCTCCTCTAAGGCTGTTATATCTATCTCCCTGCTGTCAAGCAGTGCCTGAAGCTCCTCAAATGTTATGGCACTGTCTATGTAAGGTGCAACTGTCTCTCTCTTTATCTCCATCTTCTTAGCCGTACATGGTCCGATAAATACAACCTTTGCATCTGGCTCAAGCTCCTTTATGTGTTTTCCTATCATAGCCATAGGAGAAAGTGTTGATGATACATACGGAAGCATATCGGGAAATTCCTTTGTAACATATGCTACAAATGCAGGACAGCATGAGCTTGTCATAACGCCCTTCTCCTGAAGCTCCTTGGTCTCATGCCATGTAGTCATATCCGCGCCAAGTGCCACCTCTACTATCTCATCGAAGCCAAGCTCCTTTATGCCTGATAAAACCTGTCCACTCTTAGCATAGTTAAACTGACCTGCTATCGCCGGTGCTACGGCGGCATAAACCTTGTGACCTCCATCCTTCTTACTTTCTTTAATTATGTTAATTACATCAAGTATGTATGACTTTTCATTAATAGCGCCAAATGGACATTGGTATACACAAGCTCCACATGAGATACATTTGCTGTTATCTATCATAGCTGCCTGATCCTCATTCATGGAAATTGCGCCAACCTTACACGCCTGCTGACACGGTCTCTTAAAGTCAGATATCGCACTATATGGACAAACCTTTGCACAGGCACCACACTCACGACACTTGCTCTTATCAATATGTGCTTTCTGGTGTTCATCTATCGTTATAGCACCAAACTTACATGCATCTGCACATCTATGTGCAAGACATCCCATACAGTTATGTCCAACCTCATATCCACCGACAGGACATTCAGCACATGCTATCTCCATAACTTCCACAACATTATCAATGTCCTTGTTTCCACCCATGGCAAGCTTGACACGCTCGCCTATTATGGCTCTCTCCTTATATACACAGCATCTCGTAGTAGGCTTAGGACCTGGTATAATTGTCATAGGAATATCCATTATACCCTCAAGGAGCCTGTCCTCCCATGCAAGTCTGGCTGTCTCCCGTAATACCTTGTATCTCAAATATTGTATTCTGGTATCAAATTTTCTCATATGATCCTCCTGGTTGCCGATGATACGGAACTGTTATTATCTTATGCCCTACACTCAAATATGTCAATGAAAGTTACACTAATTACTTGTTTTAATAAGCTTCAAGCATCTTTTCTTTAACACTGTATAGTTTTTTGGATAAATCTACATAGTGAATGTGAGGATTATCATATCTCTGCTCTTCCTCCCATACCCTGCTTGTCAGCTGCTCCTTTACATAAGCTCTTATATCATCAAGCTTGGGCTTATCATATACAAGCTTTCCATCTTTAAATATCTCCTTTTGCAAAGGTACTATGTCAACATTCTCAAACTGCATTTTCTTCCAAGGCTTTACAGGATCTACATAAGCAAATGGTTTATCAGGCTCTATAGTCTCATCATACAGAGTAAGTAAATCTGCCAGTGCATATCCAGTCTCTCTGCTGTACACTCTCCAAAGTCTCTTTCTTCCCGGATTAGTTATCTTCTCAACATTCTCCGATATCTTAATCTTAGGCACATATTCTCCTTTATCATTCATAACTGCTGCAAGCTTATACACACCGCCAAATACAGGGTCAGACTTAGATGTAATCATACGCTCGCCAACACCAAATGAATTAATTCTTGCCCCCTGTTTCTGTAATGAACGGATAAGATACTCATCAACGCTGTTAGAGACAACTATATTGCAGTCCTCCATTCCACATTCGTCAAACATTTTTCTAAGCTTCTTGGAAAAATATGCCAAATCTCCACTGTCTATTCTTACGCCCTTAAGCCTCTTACCCATAGGCATAAGAACCTCCTTGGCAACCTTAATTGCATTAACTGCTCCACTCTTAAGTATATCATAGGTATCTATAAGGAGTACACAGTTATCCGGATAAACCTCCGCATAAGCCTTAAACGCCTCATATTCACTGTCAAAGAACTGAACCCAGCTGTGTGCCATTGTACCTATAGCCGGCACTCCAAACTGCTCATCTGCCATAACTGTCGCTGTTGCACCGGCGCCACCAATATATGCTGCTCTCGCTCCAAGCACCGCTGCATCAGAACCATGAGCACGCCTTGCACCAAATTCCATTACGATAGCACCCATATCACCTGCTGCCCTGCATATTCTCGATGCCTTAGTAGCAATAAGTGACTGAAAATTAATAGTAAGAAGAAGCATTGTCTCTATTAGCTGTGCCTCAATAACAGGTGCTATAACCGTTACAAGCGGTGTGTTAGGATAACATATCGTTCCCTCAGGTATAGCCTCTATCGTTCCTGTAAACTTAAAATTTCTTAGATATTCGAGGAAACCCTCTGAAAACTCTCCTTTGCCTCTAAGATACTCGATGTCGCCCTCGGTAAATCTCATATTCTCTATATATTCTATTAATTGTTCAAGTCCGGCAGACACGACAAAACCGCCATCCTCAGGATTTTTTCTATAAAACATATCAAAAACTGCAATCTTGTCCTTCATGCCCTTCTCAAAGTAACCATTAGACATTGTAAGTTCATAATAATCCATAAGCATTGTCAGATTTCTCATTTAATATTCCTCCTCATAACTAAATTCGGATTTATTTCCTAATATTATAATTTTGTGCTCATCCTTTGTCAACAACAGTAAAAATTTAACCATGTAAATTATTGTAAATTAATAGAAAATATATTATACTATTAACAATATTGCTTTTTGAGGTGAATTTATGGATACGTCAAACTCAATTCTAGTCGTTGATGATGATGCTGCACAGTTAAAAATTCTTGAACGTATTCTACAGCATGAAAACTATAACGTGACTCTGGTGGACTCCGGTATATCAGCCATAGCTTTAATAAAATCCGGATACCTGCCTGACTTAATGCTCTTAGATATTACAATGCCCGACATGGATGGTTATCATACATACAAGGAGATAAGTAAGATATGCCATATTCCAACTATCTTCCTTACAGCAGTTGAAGATTCAGCCGCAGAGCTCACAGGACTTAAGCTTGGTGCTATAGATTACATTACTAAACCTTTTGAATTTGAAATTCTATTAGCAAGACTAAAAAATCACCTTGACATAATTAATTCATACAAGTACCCAGATGATAATCTTGCATTTCAGTACAATGAGAAAAAGCTTGCCACTATGGAAGAATTGCTGACAGAATCAGAATTTCGCGTTGCAAAGCTTATAGCCATAGGCTTAACCAATCAGGAGATTGCAGACAAATGCAGCTACTCTTATACCTACGTAAAAAAAATAGCTTACCGAATCTTTGATAAGCTACAGATTAATAAACGAAATGAAATCAGGTCCTATTTTTTCTAATAGGACCTGTTCTTTATATATTATTCTTCACCGTTCCAGCAATAAGTACAGAGCTTACATGGTTCAATTCCAACTGCCTCTAACATATCATCAAGTCTGTGGAATCTGAGTGATGTAAATTTAAGCTTTTCACATATAGTATCAACCATCTTCTCGTATTTTTCAGAATTATAATCCGTATATTCCTTTAATACCTCGTCTGTGACATCTCCGCCCTCAAGCTCAGCAATCACATTACGTGTTATAAGCTCCATCTCAGAATTACTTCTTGAGAAGTTAAGATACTTACATCCATATACCAAAGGTGGACAGGCGGGTCTTATATGAACCTCCTTAGCACCATTCTCAAACAAATACTCAGTTGTCTCTCTAAGCTGTGTTCCTCTTACTATGGAATCGTCAATAATAAGCAGGCTCTTATCCTTAATAAGCTCATGTACAGGAATAAGCTTCATCTTAGCAATAAGATTACGCTTGCTCTGAATAGTTGGCATAAACGAGCGAGGCCAAGTAGGTGTATATTTGATAAATGGTCTTGAAAATGGTATACCTGACTCGTTAGCATATCCGATAGCATGTGCAGTACCGGAGTCTGGAACTCCCGCAACTATATCCGGCTTAACATTATCTCTTCTTGCAAGAAGCTGTCCACACCTATATCTCATCTCCTCTACACTAACTCCCTCATAAGAAGATGAAGGATATCCATAATAAATCCATAAGAATGTACATATCTTCATATCCTTGCCTGGAAGCACAAGAGTCTTAACGCTGTCAGGCGTTATAACCGCTATCTCACCTGGTCCAAGCTCTCTCTCTGATGTGTATCCCAGATTCAGATATGAAAAGCTCTCAAATGCTGCACAATATGCACCATCCTTCTTACCTATGGCTATAGGCGTCCTTCCATATTTATCTCTTGCACAGTAAACGCCCTTCGGTGTAAGGATAAGCATCGACATAGAACCCTCGATAACCTCCTGTGCATATCTTATACCATCTATAAAATTATCCTTCTGGTCTATAATTGCTGCAACAAGCTCTGTGGCATTAATCTCACCATTACTCATCTCAAAGAAATGAGTTCTTCCCTTAAGTATATCCTTAATTATATCATCAGCATTATTAATTTTACCTATAGTTGTGATAGCAAATGAGCCATGGTGTGAACGAACAAGGATAGGCTGTGCCTCATAATCTGATATACATCCTATACCCATATACCCATGCATGCTGTTTGCTTCTTTTTCAAATTTGGTACGAAATGGTGCATTCTCAATCTTATGAATTGACTTTTCAAATCCATCATCTCCGTACACTGCCATTCCCGCACGCCTTGTACCTAAATGTGAATGATAGTCTGTACCAAAAAATAAATCAAATACACAATCTTCCTTTGATGCAACTCCAAAAAAACCGCCCATAATTCCCTCCGAATTTAACTTTCGTATTTTCGTGATTAATTATAGCAAGTTTTTTTATAAAATGGAATAACTATTTTATATTGGGGAAAGCTAAAAGAAGTACCATAAGGTTACTTTATAAAATCGGAGGTTTTAAATATGAAATTCTTGAATTGCTTTTGTCTTACAATAACTATTATTGGTGCCATAAACTGGGGACTTATAGGATTTTTTAACTTCAATCTCGTTGCAGCCATCTTCGGTGACGGAAGTGCCTTCTCCCGTGTAATTTATGCACTTGTAGGCTTATGTGGATTATACCTTATCAGCTTTTATGGATTACTCTGCAAGAATGACATCTAAAGCACAACGCCTAAAATATAATTTACTCCAGAACACAGACTACACAAGGTCAGTGTCCCGGAGTAAGTTATAGGAGGTATATAATTTATTACATTTGATTACTGAACTGCCTTAAATGCCTCGTCAAGATCTTCAATAATATCATCTATATTTTCTGTACCAATTGATAATCTTATTGTATTTGGCTTAATTCCCTGATCTAAAAGTTCTTCCTCATTCAACTGAGAATGTGTTGTTGATGCCGGGTGAATAACCAAAGACTTAACATCTGCAACATTTGCAAGTAATGAAAACAGCTCAAGATTATCGATAAAATCTCTTGCCTTCTTAGCATCACCCTTTATCTCAAATGTGAAGATTGAACCACCGCCATTAGGGAAATATTTAGCGTAAAGTTCCTTCTGCTCAGGATCATCCGATACTGATGGATGATGTACCTTCTCTACAAGCGGATGATTGTTAAGATATTCAACTACCTTAAGTGCATTTTCTACATGACGCTCTACTCTTAGAGAAAGTGTCTCAAGTCCCTGAAGGAAAATAAATGCATGGAATGGTGACAATGTTGCACCTGTGTCTCTAAGCAATATAGCACGAATCTTTGTAACAAATGCTGCTGGTCCTACAGCCTTTGTGAAACTGATTCCATGGTAGCTTGGGTTCGGCTCTGTGAGGGATGCAAACTTTCCGCTTGCCTCCCAGTCAAATTTTCCACTATCAACGATAACACCACCTATAGTTGTTCCATGTCCGCCAATAAACTTAGTAGCTGAATGAACAACGATATCTGCACCATACTCAATTGGTCTTACAAGGTAAGGTGTTGCAAATGTGTTATCAATCACGAGCGGAATCTTGTGTGCATGTGCAATGTTTGCTATCTTCTCAATATCTACAACATCTGAGTTAGGATTACCGAGTGTCTCAATAAATACTGCCTTTGTGTTATCCTGTATAGCATTCTCGATTTCATCATAATTAAATGGATCTACGAATGTTGTCTTAATTCCATATGCTGGAAGTGTATGCTCTAAGAGATTATATGTACCACCATAAATGTTCTTAGCTGCAACAATGTGGTCACCATTCTGTGCAAGATTCTGTATTGTGTAAGAGATTGCTGCTGCACCTGATGCAACTGCAAGTGCTGCTACACCACCCTCAAGAGCTGCTATTCTCTGCTCAAATACATCCTCTGTAGGATTTGTAAGTCTACCATAGATGTTACCTGCATCAGAAAGACCAAATCTTGCCTCTGCATGGTCGCAGTTTCTAAATACATATGATGATGTCTGGTAGATAGGTACTGCTCTTGCATCTGTAACTGGATCTGGCTGCTCCTGACCTACATGTAACTGTAATGTTTCAAACTTTAAATTTCTCTCTGAATATGCTTTCTTACTCATAATGCACCTCTTTCTGTGACCTGTGTCACCATTAATATATTTTTTATATCGGAATTCCTATCTGATTACAAGGATATAATAGCACACGTTTTTTACCCTGTCTATTACTCAAAATTTTTAGCTGGTTATAGGCAATTCCTATATCAGTTAAATCATATACTGGTCCACCAATTCACTCTGCCACTCCACAAGATCTGCCAATGTAATACTATCAACAACTCCATTTATAGCGTCATATAATCTCTGCCATATCCTGACTGTAACACAGCTCTCCATACGCTCACATTCTATAGCATCTCTTCCTACACAATTAACTGGGGCAAGCTCTCCCTCAGTAAGTCTCAAAATCATACCAACTGTATAATCCCTGATATCTCTTGTAAGCACATATCCGCCCTGAGCACCTCTTATACTCCTTACAAAGCCCGCCTTATTGAGAATGGAGATAATCTGCTCGAGATACTTTTCTGAAATATTCTGTCGTCTGGCAATATCCTTTAAAGCTATCGGCTCACCCGTATTATAGGTTGCTAAGTCCAGCATAAGCCTGAGAGCATATCTTCCCTTTGTTGAAATTTTCATATACAACCTCCTAATTCTATCATCATAAAAATCCCAAACTATACAATTCTGAAAAATCCGACTTGATTTGTATGAATTATATGGTTTGGGATTTAAAAAGTCAAGTTTATTTGATTATCTGCTGAACAATGGTGTAGATAAATATCTGTCACCTGAATCAGGTAATAAAACAACTATATTCTTACCCTTGTTCTCAGGTCTTGAAGCAAGGATTGTCGCTGCCTTCAATGCTGCACCTGAAGAAATACCAACAAGGATACCCTCGCTAAGTGCAAATGCACGTCCCTCATCAAACGCATCATCATTCTCTATAGCTATAACCTCATCATATATCTTAGTATTAAGAACATCTGGTACAAAGCCTGCACCTATTCCCTGTATCTTATGTGCTCCAGGTGTTCCCTTTGATAATACAGGACTTGTTGCTGGCTCTACTGCAACAACTTTAACATCAGGATTCTGTGACTTAAGATACTCGCCGACACCTGTTACAGTACCGCCTGTTCCAACACCTGCTATAAATATATCAACCTTACCATCTGTCTGCTCCCATATCTCAGGACCGGTTGTTGCCTTATGGATTGCAGGGTTTGCAGGATTAACGAACTGTCCTAAAATCACCGAACCAGGTATACTCTCCTTTAGCTCTTCTGCCTTGGCAATAGCACCCTTCATACCCTTAGCACCCTCTGTCAAAACAAGCTCAGCACCATATGCCTGTAAGAGATTTCTTCTCTCAACGCTCATTGTGTCAGGAAGTGTAAGTATTGCCTTATATCCCTTTGCAGTAGCCACCGCTGCAAGACCAATTCCTGTATTGCCTGATGTAGGCTCGATAATTGTTGCCCCCGGCTTAAGAGTACCCTTCTTCTCAGCATCCTCTATCATTGCAAATGCTATACGATCCTTAACTGAACCTGCCGGATTTAAGTATTCAAGCTTTGTCAAAATCTTTACATCCTTAACACCTGCATTAGCTGCATAACGACTGGCATTAAGAAGTGGTGTATTTCCTATTAACTCAAGTGAACTTTCGATTATCTTACTCATATTTATGTTCCTCCTTATTCCATTTCCTATTATCTTTCTAGGTTTTCTATGTTTTGCATTATATATCCTATATAACGATTTGTCAACAGTTATTTTTATACTATTTATAATCACAAAAAGAAGGATAACCTTCCACATGAATTCACATGTAAAAGGCTATCCTTCTGTAATTCTAAATTATATTCTTATATCTGATATATCATCTATACCTGCTCATACAATCTCTGATAGATCTCAGCCGAATTAGTCCAGCTATAATTCTGCTGCATTGCCCTCTCCTGCATATTCTGCCAAGCATCCTTATAGTCAAAGAATATACGCTTAGAGTAGTTAATTGTATTAAGTAATTCAAATGCATTGTAATTTGCAAATGAGAAGCCGGTTCCCTGTCCTTCAAACTCGTTATAAGGCTGAACTGTGTCTTTAAGTCCACCTGTCTCTCTTACTATAGGAAGAGTTCCATATCTTAACGCCATGAGCTGTGTAAGACCACAAGGCTCAAATCTTGAAGGAACAAGCATTGCATCACAGGCGGCATACATCTCATGTGAAAGGTCACCTGAGAAATATATATTAGCTGATACCTTAGCAGGATGTATACCCTGATAATACTTAAACATATCCTCGTATTTTCTGTCACCTGTACCAAGAACAACGAACTGTGTTCCATCTGTACAAATATCATTCATTACACGATCAACTAAATCCAATCCCTTCTGGTCAGTAAGACGTGAGATAATACCTATCATGTAAGCATTAGGATCTTCCGGCAGTCCAAGCTTTTTCTGAAGCTGAATCTTATTCTGAACCTTGTTCTTACGGAAGTTCTTGATTGTATAATTCTTATATATCTTCTTATCTGTTGCAGGATTGTACTCATTGTAATCTATACCATTGACAATACCCCACAAGGACTGATTTCTAGCACTCAAAAGACCCTCTAAGCCTTCACCATACTGAGGTGTCTGAATCTCCTGTGCATATGTATTTGACACAGTTGTAATCTTGTCAGCATATACAAGACCACCCTTTAACATACTTGCATCCTTGTGCATCTCAAGCTTATCAGGTGTGAACAGATAATCTGGCAGACCTGAATACTCCTGAATTGTCTTGATATCCCATCTTCCCTGAAACTGTAAATTATGAATTGTCATAATTGATTTCATGCCACTATAAAATGGATTATCCGCAAATAAAGTCTTAAGGTAAACAGGTACTAAGCCTGCCTGCCAGTCATGGCAATGGAGGATATCAGGCTGAAAGCCTACACTAGGTAAGATAGATAATGCTGCCTTACAGAAATAGCAGTACTTCTCTATATCCCATTTAACATCACCGTATATATTAAAACCATTAAAATAATACTCGTTATCTATAAAGTATACAGGTACTCCGTCATACTCCAAATACATTACACCAACGTACTGCTGTTTCCAGCCTATGTCCATATGAAAATGTGTAAGGTAACGCATCTTCTCTTTATATTTTGCCGGAAGGCACATATAATTAGGAATAATAACCCTCACATCATATTCCTTTTTATCAAAAATCTTTGGCAAAGTCCCCACTACATCCGCAAGTCCACCTGTTTTTATAAATGGAACACACTCAGATGCTATATAAGCTATCTTCTTCATAACAATTATCCTCCTGGTAGCATAAAACTATAGATATTTTACCACATAGCTTTGAAATATTCAATCTGCATTATCTCGTGATATCGTGCATTTTTTTTAGTATTTTGCGGTCTGCCTCAACGCCTCCATACCTCACCTTACTGTAAAGCTCCGAAATCTCGTGTGCGGATTCTATTTCAAGCTTCTCCATTTCCTGCTCTATCTCTCTACAAGTGGTTGACTTATCTAGTGACAGTTCATATATATGTCTCTCCACATAACTCTTATACATTCTCCTGAATCTTTGTGTGATATCCAGCCTTTCAACCTTTCTCTTAGGAAGCTTCTCCTTTACAATATGCTTCTTTACAGGCGCAGAAACATTTTCCACCTTTCCATCCTCATGCCTGTATCTCACAAATATTATGCTGAGTATATACTTTCCAAGCCTGTACAAAGCATAAACAAGCAATGCGATAAGGGCAAGCTTCATTATCCCTTCCATAAGCTCTGCCAAATGCCCTGCCTCAGCACCTATTTGTTCACCATAATTACTGCTGTTTGCAGCGAGATTGCTCCTGCCCGTTGTAATCATGCTTCCTATTATTGCACCAATAAATGATATAACCGCCCATATAACCTTAAGTATAGCTGCAAATCCAAGCACAAGCTTAGAGGTAAGTCCTGTAAGGTCAAGTCTTCCGGATATTATAATAAGGCATAGTAACAGAAATGACACAAAACCTACTATACTGGTATTGGTGATAATTATACTTCTTATAGGAAGTCCTGATATATCACTTGTGGATATTACATACTTCTTTAGTCCATCTGCATATATGCTGAACAAATATATGAATATTAAAATTACAGGAATGATATATATCCCCTTTATCATATCCAGGCTTTTAGTGAAATATCCATATATGTATATGACCAAACACATAAGAAATGTCACCCACGGAAAATCCGTCATAGGAAGAAGAACCATTCCCTTTCTTATGTACATATAAGATGCATCTGCCAAAAATATCATAAATAGTGAATAAAGCACTATATATTTTATCTCGATATTCATAAAGCAAAGAACAACAATAGGTATAATATGAATAACAAGCATTATAAAAATATTATTACTCTTCTCCCTCGCCACATAAGACAGCACATAAAATGCGACAATCACAGCTATATTTTTATATGACACACTATCCTTATAGAATATCACTATCACAAATTCAAGCATGAGAACAGCAAACAAAAGCTCATAGAAAAATCTGAGCAGCTTTCGTATAATTTCTATATTATACCTCATCGTAAGCCACCTCCCATCCACAGATGTAACTGCGATTAAACTTCTCGTTCTGTATATCATAATACGGAACAATCAGCTTGAAAGGGATATGTCTGGCATTAAGATAATCCAGCTTAATCAGCAAATCCTCCTTGCAGTATGACGAAATAATCACATAGCTTATATTGTCATCCCTACATGAAAGCTCACTGTCAATAAGCTTCATAAAGCCATCAAGCCCTGAATTTCCCTTTATTCGAGAAAGACACTTGTCTATGGCTATCATATGTCCCTTTGAGGCTCCGACATCAACACGCCCCTCCATATCAGTTTCTTCATCTATACCATTTGTGACAAATGCTGTCGGAACATTACTGCTTATAAGCTTCTCCGCTACAGTGCTTGCAAGCTTTATACATATCTCCTGCATTGTCTCTATCTTAAGCATCGCGTTAGGCTCTAAATCAAGCATAAGCTTAACCTTCTGCTCATAGCTGTGGTCATAGACATTAACCTTCATACTGCATGTCTTAGCACTGGCTTTCCAGTTAATTCTATTCATGGTAAATGAGGCATCATAATCCCTTATTCCTCTAAATGTATACGGATCCTCCACTAAAGACCGGTTCGATGTAAGCTCTCCTATCAAGGTACGGCAAAGCACACCAATCTCTACATTATCATACTTCTCAGGAAACACATAAAGTCCTGCTGTATTCTTAATCTGCTTTGCGAAGCTCCTTGTCATAAAGAAATCCTTAGCAACAAGCTCTGTTGCAGATATCTTATATAATCCACGCTTAGCAGCCGTAAACTCAAGTCTCCTTGTTATCCGCTCATTACCCATTATTGAAAAAACATCGTTTCTGTGATAAGAGTCTGTTACAGAAGCATTTTCATTGTCCACAAATGTAAAACTCCTGTCCGTTGCAAACTTTACATGTATTACCGGAAGCGGAAGATACTTACTGTTTGTCACACTCTCAGACAAAAATGTTGTTGAGCCATTTTCTATGTATTCCTCATCAAAGGTAATGCTCACGGAAAGTCCGTTATCCCACAACTGTCTGTATATTCTCTGTTGAATTGTATATATCAATACTGCTATTACTATAACTATAACAATTCGCATTTATAACTCCCATTTTTCTATAGGTACTGTTACCTCTGACACAAGATTCCTTATTATCTCAAGCCCTCTTTTGTATGATGTTCCATAACCGGAAGCACATACTCTGTGGCTTAAAACATATGGTGCTACATATATCACATCATCAGGCTCAACATAGCTTCTTCCATTAATTGCCGCATATGCCTGACTGGCAGTTGTTATCGCAAGTGTACCTCTTGAACTTACTCCTGAGACAAGGCTTTTGCATTTTCTTGTTTCCATAATTATGTCAACTATATATTCCCTTACGCACTGATGTACATACACACCTGATACAGCTTTCTGTGCCTCTATTATCTCATCTATACCACACACAGGCTTAATGTCATTTAGTGGTGTACTATTGATATATCTGTCTATGATAGAAAGCTCATCTTGTTTTTCATTTTCTCCCATATCAAGCTTCATAAAAAATCTGTCAAGCTGTGCCTCCGGAAGCGGATAAGTGCCTGTAGTCTCAATCGGATTCTCTGTTGCAAGAACCATAAATGGTTCTCTAAGCTTTAATGTCTCACCATCTATAGTTACCTGTTTTTCTTCCATGGCCTCAAGCAAGCTTGACTGGGTTCTTGGAGTTGCCCTGTTAATCTCATCTGCAAGAAGAATATTGGTAAAGACAGGACCTCTCATAAGCTTAAACTCAGCTTCCTTCTGGTTATATATATTAATTCCCGTCACGTCTGATGGCATAAGGTCTGGTGTAAATTGTATACGCTTAAATTCGCCACTCATACTTAATGCCACAGCCTTTGCAAGCATAGTTTTACCTGTCCCTGGTCTGTCCTCTATAAGCACATGTCCCTTAGATAAAAGTGCAACAATTATTAGCTCTATAGTTTTCCCCTTGCCAACTATAATATTTGATATATTACCATATAAACGGTCTCTTAAATCCTTAATATTCTGTATATCCATGTATTATCTCCTCACCTGCCAAACTTTCTTTTATAATAACATATTTTTACAAATTCAAGTATGAAATTAAGCATTTATATGTTAAAATTATTGCATAAGTTATATAAAATAGGAGGGGGAAATTATGTATTGTAAAAACTGCGGTCATCCTCTAAATGAGTATGGTATCTGTCCAGTCTGCAACCAGACCTACAATACTTATCAGGGAAACCAATATCAGAACAATAATCAGTATCAGGCTAACCAATACCAGAATTATAATCAGTATCAGGCTAACCAATACCAGAATTATAATCAGTATCAGGCTAACCAATATCAGAATTATAATCAATATCAGGCTAACCAATACCAGAATTATAATCAATATCAGAGCAGCCAATATCAGAATAATAGTCCATATAATAACGCTGCTTCTGTTCCAAACAAGCCTGCTTCAAAGCAAAAAAAGAAATGGCCTTTAATAACAGGTATCTCATGTGGTGTGGCAGTCATAATTGCAATTATCGTTGTTATCATTGTCAAAAACAATGACGTTAAGGATTACACTACAGATGACACAACTGAGATGGCATCTGATTCATCAACTGAGGCATCAACCACGGAAACTCCAGTGGCAAGTACCGGCAGCAAGAAAACTATAATGATGTATATAGTTGGCTCAAATCTTGAGAGTGAGTATGGTGCTGCAACAGATGATATCAACGAAATTCTTAGCGCAGACCTTGATGAAGAGACTAACTATCTTATATACACGGGTGGAAGCAACGGATGGTACGACTCAGATATACCTGATGACGCCAATGCGACCTTCCTTGTACAGGACGGCGAATTAGTAGAGGTTTCAAGCGAGGATGCAAGAAATATGGGTGAGCCCGATACACTATCCGACTTCATGACATACTCATATGAGAATTATCCCGCTGACGAATATGGTCTTATACTCTGGAATCACGGTGGAGGTGCATTTTCAGGTTACGGATATGATGAGCTTACTGACGATTATCTTACTCTTGAGGAGTTATCTGAGGCATTTGACTCAAGTCCATTTAATGAGGATAACAAGCTTGAATGGGTTGGTTTTGATGCCTGCCTTATGGCTAACATAGAGACTGCACATATACTTAGTCCTTATTCCAATTACCTTATTGCCTCACAGGAGTCTGAACCGTCATGGGGCTGGGACTATAGCTTCTTAAGTGATATAAGCGATATGTCAGATGGTTCAGAAATTGGCACAGAAATTGCCGACCACTACATATCCGAGACAGAAAGTAATTTTTCATCAACACCATTCTCATACTGCGATATAACAATGTCAGTATTAGACTTAACCAAGATATCAGATGTTGAGAATGCACTTAATGATTTATTCCTAAAGGCTAACACATCTCTTAACAACGAAACATATGTAAAGTATTCAAGAATACGTTCAACAACCAAGGAGCTCGCCTCAGAGTTTACCAGCGAATACTCATATGATACAGTTGATTTGCTAGACCTCAGCCAGAACATGAAAACAGAGTTTTTGCCGGAAGCAACAGCACTTGAGGAGGCCGTATCAAGCTTTATAGTATATAACACCACTAATGAGGATAATGCAAATGGCGTTTCGATATACTATCCTTATAATGCTAAGCAGAGCTCAGGCTACTACATTCCTATGTACTATGGCTTCAACTTTGCTACAGACTATGCCGATTATATCTCTAACTTTGCCACTCTTCTATGTGGTGAGACAACACTCACAGCAGAATGGGATCCTAATACACTTATTCCGACTGTGAACGGAGATATGACATTTGGCTTACAGCTCACAGATGCACAGGCTGCAAGCTGCCAAAATGCATATTATGTAATATCAAGAGCTGACACAGACCAGCCGGGCAACTTCGTATTTGTTGCTATGAGTAATGATACTACTCTCTCAGATACAAATACACTTACTGCTAATTTTAACGGAAATATAATATATATACAGAATGATACAACACTAGATACCTACGAGCTTATGTATACAGAGCAGGAGGCAACTGACACATACACCAGATATCTTCTCTCAAGTATCTTATATAATGATGATATTGAGGGAGATGACGCCGAATATGTATACTTTGTAATGGAAACCTCAGCGGAACATCCTCAGGGACAAATCCTTGGTGCATATCCTATTGAGAACTACATTACAAGTAACGGAAATGAAATATTTCCTGACAGATATGAGGTTGATATTTCACAGTACCAGAACATTGCATTTGGAAGTGCCTCTCATCAGTTTACATCAGAGGAAGACCTAACCAACTTCAATGAGGCAGACTGGAACGATGTATCTATATGGTACAATGATTTTCCTATAAGTGATGGCTTCTCAACAGTTATAGGAGACATGATTCCTGGTATTCCTTATTATGGTATGTTTATAATAGAGGATGCACAAGGAAACCGTCACTGTTCTAATCTTGTTCAGTTACAGTAAATACATACAATGTATTTTATCAAAACAATATTAGGTTTACTTAACAAAAAGAGTTGTCACACCAAGAATAAACTTAGTGTGACAACTCTTTTTTACTCTGCCTGTTATCTGCTGCACCCGCCTCGTCATATTTTCTCTGCAATGCATCTATCTCAGATTCATGCTTAATTGCCCCGTGATGCGGCAAATCATACCTTCTTCCGTTAGCCTCCAAAAATCTATAGGCTATCATAAATATACTCTCATCAAAAAATGTAAAGTATCTGGCATTTATACTCTCAACGCACTCATCAATAGTTGTAAACTTACCCGGATTGACATCTCTGAATATCTGGTCAAATGTATCTAAGCATATCTTCTTCTGCAAATCGAAATCGGAAGATACTGATTGAACTGAAAATGCTCTAAGGTATGCCCTGAGCCAGCCTGACTCACTGTTATACCATTGATACACTGAATCATAGCTCTTATCCATATCATATATCTCACGTTCCCAACAGTTTGACATATATGAGGCGTCAACGATTCTCTCCACCTCCTGCTCAGTAAGTGTGAGGTTATACTTCTTATTGAATTTATCTACTATCTTTTTTCTCTTTGCTACAGAACGGGTGAGCCCTGTTACTGTGGTTGCCGCACCCTTTCTTGTATCAGTATCCTTATAATGCTCCTGATAATATGTATAGTCATCCTTCTTATCATTTTTTGAGTTTTTACCTAAAGCCTTCTTTATAAGCCATATTGTAAACACAATAGGACCTACAGTAAATGCCAAAGTTACAGCAAGGGCTATCGAAAGTCCCAAAAGTGATGGAATAAACGATGTACACATACTTAAAATTATAAGTCCCACTATAATCTTAGGAATTTTATCTCCTATGTTTTTATATACCTTGGGATTATTTCTTCCGGCTATTACATACCAGACTATAAAGATTATTAAAATTGGCATATTAATACCTCGCTCATCCCTCTTACCGACTTCGTCGTTAAGAAAGGTCTTCGTAAAAAAATGCTAGCAAGCTGCATTTTTTTACTCATCCCAGTTATGATATACACTTTGGACATCGTCGTCCTCGTCAAGCATATCAAGGATTCTATTCATCTTCTTTATATCATCCTCGTTTGTAAGCTCAACATAATTCTGAGGTATCATTGTTACCTCTGCTGATGCCATAGGTATATTCTCCTTCTCAAGTGCCTCTCTTACCGCTGTAAAATCAGCAGGACTTGTGATAACCTCGTAGCTATCCTCCTCGTCAGCAAAATCCTCTGCACCCGCATCAAGAGCAATCATCATAAGGTCATCAGCATCCATGCTGCACTCTTCCTTATCTATGATAATCTGTCCCTTCTCATCAAACATAAATGATACACAGCCCGTTGTACCAACATTTCCGCCTCCCTTTGTAAATGCATTTCTAACATTAGAAGCTGTTCTGTTCTTGTTGTCTGTAAGTGCATTTACTATGATTGCTGTTCCACTTGGGCCATAACCTTCATATGTAATTGTGACGTAATTTACAGAGTTTGCATCACCAGCTGCCTTCTTGATACCTCTGTCTATTGTATCATTAGGCATGTTATTTGCCTTTGCCTTTGCGATAACATCACGAAGCTTGCTGTTATTGACAGGATCCGGACCTCCCTCCTTAACTGCTACAGCAATTTCACGACCTATAATAGTGAATATCTTACCCTTAGCAGCGTCGTTCTTCTCCTTCTTGTGCTTAATGTTCGCAAATTTTGAATGTCCTGACATATTTGTTTACTCCTTATCATCTTTTTCTTCTTGTTCATTTAATTTTACTATTTTGACAAGCGTTATCATCTTGTCAGATATTTTAACCGGAATGAACTTGTAACCCTGATAGCTTATCTCAATCTTTTCATCCTCCATCGGAAGTCTTCCAAGCTTGTAAAGCAAAAATCCATTAAGGGTTTCAAAATCTTCATCCGGAAATTCTATCTCTATTGCATCCTCCAACTCGTCTAATTCAGCGTCACCCTTCACCAGATAATCTCCATTATGAAGCTTTCTCACGCTGATTTCTTCATCCTCGTCATGCTCATCTAAAATATTACCAACTATCTCCTCAATAATATCCTCCATGGCAACTAAGCCTTCCGTCTGACCATACTCATCAATTACGATAGACATATGTATCTTCTCAAGCTGCATTTTTTGCAACAGCTTAGATATATTATATGTAGGATGAATAAATATCGGTTCTTCTATAACATCCGTAACCGGAGTTTCAGGATTATTAAGATATGCAGCTATTAAATCCTTCAGGTGTACAACACCTATTATATTATCGATATCCTCCTCAAATACCGGGTATCTTGAAAACTGATTATCCAATGCAAAATGCAATGCCCAATCCACATCTACAGTGTTCTCTATTGCTATTATCTTCTGTCTGCTGGTCATTATATCCTTTGCATATTTGTCACTAAACTCAAATATATTGGATATCATCTCTGCCTCATTCTCTTCAATGACACCCTGCTCGTGACCTTCCTCTACCATAGAGAGTATTTCCTCTTCTACTTTTTCCTCCATTGCCTTTTTTGAAAAAATTTTTTTCAAACTACTGGGACCACCTTGGGACATATGTTCACTTTCTCCTCTTAAATTATAATTCAAGACTGATTCTAAGTGCCTCATTAACCCGATTAATAATCTGATTATCCAAATGACAGACTTTTTCCTTCAGCCTTTGTTTGTCTATAGTTCTTACCTGTTCTAATAGTATAACAGAATCTTTGGCTATATCGCAATACCTTGAATCAAGTTCTACATGTGTAGGCAGCTTAGCCTTATGTAGCTGTGACGTTATAGCTGCTATTATAACTGTAGAACTATGTTTATTGCCTGCCTCATTCTGAATTATAAGTACCGGTCTTATACCACCCTGCTCTGAACCGATAACAGGTCTTAAGTCGGCATAATATATATCGCCTCTTCTGATGATCAATTGTTTCACACTCCCATTGTTATTTCTAACTAATCAAAGTATTTCCAACAATCATCTGCTGTATACGTTATAAAAGATAATTTACACAAAGTACATCTTTTCCATTCTCACTGTATACTCTTGGTACTCTTCTTGCAACATTGCATACAAGCTCATAATTAAAGCTTGCTGCCGGAGCTGCAACCTCCTCAACAGAAATGCATGCACCATTGTCACTGCCTATTAAAATAACCTCATCGCGAACTGCAACATCCGGTATATCTGTAACATCTACCATAATCTGATCCATGCATACTCTTCCTATTATAGGTGCGTATTGTCCATGTATTATAACACGGCCTATATTGGATTGTGCTCTGGGATATCCATCCGCATATCCAACAGTAACAGTTGCAATTTTGGTCTCTTTATTTGTTATGTACGTCCATCCATAACTTACACCCACATTAGCAGGAACTGTTTTCACATGTGCAACATGTGCTATAAGTGACATTGCAGGTTTTATTATAACGGCTTTGTCAACCTCCTCAGATGGATAAAGGCCATATGTTACTATACCAAGTCTTACCATGTCAAATTCGCTGTCATCCATCTCCATTGTTCCTGCACTGTTATCAATATGCTTTATGGAAAATGTAATACCTCTGTCTTCAAGTCCTCTTATAAATCTTAAAAATTTCTCCTTTTGTCCATACGCATAGTGCTTATCTATCTCATCAGCCTTAGCATAATGCGTAAATATACCCTCTATCTCAAGTCCCGGCATATCCTTTAGTGTGGCTGCAGCCTTTATGTCATCCTCGGTAACCTGAAAACCGATTCTAGACATACCTGTGTCAACTTTAATATGTACCTTTGCCTTTGTATTTTTGCTTATAGCAAGCTCTGACAGCTTTCTGCATGCCTCAACATCATAAACAGCCTGTGTTATATTATATGCAAGCAGTCTCTCATAATCCTCACAATCAGTATAACCAATTATCAAAATAGGCTTCTTGATTCCAGCCTCTCTAAGTTCTACTGCTTCATCTATGGTTGCTACACCATAATAATCAGCCAAATCATCCAGCTTTTTTGCAAGCACGACAGCTCCATGTCCATAAGCATCTGCCTTAATTACTATAAGGCTTTTCATATCAGGTCTTACAAGCGACTTCATCTTTTTAACATTATATCTTATATTATCCAAATTAATCCTTGCATATATTCGGTTATATCCGACTTCGTTAGTTAACATAATAATCTCCCTCCAGAACTGTGGTTATGCTTTTGACAATATCTCTCGCAATCATGCTATATCTGCCTTTACTGATTGCTGCCTCCTGTCCTGCCAAGCCATGCATGCAAACGCCAAGCTTAGCAGCTTCAAAGTTCTCCATACCTTGTCCACACAATCCTGCTATTATGCCTGATAAAACATCTCCGGAACCGCCGGTAGCCATTCCGTTATTACCTGTAGAATTGATGTACGCCTGCACATCGCCATCTGAAACGATTGTACGCGAATCCTTGAGTACAACAACCACATCATTTTTCTTTGCAAAATCTCTTGCAACATCATATTTATTCTCTTTTATCTCAGATACCTTAAGTCCTGTAAGCCTAGACATCTCCATGAGATGAGGAGTAAGAATCACCTTTGCCTCGGTATTCTTTAACATATCCATCTCCTTAGAGACAATATTAAGTCCGTCTGCGTCAAGAACTATGGTTTTATTATATACCTGAAGAATCTTCTCAACTATATATACAGCATAATCATCTGTTCCAAGTCCCGGTCCCAATACCAGCACATCTGACCACTCGCACATCGACTTTAAGCTTTCCCTTATAGAGTTCTTGTCAGCAGAGTCATATGTCGTAAGCATTGCCTCAGGAAGCTTTGTCTGTAGTATGTTTCTATTCTCCTCAACCGTACACACTCTCACCAATCCACAGCCCATACGATATGCTGCCTCAGCTGCAAACATAACTGCACCTGCCATATTCTTACTTCCACCTATTACACCTATCTTGCCATAGCTGCCCTTGTGACTGTCTGATTTTCTGTATGGAAGAAGTGAGGCAACGTCCTCCTCATTATATGTGTATAACCTCGGTCCTACAAAATCAACGGCAGGCTTCGGAAATCCAATATCAGCAACTGTTATATTGCCACCATACTCATAACCCATTGCAAGCATAAGTCCAAGCTTCATAAATCCAAATGTGACTGTCTCATCTGCACGAAATGCAGTTCCTAGCACAAAGCCTGTATATGAATCAATACCCGAAGGTATATCTATCGCAATCTTATATGCATCTATATCGTTAAGTGCCTTTATCGCTTCAGCCTGTTTTCCTTCAACAGCTCGCGATAAACCGACACCAAATATTCCATCTACAACTATATCATATCCGGAATCTATTATTTCATCTGTAAACTTGACATTTAACTTCTTGGCAATCTCATACTGCCTTTCAAAGCCCTCCGACATAGACTTAAGCCCATTAACCCAGTATACTTCTACATCATACCCGGATTGCATTAACATTCTCGCCACAGCAATACCATCACCACCATTATTGCCACTCTCTACAGCAACCAATATTCTGGTAATTCTCTTGTCAAATTTGTCATCAATTAATTTGTATACGGAAAGAGCGGCTCTCTCCATAAGAACCATTTGTGGTATTCCTATCACATCTGATGTATACTCATCTATCTGTGCCATCTCTGTACCGCTTACTATGTACTTCATCTATCTTTCCCCCATATTTAAAATAATGAGTTATGCAGATATCCAAAAAAACCTGCACGGCTAATTATATCATATATATCCAACATTGTTAAATAATTTTTGGAATATGGTTTCTGCAATATAGTTTCTGTCAAGTAATCGTTAGCACGTTTCGTACCCGGACGCTTTCTATCTACAGATGATGGTTCCATTACGAGACCATCATCTGTAGATAGAAAGCGTCCGGGTACGAAACGTGCTAACGATTATTTGACAGAAACCTACCCCTTCTGAATCTTGGCTTTCTATGGAAGATATGCTATAATAACCATAGTATTGGTTATTCTTACATAAACCGCCAAAATACATGCAAATTAATTTTTTTATACAGGAGTTTTCATATGAGATTTATAGAAGGTATAGGATACATCGATGACAGTATCACACCTGCAAATAATCAAAAAACAACTAACAACACATCCGGTACAAGCTTCGATAATCTGCTTGCCGTAGAGACTGACAAACTAAACAGCACCACCTATAACCTGGATGATATATTTAGAGAAGCAGCCTCAAAGTATAATGTCTCTTATGACTTACTTAAGGCTATAGCCTATAACGAATCAGGCTTTAATGCTAACGCTACATCATCTGCCGGTGCAATGGGAATAATGCAGCTTATGCCATCCACAGCAAAGGCAATGGGAGTTACTGACGGCTATGATGCCTACCAGAATATCATGGGAGGTGCAAAGCTTCTGTCAACTCTGTCAGATATGTACGATGGAAACCAGACTCTTATGATTGCAGCCTACAATGCAGGCTCAGGTAATGTTGCAAAGTACGGTGGTGTTCCTCCTTTTACGGAGACACAGAATTATGTATCAAAGGTTCTGTCAACCTTACAATCCGGAGTAAATGCAGCTAATATGGCTGTGTCATCAAATACTACAGACAATAATATCTCATCATATAACAATAGCTCAATTAACAATACATATGGCACTGGAAATACATCACTGTCATATCAGGAATACCAGCTTCTTGTAAAATATTTTGAAACAATGATGAAGATTATATCCGATATGGGAGATTCATCCTCAGATAACTCATCCGGCTTATCTGAAAATAGTGATGATTCTCTGACAGATTTGTTCAAGCTTGGTTCTCGTATTTCATACAACAAAAATACCATAGATTTATAAAATCTATGGTATTTTTATATTCATTATATTATTATCTCTGCTCATCCTTAAGCTTAGTGAGAACAGCTATACTTATTCCTGCAAAGACGAATGTCACTCCAAATAACAGAGCCCAGCACTTAGCCACATGTTCCTTCTCTCTGAGGAACATCTCATCCTTTTCTTCCTCTTCTTCTGCATCCTCCTCTTCCTCTACTTCTATTTCAACAGGATCAGATACATATTCATCAAAGGATTGAGGATCATTTGCATATACAGAATAATATTCTACGCTGTCCTGTAACTGATTGATTGTCTCATCATAAGCATCCTGCATAGATGCAATCATCTCGTTACAGTCATTTACCAAATCATCCTGCTTTTTCTGTGCCTCTTCCTCGGCTTTCTTGGCATCTGCCTCACCCACAGGCTCAAGCTCATTTAAACTGTTGGTACTTCCAAGTGCCTCCATAGACCAACGGCTGAATGTAAAGTATGATATCTTATCCGTTGCCCCATTAAGTGTGAACAATATACCAGAGAACAAAAGCTGTATTATAAGTACAAATGGTGCAACAGACATGGCTCTGTCTCCGTTTTTAGAACACGCAGATATGAGCAGTCCAAATCCGGCAGATACATAGATTGTTACAAATATTGTAATCATCATCTCTACTACTGCATTGCCAAATATTACGCCATCGCATTTAGGTGCTCCCTTGACCATAACAAATACTGCAACCACGATAACTGACTGAACTATAGCTACCATAGCCTGAACTATGTACTTGGAGAGCATATATATAGGCAGCTTTAGATTCGCCATATATTCTCGTTTCAGTATGACTCGTTCTTTGTATATTTCCTGAATAGTGTTAAAGAGTCCCATCCATATTCCGGCACTCATAAGTGCAAACAATATAGACCTTGTCTCAAACATCTTGTCATATATACCCTTTTCAGCAACTAATGCAAGCAGCAATCCGATAAGAATAGGCTGTATGAATATCATAATCAGTCTTTCCATATCATTCTTAATCAATGTAAGATATCTTCTTACAAGTACCGACAACTGATTAAGACTGCTTGCACGCTTAGGCTTAATCTCCTTGCCCTGACTCTCTGTGCTCTCCTCATTAGGCTTGTTGATTCCTGACTGCTTGAATCTCTGCTCCCATGCTGCTGTATCTGCGGTTATCATATCATATACCTGAACGATATCATCAGTCTGGAAGAAATCCTTTATTCCTTCAGGACTTCCACAATAACAGAGCTTTCCGCCATAACCCATGATTATAACTTTATCACACAGATGAAGGTTATTGGTTGTATGGGTGACCATAACGATTGTCTTTTCCTGTTCCTTTGACAATCTGCTAAGTGTATTCATAAGGTGCTGCTCTGTTCCAGGATCAAGTCCGGATGTAGGCTCATCTAAGAAGAACAATCCAGGGTTGGCAAGAAGCTCAACTGCTATACTTGCTCTCTTCTTCTGTCCGCCAGACAATCTTCTTATGTAGGTGTCCTGATGTTCAAGGAGCTCAACCATCTCTAACACATCATGTATTCTGGCTTCAATCTCCTCCTTGGTTGTATCCTCAGGCATCTTAAGCTTTGCAGTATAAAAGAGCATTTTCTTAAGTGTTATATTCTCATATATAATATCCTGCTGAGGGACAAAACCTATAATGTTCTTCAACGTCTGGAAATTATCTCTAAGATTAATTCCGTTACAGTATACGTCTCCTGTAACGTCTGTATCAAATCCACTCATAGCTGTCATAAGTGTAGTTTTACCTGCACCTGAACCACCTATTATTGCTACAAATTCATTAGCACCGATACTAAGGTCAACACTATCAAGTATGGTCTTTTTGCCACCCTTGGCATCTACTACCTTATTAAGTTTCTTGATATCAAGAGCAATACCTTCCGGATTAACCTTATAAAACAACTGATTATTGTTATATATAAAGGTTGTATTCAGTATTGTAAATATATCCTTGTTAGATAATTTATATCCCCTGTTAGTTCTGTCGAGTTTATTACCATTTAAGAATACACCATTTGATGACTGATTATCGTATATGTATATCTCGCCATTGACACATCTCACACCTGCATGGTAACGCGATACAGCCACATTTCTTAGCTTAATATCACAGTTTTCTGCACGACCAATGCTGTTGTCACCATCATGTAGTGTAAATGACTTCCATTTTCCAGATGTGGAATGGCTGTCATACAGCATAAGTACCGTCTCACATCCAGCCATAGACTTGGTAGTTCCAAGACGGACAATCATGTCATTGCCATCTCCACCATAATACTGTCCCGGCTGTATCTTGAAAAATTGCTGTCCATATGCAACATATGTACCATTTGAGCTATTGTTATCTTTAATATAAAATACACCCTGATTGATACATATCTCTCCATGATGACCTGATACAATTTCAGAATCAATAACTATGCTGTTATCATTTGACCTTCCAAATGAATATGCAGCCTCTGAATATGCTGATAAATCAAGCTCACGGATTCCACTGTTATCCACTATAACCAGTGTACTTTTCTTTCCATGATTCATATAATCCATCTGCGATGAATCATATAAAACTGTGCGTTCATCCATATTATCCTGCATTGTCCCCTCCAGCTTTTTGCTTTTTATATAAAATAATAAAGGGACTGCTATGTTTATACACAGCAGACCCTTAATTGCTTAATTAAACTAACCTCTCTTAAGGAAGTCAGGTATCTTGATTCCACTTGTTGTTCCTGTCTGTGGCTTAACTGAAGCCGGTTTAACAGGACTTGTCAAATCAACACTTGTTGTAGTCTTTCTAGGTGCAGTGTTTACTGTACTATTCATGAACGATGGCTTAACTGCGCTTGTCGCACTTGTAAGTGGCTGTCCTGAATATGTAGGAGTCTTAAGTGGTGTAACTGAAACCGATGGTTTCACTGATGATGTAGGTATATTAACTCCATTTGCAGCAGGATTAGTTGATGCTGATATAGCGGCATTGCCCTCTATACCTGTTGCAATAATTGTGATACATACGTCCTCACCCATAACATCATTATCAACAGTACCAAAGATAATGTTAGCACCATCTCCGGCAACCTCTGTAAGGTATGTGATTGCATCATAAGCCTCAACGATACCGATGTTACCTGAGAAGTTAACGATGATATCTGATGCTCCTGCAACTGTAGTCTCAAGCAATGGGCTGTCCATAGCAGACTTAATAGCGTCAACCGCCTTATTATCTCCACTTGCACGTCCGATACCGATATGTGCAACACCCTTGTCCCTCATTACTGTCTGTATATCTGCAAAGTCAAGGTTGATAAGACCTGGCTTATTAATCAGATCTGTTACACCCTGTACACCCTGCTGAAGAACTTCATCAGCCTTCTTTAAAGCCTCTGGGATGCTTGTACGCTTATCACATATCTGAAGAAGCTTATCGTTAGGAATAACAATAAGTGTATCTACATTCTCTTTAAGCTTAGCTATACCATTAACAGCATTGTTCATTCTTGGCTTACCCTCGAATGAGAATGGCTTTGTTACAACACCAACTGTAAGTATGCCAAGGTTTCTTGCAATCTCTGCTACTACAGGTGCAGCACCAGTACCGGTACCACCACCCATACCACATGTTACGAATACCATGTTGGCATCCTTCATGATGTCGGTAATCTCTTCTCGGTTCTCTTCCACTGCGCTGGCACCAATCTCAGGCTTAGCACCTGCACCAAGTCCCTTTGTCAGCTTCTCACCTATCTGAATCTTAGTTGTAGCTCTACTCTGTGACAAAATCTGCTTGTCTGTGTTAATAGCTATAAGCTCAACACCCTCAACATTTTCATCAATCATTCTGTTTACTGCATTGTTACCAGCTCCACCTACTCCGATTACAAGAATTCTTGCAGGTGTCTTTTCGTCGTTTGATTTTATTTCAAGCAAGGTCTTCTCCTCCTTAATTGTATTTACTTATTCCATCCAATATTGTTGCATTATTATTTACATAATATAATTTTTTTGCAAAATAATCAATAGATATTTTACTATTTCTAATTATTTCTTGCTAAAACTTGCTGTAGCGTTATCTGAATTAAAATCCTTCATATAAAGTGTACCTTCCATTCCCTCAAGACCTTCCAGTATACTTCCAAGATTCATCATCTGTATAGCCAGATACTCCCCCTCTCCAAGTTCAATTGTTATGCCTTTATGAAATAAGACTATTTCATTCTCAGCAGTAAATTCTATTCCATCAATCTCTAGCTCATATTTATCTATAAGCTGAGTAATTGACAATATAGACTGAAACCGGCTTTCATCATCTATTGGAAGCTTCTTGCCCATCTCCCATTCAGTGAAATTCAAACCTTTTATGCAAGGCACACCGGCTATCAACTCATTTGAGGCATCCAATACGATACCATCTTTATCAAAATACACATATCCGTTCATGTATTCAACACAACCGGCTATGGATTTTTCATAAACCATAACATCTATCTCATTAGCAGATGATATACTTATATCCATCTTGGCAACAAAAGGAATATCCTCTATCGGTTTAAGCTTGCTCTCAAGATATACGATAAGCGTATTTCCCGAAAAATATTCCTGTTCTATTGCCGCTCTCACTGTTTCCTCATCTACCGTCTCACAGCCCGATATGTTAATCGTCTTTAAATTAAAGACTGACATACAGACTATAACTCCAACGAGCAGCAAAAATATAATGCTTATTATTACAATTCTTTTCTTCGGCATATAAAATGCTCCCCTTACTGTACATCAGGACGCATCTGTCTGGACACGCCAAGCACTATTCCTACCTCTAACATCATAAACACAAGTGATGTACCACCATAGCTTATAAACGGAAGTGTAACACCTGTATTAGGTATGGTATTAGTTACAACACCTATATTAATAATTACCTGTACAGCCACATGCGTTAAAACACCTGTGACAAGCAAGCCTCCAAAGCTGTCAGGTGAGTTATTAGCAATATATCTGAAGCGAAACAGGAGTATTACAAACAATAAGATAACTCCTATTGCCCCAAAAAGTCCAAGCTCCTCACAGATTACTGAAAATATCATATCATTGTGTGACTCAGGCAGAAAACCCATCTTCTGAATACTCTGTCCAAGCCCTCTTCCAAACAATCCACCCGAGCCTATGGCATAAAGTGACTGTATTGTCTGGAAACCATTCTCACTTGTCTCAGGATGAAGCCACGCATCAAAACGGTCTCCTCTATAGCCTACCGCAACAACAGCAACAGCCGCAGCTGCTATACCGAATACACCAAGTAATACAAGATTCCAGAATTTAGGACTTGCGACAAACATTATTATAACCATTACCGCAAAACAGACGATAGCTGTACTAAGGTTCTCCTTTGCAATAAGAACTATTGATATTACAGGCCATATACACATCTTTATAATACCCGGTATCGTATTAAGAAGCCTCGACTGTACTACACATATATGTGCCATGTATATAATAATTGCCGGCTTAACAATCTCTGATGGCTGGAACTGTATCGGTCCGATAGGAATCCATCTTGTAGCACCATTTGTAGCAGTTCCAATTACTAAAACTATACCAGACAAAAATATACCAATATATATAAGGATCATTGACATCTTCTGGAAATAACGGTAATTGATATGTGACACAACCCACATTCCCACAAAACCAACCACTGCAAAAATTGCCTGACGTTTTGCAAAGTATGTACTTGGCAAATCATACGTTACCGCCTTATATGAGCTTGAGCTGTATACCATTATGATTCCAAATAATACTATAACAAACATTATAAATACTACCTGATAATCCAAATATCCGCCCTTAACCCAAAAGCTGTTATTAAGCGTACGATGTTTTTTCCTCTCTGATTGTGTCTGCATGGCACTATCCATTTTCTAATCACTCCTCAAGATTATTTACATACTGCTTAAATAAGTCACCTCTCTGCTCATAGCTCTTAAACATATCCCAGCTTGCACAGGCAGGTGAAAGAAGCACCGCATCGTTAGGCTTTGCATTTGCATAGCAGAAATTAACTGCATCCTCAAGTGTATCCATAAATACAATATTATTAAATCCATGCTGCTTTGCACAAAGAGCGATTTTCTCTGCTGTCTCGCCTATCAGCACAAGATATTTGACCTTAGCATTAAATGCATCTATCCACTCATCATAAGTAGAGTGTTTATCATAACCTCCTCCAATAAGAAGAGTGGTTCTTGTCATAGCCTCTATACCCTTTATCGCCGCATCCGGATTAGTACCCTTAGAATCATTGTAATATGGTACACCCTTTACCGTTCTTACATACTCTATCCTATGCTCAACTCCCTGAAATGCAGTACATATTTTCTCTATTATGTCGATTGGAACACCCATATAATATGAAATGGCAACTGCTGCTAAGACATTCTCTGTGTTATGTGTTCCAAGAAGCTTGATGTCCTTAAGTGAAAGTACACGCTTTTCCTCGCCATTTTCTCTTATAACAATATCACCGTCTTTTACAAAAACGCCCTCGTCAAGCATTTCCTTTCGGCTGAAATATATAACCTTACATGGAATTTTATCTACAAGCTTCATTGTCTCAGGATCATCATAATTAATTACTGTATAATCTCCCTCTCCCTGATTCTTTGTTATATCAAGCTTGCAATTTGCATAATTCTCAAATGTATAATGTCTGTTTAAATGATCTGGTGTAATATTTAAAATAGCACTTACATGTGGTCTGAAATCAACTATTGTTTCAAGCTGGAAGCTGCTTATCTCGGCAACAGTTACAGACTTTTCTGTAGTCTTATCGCAGAGACTTGTATATGGTATGCCTATGTTTCCTACCACATAAGTATCATCATTGTAAGCCTTCATAATCTCGCCAACCAAGGTCGTCGTTGTTGTCTTTCCGTTTGTTCCTGTTATTGCAGCAATCTGTCCCTTTTCATATCTGTATGCAAGCTCAATCTCACTCCATACAGGAAGTCCTTTTTCCTTAACCTTTAATGCAAATGGTGCATCTGTAGGTATTCCTGGACTTATAACCATGAGCTCACACTCATCTATTATATCATCGGTAAGCTCACCTATATGAATTTCAACATTATAGCTGCCAGCCTCCAGCTTATCTGAAAGCTTATCAGGCTCCATATCTTTATTCTCATCAAAAAGTATTACATGCTCTCCATTTCTTACAAGCAGATTAGCAGCACATATACCACTCTTACCCCCACCTGCGACTAAAACCTTTTTGTTAAACACTTTTACATTCCTCCTATACGCAGATAAAATAACTTACTATATTGCAAGCATACCAACCAGGCAAAGTATAGCTGTCACTATTGAAAAGATAGCTACAACCTTTGTTTCAGGCCATCCTGATAACTCAAAATGGTGATGAATAGGTGCCATCTTAAATACTCTCTTTCCTGTTTTCTTGAAATAGAGCACCTGTATAATAACTGATAATACCTCTGCAAAGTATATAAATGCTACAATTAATATTATGAGCGGCATGCGAAGCACATATGCTGTTGATGCCACAAAGCCTCCAAGTGCAAGTGAACCCGTATCACCCATAAATACTCTTGCAGGATATACATTGTAAACCAAAAATCCAAGTAAGCTTCCCACTGTAGCACAGGTTATAGGTGCTACCCCTGAGCCTGCACCGATTGCAACTACTGTAAAGAAGGTTGCAATTAAAACTGTGACCGATGAAGCAAGACCGTCCAGACCATCTGTGAAATTTGCTCCATTTACCGTTCCAAGCATTACGAAGAACATAAGCGGATAGTATAACCATCCTATATCAACCATCTTACCTGTAAATGGTATTAACATCTGTGTTCCAAGGTCTGTGTGTGCATATATATAATATGCAAAGATTGCAGTTATAATTATTTGTCCTAACATCTTCTGCCATGCACGAAGTCCAAGAGACCTCTTCATTACTACCTTGATGTAGTCATCCAAAAATCCTACAAGACCAAAACCAAGTGTCGAGAATAGCACCGGGATTATCTGTGGATAATCCTTTGCATAAAACAGTGATGTGATAACTATACTAAACAGAATTATAAGCCCACCCATTGTAGGTGTTCCCGATTTCTTTAAATGTGATTCCGGTCCGTCATCTCTTACGAACTGTCCGAATTTTAATTTCTTCAAAAACGGGATTACTATCGGGCTTAAGACTACACTTATGCCAAATGCAATCAAAACAGGTAATATAATATCATTTCTACTCATAACGTCTACTCCTTCGATATCATCTGTATCATATTTATTTTCTAATACACCGTGTCCTCAAAATATACCGTCTCAACACTATCCTCCTTGACCTCTGTATCTTCCTTTTCAATTCCAAGATACGGAAGAATGTTATTGTATATTTCACCGACAACCGGTGCAGCTATTGTGCCACCATAATACACCCCTTCGGGCTCATCTATCAAGATTAAAGTTAAAACCTGTGGATTATCAGCAGGTGCAAAGCCTATAAATGAGGATATATATTTGTTACTGCTTCGTGGAAATTTCTCGCTTGTAGCAGTTTTTCCGCCTATTCTGAACCCCTCAACATAAGCCTTATGACCTGTACCCTCTGCGACAACCGCCTCAAGAAGAGTTTTCATTGTCTCCGAGGTTTCTTTATCTATAACATTCTCCTCTGCTTCATATTCCAAGGTTTCTATTATGTGGTCATTTTCATCAGTAACATACATACCAAGATGCGGTGTTACTAAAGTTCCTCCATTTATTACTGCTGATACAGCGCGCATAAGCTGAAATGGCGTTATCTGGAAGGACTGTCCAAACGACATTGTCGCAAGCTCTACCGGTCCTACATTTTCAAGCTTATGAAAAATAGAGTTTGCCTCACCGGGTAAGTCTATACCAGTTTTTTCAAACAACCCTAATTTTTCCATGTTCTTGTAGAAATCAGCAGCTCCAACCCTTGCTCCGATATCCATAAATACCGGATTACAGGAATTCATAATTCCCTGCTTAAAGGTTTCTGCCCCATGTCCAACTACCTTGTGACATTTTATTCTTCTATCTTCAACTATCCTGTAACCAGGACAGTAAAAGCTGTCATCAACTGAAACCACTCCCTCCTCAAATGCTGAGGTTGCTGTGATTATCTTGAATGTCGAGCCTGGCTCGTATGTATCGTTTGTGCAGAAGCAACGCCACATCTGATTGAGCATATCCTGCGTTACCTCTTCCCCCTCCTCTAACTCATAGTTTAGCGTAAAGGGATTGTTCAAATCATACTCAGGCACATCTGCCAGTGCATATATCTCTCCATTCTGAGGATTCATAACTATTATACACACTCTTTTTGCCTGTTTTTTCTCTAAAACCTGCATAGCTGCCTGCTCAACGTATTGCTGTATATTTACATCTAACGATACAACAAGATTATTGCCTGCAATCGGCTCAATCCTTGTCTCGGCTGCATTTTCAATCTCTATTCCTCTGGCAGTTGTAAGTGTATTTATACTGCCATCTTGTCCCATAAGAGTCTCATCATACATAACCTCAAGTCCGACTATACCCTGATTATCTGCTCCGGTGAAGCCTATAACCTTTGATGCCAGTGCTGAGTATGGATAATATCTCTTGTAATCCTCATCAACCATCACACCATCAAGGTTCATTTCTCTTATCTCATCAGCTATTGTTTTATCAACATTACTCTTTATCTTTTCCCTTGAGGAGTATTTCTCGACCTTTTTTCTAACCTCGCTCTCATCAATACCAAGCTTCTCAGATAAAACGGATATTACCTTTTCAGGCTCAGTTATCTGATTATGTATTACCGATATAGAGCAAACCGGTTTGTTACCAGCTATACACACTCCGTTTCTGTCATATATCTTTCCTCTTGGTGCCTTTATGCTTCTCTCCCTCTCCTGTATTGCAATGGCTTTTTTGCTATACTCATCCGACTTTACAATCATAAGCACGCCAAGTCTTGCCATTAAAAGGGCTGTCATTGTAAACACCGCCACAAGGAAAACATCCAGCCTTTTCATATTGTGTATTGTGAAATAAGCTCTTTTATATTTTCTCTTTTTCAACATTACACCACATACAAAAATTTCTTATTATTATATTTATTCCCGTATTTGAAATGTATAACTGTTATTCCCTATTATTTTATTGTGCTTCAGTTGTTGTGTCTGTTGTTGTATCCTCTGTTGTGTCTGATGTATCGCCAGTCGTCTGCTCTGTTGTTGTCTCGGCAGCTTGTCCATCTCCAGCAACGTATGGATTGTCGGTTCCACCAGCTATGTCATCTGCCGGTGTATCACCTACATATACAGGGCTTGCCTCTTCTTCCATAGCAGTGTCTGGATCGTAATCATATTCCTCGCCACTCTTGTAGATATTTAAGTATGGGAATATATCTGTCGCGATAGCTGCAAATATCTGCTTTGCAGCACCACTTATACGCTGAACCTCTACATCCGGCTCATCAACTACTACATATATAACAACCTGTGGATCTTCAACCGGTGCAAAACCGATGAATGACAACAGGTAATTACCCTGATTTCTAGGAACCTTCTCAGCAGTTCCTGTCTTACCACCTATAGAGTAACCGTCTACGGAAGCACTTCCACCTGTACCTTCCTCAACAACACCCTTAAGGCTGTCTCTAAGCTGTGCTGATACGTCTTCTGAAATTGTTCTTCTTACTAAAACACTGTCATAATTTTTTATAACATTTCCATTTTCGTCCTCGATTCTGTTTACAACACGAGGCTCATAGTAATATCCACCATTGATGGCAGATGAGAATGCGGTGACAAGCTCTATCATAGATACTGTTGCACCCTGTCCAAATGATGATGTCGCAAGCTGAACTGTCTGTAAGGAATCCTTGTGATATATAAGCATGCTTAAGGAATCCTCATCAGGCTCACCAGGTATATCGATATTGGTACGCTGACCAAAGCCAAACAATGTCTGGTATTTATCAAATATTTCAGGTCCTTCCATAACACCAATCTGCATCATGGCATCGTTGCATGAATACTCAAGTGATTGTGACAATGTTATTGTTCCATGAACGTGGCTGCATCCTATATAGTATATATCCTTCTGCTCTCCACCATCGCACACAAATGTATTGTTCTGATTAACGATTCCCTCCTGCAAAGCACCGGCAACCGTAAATGTCTTATATGTAGAGCCCGGCTCATACATATCACTTATTGCGAAATTTCTCCACACCTTGTATAGTGCATTTACTTTATCATCATCAGATGCAGTGTTTTTGAAGTTTTCATATTCCTCATCACTGTCAAACTGATATCTTATACTTGATAGGTCATACGCATCATTAGGATCAAAGCTGTGTGAGTTATACAGTGCAAGCACACTACAGTCCTTTGGATTCATAACTATAACAGATACATTCTTCGCACCTGTCTCATCCATAAATGCGTCTACCTTTTCCTGAACCGTCTGCTGAACATTTGCATCTATATTAGTTATTAAATTGTATCCATTGACGGCAGGCTCGATATTCTTGGTTAAGTCGTCATTCTCATTAAGATACGAATACTCTCTTCCGTTTGAGCCATTTAACTCATCATTATATTCTTCCTCGACACCATACATTCCTACATTACCGCTTACGGTAAATCCAAGAAGGTGACTTGCAAAATCTCCGTTAGGATATACTCTCTTGTATTCCTCCTCGAAATAAACACCCTTTACATTTGCACCCTCATCGCTGTCACAGAAATCCTGAAACGCCTTAACAGTATCATAGTCAAGCTTCTTTCTAGCCACAACGTAATATGATTCAGGATTTGACAAAAAATCTGTAAGCTCATCATCAGTAACAGAAAAATACTGCTTTAACGCCTGTGTGGTTGCCGTCTGATACTCTTCCTTCTCAAGTATATTCTTAGGCTCAAGTATCATGTTATATACTTTCTCAGATGTTGCAAGCACTGTTCCATTAGCATCTAAAATATCTCCTCTTTTGTAAGGAATTATTGTACTTGAATAGCTCTGCTGGGTAAGTACCTGCTGCTCATATTTCTCTCCATTTTTAACATTTATAAGTATCAGCCTTATTGCAAGCACAACAAAAACTGCCAGAAATGCTCCAAGAACCACCAGCAGTCTTTTTTTCATTTTAGCGAGAAAGTGGCGCTTTTTATGTTTTTTTGCCATTTTACACTCACCTCATATATCCTATAAAACTATATTAATTCGCATCAGGTACGTCCTGATACTGTTTTACATAATCCTCATTTGCACTCTCATAATATACAATCTGTCCTTTTTTAGCGTATACCATTCCGAGCTCATTTGCAGCTACATCATATATCTCATCAAGAGTATACATATTGTTAAGTGATGCCGCATAAGCTGCATTATCATTCTGAATTGACTCAAGCTCAGCCTCCATTCTGTTGATGTTAGACTGCTGCTCATCTATCTTAGATTCCATATAAAGCATTACTGCACACGCTGCAACAATCACAAATACTGCTGCAACAACAAAAACTGTATATCGCACATCAAAGGCAAGTGCCTTATCAAGCTTAGTATTAGCACGCCTAGAACTATGTGTTTTCTTATTAGGTACCTCTTTTTTTCTTCTCTCAGGTACATATTCTCTGTCTGGTGCAGTATCAAGTTTTCTTACTGTGCTGCCATCCACATAATACATATTTCTACCTGTTCTTGTGCTCATAGCTACATCTCCCTTTTCTCAAATACTCTAAGCTTAGAGCTCTTAGCCCTCTTGTTATTGCTCAGCTCCTCCGCATCAGGAACTATCGGCTTTCTCGTTATAACCTTTCCTGTAGGAACCCTTCCGCATGTACAAACCGGAAACTCCGGTGGACAGATACACGGATTCATATTCTTTCTGAATATGTTCTTAACAATTCTATCCTCCAGTGAATGAAACGTGATAATCGAAAGTCTGCCGCCAGGATTAAGAAGTCCTATCATCTTATCAAGCGACTGCTCTAACACATCTAATTCTCTGTTAAGCTCTATCCTTATTGCCTGAAATGTTTTCTTAGACGGATGTCCTCCACCCTGCCTTACTCTGGCAGGTATAGCGGCTCTTATAATATCGTTTAGCTCGCCTGTGGTTTCTATAGGCTTGTCCTGTCTCGCCTTTACAATATGCTTCGCTATATTCTTTGCGAAGCTGTCCTCTCCGTAATCTCTGATTACACGAAATAGCTCCTGCTCTGAATATTCATTAACGATATCCTTCGCTGTCATCGGCTGACTCTGATCCATTCTCATATCAAGCGGTGTATCCTCCCGATATGTAAATCCTCTGTCAGCATTATCAAGCTGATATGAAGAGACTCCGAGGTCTAGGACTATACCATCGACACCGCCTATTGATAAATCCCTTAACACGGAGTCTATATTCTGATAATTACTGTGGACTATAGTTACCTTATCGCTGTAATTCTTAAGTCTATCTGTGGCAGCCCTTATCGCATCCATATCCTGATCTATACCTATAAGTCTTCCACCATCCCCAAGTCTCTTACATATCTCCAGCGAATGGCCTCCACCACCCAATGTGCCGTCCACATATATGCCATCAGGTTTTATATTAAGACTATCTATAGTTTCCTCTAAAAGTACTGAAACATGCGAAAATTCCATATCTTATTCTCCTATATTCCGTACTTAGCACTCATATCCATAGATATCTCATCAATATCCATCTCATCAACACTGTTGTACTTATCCCATGCATCCTTGTCCCAAATCTCAACAGTTGTTCCATTACCTACAAGAACAACCTCCTTGTCAATTCCAGCCCATGTTCTAAGCAGCTGTGGAATAACTATACGAAACTGTCCGTCTACCTCACACTCAGTTGCAGAGCCTTGAAAAAAGTTCTGGAACTTACGGGCATTCTTGTCTGATATTGGAAGCGAATTCAACTTGTCCGAGAATTTCTCCCATTCTTCCTCAGGGTATGCATAGATATTCTTATCCATTCCCTTGCACAGTACAAACTTAGAGCCGAGACCATCCCTTAACCTTGACGGGATTATCAATCTGCCCTTGGCATCAAGATTGTGATTCGATTGTCCCTTCATGCCTTTCATCTGATACTGTACCCTTTCTGGTGTGAATTAATTTGTTTTACATCCACTGTACTACCCCACAGCTCCACTTCACACCCACTGTGTTACCATTTTATATCATAAAAAAAAGAAATGCAATACTAAAATTGCATTTCTTTCAGTCAGCGAGCCTGATTTTCACTCATTTTTACTTATTTAAGACTCATTTTCTCCTATTTTTTTATTTTTTACATCCACTTTGCTTCCACTCTGCATTCTCTTCTTCACAATAACTATTGATGCAACCAAAACGCACAGTGCAGCCAATAGCTGTGAAACACGCATATTTCCAAATGGCAGCATGAGTGAATCGGTTCTAAGGCCTTCTATCCACACTCTTCCAAGTCCATATCCCCATATATACATGAGAAACAGTTCTCCATCAAATTTCTTGTGTTTTCTGTATATTATAATAAATATAAGCAGCATCAGATTCCACAGGGATTCATAGAGGAATGTCGGATGTACGCTTATCCACTGCATTCCATCATACACAGTCACATGCTCAGCCATCTTGGCTGTTATAACTCCGGAATTAACCAGACCATTTATACTTCTTCCATAGTAATCTGTAGGAATACTCATCGCAAACAATGAATCTGTATACTCGCCAAATGCCTCTCTGTTAAAGAAATTGCCCCAGCGTCCCATTATCTGTCCTATCAGTATACCCATAACAGCAGTGTCCGCAACAAGTGAGAATTTAAGTTCCTTTTTCTTACAGAATACATACGCAACTATGACACCTGCAATAATACCGCCATATATGGCAAGTCCACCATTTCTGATGTTGATTATGTCCTTAAGGGTATTTGCAAAGCCTTTTCCTTTTTGAAAATAATCAGACCATCTGAATATAATATAATAAATTCTTGCACCTAATATTGCAGGTATTATCATCCAGAGTATTAAATCCAGATATTTTTCCTCGTCCTGTCCCGTACGCTTTGCTTCCTTAGATATTATAATGTACGCAAACAAAAATCCAAAGGCTATGATAATACCGTAGAATTTTATCTCAAATCCAAATATTGAAAATCCGTCTTTTATATTGCGGAGTACCAAACCAAGGTTTGGAAATCTTATATCATACATACCTATTCCTCTTATACATTAAACTTAAACAGGATTACATCTCCGTCCTGCACTACATATTCTTTTCCTTCCTGTCTTACCAGACCCTTTTCCTTTGCGGCAAGCATACTTCCACAGCTCATAAGGTCATCATATGCAACAACCTCAGCCTTTATAAAGCCACGCTCAAAGTCTGTGTGTATCTTACCAGCTGCCTGAGGTGCTTTTGTACCCTTAGTGATTGTCCATGCTCTTGTCTCATCCTCACCTGATGTAAGGTAGCTTATAAGTCCAAGCAATGAATAGCTCGCCTTTATAAGCTTATCAAGTCCAGACTCGCTTACGCCAAGCTCCTCTAAGAACATCTGCTTCTCATCATCCTCAAGCTCTGATATCTCCTGCTCTATCTGGGCACATACTGCAAATACCTCTGAGCCAAATTCCTTAGCATATTCTCTTACCTTCTGAACATATTCATTAGATGCTCCGTCATCAGCCAAATCATCCTCTGAAACATTTGCAGCAAATATTACAGGCTTACCTGTAAGAAGATTATACTCCTTTATCCACTTTATCTCGTCCTCATCATCTGTCTCAAATGATATAGCAAGCTTTCCAGCTTCAAGATGCTCCTTTATTCTCTTCTCTAAAGCAAGCTCCTTGGCAAGTGTCTTGTTGTTAAGAGCACCTCTTGTGTTCTTGGCTATTCTTCTGTCAAGAACCTCTATATCTGCAAATATAAGCTCGAAATTTATTGTCTCTATATCTCTTATTGGGTCTACAGAACCATCTACATGTATTACGTTAGAATCGTCAAAGCATCTTACAACATGAACTATAGCATCTGTCTCACGGATATTAGATAAAAACTGGTTACCAAGTCCTTCACCCTTAGATGCTCCCTTTACTAAACCTGCAATATCTACAAATTCTATAACAGCAGGTGTTGTCTTTGCTGAGTTATACATCTCTGTAAGCTTGTCAAGTCTCTTATCCGGTACAGGTACAATTCCTACATTGGGATCTATTGTACAGAATGGATAATTGGCTGACTCAGCTCCAGCCTTAGTCAATGAGTTAAATAATGTGCTTTTTCCTACATTAGGAAGTCCGACGATTCCGAGTTTCATTTTATGTTATCTCCTTTGTTTTTTGTTCAGCTGTTGTGTGAGCATACCGCGCTTCTTTCGTAACAAAAGAAGCCACGCATTCGGTATATACTATACTATAACGTGACCTAATTGTAAATTCTAAAGTTAATAATTACCCTTACAAAATAAAATGAAATAACAAGCCAGATTTATTTGTTATATTTTAGACCAAACATAATTCTTTAATCCTAACCAATCTAAAAATAACATTTCCATTTTTCCCTTATTTTTCTCTTTTATTGCCGATTCTATTTCTTCTAAAAAAATAATAGAAATCTATGTATTATATTTTGTTTTAAAAGATCATCAGTATACCTATCCTAAGAAACTTTCGCAAGATTATGCCACGTGCTTCCATCAATTTCAAAAGTCACTTTTCCAAGCTGACTCCTTAGGGCAAAATGTATCACAGAAAAGTTGTATAAATTTTTCTTCAACGAAACTATTTCCCGCATATACTTCATTTTTATTCATATTCAACCTTTCTCCTGCGCCTATGTCAAATTCTGATATTTTCTTTAATACCGCTCATCTTGGCATAGCTCCACATCCTGTCCAGCAATCCGTCATAGTAACCGTCAAATTCAACACGTATGGTTGAGCTTAATTCCTTGCTATGTATGATTGATGAATTACGAGTTCCAATTTTTACAACATAATCTCTGCTCACAAGATTTCCACTTTTTCTCATATTACACATAGGACAAGCCAAAACAAAATTCCATAAATTATCATTTTTTACAAATGTCCAAGGAATAAAATGATCCACATGAACGCTCTTATCAAGCTTCTTTCCACAATAGAAACATCTGTCTTCTTGAAATTCGTTAAAAAGGATATCCCTATACATAGACAAGTCCTTACGTTGCGGAGTAGCCATATCTAACTTCTCTAATACCCTTATTAAAGCATCATCATCGTTAACCTTTTCTAAAAATCTCGCCCACGCATAATAATTAAGCTTCTCTATTTCCATTTTATATTTAGAAATAAACCGATATGAATCCTCACTTAAAAAGATACCTTTGCCACGTAAACTAAAGGCATACAGCATTCCTTCAAAATCATTATATAAAGCTCCGACAACACATTTCTTGCATTCTGCTGTTACGTTCTTAATGATTACGCTCCGGTCTTTTTCGCTTAATGATTGAAAGCCCACATTCTCGGGTATTTCGCTATTCTTAACAGCAGCCGTAAGAATCATTTCAATCTTTGAATACTCAGACTTACCGTTATATGACATTTGTTTTAGTTTGTATTTATTAACAAGATTCCAATAATTCTCAGCAAATTTAGCAAATATCTTTTCATATGACAAGAAAAGACCATTTCCATCATCATATACATCATATATTTGATCGCATATAGATTTGATAAGACCAAACTTATATGTATTTGTTTTCCTACAAGCATCCGAAAATACGAAATTGAATAATGACCAATATTCGTCATCACTTACGCTCATATCCGTTAGGGTACCTTCTCTCAGGTTCCATCCGGGCATATATATCACCGCCTATACTTCAGCAATCTTTGCTATCTTATGACAATTAGAAATCCATTTAACTAATTCTCTTATATCCTCTTCCGTATTATATCTTCCAATCGATATTCTTACAGATGAGTCAATGTGCTCTTCGTCTAATCCCATTACCAATAATACATGCGACCTGTCTTGCGACTTTGAGTTACAAGCAGAGCCAATAGAAATACATATATCATGCATATTTGAATAATCTATCAGCATCCTTCTTCTCAATTTGAACACCTTCTAATCCATTTGAGCAGATAGTCTGCACAAATATTTTATTCAGCCTATGCTAATAAGTGTCCGATAAATGGTTACTATCGGTCACTTTTCGAACACTTTGTATCCGATATTCCACAAAAGTGTCCGATAGTGTTCAATAAAGTGTTCGATAAGCAGTAATGCGACCACTAAATCACATATTTAGTTGCCGGTCCATTTCCAGTCTTCGTAATCAATCCTTTTTCTATCATCTTATCAAGCAATTTTCTTGCTCCTGTCTTTGATTTATAACCAGCTATATCAGCTGCTTTTTGAGAAGTAATACTTTCATTCTGCCTGATATAAGCAAGTACTTTTTCCTCTTTCGACATAGCTGTTATTGTCTCAACTTTATCTCCCTCTGTCGTATCCCTTATATCAGCAGCTCCCGGAATATATACCACTTGTCCCACTTCAAGCTTTAATGTTACCCTGTCATTGCGCTCTGAGAAATCAAATTCTGGTTTTTTCCAATTTTGTTCTGCCCATGCAGTCATAATCTTATCAACACCACTTCCGGCACGCTCACCGACATTTACAAAACCAAACATCTTTAAGATATTCGGATTTCGTGGATCACTATTGCCCCCTGCATAGAATTCCTCTTTTGTTACCCTGATAGTACCGGGATTAGAAATGCTAAGCTCCTTACCCTTTTTAACAACAAGGATTCCTCTTCTGCCATAATAATTGGCATGTGCCAGTGCATTTGCCAATGCTTCTTCCAATGCATCATGCACATCCACTCTATCTACACGATATCCATTTCGCCTATTTGCAAATGGAACTGCTACATCATCGTCCATTCTGGTACGCACCTTGCAGAAAAAGTCATATATATTGCCACTCCAATCACCTTCGTTAGAATGTGTCCGGAATAACCAGCGTACCGCTTTATCATCGCATTCCTCACGATAATCCAGAAAATAATTCGGAAAAACCTCAGTAATATGATAAGCCTCTCCAAAGAATAAAAGTCCTGCTATCGTTGGAGATAATGTACCATTTTTATTCTTTGCTACTGCCCTTAACTTCATAAGGAACTCGTCATTTTCCAAAGCATTCCACGGATGTCCACTGTGAAGCTGTTCAAAAATAATTCTATAGCCTTTTATCGTATCCCGATTCAGCACATCCAATCCAAACTCATCCAGCACTTCCACATCACCAGACACATCTCTCTGGTCTGCAAACATCGCACGGACTGCCTCTTCGGTACAAAGAAAGTCACCTTCATAATCTCTTTTATAAGTGCCTTTCATCGGATCTGTCCCAATGTATACCGGCTTATCATGTCTGTCTGCTGCCGGAACATCAATTCTTAATATTTTCTTTTCTCCAACAACTACAGGTCTGACATGATGATTCAGCAAGATATTCTTTGACACCTTATTTCTGTCATTCAATGTACTCCAGAAATCTTTCTGATATTTAACAATCTGCTTATCTGTCAGTCCCTCAACTGTAAAAGAATCTCTGTGTTCCTTTATTCCAAGCAGAATCGTTCCACCATTTGTATTTGCAAAAGAAGAGTAAGTCTCACATATGCTCTCAGGAAGTCCACCTGTTGCCAGCTTACATTCTCGCTCATGATCTTCGCCAAGATTCAATTTATTCAATATGTCCTGTTTCATTTACAACAAAACCTCCTGCTTATATCTTTGCCAGCAAATCCACTTTTAATGCTTTCTTACCTTCCTGTGCCACTTCCACACCTTGGAATTTCGCATAATTTACCTTTTCATAATTGGCATTATCCACGCCAGTTGCATAATCATACCGATTATCAACAGTACTACCTGACCTGTGGTTAAATGCCTATACTTCATAATGATTGCCTCTGTAAATCTTACAATTCAATGCTTTTTGTTTCCGTTTCTTTGTATCTACATCCTATACAAAGCAACTGTCATAAATCAGTACTCGCACTATGAATATTCAAATTTTTTCGGTCAAAAATATGTTTTTATTTTACACCAAAACGACAAAAAGTGGTAGTACTATAATCCAAACCACCACCTTTCTGCCATCATTCAGACTATTTTACAAAAATGCTCTTTTTCATCCACTGTTCTATTGTGCATTATTTTCGATATAATTAACAATATCCCTTTTTACGATTGTTATAAGATGCGTCTTAGGAAACAAATACTTTATTTTCTTCATGCTTTCGACATACCATTTCGGCACATCACATTCAAGCAAAAGATTTTCCACATCTGCTGGCATACGACCATTAGAATATCTTCCCTTTCTTACCGCTTCTTTTATCTCATACGCCTGACCAGAAGGATTATCACAACACTTGCCATTCATCATTTTGTAGAGATAGTGATAAACATCCTCTCTGCATGAAATAATCTTATCAAGCGGTATTCCATCCTCCAACAATACTTCTGCATTATCTTCCCATACACTCGTACCATGTAAGCATCCACAAAGTGCTATAATATCAGAAAATTTCGGTTTTGAGATACATTTAATCGCACTATCTAAGCATATGTCACGATAGGGGCTCTTAAAATATCCTGACTTGACAGCACACTCATAAAAATCCTCAATCTGTTTTCTTGAAATATTTAAATCTCTTCCGTATACGCTGCCTGCTTGCTTACCCCGATACTCAACAAGTGTTACACCGGGCATTTCTCGCATTATATTCATATATGTCTCGCCATCTACAATTGTCTTTTCGTTTGGATATGCTTTCGCTTGTTCCGCTGATACTAGCACATATCTCACTACTGAATAATCAGATGAATCAGCATCCCCATTTTCATCTCCAATCACTATCTCTCGAATAAGTCCATACCCTTCAAAATACTCATTAATATATTTTTTAGCTAATTCAATCCCTTTATTTGGGACATGTAATTCATGCCTATTACTAATTGGGTACATATTCATGGCATCTATCGTAAATCCATCTTTTGAAAATTGACTGCCACAACTGCATTTCTTATCTGGTAAATCTAACCCACACAGTTCTCCTTGTACAAACTCAACCTTTTTACACTTTGGACAATAATAATGTGCCGGCAATGGATTTACAATCGTACATCCAAGCAGCCATGCCATAAATGATGCCTCTGTCTGCGGGCTTCTTAACTCAAAATATATATCTTCCTTGCTAAACAGTTCCTGAAGTTTTCCCAAAAATCCCATCCACAAAACAGCATCATTATTTTCAAGCATAAGTTTCTCCAGATTAAAACGATTCATGATGCTTATTGGAACCAACTCTCCATAAATTTCTCTGAGTCTTTGTTCTGCCTGTTTTATAATTTCTTTTTTCATTGCAAATAAGTCCTTTCTTTTTGTATTCAAAGTCACATATTCACAAGTCAACAGTTCATCAACGCTTACATCCAATACCTCCGATAGTTTTCTGATAATATTGGTTCGCGGCTTCGAAGCGCCATTTTCCCACTTTGACACCGCTTTGTCTGAAACGCCGACAAGTACACCCAACTGATATTGAGACAGGCCTTTTCTCTCTCGTAGTGTACTGATAAAATTTCCAAAACTATAGTCTCTCATACTTATCCTCCGTTACTTGCTAATTACATTTTACATCAAAATAGTTCATTTGCAATTTGTTCATATCGAATTAAAGTAGAGTTATTCCAGTTCTGTATCTTCAGACATAAATAAAGATAAGCGAATTCAGGAATTATAAGATAAAAATCGTCTGCTCAAGCTCCAGTTTTATAGAGATTTGTATTTACAGAGATCTTTTAACTATTTTTCCTACTAATACACCACCTTAAAATAATCCTCATCTATTATCTCATCAGACATATATAAAATATTCTCCACCTTCTCAATCATCTCATCTATATAATCATCCGGTACCTCACTTTTATCAACCAGATATGTAACCTCACCTGTAGAGGTATTATATTTAAGCTTATCAGTTATAAAGCTATGGTCTGCAAAGATAACAAGCTCGTTTCCATCAGACATAATATCATGTCCTGCCAGCAGCCTTGAATCATACTTTACCCCAAGCATATTAAGTATAGTAGGCAATATATCAACGCTTGCACAAAGCTTATCTGTCGTAACCGCACCGTCAACCTTTGTTCCGTCCCTAAGCGTAAGCGTTCCATCTTCCATAGCCTTACTCCATATTCCAAGGCATGATTTATGCAGTTCAAAATGGTCATCATAGGCATCAAAGCCGGCGAGCTCATTAAAGGTAGTCTTGGTAAGTCCATAAGGATAATGATCCGGAGTGACAATAAACACTGTATTATCAAGCTTTCCCGCCTTATCAAGCTCATCCATAAGGTATTCCAATGCTTTGTCAAGCTCCATCTGTGAGGCAATATATGCCACAGCTTCTTCAGACAAGCCCATGTCCTTCGTCTTACTCTCTGCCTCCTCCCTGTTTTTTACACTCATGGCGTTGTAGCCATAGTTATATGGGAGGTGTCCGCTGAATGTCATAAAATATGCCACAAATGGCTCATCATCGATAAAATCATCACAGGCAGCCTTCATCATATCCAAATCAGAGTATGGCGTGTAATACGGAAGCTCAAGACCATAATCAATCGCCTTAAAATCATAGCCCATATTAGCGTGTGTCTCACTTCTATTATAATAATAAAATGTGAAATCGTGGTAAGCCTTGCATGTATATCCAAGCTCCCCCATTGCATTTCCAAGAGCATACGGCTGATACGTCTCAGCAGATTTATAAAAACTCCAGTCAGATGAACAAGGATACTGCCCTAGACAATTAACATACTCTCCATCTATTGTGCTGTGATACCAGCGTGGATTGTAGAAATTATTATACACAAAGCCATCATTCATAATCTTATAAAGAGTTGGCGTCCATTCCTCCGAGACAGCATACGGACTTAAGCTCTCAGCGGTCACAAATACAACATTATACCCCTCAAAAAGCCCTGTATAATTATTATCCATTGTCGGTTCAAGATTAGATAAATATGCAGTCAGATTTTTCAATGTCTCATCATCCGAGTTTTCATAAACTGCTTTAAAATCTATGCTGTTATCTGTCTGTGGCTTGTACACCACATATCTCTTACCATCCTCATCATATAGCGGCGTTTTGGATGAGCCTATTATATAGGTGAAATAATCTGGTTTATTTTCCATATCATTATTAATAACAAACGTATTTTTATTATCGCTGCCTCCTGAAATAAGCTCTATCCCATCCTTCGCTGTAGTAACCATTACGCCAAGCTTTTCCATAGACAATTCAAGCACATATCTGTTATGAAACAAATCATATGGCGAGTAATTATTTCTTCCACATAAAGGCAATATGGAAATGGCAATTACAAAGCCAAGCACACAGGACAATGCTACAGCCACCAGCCTTTTCCCCTTAAGCCTATTAGTCCTAAATACAAATATATCAAGAATCACAAGCAGAATAACCGGTAAAATAAGTGCTATTATATACAAAACATTCTGCCGCAGCTTTTCAAATAAAACCACCTTGAAATTCATCGCATTTTCAGCACCGCCAACAGAGACAAGACTTAAAAATGTGTCAAAGATTCTATAGTAAATAAGCTGCGTGATATAATATATACACAGCACAGCCATAAATAAATATCCGAGAATTCTATTTACAAGCTTGGAAAACAGTGAGCATATCACTCCTGCCACCATAAATGCCGCCATCCCAAACAGCACAGGTATTATAGCTTCCTTACCAGTCATTCCGTAGATTGCCACATGAAACACAAGCTCCACATACATTCCGGACAAAGCAAACAGCATACACCTAAATATTGCTAAATTATTTATTATCCGTTCATCAGCCTTTAAATTCTTAATTCCCATTTAATTCTCGTCTCCATTTATCTATGATATATCTTTAATCTGTACCAAAACATAGCACATAAAACCACTAACATCAAGAAGTATCATATTTTAGTTTGTGACATATCATAGTTTAGCCTTTGACAGCCTTGTATTTACTTTATTTTTACATTATAATCTACAGGGAAGTAAGATAAAATATGACCTGAGCTTATAGGAGAACACAATAAATGGATGATTCATACACAAGCTTTGCAACCGTATATGACGAGCTGATGGACAACATTCCGTATGAGGAATGGTTTCACTATCTCCACGGTCTCTTATCAGAATACAACATAGATGATGGAATCATTGCCGAGCTTGGCTGTGGAACCGGCAATATCACTGAGCAGCTGTCTGCTGCCGGATACGAGATGATTGGTATTGACAACTCACCTGCCATGCTTGAAATAGCAAACAGAAAAAAAGAGCAGAATAATTCTAACACCTTATATCTGTGTCAGGATATGCGTGACTTTGAATTATATGGTACAGTAAAGGCTATTATTTCCCTGTGTGACAGTGTCAATTATATAACCGAGCCAGACGAGCTTCTTCAGGTATTTACACTGTGCAATAACTATCTCGACACAGGCGGACTTATGATATTTGATTTTCATACAAAACATTACTACGAGGAGATTGCAGATACAACTATTGCTGAAAATCGTGACAACGTGAGCTTTATATGGGACAACCTGTACGACGATGAGGAGAATATAAATGAGCTTTTGCTTACACTCTTCTTTCGCGTAAATGATGAATCAGGTGACGATTTATACAGAAAATATGAGGAGGTTCATGTCCAGAGAGGATATACCTTAAATGAGATAACAGGCCTTGTAAAGGAATCGGGAATGGAGCTTATAGCAGCATATGATGCTTTTACGCACACTCCTGCTACCGAGGATAATGACCGCATATATATCATTGCAAGGGAGCATACTGTTTCCGGTGCAAAAAAGGCATTTGCAGATAACTACAATAAGGAGGATTAATCCATGTCAGATTATATTATAAGAGGTATGGCGGCAGAGAAGCAGGTACGTTTCTTCGCCTGCAACACAACAGAAACTGTAGAAAAAGCAAGAATTACACACAAGACAAGTCCGGTTGTAACAAATGCTCTTGGAAGGCTTTTGACTGGTGGACTTTTAATGGGTGCAATGTGCAAAAACGATACAGACAAGCTCACTATCCGAATCCAGTGTCAGGGACCTATTCAGGGTATGCTTGTAACTGCCGATTCAAAAGGCCATGTGAAGGGTTATGTCAGCGAGCCGGAGGTTATGCTTCCTGCAAAGGATGTAGCAAAGGCTGTTGACCTTGGTGTTATGAGTGTAATCAAGGATATAGGCTTAAAAGAGCCTTATGTCGGAGAGACACATCTTGTATCAAGCGAGATTGCGGAGGATTTAACATATTACTTTGCAACAAGTGACCAGGTTCCATCCTCTGTTGCCTTAGGAGTATTACAGAACGCTGACACCTCAGTTTCAAATGCCGGAGGCTTTATAATACAGCTCATGCCATTTGCGGAGGACGGTCTCATTGATGAGCTTGAAAAAAGGCTTAAGGACTTCTCATTTACAACTCTGCTTGAGCAGGGCAAATCAGTTGAGGAAATTATCAATAAACTGTTCGACGGATATGATACAGAGATAACCGACACAATGCCTTGCGCATATGTATGTGATTGCAGCAAGGAGCGTGTAGAGCAGGCAGTAATAAGCCTTGGAAGAAAGGAAATTGCCTCCATGATAGAGGATAACAAGCCTGTTGAGGTTGTATGTGATTTCTGTAGAACCAAGTACACCTTCTCACCTGAGGAGCTTCTCAACATACTTAAGAGCGGAACAGTTAAATAAAAACAGTTATTTTATTAACACAAAGAAAACGGAGTTTACACTATGGAGCTAATAGATTTACATGTTCATTCAAATGCATCTGATGGTTCACTTACACCTACAGAGGTTGCTGATGAAGCCATGCGCATGGGATTGTCAGCAATCGCACTTACAGACCACGATACCATCGATGGAATACCTGAAATACTGGAATATACCAAGGATAAGCCACTAGAGGTTGTTCCAGGCATAGAGCTTTCATGTTACTACAACAACAGGGAGGTTCACATTCTTGGCTTTTACATGGATTATACCAACCCTGCACTAAACGAAGAACTAAGCGAACTAAAAATGGCCCGCGAGGGAAGAAACCTTAAAATGGTAGAGCTCATGCAGGCTGACGGATTGCCTGTCACTATGGAGAAGCTCTTACATGGAAACCCTGACAGTGTTATCACTCGTGCTCATTTTGCAAGAGTTCTCGTTGAGGAAGGTGTCTGCAAGGACAAAGAGGCTGCTTTCAAGAAATATATAGGAATAGGCTGCAAATACTATCTTCCTAAGCCCCAAGTTACCTGCGAGACAGCTATGAAAATACTCACAACCTACAGTAAGGGTGCATTTTTAGCACATCCCCTGCTCTATCACTTAGGCTATGCCCAGATAGAGGAGCTGCTTATCTACCTTAAATCACTCGGTTTAAAGGGAGTTGAGGCTTACCACTCATCTAACAATGCATATGAGAGCGACAAGCTAAGGTCAATGGCTATGAAACTTGGCTTAGGTATATCTGGAGGCTCAGACTTCCATGGTGCGGTTAAGCCTAATATCCAGATGGGTAAGGGACGCGGTGGCATGAAAATAAGCATGCACCTATTAGATGAAATCAAAAAATCTTTATAATATTATCTTCTGAAAACATTGGGTGGGCATTAAGTATGCCCTCTAATGCCATCAGATTATCGTCTGAATGTTCTATCTGTCTTGAATACATCCAGCATATCCTTAACTGAGACGAAACAGTAAAGCTCTTATCATTGACAAGCCACCTGTACATTCCAAGCTCACGGATAACTATAACTGACAAGACCGCAAATTTAACCATTGCCTGTATATTGTAATCATACACTCCACCAAGGAAATAAGTGTATATAAAGTAATTAAATATATGCTCATACTCATACATTCTATCACTCATGTAAGAATCAAACTCAGAAGCTAAGCTTACATATTCCTCATCATTCAAGCCTCGATACAGGGTATCTCTCACATCATTCACAAGCTCCGGCCATCTCTCGTTAATATTTTCTAACCCAAGCAGCATATCAAAATACTTATCAAGCAGAGATTTCCTATCCCTTCTTATACTTCTTAGAGTACCCTGCCTGCCAGTTGCATTTAGAGTCTCCTTTTTTGTGAGCATATCTATTTTAAGCATAAATTCAGCCACAGTATTTTTTCTCTTTACACGAATACCCAGCTTCTCATACTGATAAACTAATTTCTGTACCTTTGCCCCATAAATAAGTGTGCGGTACATTCTGGTATATATGTCAAATGACCTGTCTGACATTATATCAAATATATGCTTTCTTACAGATAAAAGATTGGCAAGAAGAACTCTGTCCACCTCATTCTGATGAGGTGATTTCTTAGTCTCATCCGCTTTAACAAGATACCTGTCAATCTCTGTCCGGTCTACTATGAGCCTTGCCGCTTCGGGACATGATAATGAAAGGGCAGCCTCTATAAGGTTGCCATATTCCTCAAAATGTCTCGGATAACGTCTGCATGTATTACAAAACATATTCTCTCCAAGACCAGAATATAGCTCGCACAGATTATTCTCATCTAAGAAGCTGCAACGACTTCCATCTCTTACATAAATCTGCTCATCAAGGTCTATATGCGATAAAACATATTCCTTTTTTGATTTCTCAAGATTTCTGTATCTGTCCATTGTCCTATCATCTATAACTATATTCCAGCCTGCACAACAGGTGTCAGGACATTTGTCTGCAATACACTTAAATTCATCATAGTATGACGGTTTTCTGTAAAACATTTTGTCTCCTCTACACATTAAGTCTTATACTAATTTCTCCTGTAGATAAAGTTTCCTCGCTGCCATCATCGTACCTTACTATAAGGTGGCACTCATCATCCACATCCAAAGCCTCAGCGTACCTCTCGCTGTTCTGAGCTACAACCTTTATTCTCCTGCCTATAACAAAGCTTCGGCTCCTATATTCCTGTATAAATTCCTTATTCTTAAAATGACTATAGTAATAAAAGTATCTGTTCAAAACCTCTGCAAGTATCTTATTCTTAATATCTCCTTCCTTATGCGAAAGGACATTGCCTGCCACCTTATCAACCTCAGGATTAAAACCGCCATCCGGATGATACAGATTAATTCCTATACCGACAACAACATATTCCGGCTCGAAATTCTCCATACTAAATGATGCCTGCGTAAGTATTCCACATACTTTTCTGTCATCTATAAATACATCATTCACCCATTTTATCATAGGCTTCTTATCAGTATACTTCTCTATTGCCTCACATACAGCCACACCGGCTATCGTTGTCAAGAGCGTGACCTCATTATTGTCTATGTCCGGTTTAAGAAGAATACTGAAATATATTCCTGAGTCGGCAGGTGAGACAAATGTTCTTCCCAGCCTTCCCATACCATTGGTCTGCTCAGTTGCCGCTATAACCAATCCCTCCGGCTCAGAAGCTCTGTCCTTAACAAGCAGGTTAGTTGAAGTAACAGTCTTATATACCTCAACTCTGACAGGAGTTTCCACATTAAGATAACCTGCAACTCCTTTGACAGAAAGCACATCTGTCTCCTCCTTAAGCCTATAGCCCTTATTATTCACGCCCTCTATCATAAAGCCCTTATCCTTAAGGCTCTTTATGGCTTTCCACACAGCAGCACGACTTACTGATAAAGCTTCTGCAAGCTGTTCACCGGATATATACTCACCTCTGTTTTTTTCTAACTCCTCAAGTACCTTGTCTCTTACAGTCATGGATAAAACCTCTCCTTCTACATCTTCTGTACTTTATTGAGATACTCATCCCACTCAATTATTATCTTTTCACATTCTAAGGTTAATCTATATGAATCACCAACTGTATTGTCCTCAGCATCCTCAAACTCAATGCCAAGGATATAGCAATTATTCTCCTTATCCTTGCTTATCTCATATAAATATGCACCCTCACAGGTCTTAAGAAATGCCTTAATATCCTCGTTTGCTATAATACTGTCCTCTACCTCACTTATAAGGACCTCATTTGCATCATAATATTTGTAGCCATCCTTAATTAATCCCTTAATTTTTCCCTCTGTGAATCTTATCTTGGTTGTTCCTGCATAGCTTTCGGTATAGTTGCTGTTCTGGCTGTTATTAGCACATACAATAAGTGCCTCAGCACTTATACTTATATCTCTTTCTGACTCACTTACAGAATTTATAACACAATCATCAAATCTGAAATTATTAATCTCATCAACACTCTTATATCTCATAGCTCTACTCTACCTCTGTCCTGTTAAAATTTATATCCTTTATCTGTATCTTTACATCACCATGATATATCAGATATATAGCATGAACACCATCTTCTATGTCTGTCTCACCATATGCCAATTTAAAGCAGTCATTATCTTTATCAAGATAAATTCTTCCAACACATTTATCTTCATTATCAGGCTCATCCACATACACAGATACATATGGAGCTTTATCAGCAGGAGAACATATGCTGTCATTCTCCCCTGAATTATACTTAACATAATTATCGTCACTTAAGCTTCTCTCGTCCGTCCTTATTGCGCCCTCATATACAACCTTGTTGTCCTCGGTCTCAATACGATATATAATTCCAAATGTCTTTACACCCTTACAAGAAAAATACTTATACCCTATAAGAGTACCATCCTCTATCTCAGCTATAAATCTGTCGTCACCCTTGTTAGTGACATTCGGAAACTCTTCCTTAAATATACTGTTAGAGCCATGTGGCATATGTCCATTAGTAAGATTACACGCTATAACTGCCGGATAACTGCCATCAGCTATAAGCGGTCCCTCATTTAAGCCACAGCTTGTTATCTCAACCTGTTCTATCATTCCATTGCCATCAATGTATATCTTCTCAGCACATGCCTGTCTGCTGTAGTCAGATTTATGTGTCAGTCTGTGATAAAATACATACCATTGTCCATTAATCTCAACAATACTTCCATGCGTTGTACCTGTCATGTTAAGCTTATTATCTACATTTCTTCCCTTATATCCAATATCTCCATTTGAGACAATTGTCCCTCCAAATGAAAAATCTCTGTCAGGGTAATCACTCACCGCATAACACAGCTCATGATTCTGCCATGATGAGTATATAAAGTAATACTTATCACCAACCTTTCGCATGGATGCTCCCTCGAAAAACGGATGTTCCTCAAAGGTCGTACCCTTAACCCTGTAAGGAATAATATGCTTTGCATCCTCCTTCACAGTCAGCATATCATCGCACAAAACTACCATAGACGGTCCCATTATGCTGTCCTTGTAGCTAAGAATTTCCTCCCTGCTTCTGCCAAACATAGATATCTCTTCATCCATATATTTCGGATTAGTGAGGAAATCCTCCCTCTCCTCATAATCATACTGTGTTCCGTAATATATCCTTATTGTTCCATTATCATTAAACGCCGCAGGATCAAAGCATATATACTTCTTCATTGGAGTGCCATCAGGATATCTTATCACACCGAGATACTCATACTCACCGGCAGGCTCATCACATACAGCAACACTTATTGTACCCTGATAGCCGCCATAGCCATAATCACCACCAAGGCAATAATACAGATAATATCTTCCATCATTTCCACGCACAACATCAGGTGCATACATGTACTGTGGATTTGGATATCTGGGATCCTTACTTGCCTTATATATTACTCCTTCATAACGCCAGTCTGTCAAATCATCAACAGGTGCAGAGTAAGCGACATAATCAAGCATACAGAATGTATGTCCACCCTCCTTGTCATGAGAGCCAAAGTGATACACCCTGTCTCCAAACACATGTGGCTCACCATCCGGTATATATTCATTTAACGGAAGGAACGGATTAAATACTTGCCTTTTTCTCATATCATTATTACCTCGTACAATCAATATAAAATAGAATACAAACTAAAAAACTTGTTGTCAACACCAACATGTATATAGTGTCTGTCAAGTAATCGTTGGCACGTTTCTTACCCCGACGCTTTCTATCTACGGATGATGGTTCCATTCCGGGACCGTTTCCACTTATTGCTCCGAGCAGCGGCACTAGATTCGTGCTATGCACTCATTAAGTGCCGGCTGTCGCAAACGTCCCTGCATGGAATCCATCATCCGTAGATAGAAAGCGTCGGGGTAAGAAACGTGCCAACGAATACTTGACAAACACTATATAACCAGAAAATGGAGCTTATAAAAAGCTCCATTTCAAGTGCTGCTTGCACAATTTATTTGGTTATATATCTGTCATGTCCGCTAAGTCTTGCCATAGCTCTTGAAAGTGATGCCCTTGACACATGATATTCCATAATACTCTGCTTCTGCCTCATCTGCTCTAAGGCTCTTTCCTTTGCTGCCTGAGCTCTGAATGCGTCAATCTCCTCAGGCTTCTCCGCAGAATACACAAGTACGCTAACCTGATTATTTTTAACCTGTAACAGACCATCAGATACTATTGCAATATTTTCTTTTCCATCAGGGGTACGGAAATGAAGCTCTCCAACCTCAATGTTGGTTGTCATCTTCTCATGGTTTGCCATTATAGCCATCTGACCGTCATAGCCAGGGAATACCAATATCTCACACGGACCGTCATAGAACACCCTGTCACACGCTATTATTTTTAATGTAAATGTATTCATGGGCTATTCCCTCTTCTCTACTTCAAGCTCTCAGCTTTCTTCTTGACATCCTCTATAGTTCCCACATTGAAAAATGCTGCCTCAGGATATTCATCCATCTCTCCGTCAAGAATAGCCTTAAAGCCTCTAACAGTCTCCTCAACAGGCACAAACACACCCTTTACGTTGGTAAAGTTCTCAGCAACATGGAAAGGCTGTGACAGGAAACGCTGAACCTTTCTTGCACGATAAACTGTCTGCTTATCCTCATCAGACAACTCCTCCATACCAAGAATAGCAATTATATCCTGCAATTCCTTGTACTTCTGCAATGTCTCCTGAACTTGTCTTGCAACACGATAATGCTCCTCACCTACAACATCCGCCTCCAATATACGGGATGTTGACTCAAGTGGATCTACAGCAGGATAGATACCCTGCTCAACAATCTTACGCGAAAGAACCGTCGTTGCATCAAGGTGTGAGAATGTTGTCGCAGGTGCCGGATCAGTAAGGTCATCAGCAGGCACATATACTGCCTGAACAGATGTAACTGAACCGTTTCTTGTAGATGCTATTCTCTCCTGCAATTCTCCAAGGTCATTTGCAAGTGTTGGCTGATATCCAACAGCAGAAGGCATACGTCCAAGCAACGCTGAAACCTCGGAACCAGCCTGTACAAAACGGAATATATTATCTATGAACAAGAGCACATCCTGATTCTTGACATCTCTGAAATACTCAGCCATGGTAAGACCGGTCTCTGCCACTCTCATTCTTGCACCAGGTGACTCGTTCATCTGTCCAAATACAAGTGCTGTCTTGTTAAGTACGCCTGACTCCTTCATCTCATTCCATAAATCATTACCCTCACGGGAACGCTCTCCAACACCTGTGAATATTGAATATCCACCACTCTCAGTAGCTATGTTATGGATAAGCTCCTGTATAAGCACCGTCTTACCTACACCGGCACCACCAAACAGACCGATCTTACCACCCTTTGCGTAAGGTGCAAGAAGGTCAATTACCTTAATTCCTGTCTCAAGCATCTCAACTACAGGACTCTGCTCCTCAAATGTCGGCGGCTCTCTGTGAATACACCAGTGCTCCGCATCATCAAGGCTTTCCTTATCGTCAAGCGTCTCACCAAGGACATTGAATAATCGTCCAAGTGTTCTCTCACCGACAGGAACCTGTATACCTGAGCCTGTCGCAACTACATCCATATCTCTGCACAAGCCCTCACTAGCTGCAAGCATGATACAACGGACAACATTGTTACCGATATGCTGTGATACCTCCATCACGCATTTCTTTCCATTGTTCATAACATACAAAGCATCCTTGATAGCTGGCAGATTTCCATCCGCAAATTCTACGTCTACTACAGGTCCAGAAACCTGTACTATCTTACCTATATTTTCCATAATGCGAAATCTCACCTCGCTTGCTTCTTCTTTTTATTCTTAAGTGCCTTAGCTCCGCCTATTACCTCTGTAATCTCCTGAGTTATAGCAGCCTGTCTCACACGATTATATTCAACGGAAAGCTCTCTTAACATTTCCTGTGCGTTATCAGTTGCCGACTGCATAGCCATCATTCTGGCATTTTCCTCACTGGCAGAGCCCTCTACAAGGACACCATACATGAAACCAGTTACATAGTTATATACCAACTTCTCCAACACCTTCTGCGGTGAAGGATATATCAAAAACCAATCATCTGCCTGCATTGCAGCTTCCTTATCTGTATTACCAAAGCCCTTCTGAGAATTCTCTATAATTTCTTTTTTGATAAATTCATGAGTTTTAAGTGGTAAAATTTCCTGTACCTCAACCTCTTCCTTCATGCTGTTTACCATCTTAGTGTAAATGACATAAACCTCGTCTATTTCCTCATTCTTGTAATGCTCTATGATATTCTCAGTTATCATTCTGGCTCTGTGAATAGATGGGTTATTAGTTGAATACATAAATCCATCCTCAAGCTTATAGCCCTGACTCTTAAAATACTGTCGCCCAAGCTCTCCTACAACAAATAATCTGTATGAATCAGTTTCATCAACCATTTCCTGTGCCTTTTTAATCACATTGTGGTTATACGCACCTGCCATACCCTTATCACCTGTTATCACGATAAATGCACGTCTCTTCTCTTTCTCTAACATATCCTTTCCTCTGTTATCAAAGAAAAGATGCTGCATGTCAGGGAAATGAAGCAAAATATCCGATATCTGCTCCTGTAATCCATAGAAATAAGGCTCTGTGTTCTCAAGCTTCTGTCTTGCCTTTCTTAACTTCATGGAAGACATCATATACATGGCTTTTGTTATCTTCATGGTATCCTGAATACTTTTTATTCGAGTGGAAATCTCTCTTGCATTTGCCATTTATTTCCCTCCGTTTCCGCCTGTATATTTACTCTTCTGCCTTGAGCTTACTATTCTTAAACTCTGTAGCTGCCTCTATGATTGCTTCCTTTACATCGTCCGTAAGGTCCTTAGTAGAATTAAGTCTGCTAATTATATCTGCATGATTCTTAGAAAAATCCTCCAATAAATCCAAACGGAACTGCTTTATTTCGCCAACAGGCAAATCACTAAATATATGTGCATTTGCGGCTACAAGTGTAATAACCTGCTCCTCCATTGTAAATGGATGTCCAAGAGGCTGTTTTAAAAGTTCCATAAGAGCGTGTCCATGTGCAAGCTGCTTCTTTGTTCCCTCATCAAGGTCAGATGAGAACTGGGTAAATACCTCCATCTCTCTGTACTGTGCGAGGTCTATACGAATACTACCTGCTGCCTTCTTCATAGCCTTAGTCTGTGCAGCACCACCAACTCTTGATACTGAAAGACCTACATTTACAGCAGGACGCTGACCTGCGAAAAACAATTCACTTTCAAGGTAAATCTGACCATCCGTGATAGATATAACATTTGTAGGGATATACGCAGATACATCTCCAGCCTGTGTCTCTATTATAGGAAGTGCTGTTATTGAACCGCCGCCAGCTTCCTTGGTAATTCTTGATGAACGCTCAAGCAATCTTGAATGAAGATAAAATACATCTCCTGGATACGCCTCACGTCCTGGTGAACGCTCAAGCAGAAGTGATATAGCTCTGTATGCAACTGCATGCTTAGATAAGTCATCATATACAATAAGTACATCCTTACCCTGATACATAAAATACTCAGCTATAGCTGTTCCTGCATATGGTGCTATATACTGTAATGGAGCAGGATCAGATGCCGTTGCAGATACAACTACCGTGTAATCAAGTGCTCCATTTGTCTTTAATGAATTTACAAGCTTTGCTATTGTTGATGCTTTCTGTCCTATTGCCACATAAACACAGATTACATCCTTGCCCTTCTGGTTAAGTATTGCATCCATGGCTATAGATGTCTTACCAGTCTGTCTGTCTCCTATGATAAGCTCTCTCTGTCCTCGTCCAATAGGGAACATTGAGTCGATAGATAAGATACCCGTCTCAAGAGGTACAGAAACCGATTTACGATCAACTATACTAGGTGCAGGATTCTCTATAGGTCTGTAGCCCTCCTGCACTATATCTCCCTTTCCATCAATAGGAGCACCAAGTGCATCAACTATTCTTCCGAGGAATGCATCTCCTACGGGAACACCAGCCATTTTTCCTGTACGGACAACACGGCTTCCCTCTTTAATCTCTGTATCACGACCAAACAGGATAACTCCTATCTCATCTCGTCTTACATCCTGAACCATACCCTTGACGCCACAGTCAAACAGTACAATTTCTCCATAAAATGCATGGTCTATTCCGTCAACATTGGCGATACCGTCTCCAACCCAGTTTACAACACCAATCTCCTTATCCTTAGCCTCAAGTTCAAAGCTCTCTATATCTGCACGAAGTATAGATATAATGCTCTCCTCACTTACTGTAGCCTTCTGCTTTCCTGTGAGTGAATCATTGATGCGTTTCTGTAGCTGTTCGATACGGCCTTTCTCGCTCCAGTCATACTCCTTATTGCCTATTCTTAAGACAAATCCACTTCCTATGGACTTATCTTCCTTCATGGATATCTCTATATCAGGATTTCCACACTCCTTGGCAAGGAACTTCTTTATGCCGTCTAACTGCTCATCTGTAGGAGCTGTGACATAAATCAACTCTGCCTTATTAAGAATCTGCTCTGGAGTCTTAAGCATATCTAAATATGCCTTTTCAATCTCATCTAACAATGAGAAATCCCCATTGTCACATAATAATTTAAGAAAATTACGGATTTCCTTAGGAAATACTCTGTCGATAACCAGGTGTTTCTTCTCAAGTGAAACGGTTGGATCTTCAAACTCCATGGCTATCTGTGGTACCGCATAAAGGATATCCTTGACATTTTGCAGATTTGTCTTGGCATTCTCTACCATTTTTAAATCCGCTGCATAATCAATTGCTGCCCGAATCACGTTTCATCACCTGCTTCATCTAAAAATTTGTCGTACAGAGACTTATCAACCTCTGCACCCTTCTTGCCGCCTACAACCTTAACTGTCGCATCGACAACCATATCTGCTATCTCTCTCTCAGCCTTCTTAAGTATCTGAGCCTTCTGATTCTCTGCATCCAAAACAGCTTCATCCTTGACCTGCTTTGCTGTTTTTTCAGCATCAGATATAATTCTCTTATACTCTACATCTGCTGACTCTCTTGCCTCTTTTATAACCTGCTTTCTCGTCTCCTCAGCATTTGCAAGTGAATCCTCATACTGCTTCTTTGCAGCTAACGCAGCGTTCTTGCTGTCCTCAGCTTCCTTAAACTGTCTGTCGGCCTCCTCCTGCCTTGCTGCGATTATCTTCTGTACAGGCTTAAACAAGAATATTCTCATCAATACAAAAAGTAACAGCAGATTAATTATGGTAAGTAATAAATTTGCATCTACGCGAAGCATGTTACCACCTTGCCTTTCTTATATCCTAGTTACTTCAACATTACAATAATCATCAGTGCTATAACGAAACCATAGATAGCTGTTGCCTCTGCAAGCGCACAACCAAGAATCAAGGTCTTGTTAATCTTACCCTCTGCCTCAGGCTGTCTTGCAATAGCCTCTGCTGCCTTACCTGTTGCTATACCTATACCAATACCTGCACCAAGTGCTCCTAAAACTGCAATACCTGCTCCAATTGCGATTAATGTACTCATAATAAATTTCTCCTTTTTAATTATTCTTCTATCTCTTCACTAATGTACAATGAAGTTAAAAATACAAATACATAAGCCTGCAATAATCCATCAAATATATCAAAATACAGACTAAATACTGCTGGTAATATAATAGGAACTACCATCTTGATAAGCTCCATAATTACAAATGCACCTAATACATTACCAAATAATCGCATACACAGCGATAATGGTCTTGTAAATACTTCAAGAATATTAATAGGTGTTACAATAGCTATAGGCTCTGTAAATTTGTGAAGCCATTTCTTCACACCCAGATGGTAAATACCAGCCGCTTCCACAAGGACTATACTCATAACAGCAAGTGCTATTGTTACATTCAAGTCCTTAGTAGGAGATTTAAAGCCAAACAATCCGATGATATTGGAAACTCCTATATATAGAAGCACCGTGGTAAGATATGGAACATAGGCCCTGCCATTCGGTCCAATCATACCCTCTACCATTCCGGTAAGCTTGGTTACAATCATTTCCGCGAATGCCTGACGTTTGCTTATGTGATCAATGCGCATATTTCTAGTCAAAATAATAGCAACGAGAACCAAAACTGCCATTATTATCCAAGTGACAACAACGGATTCCGATACATCTATTCCTCCAAAAATTGGAATAGTGAATACGGTTTCACAGTTAAGCTCTTCCATCAGGTCTTTTGCTAAATCTTTCAAAAAACCATCTCCTTGTTATTTTTATTTCTTTACTTGAAACTATCATAAGTTTATAATATTTAGTGTTCAAAGTAAAATATATATTTAAAATGTCTAGTATATCAATTTGACATATTGTTTTATATTTTATTATTCAAATACACGGAGGTTTATATGGATATTACATACGATTACTACCGCATATTCTATTATGTGGCAAAATACAACAGCTTCTCAAATGCAGCCACAGTACTTATGAGTAACCAGCCAAATGTAAGCCGCGCAATGAACAATCTTGAAAAACAACTTGGCTGTAAGCTGTTCATACGCTCAAACAGGGGCATAACTCTTACACCGGAAGGACAGAAGCTGTATTCTCATGTGGCAGTTGCCTTCAAGCAGCTCCACTCTGCCGAACTTGAGCTTGTCAACTCTGGCAATCTAGAGAATGGTACAGTTACGATAAGCGCAAGTGAGACAGCCCTCCACGGAATACTTCTCCGTGTACTTAAGGACTTCCATAACACCTATCCTAGTATTCACATACATATACTTAGCAACAATACACCTCAGTCAATTAACTCTGTCCAGACAGGAATTGCCGACTTTGCTGTTGTAACCTCGTCAAACAAAATCTATAATCCGCTTCGAGAGGAGAATATATGTGAATTTCACGAGGTTCTTGTGTGCAGTCCCAAATACTCATATCTTACAAAACAAAAAATGTCTCTTGCCGAGTTAAAGAACCACCCTATGGTGTGCCTTAATAAAGGAACTACAACCTACTCATATTACACGGATTTATTCTTAAAGCATAATCTTGTATTAACACCAGAGGTAGAGGTTGCGACCTCCGACCAGTTAATACCCGTTATAATGCATGATTTAGGAATTGGTTTCGTGCCAGACTTTCTTGTGCGTGAACCACTAAGCAAAGGTGTGTTATACGAAATTCCATTAAAGGAAAAGCTTCCCGCAAGGCATATATGCTTTGTTGAGGATACAAGTCATCCTCTTAACATAGCAGCGAGCAGATTAAAATCAATGCTGCTCTCCACATCCTAGAAGCCTTTCAATCATATCATAGTGTTCATCTATAGCTGCAAGCATTTGTTTCTTCTCACTCGCAAGCAGATTGTTATATATATTCTCGTGACAGAGCATAAGTTTTTCTCTGTCCGGGGTATATATATATTCTATAACATAATCTATCCATTCTCCGTATATCTCAGTCACAGCCTCCATAATTGTTATCCAGAGATTGTTTCCCGTTGCGACAATGAGTGCATCATGAAATTGCTTATCAACATCTGCAAGCTCTTTCCCATATACATTCTTCATCTTAGCAAGCAGGTTACTTATATTTTCCTTAAGGGGTGTTTCTATATTATTATCTATCAGCATATTACAGACAGCCTTTTCCATAACCCTTCTGAATTCACATATCTCTTCCTTGGTTACACTGCCAAGTGCAAGCATAATTTTAATGGTCTGGTGTATAGACTGACCGACATTTTTTGACACATAATTGCCAGAACCCTGCACCCTGTCTATAAATCCCATCCCATGCAATATACTTATCGCCTCGCGTATGGAATTCCTTCCAACTCCAACCTCCTCGGCTATTGCACGTTCAGGCGGAAGCTTACTTCCTACCTTGAGAGTTCCATTCTCTATCATGTCAAATATATATGCTATTCCTTTTTCATACTCCTGTAAATTGCCGCCCTGCATGATGTACTCCTAACCAATCTGTCTTATATACTCCTCAATCATCTTCACTGCACCATCATTGCCAAGACTCGATATATCCAGGCAAAGATTATAATTCCCAGCCATTCCCCATACCTCTCCGGTATAGTATTTGTGATAAGTACCTCTTCTTTCATCTGTACTGACAACAAGCTTTTTTGCACTCTTCCAATCTATTCCATGCTTCATTGATATTCTCTCATATCTTCCTGTATCATTACCTGTAAGGAAAACTGAAATCAAATCTTCCCTATCCTGAAATGCATAGTTTCCGCATCTTCCAAGTACAATACAATCCTCATCACCTATAAGCTCATTAAGTGCCTTTTTAGGCGTTTCATGGAATACTTCCAAATCTTCATCCTCAGATATTGTGTACATCAACGTATTCATAGGTGTCTCACCATAGAAATCAGGATATCTCTCGTACAAGCCCTTATCCCTAGCCATATCAGCTATAGCTCGTCTATCATAAAACGGTATATGATACACGTCCGAAAGTGCTCGACCTATCTCGTCACCACAACAACCGCATTGTCTTGCTATTGTAATTATCATAATATACCTCCTCATAATAAATAAGTTCAGGGTTTCATTTTATATATACCTTATTATACCTTTTTACAAGAAGTTTGCATATACTGAAGACAAAACTACTGTAAATATACCTGTAACAGCTATTGCAAGACTGCTCATAGCACCCTCGACTTCACCAAGCTCTATCGCCTTTGCAGTTCCAATTGCATGTGAAGATGCCCCAAATGCAAGTCCTTTAGATATAGGCTCTGTTATACGGAATATCCTACATGCAAGGTCTCCTAAGATATTGCCAAGAACTCCGGTTACAACTATAACAGCAACCGTGATTGTCACATAGCCTCCAAGCTCCTCAGATACTCCCATACCAATTGCCGTAGTGATTGACTTAGGAAGCAGAGTTACATATTCCTCATGTGTAAGTCCCATAATCTTAGATAATATCAAAACTGAAGTAAGACTTGTAATTACTCCAGCCAATATTCCTATTATTACAGCCTTGTAATTTTTCTTTAGCAACTGCCACTGCTCATATAAAGGTATTGCAAGACACACTGTGGCGGGTGTCAAAAACCAGCTGAGATACGCTGCTCCTGCATTATAAGTATCATAATCTATATCTGCTACTACAAGAACAAGTATTGTAAGTATTATTGATATAAGAAGCGGATTGAATATACCAAGCTTAAATTTCTTCTTAAGCATACTTCCTGCCAAATAAGATATAAGGCTTATGGTTACACCCGCGAACATAGATGTTTTAAACATTTCACTCATTTTCTAGTTTCCTCTCTTCCTTCTTTTTAGACATCCTTATAATAAGCTGTGAGGCTCTTCCCGTAGCTCCAAATACTAAAATAAGTACAACAAGTGTTATAACGCTTACAGGCAAAAGCACAGGCTTCAATGTTCCCCACGAAGCCATAAGTCCAACCCCGGCAGGAATAAACATAACCGGCATAGTCTCAATCAGAAATTTTCCAACATCTCTTACTGCCTCTATCTTTATAATTCCCGACAAAAGTCCTATAAACAATAAAACCATTCCATAAATGCTTGCTGGTATAGGAAATGGAAGCAGATATTTTAGTACTTCCCCCAAAAAGGATATAAATAGAATTAATAAAAATTGTCGTAAATACTTCATAATATTCTCCCTAAACATCGCAAAATTGGTAGCACCAATATTGGTGCTACCAATGATTATAGTCATTTTATTTATTTTGTCAACTATTTATAGGCGATATGCATAATCCAATAATTTTGCCATAGTTTTAAGCTGCATTTGCATTTCACGGTTTACCTTTCTCAATGCATCCTCAGTAGGGATAGCTCTTTTATATGTAAAATATCTATATCCCGTTCTAAGCCCAAGGTATAGATTTCCATTTTTAAAGCATGCACACAAACCATTATATCCGCTATTTTCATTATGTGACCACTTATACATGCCCGCAAGCTTTTCCATAATATCAGGAGTGAGAATGTAAAACATATTCTCATCGTTATCTGAATGTACAGAATATAACATATTAAACGCAACACTCTCTGTCTCAAGTGTACCACTATCAGACTTACCATATGCATATGTAGAATTGACAATAGACTTCCATGAGTTAGTGTGCAATCCAACTGAATATGGAGAATATTTCTTATATGGAATGCAAACCATTATTCCCTTAAATAGTTCACGTCTCCTAGTGCACTTATCACCATCCGAATCCGTCTCCTCATACTCATATATAATTTCCTCATTTGAGCATTGAAAATGAACACCTTTATATGTTCCCTCCAATAAACCGCTGCTCTCAACTATATTCTGTGTATCTTCAAAGCAATTTAGCTTATAAATTTCGTCTTTATCAATACTTAAATCCTGCACATAGCTACAATCCCCGCCTACAATTGCATGAATATTTTCTTCAAATAATCTGACATACACTGCACCATCCTCTTTGGGCTTCTTTCTCTTTTTATTCTCCGATACATATATCAATGCCATCACCACAAATGCCCCAAGATACGGGTATGCAACTATTAACCCCAAAATAATGACAACCTCAAAGAACCGGCAAATCCATTTTAATATGACCTTCTTGTCAAACACCTGACTACCTGTATGCTTGGACATATATCTCTCATAGTCATGTTCATCCTTTAAATCATAATCCTCTCTGTACTCTTTTCGATATTCATCAAGTATGTCCAAATCCACGTCAATATTTGAATCTTGTTCCATGTCGTCAGAATAATATAGTGAATAATCCGCTGACTGCTTTGCGTAGTCTATTGCTTCATTTGCTCGTTTTTCTCTTATAATTCTATTTCTTTTTCTGATTTTAAGATATATGATAATTGCAAGAATTGTTCCAAAAAATGCAGCCATTCTGGCTATTTGAAGTACATAATCCGGAACTTCAACGCCTCCAATTTCATGTCTCTGCCCAATAATAAATATTATGAATGTTTCAACGAAATATAATAGAATAATTACCCCAACCTTATTACTGTTCCTTACCTGCTTCACCAATATCCCCTGCCTTTTGTACAATATTGTATTGATGATATTATACGATATATGGGTTAAGGTGATATAATGGTGGGGTTAAGGATAGGTTAAATGTTAAAGGTTAATTTTTCTCCTTCATTTAATCATTATACTTAATGCAACGACTAAAAGGAAAAATATTCCCATTAACAACATCAATATTTCAGTAAATTCTATCTTCTTATATAAAATAAACCTACTTGGCTTTTTTTCATTTATAATTATAGTATAGCTATTTCCAGCTATGAATTCTTGTATCTCGTTCTTAGATAATAATTGAAGAGATTGATTAGTATACTCCTCTCCATTAAAATTATATCTAAAGACAGGGGCATAATTAGTTACCCATCCTCGTCCACCATTACTTGTATAACTGTTATATTTCAAGTATGTGGCTTCAATTTTCCTTCTACATTTTGATTTTGAAAATCTCATTATTATAAAAAATAAAATTAAAAACAATCCCAAAAATGTTGATATTATCATTAATTTGTTATCCATAATTCTTTTATCCTTTCACTAAACCCACACCAAATCCAACCCATTTTCTTCGTAAATACATTCATTCTTCCAATTTACTGGTTTTCTCTATCTTTGCCATAATTTACACCCACTAACACAGGAATGCTCCCATTAGTTTCTTATTTTTAAAATTTCAAAATATAATTATACGAAAAATGAAATACAACACACACTAAGATTTGCTGTATTTCCTTTCCGGATTTATGCGTTCTTTAAGCTCTTATATATCTCATCAGCAAATATACCCAGCACTTCTTTTTTGATATCATCATTACTTAGCAATAGACTGAAGAAGTCTTGGTTCTGCTCTAACCCTTCTATCAATGCATCATCAATATCGTCAAAGTATGCAAATTCAAAGTCTTTCTCGGTGTTATTCTTGGCACTTGCTTTCAGTTTATCTGACTTTAGGAAAATATCCCGTATCTGTAGCATTGCCTTGATAGCTACGTCATTATCATATGACTTACCCGTTCTACTGTTTATCTCCTCGATTATCTCTGACAGTCTCTTCTCCTTATCCTCAGTGAGTCCAAACTGTTCCGCTGTCGGGAGTTTTACAACAGGTGACGACACCACCTTATCCCCTTTATGCTTCTTACCCTTCTTTTGTGCAAAATCATATGCCTTTATCTTGCCATCTAAGTCAAATCCCATACCCGGATGTTTTATATTGATAAATGCCAACAGATATGTAATATACCTGTATTTCTTGTGAAGTTCTGCATCTTCAAATGATGATACCCTGATATCTAATGTTCTCGGCATTCTGACCTTTGATGAGCATTTCTGCTAAACATATAGCATATGACTCTGGGTTTATCTCCTGTCCGAAAAGTCTTACATCAGCAGTTGGATTATATCTTCTTATCGTGTTGTACGAGGTTGATAACATACCACCTGTTCCGCAGGCTTGGTCTAATACAGTGATAATTTTCCCATCGTCAAAGATATCATCGCATCCCTCAGCAAGTAATATATTAACCATCAGCTTTATGATATCCCTAAGAACATAGCTATTAATATTATAACAAACAATCAAAATAATTTACAGTCAATAGATATATAAACAAATAAAGCCAGCACACTTGCCGACTCCATTTGTCATATATATACCTATAATTTTTGTGAATAATTCTCAAGATAATGAAAAATACCTACTACGTTTACAATGTTTCCCTCAATATTAAACACTACTATATAATCCATTTGGGGCACAATAGCCTCATAATATCCTTTCTTATGAAGATACGCATCTTTACATCTTGGAAACTGTAATGGATTTCCCTCTAATCTATCATATACATTATCAATACTGTCTAACAAATGTCTAGCCGCCTGTTCATTCTTAAATCTATACAATAAATAATAAATAAGATTATCAAGTAGCTTTTCAGCGTGTTCTGTTGTTCTCACGTTATAAGCCATACTTAGCCCTCGTTTCTTCGAGTGAGATTCTAGCATCTTTTACCTGACCATTCTTTATCTGCTGTTCGGATATTTCTATATCATTATACATTGCAACCTTACTCATAGTAATTTCGTATATCTCCATACTCATAATTACCATATCTCCATATCCATTTTTTGTAATATAAATAGGCTCTTCAGCTTTGTGGCACATTTCCGATATTTCTGATGTATTCTTTAAATCTTTGATTGGAATAATCTGTGGCATACAATTCGCCTCCTTTACTATGGGATTATTATACCATAATTATATCCACTTTGAAACAGAATAATCACAAAATGACGGGCAAATCTGGAATTTACTCTTGCACAAAGACCCATCAACCATTTCAAAAGAAGTAAAACGTTACTCAAAATGAGATTCCTGTATGTCGGAGAACACTTTACAACCATCTGAATCAGCGTGTATTTCAGGCTCCCCAGACGAAGTCATGCTAAAACCGGCACTATTTGTTTCTGCCAGTCTTTTGAAATATTCTTTCATATATTCTAATCCCCTTATCGGGATTCTGATTTATCCAAAATACCATATACCCACCAATCAAAAATACAATTCCGCCCATTACAATAAGACAGATAAATAGCATTGTAATTTCCCTTCCATCTGTAATTTCTGTTGGTTTATCCGGATTATAATATACTGTTACATTCTGTCCTATCTGCATATTGTGTCCGTCACTCACATATAATTCATCATATGTTTGTCCGTCTACTTCATAGTTCACATAGATGCTACAGGTTAAATAATTTCGATGCATACGTTTTTCTGTTACGACACCTGTTACTGTCTCCGCATTTTTCAAAAAATAATCATTATGTAAATATGCTGCAAGACCCCCGAATAGCAAAGCAACTCCAACAAACAAAACAACCATAGCTACCTTACGGACAGTCTTTTCTTTCATTGCTTTATCCATGGCATTTACTCCGGAAATCTGTGATAGTTTTTCTTCCCGTATATCCTGGATATCCTTTATATCCTGGATAATCTGTATATCTTTCATAGGTTTTGCAGGCTCTTCATTTTTTAACTTTAAAGACATAATTTTCCTCCCTTATACTTTCCAAAGGAAATTTGTACTAAAAAAATAACAGCATGACTGTATGCAATCAAACTTGTACGCCATGCTGTATTTTTTTATTGTTCTTCATCCACTCAACTAAACCAAACCTTCGGCTTTGCCTCGGTTTCGTTAAGGTTCGGGATGGCTTTCATTAAGTTGCTTTCAGTCTAGAATTTACCAGCCTTTGCTGCTTCCTCAACAGAAACTGCAACTGCAACAGTAGCACCAACCATAGGGTTGTTACCCATACCGATAAGTCCCATCATCTCAACGTGTGCAGGAACAGATGATGAACCAGCAAACTGAGCATCTGAGTGCATACGTCCAAGTGTATCTGTCATACCATAAGATGCAGGACCTGCTGCCATGTTATCTGGGTGAAGTGTACGTCCTGTACCACCACCTGATGCAACTGAGAAATACTTCTTACCCTGCTCAAGGCACTCCTTCTTATAAGTACCTGCAACTGGATGCTGGAATCTTGTAGGGTTTGTTGAGTTACCTGTTATAGAAACATCAACACCTTCCTTGTGCATGATTGCAACACCTTCTGGAACTGAGTTAGCACCATAGCAGTTTACCTTTGCACGAAGTCCCTCTGAGTAAGACTTTCTAAATACTTCCTTAACCTCGTTTGTGTATGGATCATACTCTGTCTCAACAAATGTGAAACCATTAATTCTTGAAATAATCTGTGCAGCATCCTTACCAAGACCATTAAGGATAACACGGAGTGGCTCCTGACGAACCTTGTTTGCCTTCTCTGCGATACCTATAGCACCCTCAGCAGCAGCAAATGACTCGTGACCTGCAAGGAAACAGAAGCACTTTGTCTCCTCCTCAAGGAGCATCTTACCAAGGTTACCATGTCCAAGACCAACCTTTCTTGTATCTGCAACAGAACCAGGAATACAGAAAGCCTGAAGACCTTCACCGATTGCAGCAGCAGCATCAGCAGCTCTCTTGCAACCCTTCTTAATTGCGATTGCAGCACCTACTGTATAAGCCCAGCAAGCGTTCTCGAAACAGATAGGCTGAATCTTCTTAACCTGCTCATATACATCTAATCCGGCATCCTTTGTTATCTTCTCTGCCTCTTCGATAGAAGAGATACCATAGCTATTCAAAACGCCGTTGATTTTATCTATTCTTCTCTCATATGATTCAAATAAAGCCATTATCGTTACCTCCTCCTATTATTTCTCAAGCTCTTTGTCTGTACGTGGATCAATTAACTTAACTGCATCTGCAACCCTACCATACTGTCCGCAAGACTTCTCGTAAGCTGTGTTAGGATCATCACCCTTCTTGATGAAGTCAGTCATCTTACCAAGGTTTACAAACTTATAACCGATGATTAAGTTATCTGCATCAAGAGCGATAGCAGTTACATAACCCTCAGCCATTTCAAGGTAACGAGGTCCCTTCTTAAGTGTACCATACATAGTACCAACCTGTGAACGAAGGCCCTTTCCAAGATCCTCAAGGCCTGCACCAATTGCAAGACCATCCTCTGAGAATGCACTCTGTGAACGACCATATACAATCTGAAGGAAAAGCTCTCTCATTGCTGTGTTGATTGCGTCACAAACCAAATCAGTATTCAAAGCTTCCATAACAGTTAATCCTGGAAGGATTTCTGCTGCCATAGCTGCTGAATGTGTCATACCTGAACAACCAATTGTCTCAACCAATGCCTCCTGAATGATACCCTCCTTGATGTTAAGGCTCATCTTACATGCACCCTGCTGTGGTGCACACCAGCCTACACCATGTGTAAAACCGGAAATATCCTTTACTTCTTTTGCCTGAACCCACTTAGCTTCTTCTGGAATTGGGGCACAGCCATGATGTACGCCCTGAGCTACTGGGCACATGTTTTCAACTTCCTGTGAATAAATCATTTTGAGACTCCTTTCAAATATTAAAATATGTTTTTGACATTTATCTGCATAGAAAAACATCATTGGATATATTTTCTCACAAAGTAGGGAAATAGTCTACTGTTTTTTGACAAAAGATGATAAAAATTATCATAAAGCAAATATAGGAGTATGGTATTAATTATAAAACTTAAATAATCAATACCATACCCCTATACATGTTACATACAGGAATTACTTCTTTTCCCTGCCAAGCTTCTTTGAGTCCTTCTTAGCTTCCTTTTCTGCCTCATCATCTTCGCCATGCTCATCCTTGATTACTGCTGAACCAGCCTTCTCAACCTCTGCTATAGCGTTCTTGTGCATAGGAATTCTACAATTCTTGTTACCACCAAATTCCACGATAACTGTTGTGTCATCAGGAATATCAAGAATAGTACCATAGAAACCACCGGTTGTCATAATATTATCACCCGGCTCCATAGCACTATGAAGATCCTCCATCTGCTTCTTCTGTTTCTTCTGAGGACGAATTAACAAGAAATAAAATACAGCAATCCATATAACAACTATAAATATTATAGAGCCGATTGAACCTGCTGAACTTGCTGAACCTGCTGCCTCTAATAACATATCTATTTCCTCCTATTTCATATTAAAGCCTTCCAATTTCTTCCGCTTATATTCACTATAGCGGTGTTCCTCTATGGCCTCTCTAATCTCACTCATCATATTATTATAAAAATACAGATTATGCAAGACACAAAATCTCATTCCAAGCATTTCTTTTGCTTTTAACAAATGTCTTATATAAGCTCTGCTATATCTCTTGCAGGCAGGGCAGCCGCACCCCTCCTCAATAGATCTGTCATCCGTCTCATACTGTGCATTAAATAAATTGAGCTTACCATGGTTAGTATAAACGTGTCCATGTCTGCCATTCCTTGACGGATAAACACAATCAAAGAAATCCACGCCACGCTCTACTGCCTCTAATATATTAGCAGGTGTACCTACTCCCATAAGATACGTTGGCTTGTTCTGCGGAAGATATGGTATTGTAGATTCAATTACCCTATACATCTCCTCATGCGTTTCACCGACAGCAAGACCACCTATAGCATATCCGTCAAGGTCAAGGTCAGCTATCTTCTTTGCATGTTCAATTCTTATATCATCAAAAACTCCACCCTGATTAATACCAAAAAGCATCTGTTGCTTATTTATAGTATCCTCAAGTGAATTAAGCCTCTGCATCTCTGCCTTACATCGGACTAACCATCTATATGTTCTGTCAACCGATGGCTGAATATAGCTTCTCTCCGCCTTAGCAGATGGACATTCATCAAATGCCATAGCTATAGTTGATGCAAGATTAGACTGAATCTGCATACTCTCCTCGGGTCCCATAAATATCTTTCTTCCATCTATATGGGAGTTAAATGTCACTCCCTCCTCTTTTATCTTCCTGAGACCAGCAAGTGAAAACACCTGAAATCCACCTGAATCTGTAAGTATAGGCTTGTTCCACGACATAAACTTATGAAGACCACCCATCTGTTTTACTATCTTATCTCCCGGTCTTACATGTAAATGATATGTGTTTGACAACTCCACCTGTGTACCTATTGCCTCTAAGTCCTCGGTTGATACAGCTCCCTTTATGGCTGCCACAGTTCCAACATTCATAAATACAGGTGTCTGTATAACACCATGTACAGTTGTAACCTCGCCGCGCTTTGCACTTCCATCCGTAGTTATAAGTTTGTACATTGTTCTTTCTCCATTAATGCATAATAATTTCTTGACACATTTTATCACATCTATACCATAAATGGGAGTGTTTTAAGTTGAATTTCTCTTTTAATTTAGTTATACTATACAAAACATAATGTAAGGAGCTATTTTATGTTTAGAATATGGGGACAAATATTTAAGAATAACAAAGTAATAAATGACTATGTTGCATGCATAGACGACTACACAATGACAAGAACCAAGAAGGTCTATACAGCATTAGAGGATATATGCTATGAATTTGACCTTTCCAAACCAATTTGGCTTAAAGCTAATCAGGATGACTTTATAAAACACGCAAGGACAAGATTTACACAGGATAATTTTATAGAAGGAATTGATTTTGATTATCTGGACTTCCGCGTTATAGAAGAAGACTACTAAAAAATGGAGCTGTCACCAGCTCCATTTTTTATGTATAATTTACTCTTCCGTATCTTCATCATATGACTCTTCATTATACGATTCTTCATCGTATCCCTCCTCGTCATATTCCCCTGTAGCATTATCTGTTTCGTAATCTGTTTCATCAGACTCATTTTCATCATCAGGTACATAACCTGTTTCATCCTCTTCGTCTGAGAAATATGCTGAGTAATCTGTGTCATCTACCTGCTCATCAGACTCTACTGTAGTCTCCTCAAGCATCTGATTAATCTCATCTAAATCGCCGTCCTTTAAGCTTCCAATAATCTTGGCAATCTCATTTAATTCATCTATGACACTATTTAACTCCTGAAGATTAGAGCCACACAGGCTTGCTGATGACTGAGCATTTGCGGCAATCTCCTCACTTGCTGCCTGCTGATTAGCCAGACTGTCAATAATTGTATTGTTTGATGCATCCAGGCTGTTACTTATCTGGTCGAGCTGCTCCATATCACCATGAAGCTCTTCAACGACACCCGATATTGCATTAAATGACTGGTCTGCTGCATCTATGTATCTAGCCTGCTCCTCCACCGCACAAACACTTCGTCTTACAAGCTCTGAGCTGTGATTAGCAAGCTCTGTGACACCTTTAAGAAGCTGTGTGATACTGTCTATAGAATTCCTTGTATCGTCTGCAAGATTACGAATCTCATTAGCAACAACTGCGAATCCTCTTCCCTGCTCTCCCGCTCTGGCAGCCTCTATAGAAGCATTAAGTGCAAGAAGATTGGTCTGGCTTGATATTTGGTAAATAATCTGAGTTATTTCCTCTGCTGAAACAATCTTATCACAAAGCTCCTCAGAAACCCTTGTCACATCTTTATTGGCAACATTTATATCATCAGACTTAGTCTTAAGATTCTCTATTATATCAAGTCCCAGCTGCACTGACTCTATAGCCTTCCTGGTAGACTCAACTGTATTATCCTTGACATCTATAAGATTATCTATAATGTTCTGAATCTCCTGTGTCATCATAGTTGAATGTTCCATATTCTCAACTGTGTCTGTTACACCACTTGATATAGCATCAACTGACTTTGTTACCTCCTCAGTTGCAAGCTGGAAATTATCAAGCTTGGACTGTAGCTGTTCAATATGTGCATTACCATTATCAACAACCTTAACCATATTTCCAGTTATCTCTTCCTGATATGCCACATGATACTGAATCTCCTGTTTATCAGTCTCCTGCTCTCTAAGAGTGATGCTTCCTGCCTTGATAATACCTATGGTAAATATAATTGCAAGAAGAAGTATCTCCATCCATGCAGCAGATGGCAAAACTCCTGAATCTGCTATCTTAATTATTGTACCCACAAGAGTTCCTACAACAGAAACTCCGCAAGTGATAATTGTATGCATATTATCCATATACACAACACACATTCCCATGGCTACAAATATTGGTATTGCATCTATCAGAGAATCTGACACTATCATACTTATAGCAGTAAGTACTGCAAATAAAGTAATTGATGTGAATTTGGTAAGCTCACTTCTGTCATTTATAAGATAAAATACTACGTTACCTACTGCAAATGCTGCAAATAAAATAAGTAATGGAACAAAACCTGTCTGTTCCTTGTGATTAATAATTAATACGATAATTCTGGCAATTGCAAATGCTGCCATAATCTTTATCGTCAAAGCATTTTTTTTGGCAAGTCTAACACCATTCATCCGATTCACCTCGTTCATTTGTTTTTATAAAATATACTTATTTTATTATAGCAAAGGAACCTTTTAAAGTCCATATTGGTTTTAATTTATTTATAGAATAAAGCTTAGATGTATGTTACAATATTTTTACTATCATTCATTAAACAAAGAGGGGTACTATGTTCCATATAAATAATATTTCAAAATCATACGGAAAAAAAGAGGTTTTGCACGACATTTCCATTTCAGCCGAAGGTGGTGAAGCCATAGGAATACTTGGCACAAATGGTTCTGGAAAGTCCACATTACTTTCCTGCATTGCAAGAGCTTGTGCCAACAGCAATGACACCAAAATTGGCTACGTTCCTCAGGACAATCCACTTTTTGATGAGCTAAAACCGATAGATAACATTAAAATGTGGTGCAGTCTGTCCAAAAACGAGATAATATCAGCATTAAATGAACCGCCTCTTATTGATATGGGGATTAATAATTTTCTTGACACTCCAGTAAAAAAAATGTCCGGGGGTATGAAAAAAAGGCTGAGTCTTGCCACTGTACTCATAAATAAACCAGAGGTATTACTGATGGATGAACCATTTGCGGCACTTGACCTTCCAGCCAAGCAGGACATTTTATCTTATATGCATAACTTCTGTAAAAACGGCGGAACGATAATAATAGCTTCCCATGACGAGGATATATTTAATTTCTGTAATCGTGTATACCTGCTTAACAATGGCTCATTATATGATACAGCTATACTTAAAAGCAGGGGAATATCATACATTGATATGTTGAGGAGTAATATAAATGCATAAGCAGTTTTTATTTATTAACTTAATAAAGGCTAACTTAAAAAGGCTTAGGGGTTATATAATCCCTATATTAGTTGCGGTTTTAATCCTGCTTGGAGTATGCTCTGTATCTGGAATTGTAATATCTGGCCATATATACAAGGATAAATCATTTACAACCGTTAAGCTCGCATATTATCTTCCTGATGATGATGATATGAAATATAACCGTCTTGCACTTGGCATGCTTGAGGAAATGCAGAGTATTAAGGAGGCTGTAACCCTTATGCAGGTAAGTACGATAGATGAAGGTTATAAGCTGATATCCGATGGTGAGGTTTTATTCTTTATAATTGTGCCTGAAAGATTCTTTTCGGGTATCATGGACAGTACAAATCCCCCACTTGATATAGTTGTAAAAGATACAACCTCAGCATCCTCACATATAGCAAATGAACTGTTCATGTCATATGCAACATATCTCGGTATAGCACAGGCTGGTATTTATAGTGCTCTTGACACAGTAAGGTCGCATGGGCTTGACAGCACAGAGATTAGCGATATTCAAAACCGGGTTAATCTTATATATCTTGACAGAGCATTGAATAAAGATGGCTATATAGAACAAAAGGATGCAACCAATGAGGGACATCTCACTCTGCTTCAGCACTATATTGCAGTTGCAGTTATGTTAAGCCTGTTTTTTATGACCTTCATAATTGCTCCTCTTATAAAAGACTACAACTACGGGATAAAAGAGCTTATATACTCTAACGGACTTAACGATATTCACATTTTTGTATGTAATTTTATAAATACATCACTTAGCCTTTTTATTGCATTTATCCCATGTATGCTTGCGGTCTCCATAGCTTTTAAAAGCTTTTATGCACTTGGATTTATTGTCGCAATACCTGTTATATTGTTTATGGCTCTGATTATTAATGTTATTAATTCTCTGAGCAAAAATACAATCGTAAATCATATGACACTGCTTGCCGTTACCCTGATACTTACATATATAGGTGGTGGAATCCTTCCAAATGCCATGCTGCCACAGATAATACAGCATATTTCAACATTTATGCCCGGCAAGTATATGATAAGTGCAATAGGACACGCATTATTCGGAATATAAAGGAGCACATATGAAAGCATTAAATCGTTTTATAGTTTTTACAAAAAGAATACTTACACACAAGCTTTATATTGTCATGCTTTTTTTAATAATACTCCTCACAGTAATATACGCATGTCTCCCTGCCAGTGAGCGTTCTGCTGACATAAAAGTTTCTATCTATTCAGAGGAAGCAGCTGCAAATACTGCTGCTATCATGGATAAGATATCGTCTGACAATTCTCTATATACATTTTATCTGACATCAGATATGGAGAAAATGATTTCCGATGTAAAATCAGGTTATGCAGAGTGCGGTTACTATATTCCTGAGAATTTTTTTGAGGACTATATAGATGGTTTGTCTGGCGATAATCAGATAATACAATACACAACGCCATCAACTACTCTTGGTGCTACTATAAATGAGACACTTTTTGCTACAATATTTACGCTCTGCTCTGACAGGCTGCTTACTCTTTCTGTAGACATACCTGAATATGACTCTGAGCTTACAGGCAGACTTGATTACTATGTAAAAAGTGACAATATATTTCGCATAAAAAATTCTGTAACTGGCGAATTTTCATATAAGGATTACATCTATCAGATTAAGCTTCCTGTCTATGAAATATGCCTTGTTTTCATGCTTTTTTCAAGTTTGCTCGGACTTCTCCTCTTCCAGCAGGACAAGGAGAAAAATATGTACGTTGCACTCGGCAAACATGAACAATCGTCCATAGAGCTTACTGCTATAATATCTGCTATTATACCTGTCATGCTTACAAGTCTCATATCTGCCATTATTACAGGACTTACTGCTACAAGATTTATTCACCTTATACTCTGGGCGGTATTATTCTCTGTATTTACATTTATACTTGGCCTTATAATTAAGAAAAGCACCATTCTTACGAAGGTGCTTCCACTTATAATACTTATATCCATAATTGTCGTATTCTTATCTACATTATTATAAGATTACTATGATGCTTTCAGGCATATATGTTGTCCTGTGCATCGATAATCGCATTTCCGCTTGTCATCTCTGTAATCTGTCCAAGAACCCGTTCTGACTGTTCAGCAGGTATTCTCACATGCAGGGTCACATCTGTGTCATAATCCTGTCCTACCACATCTGCACCTACATTGCCAAGTATATACTGGATGCGTGGCAAATCAGAATAACCTATAACAATATCCACAGGAGTAACATATTTCATTGTCTTGGTTTTGCATAATGCGATTGCTTCCTTGGTTGCAGCCGTATATGCCCTTACCAGACCTCCGGTTCCAAGAAGCGTACCTCCAAAATATCTGGTAACAACAACACATATATTGTGTATACCAGAACCATTTATAACCTCCATAATAGGCTTTCCGGCAGTACCCTGTGGTTCTCCGTCATCTGAATATCTGGTCACCTGCTTTTCACCACCAACAGAATATGCAAAGCAGTTGTGTCTTGCATCGTAATGCTTTTTCTTAATCTTCTCTATAAATGCATTTGCTTCATCCTCAGATGATACAGGAGCAATCTGTGCTATAAACCTAGATTTTTTCTCTATAACGCAGGCTTCACTTCCCTGCTCTAGACTAAGGAAACTTTCCACACCGACTCTCCTTTATTTGGTATCAAGAAGCTTTTTCAACTCACTCATAAATGTATTTGCATCCTTAAACTCACGATAAACGGAAGCAAATCTTACGTAAGCCACCTGATCCAGATCCTTTAATTCATCCATTACAAGCTCACCTATCTGCTTGCTCTCTATCTCCTTGATTTCCATGCTGAATATCTTATTCTCAATTCTATCTACACATGCCTCTATATCATCAACAGATACCGGTCTCTTATGGCATGAACGAACAACACCGGACTCTATCTTTGCCCTGTCGTAGGTTTCCCTGTTTTTGTCACGTTTAATAACTATAAGCGGTATAGTCTCAACCTTCTCGTATGTCGTAAAACGCTTTCCACACTCGTCACACTGTCTTCTTCTTCTAATAGCCTGATTCTCGTCTGCTGGTCTAGAATCAATAACTCTTGTGTTATCATCTCCACAAAATGGACATCTCATCTTCTTTCGTCTCCTTAATTATCCTTTACTTTACGGATATCGCAGGCATCAATATCTACCAGTACAATATCCGGGCCAATTCTTACAATGTTACAAAATCTTATATAATACTCACTACATGCTCCGAAACACGCAAACAGCTTACCCGGTCCCGGAACTATTATAGCAACAATCCTGCCAGATTCACAGTCAAACTCTATATCAGCAACATAGCCCAGCCTTCTGCAATCCTTGCAGTTAATAACCTCTTTTTCCCTAAGCTCAAGGAATCTCATATCAGACAGCCTGCCACACATACTTATTACATTATATTCAATATAATGCCAAATGACAATCTATCTTATATCTCCCATAAAGAATATAGCAATAGTTCCCGGACCTGAATGTGCTCCAATGGTAGGGGTAATTCCACTCACGATTATCTTATCCGGGTGGTAAAGCTCATTTATGGCATCAACCGTAAACTGTGCATCCACATCTGTATCTGCATGGCATACGATTATTAAATCCTGCTTATCAATATAGCTTCCCATGCACTTGCCCATATCCTTAACCATCTGCTGTAATGCCTTACGTCTGCCTCTTACCTTGGTTTCTGCAACGAGCTTTCCCTCATTGTCAACATGAAGCAATGGCTTAAGATTAATCATTGTACCAATAGTTGCGGCTGTCTTAGATATACGTCCGCCCCTCTGAAGATACTTTAAATCCTCAACAGTAAACTTATGAACAATATTCAATTTAATACTCTCAAGATTTTCGTAATTCTCCTTTGCAGACATTCCCTTTTCCTTATTCTGTACAGCTCTGTAAAGAAGCATTCCCTGTCCACCTGACGCACAGAGGGAATCTATAACGCATATATCTGCCTCAGGATATTCATCCTCAAGCTCTGACTTACAAACAAATGCATTTCCAACTGTACTGCTTATTCCCGATGAAAGACACATAAACAAAACATCCTTGCCATCCTTAAGTGCCTTCTCGAAATGCTCTTTTATCTCCTCTATATTTGCAGCTGCAGTCTTAGTAGACTTGCCCTCTCTCATTCCCTCATAGAACTCATGTGGTGATAACGAACGCTCTTTGCCATATGTCTCATCACCTAATTCATAGAGCAGCGGAATGATATCTATATCATGCTCCTTAGCGAACTCCTCTGGTAAATCATTTGTTGAATCAGCTATAATAACATAATCTCTTGCCATAGCTTCCCTCCATAATATAAATTATTTTATTATCTTAACCGGACACTTCTCTTTACATACCCCGCATCCGGTACATTTTGTATAATCAACCTTTGCGAGATGATTTTCTACTGTAATTGCTCCGCTTGGGCAATTCTTCTGACATATTCCGCAGCCTATACAGCCAGTACTGCAAACTGCCTTAATATCTTTACCAAAATCCTTAGAGTTACAATTAACAATTGCACCAGCCTCATATGGTGTCATCTCAATAATATGTCTAGGGCACTCCAATACACACATTCCACATGATTTGCATTTATCAGGATTAATAACTGCTATTCCATCTACGATAGATATAGCATCAAACTGACATGCCTTTTTGCATGAGCCATATCCAAGGCAGCCAAAACTGCATCCCTTAGGACCGCCTCCCGGAGCATTAGCAGCGAGCTTACAATCCATAGGTCCTACATAATCGTATACATCCTTAGCCTTATTACAGTCACCTGCACACTTGACATGTGCAACCATCTTAACGGAATCAGTGTCACCACCAACAATTTTAGCTATCTCTTTTGCTACAGCCTCACCACCGACAGGACAGCCATTTGGCTTTGCCTCGCCTTTAGCTATAGCAGCGGCAAGTCCATCACATCCCGGATATCCACAGCCTCCACAGTTGTTTCCCGGAAGTAACTCTCTTACCTTTATCTCTGTCTCATTTGTCTCTACTTTGAATTTTTCACTAGCCACGCCAAGGAGAACTCCGGCAAGTATGCCAACAACACCCACAACCGCAGCAGCGATTACTATTGATATTATATTCATAGTCTCCTCCTCTTATATTAAACCATTCAACCCCATAAAAGCTATAGCCATAAGTCCGGCTGAAATAAGTACAATAGGTGCGCCCTTGAAACTCTCAGGCACATCATTATGCTCTATCTTTTCTCTGATTCCTGCCATAATAATGATTGCAAGTGCAAAGCCTACCGCTGAAAACATACCATTTACTATAGACTCTCCAATGTTAAGTCCATCCTGAACATTAGTAAGTGCTATTCCAAGTACAGCACAGTTGGTAGTGATAAGAGGCAGGTATACGCCAAGTGCCTGATATAATGATGGCACAGCCTTCTTAAGGAACATCTCAACAAACTGTACAAGTGCAGCGATTACCAATATAAACACTATTGTATTCAGGTAGCTTAAATCAAGTGGTACTAATATATAATAGTATATAGCACTTGTGACTGCGGATGCAATCGTCATAACGAATATTACCGCACCGCCCATTCCAGCTGCTGTGCTTACCTTCTTGGATACTCCGAGGAACGGACATATACCCATAAACTGGCTCAATATTACATTATTTACAAGAGCCGCTGATATTGCCAATAATATAACATTCATATTCTATTCCTCCTCTGCTCTTTCTTTTCCCTGACACATAACATTCTGACAGCTTGCACAGTCAGCTAACTTACATACCTTTGCCTCTTCACCATTCTTCTTAGCCTTCTTGATATTTCTGTGATTGATGAAAGCAATTATAAATGCAAGCACAAGAAATGCTCCCGGAGCTGATACAAATATTCCTATCGGCTTAAAGATTCCCTGTTTGCTTAATATGTCATTTACCTTCTCACCAGCATTGTTACCTATAAGGTTATTTAATTTGTCAAGGAAGGAATATCCAAATACACTTCCCGCTCCAAGTATCTCTCTTATTATTCCTATAGTTGTAAGACCTACCGTAAATCCAAGTCCCATTCCTATACCATCGAATATTGATGGTATAACAGGATTCTTTGAGGCATACGCCTCAGCTCTTCCAAGGATTATACAGTTTACAACTATAAGAGGTATGAATAATCCAAGACTTGCATTAAGGCTTGGTATATATGCCTGTAACAGAAATTGAACTATAGTAACAAATGATGCTATGATTACTATAAATGCCGGAATTCTTACTTTATCCGGGATGAATTTTCTAAGAAGTGATATCATCAGGTTACTCATTGCCAATATAACTGTAGTTGTAAGTCCCATTCCAAGTCCATTTATTGCAGAGGTTGTTACAGCCAGAGTTGGACACATTCCAAGCATCTGCACAAATGTAGGGTTTTCTTTTACGATTCCATTATATAATCTCTCTGTTATCTTACCCATATCACTGTATACCTCCTATAAAGTTAAGAGCTGTATTTACAGCATCAACAACAGCGGATGTTGTAATTGTAGCTCCTGATAAGGCATCAATCTCACTGTCTGAGGTAGAGCCTGTCTTAGTGTAGCTATACTGTAAAACCTGCTTGCCAATGAACTGGTCTAAGAACTCCTTATTCTGTGCCTCCATACCGAGACCTGCTGTCTCATTGATAGTGAGGAACGCTATTCCCTTTATTGAGTAATCAAGTGATACACCAACTGCAAGCTGAATATCTCCGCCATAACCAGAGTGGTTTGTAACCAATATAATAAATCCTGTAAACATTCCATCCGCGTCTGCAACAACGGAAATCTCATCTATTGTGTTATCACCATAGCCACGGCTTGCCATTACCTTATTAACATCAGAAAGGTTAATTTCATCCTCTGTAAAGGTTTCTATCTGTGCAGCATCAGGGAATACCTCAGCATATGCCTCCTGCTTAGCCTTTTCCTCAGCGTCAGCAATAGGCTTCTTTGTAATGCTGTATACAGCTCCAAGTGCAGCACCCATAATAACCGTTATTACAAATATTGCTGCGATAGCCTTAACAATACCCTTTACATTCATCTTCTGCTTAGGCTTATCTTCTTTAGCTTTCTTCTCTTCCGTATCTGTGTCTGCATTCTTTATTTCATCTGTGTTCTTCTCTTTTTTCTTCTTATCCTTCTTGTCAATGTCTGCACCCTCACCAAATGCCTTAGGTACTGTAACACGCTCTATAAGTGGTACAAAAAGGTTAGATATAATAATTGCATATGATACACCCTCTGCACTTCCACCAAAAATACGAAGCACAAATGTGAGTAATCCAAGCATTACCGCATATACAACCTTACCCTTAGAGGTGATTGGTGATGTTACATAATCTGTAGCCATAAACCATGCGCCAAGCATAAGTCCACCACCACATATATGTGCAGCCACAAATTCAGCAACATTATAGTTCTTAGTTACCGCATAAATTGCTATACATACTGCAAATGTTCCTATGTAGATAAGAGGTATCTTAGGGCTTATAACCCGCTTGATAAGCAAATAAACTGCACCTATAAGCAATGCTACTGTTGATGTCTCTCCAATAGTTCCCGCTGTGTAGCCGAGGAACATATCCTTAATATTAACTGAGCCGCCATTCTTAAGTATAGCAAGCGGTGTAGCAGTTGAAACTCCATCATACACAAATGCTGTCATATATCGTGAAAATGCAATTAACAAAAAGCATCTTGCACCGAGTGCAGGATTCATAAAGTTCTGTCCTAATCCACCGAATAACTGCTTTATTACAATAATCGCAAATGCAGAACCAAGTATCGCCATCCATATAGGAAACTCTGGTGGAAGATTCATAGCAAGCAGAAGTCCTGTTACTACTGCCGAGAAATCACCGACAGTAACCTTCTTATGCATACACGCCTGATAAAGAGCCTCAAATCCTACACATGAACCTATACACACTGCAACGAGCAATGCCGCATACCATCCGTGTAGATATAAGCCGAAGGCTGTTGCCGGAACCAATGCAAGCACCACGTCAAACATAATATCCGAAGTATTATCCTTGCTCCTTACATGAGGTGATGCTGAAACTTTTAAGTTAAGATTATCCATTTGTTTACACCCCCTACTTCTTCTTGTTGGCAAGAACTAATTTTCTTGTACCTGCTATGGTCTGAGTCAGATGTCTCTTAGCAGGACACACATATGAACAACAGCCACATTCACAACATTCCATACCATTGTATTTAAGGAATTCTTCTATATTATTCTGCTCGGCTAAAGTAGCAAGCTTATTAGGCATAACTCTTCCAGGGCATACGCTCACGCATCTGCCACATCTTATACATGCACTAGGCTCATATTCAGCGACCTCATCCTTTGTCATACATAATATAGCAGATGAAGACTTAGTTATAGGTATATCTGTACTGTATATTGCCTTTCCCATCATAGGTCCACCAGCTATAATCTTGGCTGGCTCAGATGAGAAACCGCCAGCCTCATCGATAAGCTCCTGATAGTTAGTTCCTATCTTAACAAGCATATTACTTGGATTGGTAATTGCATCTCCGGTGACGGTAACCAACCTCTCTATCAATGGCTTACCCTCACGCACAGCCTCACATATAGAATACACAGTATCGACATTATGCACGATACACCCTGCGTCAGCAGGAAGCATCTTAGAGTTGATATATCTTCCCGTGTTAGCATATATCAACTGACGCTCTGCTCCCTCAGGATATTTTGTTTTCATAGAATTAACTTTGATATCTGTATCATCTGCAAGCTTCTCACGAAGAAGCTTTATTGCCTTAGGCTTATTATCCTCAACAGCGATAATTCCCTTGGCATGAGGAAAAATCTTAAGTGCTATCCTTAAGCCCTCTATAACCTTATCAGCATGATCCATAAGTCTCCTGTAATCCGATGTAAGATATGGTTCACACTCTGATGCATTGACAATTATGTAATCAATGTCATCCGGGTTCTTAGGGGAAAGCTTAACGTTAGCTGGAAATCCAGCTCCACCCATTCCAACTATACCTGCGTCCTTAATAGCCTTAAGGATTTCATCCTTTGTGAGTTCATCCAAAGGCTTGGTATTTCTGACATATTCAATTGTTTCATACTGATTGTCATTATCTATGACAATTGAATTAACCTTAGATCCTGATGATGTCAGGCGCTGTTCTATGCATTTGACAGTACCGGACACAGATGCATGGATATTCGCTGAAACAAATCCACCTGCCTCTGCTATCAACTGTCCTGCAAGCACACGGTCTCCTTTTTTTACAACCGGCTTGGCAGGTGCACCGATATGCTGGCTAAGTGGATATACCATATCTCCCTTAGGGAGATACTCTATGGTATCCTTGTCCATTGTGAGCTCCTTGCCCTCATATGGATGGATACCTCCTTTAAATGTTAATTTCATGATATCGACCCCACTATCACTAGTATTTGCGTGCATTCACACTTATATATATTGTAATACATAGCGTGTTTTTTTACAACAAACAGAAAGTATTTTAACAAAACTTTCAAAAATTAAAATGTAATAAAAAACGTGTGATTTATTTGATGAAATATGTTTAATTTACAAACCAATCACACGTTTTATATGTTGAATTTTATATTTTTCATGATTATGGACGATATAATTCCAATAATAATCCCTGCTATAGTACCTGTTATTGCAAGCACAAGCATATAGTAAAGTATCTTGGTATTTTCCATCATTAATGCCGCAACTATAAGCTGTCCCAAATTATGTGACACAGCTCCGCAGACACTTATTCCCACAAGTGAAAACACCTTTATCCTGCCTGCAAGCCACATTACTGCTATGCTTAAAGCGGCTCCGGCAAGACTATATATTATCACTGCTATATTGCCAAACAAAATACCTGACAATATTATCCTGCCTGCACTTATTGCACATGCCTGTTTTACGCCTAACCTCTGCATGGCAATTATTGTAACCATGTTGGCAAGTCCAAGCTTAATTCCAGGCACTGCAAAGTTAAATGGTATCAGACTTTCAAGATACGACAACACCATTGCAAGTGCAATCATAACTCCACACAATGCTGTTTTTCTATTATTTGAATGTTTATTTTTAATATCCTTTTTGTCGTGATTTACTCTCATCATTTTACCTCGACAACAAGCTTGTGTGGCAGACATATAATTGTCTCACCTGTTTTACTGATAGGAGAATGAGAAACACATATTTTGTCAGGGCAGTCTGCCGAAACTACATATGCACTTCCATCCTCTATAATTACCTTATTGTAACCGTATTCCGTATCAACCTCATACTCTCTGTTCTTATCTAAAGATAAGGTCTCCACCAATTCTCCGGATGTATAAATATTAACGCTAAGCCCTGTTTTCTGATTTACTCTGTATATGATGAATAATAAAATAACAACAATCAAAATTGCAGCAATCAGTATAATGTCAGACTTTTTGATTATAGTCTTAGTGTTGTTTGAATCTGTTTTATCAGACATAATCTCACTCCCATGATGACCCTGTTAAATCATAAATACCCTACCAGTATTTTTCTATCAAATGTTCTGCTTCTTCCTTACTAACACCAATAACCCGCTCAACGTCCAAAACAGCTGATTCCTTTACACCTGAATATTTCTTGGTTATATTAATTATGGAGATTGCAGTTTGATTTTTCGTTTTCTCGGACTCCTGTTCTAGTTTTGACAATTTATTCTTTGTATCTGACAATGTACTTTGGGTATCTGCCAACTCACTCTTCGTATCCGACAACCGGTTTTCTGACTCAAGCAGCCTGCCCTCAGCCTCCGCCAGCTTCTCCTTCGCCTCCGCAAGCTCTTTCCTCGCCTCCGCAGTATTTTTCCTCTCGGCCTGTATATCCATCTTATCCATATTCTCAAACCAGTTTCCCATACTTCTCTCACCCAACTCTCTCATACAATCCTG
>CAKRCW010000005.1 GCA_934309145.1 uncultured Lachnospiraceae bacterium | reverse complement strand
GCTTCCTCCTTTGTATTGTAATTAGATTTTTCTTTCATATATCTTAACAAATTGGTCATATATATTCTTCCGTACTTCTTCTGACAAACCGGCGTATTTTGTATCCAACACCTTTTTTACGGCTTCGTACTTCCTATTTTTATCTTCTATATCCGGACCACGGTCATAATTAAACCTCACATCATAAAAAATGTGTTTCATATCGTTACTTAAAGCTTGTAACACTCGAAACCCTTTCATAGAAAACTTTCCTTCTTTTATACCATTCTCCACACAGGGCTGTCTCGCCCAATCCATCATAAACCAATTCTCCATTGGCATATTTACACCATATCCGGAATCTGACAAAAAGTCATTTATCTCATTCCAATTTATCTGTAACGGCAAATCGTTTTCTTTCGCAAATAAATAGTCATCACGCTGTAATTCCTGTTTTTTTCGCTTTCTTGTATTTCTTTCATAAACAATCCAGTATATTACCATTGCTGCTATAATACACACGCTAAATATCTTTGTAATCATGGTATTTCCTTTATAAATAATCAAGTATACTACGGTTACTACCGCAATACTTATGCTGAGTACCTTTATAATCAAACCATTCATTGTGTATCTCCCTATCACTAAAAATTAGAAATTAACAAGTCGACAAATACCGATTTCCTATCGTTACTTTCTTCGTAAGTTGCCCGATGCTCTCCTGAATCAATCCCATCTCGCTGCATCAATCCTGTATCGCCTTAGGGTTGGTCTCTTTTATGTTTACCCTTTTGAACTGTTTTAATTATATGGTTGTAAATTCATAAATGCAAATATGCTTATTCGGATTGCAATTGTTTAATATCTGCCACAAATGCTTCCGGTTGCATCAAACTATACTGTGCGTGAGCCATATCTGCTATTTCTCTAAATTCCACATTCGGAATATGTCTTTTCATATATTGAATATCCAGCTTTCTGGCTTTCTTTTCATCTGCTCCATACCAATAATAGATTTTGGTATCAAGCTGCGGAAATTTTGTCGGCATGGAATAGTTATCCGTAGAATCAAAGACTTGCCTGATTGTTCTGGGTGTCATATGCTGCATAACATAAAACATCTGATTGACATACATCGGATCATAGCGTTTCGGTGGAAATGCAAGTCCTAGCAGCTTGCGGCTGTGTTTTCCTAATTCGACTGTCAGAAAATCGCATGCCAAAATAAGTCTTGTATGAACCCTCGACATTTCGTATGGTGTAATACCTCCATCAATTACTGCATTTTTTATATTAAGCTGCTGATCTGCAAGGATTCGAATCACAAATGCACCGCCCATGGATAAACCATACAGACATTCAATATCCTGATATCCCTTTTTTATCAGCATTTTTTCAATACGTCCTGTAATCTGTTCTACTGAGGTGAATTCTTCCTTCGTAGTTACATCATGTCCCGGAACTGCAACAAGAATGACATGATATTCCCTTTTCAAAATGTCCACTGATTTTTGAAATATATTCCAAGCCATACAGGCTCCATGTATCATAACAATTATTTTTTCGTTTTGTTTTCCAAACTCATGTAAATACATACTTGCACCATGCCCTTTCCTTTAGCATTCCGTCTCTTTCAGCCTCTTACTTTTCCTCAACAACCTGAAAAATGTAAAACTTTAAATGGGCTCCCATTTACCCTTATTTTATAAGACTTTTTCTAAAATAATGTACCCTACTACACCATTTTTACACCATTTAAACAACTTCTCCCATAAGTGCCATTTCCTCTTTAAGCGTATGTTTCTCAACATGGCAATATAAATCCATTGTCATCTGTAAACTATTATGTCCTAAGATTGTTTGCAAGGTCTTGGGTCTCATTCCTCTTGCTATAGCTTTTGTAGCAAAAGTGTGGCGTAAACAATGTGGCGTAAATGTTCTAAAATTCAGATCTGGATTTTCTTTGTTAATCTTATCAACAATATAAAGAATCATCCCTCTTATATTGGATTCATGTATCGGATTATTGGTTTTACTGCAAAACACCAAATTTTCCATTCCAATTCGAGGATTATGGCGAACAGATATTTTCTCTTTTCGTTTTTTCTGTTCGAGAAGTATATCCCTAACTTCTTTCGTCATTGGAATCTGTCTTTTTCCTGCTTTTGTTTTGGGAGCATGAAACTCATAAATTGCTTTCCCATCATTTGGAAGATAGCACAAAGTTTTATTTACATTTATCACTCCATTTTCAAAATCAATACAATCAAATGTCAGTCCAAGAATTTCTCCCATTCTCATGCCCGTTCCCAATGCCACAACAATAAATGGATAAAGCTGTCCACCTTTTGTTTCATTAAGCAACAATTCTATCTCATCATCGCTAAGGATTCTCTTCTCTGTGCTTTCCTCTCCATCTATATAGGGGTTAATTCCAACAGCCACATTTTTTACAATTAAATCCGTTTCACAAGCACGATTTAACATATCTATCAGAACAGCTCTACAATCTTTTCTCATGTTATCAGTCGCTAACTCATTAAATGCATTCTGTAAAATAATTAGATTTAAATTTGTAAGCTTTCTCCATCCAAGGTTTTCACGCAATCTGTTATACTGGATTGTATATGTCCTTTTAGTAGTATCTCTGCAATGTTTTTTGCATATAGTCATCCACTTGTCAAACCATTCATCCAGTGTAATTGTAGAATCTACCACATTGATACATTTTTCATCTTTATACTGCTCATCACGTAATTTCTTTGTAATTTCTGTAACTGTTTTTGCATATATTGTTTGTCTCTTTCCAAACCTGTTGATAAATCGAGCCTGATAAAGACCATCCTTTCTCTGGGTAATGCCTTTTCCAAGCTCTTTACCATTTAATGATTTGCCCATTTTGCCTTCCTTTCTATAACAAAACGGGAATCTGAACGTTATTTTGAGTATAACACAGATTCCCGTAATTCAATATATATTTTTTATGTCGTTTGTGCATCTATCCAAGCATCCAATTTCTTTTTGTTTGCATACCAACGATTCCCAATTTTAACACCAAAGCCATTGTGACCACGAACCAATTCCCTTGCCTTAGTTTCACCTATTCCAAGGTATGTGCACACTTCCTTGAGTGTCAATAACTGCTTTTCCATGCCTCTATTCCTTTACAAAGTCGGCTCTACATTAAACCTGAAAAATTCGCTAAAAGTTGGAAAAGCGCCTGCATAATCGTTCATATTTTTTCTTAACCATGTTTCACAATCAGAATTTGGTACAAATTCATCCAGAAATTCATACAAAAATTTCAAGAATGTTAAGAGCGCATCATCTCCCCATATTATTTTAATTTTGTATAAGGTAGACATAATTCCACTTCCATTTAAAAGATAAATTATACTTCGCAATAATTCATGATTTTTTGTATTACAGGATTTTAAAATATAAACGCCTTTTGATATACAGTTCATAAGTTCTAAGGTAAAATCAGTAGGGGAATCTGCAACTCCATTTATAATATTTAAAAATTTATATTTGGAAACCATTGTACATGCGATAAAATTGCAAAGTTCATCATCGCTACTCATTTTCAACAATTCTTCACCAATCTGATGAGCATATGTGTTTCTAAAAACCGCTTCAAAACGTACCCAGTTTTGACACCTCTGCGCTTTGTCATATTTATTTCCATATTTTTCGGTTTGTTCCAATTTTTTATCATATATACGCAATCTGGAACTACTCTGCACAGAACCGACATACAATGTCGGAACTTCATTTTCTCGCAAGTATCCTCGAATTATCATATCTGTTTTTTTATTAAATACCTCATTTTTTTTGCTTATATATTCTCGATAAATTCCAATTTTCTTTGCGATAAGATCGTTATAAATTTCCGTCACATCCACGTTTTCGTCAACATAGTCAACAGCAAAATCAACACGCGATAATCTCGTGACATAATTGTTGTCCTGCATCATCTGCAAAAGAATATATGGTGACACACCCGACTCAGAGCAATAATAATCCAATGCCTGTGCACTAAACTTTATGATGATTCCCATATCTATTCTAATTTCGTGAAAAGCTATAACGATGTAAAAATTATGCTCACCAAATGTATAACCGAATGTGTAACCTTCTGGCAGATTTTTTAATGCTACATTTTTCTTTCCATAAATTTTTTCAAATTTTCCTTTTTCAGATATATCTGCAACCATATTTTTAGCCACATTTATCCAATCTTCTGCACGAATTACACTCTTATTTTTGGAACTAAGCTGTACCACTATTGTCATTTCATCAATGCTAAATTCAAGCACTTTACTTCACACTCCTTTTCAGCGCCCCCGTGTTTACATCCCGGGGGCATCCTGTGTTGCAACACAATTTGTATTTTCAGTGGTAAGCTTACCACATGAATATAGGTGGGTAAATCAGTGCTTTATTTGTGCATATTTTCTATTTTACCACCTATTGTTAGAGAGTTCAAAATGTCAAAGTTTAAATAAGGAAACTGCACTAATTTTGGTTCTGGTGCTAATACTGGCTCTGTGAAAACTCCCTCACCTGTCAGATAATGTCTGTTCGGAATATCAACCCCTGCTCCAAAGGTTGTGACATACGTCTGTTTTTCCGATTCGCCTAATACGATTTTAAGAGGTAAATTCTCACGCAAAGCAGTATCAAGCAATGTTGCATCCGACTTCTGCATGATAATAAAAAGGAAAAATCCAAGCTGTCTGCCCTGCAAAACCACGTTGTACAGTAGCTTCTTTACCCTGTCTCGTACCTTTTTTTCTTCCGATGCAATAACAGAAGCAAACGAAGCATATTCATCAAATATAAAAACATATGGTGTCATTCCAAAATCTGAATAGTCTGCATCAATTCTTGTCTTAAGCTTCTCCTTCAATTCTGCTTTTCTGTTTTCCATACATAATACAAATTCTTCCAATGCTTCAATAATCGAATCTACATCAACAACTGTCCGTTCCTCTGCAACTGCTGAACCTATAACAGCAAGTGATGAGCCTTTTGGATCAGCAAAATAAAGTTTATATTCAACGTTCTTCATTAACATCTGCATTATTAAAGAATAAGTTGCATAACTTTTTCCTGAACCTGTCATCCCTACAATTAACGCATGTTGCAGTTTCACAATGGAACGATTATCAAGGAACAAACTATATTCAGGTATTTTTTGTGAGTACGCATAAAATTCTTGATATGAACAAAATGTTTGTTTAAAAGAAACAGAACCATCTACAAGCTCATAAACATAAAAATTTCCATCATCGGTAACATAATGCCTTTCTACAATGAATTTATCCAACGCCGCAGACATAACTACATCATCCAGTTTTTTATCAAATTTCAGAGTGTTTCGTATTCTTAAGCTTCCAGATTTTAAATCACCCGAAAGAGATAATTGTATTTTGGGAAGTTCCAAAAAATATGTTCTTCTAATAGAAAATCCTGCGTCTATAAACTGGCGTTCTAATGAAGATAACATTCTCCTATATAACCAAAAATACCGAAATCCTTTATATATCCGAAATCGTATCAAATACACAATTAAAACAACTATCGTCAGCATAACGGACATGATTAAAACATAGTTTGACATACTGGCAAATAATTTTATTCTAAATATCCGAAAGCACCGACGAAATCCATATGCAGTTACATATCCTATAAATGCAATTATCAGACATATCAACCGCATTCCTTTATTTCGTGACATTGTTTTCCCCCTTAGCAAAGATACCAATATAAAAAGCCAACTTCATCTACACCATTTAAAATCAAAACAATATTGTCAAAACGAATCTTAAAAATTTTATTAGGTCTTTTTATCAAATATTTTTCTGCACGTTTTCTTAATTTGCTTATTTTCTTTCTTGATATTCTTGTTGTCTGTATTCCCTCTTGTATCAGCAAATCCGCAATATTAAATGCGGAATTTTCATAAATTATTTTTTTCATAATTCACATCTCCTTTCAAAAACAAGGCGGATATCCAGAAGATACCCGCCTCACACTTAATTTTTACTTGCCTGCTGTGTCGGAATCACTTCACAATTTTTAAATCTCAGAAGCAGGTTAAAACCGATTGCAAACGAATTTTCGGAATCGAAATCGAGCAATCGAACATTGTCGCCTTTTTTTACTTCAACATTCCTGCTGAGGACTGTAACATCAAAATTCTGATACAAATTGCTTTCTCGAGGATTGCCATTTTTGTCAATTCCATAATCGAAATCATCATGCAAAATCATTAAAGTCAAGTTGTACCCATCTGGTAACTTACCTTTCTTATCTGTGTATGGTCTAACCGATACGACTTTGTACCTATTACCTGTTGCTTTCTCGATTTTAGACCATTCTATAATGGTTCGTGTGAATTTAAATGTATTTGCCAACGCCATAATATCGTCTCCTTTTTTTAATTTGATATTACAAAAGCTCTTGTTATTTATAATGATACCATGTATAATAGGTGTTGTAATCATAGATTATTTATGTTTTTATCTTTTATTTAGCACCTATTTTTATTGAATGGAGGAATTATTTTATGTATGAAAAAACAGTAGAATTTCTATATAATATGATAAGTATTCGAGTAAAAAATGCGCGTAAAAATTTAGGACTTAAAGGAAAGGATGTCTTGATTGATGAAACCCCAGATGGAGCAAACTTAATCAGTGCCATAGAACACAACAGAAAAAATCCGAAAAAGAACCGATATTTGATTCCAACTACTTACATTTCAATAATTCAGGAAAAACTGCAATTTCATTCTATTTGTGAGCTATTATTTGGAACCGAAAAAGAAATATTGTCATATTCTGGTAAGCTTTTTGAAATAATGATTTTGGAATCCTTAGAACAGGACACACCTTTTAAAAACCTGATTATGGAAGCTCTTACCGAAGATTCCGCTTTTGCAATAAATCGCTTCATTACGGAATTTGTCAACGAACACGGAGCATTCCTTGCAAATATATACATTGACAAACGAATTTTAAATAAATATTCAGACTACGATACAATACTTATTCAAGCAATCGCTTATTTGTATAACCATGAAGATATAAACTATGTTTATGAAGATGCCTTAATTGATTTTTTTAGAAATTTGGATTCAACAATTAAATTGAATAAGAGAATTAAAGAATTTGTAGAAAACACCTTAATTCCTATTATCACAAGAGATGCTAATTATAAAAAAATATATGATATTGGGAATAAAATATATAACGAACTTTCCAATACGTATAACGAAAGTTTTGTTAGAGAAATTGATTCTTACGATATTGATCGTGCACATCTACCCGAACTCGAAAATTATAAAGCGGATATAATCAATGAAATCTTAACAGTTACTATCAATTATGTTTTAGAGTTGAGCAATATTCAGTATACAACCTTTCCTGTTCCTGCTATTGAAAACGAATGGTCTCCTGAGCTGATTAACTCATAATAATCTATAAACCAACCAATACCCCTAGTTTATAATCATCATAAGCTAGGGGTACTTTTGTCAGCAAACAGTTTCTGGCAATGCTCCTTGTAAAGCTCCTGTACATCGGTATCACTCTTAGTCATCAGCTTGCTGATGATGTTCTCCTTGGTTGTCTCTGGGTCTTCGGTGGTGTCATGGTCTCTCAAAATCTGGTCGATGACATCAATCTTAGCCTCGTTGACAAGCACATTGGCAATACTCTTTGCCATTTCATTCTTAGACATAATTCATTCCCCTTTCTGTCTATGTATATTTGTAAGCCATAGTTATGGCATTACTTTTATCTTGAAACCTGAAACACAAGAAAGCATAACAGAAAAAAGCTCTGATATTGCTATCAGAGCCTTTGTTTTTGTTATTACTGTCTTGCACCACAGACACTGCATTCCTTATGTGTGATGGCATCGTGATGTCTTGTACCAGTCTGTACCTTTTCAGTGCCAACCCATACTGAACCCCAAAGGATACGAAGTGCACATCTACCAGCAGGGTCTGGGTCGGAGCATTCAGGATTGCAGCGTGTACAATGGAGCATACACCATCTCTGTTTTGCACCTGGGTCAGTTAAATCATCGCAGATTGTTCCATCAGGCCAGAAGCTGTGGTCTTCATACACATCCTGCTCTTCGTAGATTGGCTCATCCCACTCATCCTTATCTTTAATCGTTGTCCATGTATGCTGATGAGTAGTTGTAGGTTCCTCGGTTCTTGGTTCCTGTGTGGTAGGAGCCTGGGTGCTAGGAGCAGGAGCCTGAGTTGTTGGTGCCTCAGTCGTAGCAGGTGCCTGTGTTGCTGGCTCTTTGTCTGAGTCATCCTTAGTCTTACCAGTTTTTGCAGTATCTGCCTTGACAGTTTCGGAAGCATCTGTATCTTTACCTGTATCTGCATCTGCTACATCTACGGATTCTTTATCTGTCGTATCTGCGTCTGTAATAGTCGCACTTGTCTCTGTGTTTGCAGTCTGGGAACTATCCGTATTTTTATCTGCACAGCCATTAACAGTAAATAATATACCTGCAACAAGAACAACTGTTACAAGTGTAGTTGCAATAACTTTTTTCTTCATAGTAAATCAACCTCTCCTCTTATACTTTTATATTGCATATTAAAATCTTATTGCAAAATCATTTTAACCTGTTTCAGGTTATAATTCAATACCCTGTTTTAGATTAAGGTACAATACATCCGAGGTGATTTTGTGCGTAAATTTTCTACTAAAAACAGATTAAGAGAGCTTAGAGAAGATAATGATATGTCACAAACATATCTGGCTAAACTTCTGGATATGAGCCAAACAGGATATTCTAAATATGAAACAGGAGAAAATGATATCCCCACAAATATTCTGATTAAGCTATCCAAGATTTATAAAACAAGCATTGATTATCTTCTGAACCAAACAGATGAAAAGAAACCTTATAAACGAAAAGAGAGTAGATAACCACTTATTATAATGATTATCTACTCTCTTATTTTCTTAAAACACATTCAGATTTCCCATCATGTTACTACACCATTTTTTCTTTCTTTTCTCTGTAGTACACCATTTACTACACCATTTTATTAAAAAATTGCACCATTTTATAATAATTTACGATAGGTTACATTTTTAGAAAAGAACTTAAAAAAGCAAGTAAAACAAGCTATTTCAAGTGTTAGAAGCATTTACTTCTCATCCACCACCTGAAAAATGTAAAATTTTAAATAATAACTCTCATCAGCAGACCACAATATCGGATGGTCTGGTGCCTGCTGCCTGAACTCCACCTGACGCAGTCTTTTGTGAACATTATTGGCAGCCTGATGGATAGTCTTGGTGAACAGCTCATAGTCCATAAAATGAGAACATGAACAGGTCACAAGAAAGCCTCCATCCTTAACAAGCTTCATTCCACGAAGATTAATCTCTCTGTAACCCTTGACAGCATTCTTTATTGAACTTCTCGACTTGGTAAATGCTGGAGGATCGAGAATAACAACATCATATTTCCTGCCCTCATTTTCAAGGCGTGGAAGCAACTCAAATACATCCTCACAGATAAACTCTACGCGGTCATCTAATTTATTTAGCTTGGCATTTTCTCTTGCCTGACACACAGCAAGCTCGGACGCATCAACACCTGTTACATGCACTGCACCCGCAATTCCCGCATTTAGGGCAAATGAACCTGTGTGGGTAAAGCAGTCCAGCACCTCGGCATCCTTGCATAGCCTGTGTATGGACTTACGATTATATTTTTGGTCTAAGAAGAAGCCTGTCTTTTGTCCATCCTTTACATCTACCATATAATGTACACCATTTTCAACAATCTCCACCTTGGTATCAAACTCAGAACCTATAAAGCCCTTGCTTCTTGCCATTCCCTCTTTCTCTCTGACCTTAGCGTCACTTCTCTCATACACTCCCCGAATTTCAATTCCGTCCTCATGCAAAACATCCTTCAATAAATCAACAATCTGCAATTTTAACCTGTCAATTCCTAAGGCAAGTGACTCTACAACAAGCACATCCGAGAATTTGTCTATTACAAGTCCGGGAAGGAAATCTGCCTCTCCAAATATAACACGACAGCTACCAGTATCAACTGTGTGTTTTCTGTACTCCCATGCATTTTTCACACGCATTCTAAGAAAAGCCTCATCTATGTCCTGATTCGCATTTCTGGTAAGCATACGGACAGTAATCTTTGACTTTCGGTTAATAAAGCCTCTTCCCATCGGATATCCGTCGAAATCTCTCACGACTACTATATCTCCGTCCTCGCATGAACCCATAATGCTCTGCATTTCATTATCATATATCCACAATCCACCAGACTTTAACTGTCTGCCCTCTCCCTTCTTAAGCATAACAACTGCCTTCGGTTCCATCAATTTATCCTCCTGATATTATGTTTAATATATGTCTTTTATATAATCTGTCTTAATTTTCATTTTTTTCATTATATCACCCATATATATACAGTGTCACTCGTAAAATTTTTAAGTTTATATAATAAAAATAATAGTTAAAATTATTCCTGCACTGACATTTTCCGCATGGTGGTTGCTGTTCCGGGACCGCTTCCGCTTAATTGCTCCAAGTAACAGTGCTAAATTCGTGTTTCGCACTCATTAAGCACTGACAGTCGCAAATGTCCCTGCACAGCAACCACCATGCGGAAAATGTCAGTGCAGGAATAATTCCAACTATTAATAATATATAAATTTCAAAAATAAAGTTTGTCAAAACTAACTTTATGTTGTATAATAACCACATCTTGATAATAGGATGTAACATTATCAAGAATTAATTTTACATTTATATATGAACATTTATTCATATAATTTATAGTTTCTTAACAGAAGGAGGATTTTATGTTTCTAGAAATTAAAAACTTGGAAAAATTTTATGGAGAAAAAGAAAACCGCACTCAGGTACTTAAGGGATTGTCAACCGGAATAGAAAAGGGAGAAATATGCGTACTGCTTGGTCCTTCAGGCTCAGGTAAATCAACTCTTCTTAATATAATAGGTGGAATTGAGGCATATGACAAGGGCGAGATAACCATAAATGGTGCTGTAATGTCTGGCATGAGTGAGAAGGACTTAACACTATATCGTCGTGAACATTTGGGTTATGTATTCCAGTTTTATAACCTTATCCCCAACCTTACAGTAAAGGAAAATATTGAGGTAGGTGCTTACCTCGGAAGCAATCCTTTAGATGTCGATGATTTATTACATACATTAGGTCTCTGGGAACACAAGGATAAGATTCCAAGTCAGCTCTCTGGTGGTCAGCAGCAGCGTACTTCAATCGGACGTGCGATTGTCAAAAATCCGGATTTATTGTTGTGTGATGAGCCTACAGGTGCTCTTGATTACAACACGTCCAAGGATATCCTTAAGCTTATAGAGGATGTAAACCAGAAATACGGAAATACGATAATTATAGTCACCCACAATGATGCGATCAAAAATATGGCAGACAGAGTAATTAAGCTCCGTGACGGAATGATAAGAAAAGAATATACAAATGAAGCTAAGACTCCTGCAACAGAGCTTGATTGGTAGGTGATAATGATGGCAAATACAAAGAAAATCAAAAATCCTCTGCGTAAACGTATCTTTAGAGATATATGCAAGGAAAAAGGAAAATATATATCAATATTTTTGTTTTTAACACTTATGATTGCCGTAGTCAGCGGTATGCTTGTTGCATCTAACAGCATGATTGTAGCCTATGATAACGGCATAGAGAAATATAGTCTTGAGGATGGACATTTTGCTATAAACAATAAGGCAAATGTAAATGATTTACAAAAAATAGCTGATAAAACAGATGAACCTGTTACCATTTACGAGCAGTATTATTATAATTTTGATTATAAATTTGATGGTGACAAGGATTATTCCATTCGTATATATAAAAACCGTGATAAAATTAACACTTACTCTATCTTCGAGGGAACAGAGCCAAAGAAGGATGGTGATATAGCCATAGACCGTCTCTTTGCCGAAAATAATGATTTGGCATTAGGCGATACCATTAATATCGATGGAAAAGAGCTCACTATATGCGGACTTGTAGCTGTACCTGACTATAGCTGCCTGTTTGAAAATAATCAGGATACTATGTTCAATGCAACTGTATTTACAACAGGCTTTGTCAGTGACGATTATTTCAAAGAGCTATCATCTTCAAAGCTGATTTACAGCTATGCCTATATTTTCTCTGACAATGCTTTAGATGACAAGGCATGCTATAATGCAAGCAACGATTTAATGGAAGTACTTAATAAAGACCTCATGCAGGAGGGCAACTACCTGACAGATTTCCTTGCAAGACAGAATAACAAAGCAATCACATTTACCCGTGAGGATATGGGAAGTGATAGCAACAGCACACTTACCATGTTATATATTATGATTGCGTTGCTTGCATTTATATTTGCACTTATGACATCCAGCTCAATAGAGTCTGAAGCAGGTGCAATCGGAACATTAAGAGCCTCCGGATATACAAGAATGGAGATTGTATGCCACTATATGGCAGCTCCAACCTTTATATTTGTTGTAAGTGCAATTCTTGGAAATATACTTGGATATACTTGTTTTAGGCGCTATATGGAGCAGATGTACTATCATTCATATTCACTTCCGGTATATGAAGTGGTGTGGAATGCCAAAGCATTTCTCCTTACAACAGTTATTCCTATTGCGATATTAATTATTATTAATTTTATAGCTTTATATGCGAAGCTTAAGCTCTCACCATTACAGTTTTTACGTCATGAGCTTACAAACAAGAAAAAGAAGAAGGTAACGAAGCTTCCAAACTTCAAATTCTTTACACGCTTCAGACTTCGTACCCTGCTTCAGAATATGCCTAATTACATAACTATGTGCATAGGAATATTTATGGCTAACATACTATTCCTATTCTCAGCAAGTATGCTGCCTATATTGAATAACAATACTGATAATGTCTTAGCTCACCTTATAGCCAAATATCAGTACACATTAAAGTCGCCTGCCGACACTGATAATGAAGCAGCTGAGCGGTACTGTATGACCTCTCTTGACAGCGAAAATGACAAGGAAATATTAATCTATGGTATAAGTGATAACTCACAGTATATTACAACCATAGATATGCCAGAGAATAACGGAGATGTAATTGTCTCAAAAGCATTTATGGAAATAAATAACTATAAAATAGGTGACAAATTTACTCTGCACGAAAAATATGGTGATAATTCATACACATTTACGATAGCAGGAAGCTACAATTATCCTGCAGCAATGTCAGTATTCATGAGTATTGACAACTACAACACTACATTTGATAAGGATAGCGATTACTATACAGGCTACTTCAGTGATGAGAAAATTGACGATATAGATGACGACTATATTTACACTACTCTCACAACTGCTGATTATACAAAGCTTAGCGATCAGCTGAATGATTCATTTGAGCGTACGATGCCTATGATGCAATATCTTTCACTGATTATATTTGTAATTGTTATTTATCTTCTCTCCAAAATTGTGCTTGAAAAGAATGCAGAATCCATATCTCTCACCAAGATACTTGGCTACAATAATGTTGAAATAAGTAAGATATACATATTGACAACTGCAATTGCAGTAATCTTAAGTATAGCCATTACTCTTCCATTATCTGTTCTGGGAATTAAATCTATCTTGGGATATATGTTTACCACCTTTGATATATGGCTTGAAGTCAACATTGATACTATTATATATGTTAAGGTTGTGCTTTGGGATATTATATGTTATGCAGTTCTTAGCATGATACAGTACAGAAAGATTAAGCGTATTCCTATGGAGGAAGCCTTAAAGAACAGAGAGTAATTTTTCTATAACAATCATCATATAATAGATGCATTCGTTAATCTGACTGGCAGGTCATCGAATGCATCTTATTTATTTGTGCTCCAATGTTTTCTATAATTTAGCTTTCTATATGCCGTTGGTGTCAGATTTGTTTCTTCCTTAAACACCTTACCAAAATAACTGTCTGATGAAAAAGAAAGATATTCCGCAATCTCTGTACAGGTAAATTCTGAGTATGCGAGCATATTCTTTGCCACATGTATCTTTTCCCTGATTATATAATCAGAAATCTTCATACCGGTCTCTGCATGAAACAGCTTACTTAAATATGTTCTCTCTAATTTTACATAGTCAGCAATATCCTGTAATCTGACATTTTCATGTAAATGATTCTGTATATAATCCATAGCCCTTGTACATTGTATTGAACAGGCTATTTTATGATGCACATTCTTCATCCTTTTTGCATAATCAAATATTAATTTTTTGTGTATACTCTTTAACTCAGATTCCGAATCTGTTTCATCTATTTTTTTTATATAAAAATCACTCAGAGAATAACTTGTTCTTTCATCAAGGCCTTTCTCAATACAAAATCTCGAAATCATAGCAACCGTTACTATAATATGATATTTCAGATTTCTAATTTTATCATCTGACAATATTCCTCTGGATTTAACGTCAATATCACCATAATCATCTTTCCTATTCAAGTCTCCGATATTTCCGTCACTTACCATCTCATAAAAGTTCAGTTCTGTATCATAAGTAGGATGATATATGCCCTCCTCCCTCTGTATAAATTGTCTGACAACCAACTCTCTATCCGATTTTTCATATGTATCGCTATTCATACTTAAACCTCTCTCGTATAAAGTGATATTTGCTATTTATATTTAAAATACCACAATTTTTTGATAAAATACACAATTTTTTGATACTATGTTTATATATATCATGTTAAATTAAATTCACAAAACAAAAGAAAACAAATGCACATATTTAATAAAAGCAGGAGGTATAAAAATGCGTAAGGTTTACGGATTTCAAAAAGGTATTAATCTGGGTGGCTGGTTATCGCAGGGAACACTTGATAAGCAGCATTTAGACACATTTATCACTGAGGAAGATATCGCAAGAATTGACTCTTGGGGTGCAGACCATATACGTCTTCCTCTCGACTATGAAAACATAGAAAATGAAGACGGAAGTATAAAAGCAGAGGGTTACTCTTACATAGACAACTGTATTTCATGGTGCAGAAAATATCACTTAAATATTGTTCTTGACCTTCACAAAACATATGGATATATATTTGATGATCCGGAGTATTCAAGTGAATTTTTCCACAGCAGCAAGCTTCAGGAAAGATTCCTTAAGACCTGGGAGACTATTATCAACAGATATGCGAAGGACTCAGATATACTTATGGTTGAGCTTCTCAACGAAGTTGTCCCTAACGATGTGGTTGATGAGTGGAACGAGCTTGCACTTCGTGCAACAAAAGTAATCAGAAACGTATCTAAGGATATTAAAATATTATATGGTGGAGTTGGCTACAATGCAGTTACATCCATCAAAAAGCTCATGCCACCGGCAGATGAGAATATAGTATATAACTTCCACTGCTATGAGCCACTCATATTTACACACCAGACAGCATGGTGGGTTGATGATATGCCTAATGATTTCCACATCAATTACCCAGGCAGCATAGATGAATATATGAAGATAAGCAAAACAATGAATGGTGCTATGCATGGTGCTCTTGCTGATGAAAATGTACATCTCACATCACTTGGTCCAGACTTCTTCGAAGAGATGTTCCGTGATGGCATAGAGGCTGCTGAGAGATTAAATGTACCTCTCTACTGTGGTGAATATGGTGTCATAGACCAGGCACCACCAGAGGACACAGTGCGCTGGTTTAATGATATCAATACAGTATTCAAAAAATATGGCATAGGACGTGCTGTATGGACTTACAAGGAAAAGGATTTCGGTATTGTGGGCGAGCACTATGACAGTGTACGCAAGGAATTAATAGAAAGTATCTTCGGATAATATATAAAAGGAGCTATCGCATGGGAGATTTAGAAATATCTCTGGTGGGGTAGCTCCTTTTTTAGATATAATACATTTAGCTTGTAATATATGGGGACATATTTGTTAGCAACTCTACGACTGCAAGTATATCTAATACCCACTTTTTTCAAACTTTTATTATGTGCTGCTCCCGAAAACTCGCTTACGCTCAGACATTCGTCCGCAGCACACACGATTGAAAAAAGTGGGTATAAGACATACTAAGCAGTCTGGTTGTCAGCACAAATATGTCCCCATATATAATCAAGCCATCAAGTTAATTAAAATAAAAAAGGGGCTGCCCCATCAGAGATATTTCTAAATTTCCCATGCGATAGCCCCTCTAATATTTATCCCTTATGCTTTCTTTTTCTTTGTGACATAATACAATGCCATCCCACTAACCACAAAAATCATAGCCATAAATGGCATACTATAATCTCCTGTCTTAGGTGAATCCGTATTGCTGCCATTGTTATTTGCACTATTGGTTGTAGCGGTTGTCGTTGTTGCAGGCTCTGTTGTCCCCTGATTACTGCTATTCTTTGCCTTTTTAACGATAACATATGTAGAGAATTTGTTTGTTTTAAATGATATGCTTCCATCAGCTACACTTGTCTCAAGCTCCGCAATATCTCCATCATGATTTCTTACAACTGTGTAATCATAATTGGCGTCATAATCCTCAAGCTCTATATTAAGTGTTATAGGCTTATCAAACTCTGTTATATTGTTCTCCCAATTAGTTCCGTTACCCTTGCTGACAATCTGATCAAGAGTCAAGTCAATTGCCTGTGCTGATGTTGCACCCTTCACCATGTTCTTGACTGAATCTGTATTATAACTCTTATTATCAGCTACAGTAAGTCTAAGATTACCACTTGGAGCAGCATTTGAGCCATCCTGTATAGAAGCCTGTCCGACCGCGTTGCTGCCTGACACAGATATTGTATCAGCTACCTTTGTAAATATACCCTTAAAATGAACATTTCCGTCTCCCATCACAAATGTGAAGGTAGATATATTATTTGCATCAGGTGTCAATATCTCTCCACCATTTAATCTTACTCCTGCTATCTGATATCCGTAATCTGGAATAAGCTTAATTGTAACCTTTTTTCCTGTCTCAACAGCTATATGACCACCTTTGGCATCTCCCGGATTATTGGCAAATGGAATACTGTGCAAATCATTTACTCCCTCAATAGCTATGACATACGCTTTTCCATGTTCAAGATAAGCATCATCACCATATGTCTGTTTGTCATATGCCCAAGTTATAGTTAATGCCTTGTTATCAATCTGAATAAATGTCGTTCCCTTATTTACTGTTATTGCACCGGAAGCACCAATTCCAACACCAGACTGTACCATATATTTATTAGTGTTGATTGTCATATATACATCGGCAGAATTAACGCTGTCATCAAAAACATACTCACTTCCTGTAAATGCCATTACTCCTGAATCTAAAAGCTCCTGCAAGCTCATATACTGACCATTTTCAGGCTTGATATATATGTCAAATGAGTTGTCCTTTGATTTCATATCCGAATATGATGTACATGCATCTCCCTCAATTCTAAATGCAATGCATGATGTTCCCGGTTGTGGGCCAACAGGCTGCGAGCCTCCTTGTGAATCGAAGGTAGGTTCAAAGCTCATATTGTCCGTAACATTTACAGTATAAACCTTAGAGCCATCCGAACCACTATCTGTAAGGGTTAGTGAGCGTCCTTGGTTCATCAATCCCTGTACTGTACATCCAGGATTAGGGGTAAGCGTAACAGTTACTAATGTACCACTCGGAACATTCTTAGATGTCTCATCTCCGGATAATCCAATTCCGCTTATCTCCATCTTACCATTCGGGTATACAAATACTCCGTCATTTACTGAATCCCAATTTGTATGATTGTCTGCTCCCACTTCAAAAAAATCAGCTGCCAAAATATCAATTCCCGATATTCCAGTCACAACCAAAACAAGTGCAAGCAAAATACCTGCCACTCTTCTTTTTGTCTTTTTCATCATTATTTATGTATTCTCCTCTCATTATAGTTTTCAGGTAACAAAGTCCCCATATATAATGAAAGGATATACTATTATCTCATTTTTTGTAAGTTGACATATGTCTCAAATTAGAGAAAATGGCTATTTCTGCGGCTTCCACGCATAGTAGAACTGAAGAAGTCCAATCCTTGCCTTAGTGCTTGTCTTTTCATTCATATTGGAAATATGTCTGTATAAAGCCGCTCTTGATATGCCAAGCTGCTTTGCTATATCCTGAACATTATCGTCTGATGACATTAACGCAAGCATAACCTCCTGCTCTCTGTCCGTGAGCTTATACTCATTTGCAAATACAGGAAACAAATCCTTCTGCACTGAATTATCATTGCTGTCAATATCATTTATTGCTGTAGCAACACACTCATCAGCAGCAAGTCTCATATTTCTCATGTTATTTTCACTGATAAATATAATTACACTTATTGTCACAAACAAGACAAGTGCGAATATAATCGCCATATATAAATTCTCGTTATTATAAAATCCCGATATATACGTTATCACTATGGCGCACAGATTATTTATTGCTCTTCCAAGTCCAGCCCACAGTCTCGGATTACCCATGTCATATGACAATTCCATAAATCCTGTCATGAAAAATACAGAGAAAAATCCGGCAGACAAGTAAAATACTATAAGACCTGCCAAAAATGGACCGCCAAACCATATAACGACAATACATATGGTGGATAAAACTGTAACACAGTACATAATGATATTCATATATTTTCTCTCAGAAATATCATATATAAATCCCGCTAAAAGTCCGCTTATCGCAAGCAATAACCTTGGCCATTGTCCTATATCTGTGCCTCCGCCTGCATGAACCATAGTAACAGTATTGTCTAGTGCCGCAAATATCAAGGTCATAAGTGCCACAGCTGCTATAAGCAGGACTGCTCTGTTCCTTTTATATTTGACAAGGCTATCTTCATCATTACCCTGACTATCATCGCACCTGTCTTTTTCTAATTCCAATGCATCTTGCTTTTTACCTGTGATTATCAATGTTATACCAATTAACATAAATACCACGAGCACAATCATCTCTGCCACGTCTTTTTTAACCAGATTATTGTTTATAAACTGCAGCAATATACCAAATGCATATGATATTCCCACTATTCTTGCAAGAAACGCTCTGTCAGTAACCGAAAACGCGACATAATAATGTATATGAGCACCCGCTATACCCATTATAAAAAACAGCACAATTCCAAAGAAAAGGGTTTGTCCATATGTACTGTGTATATTAATGATAATAAAACTAACTATTGCAGGCACAGTGCATAAAATACCAATAATATTTAATGTAGAATATGATATTTTTCTGATATTGATAAACTTAAAAATTGCTGAATACGCAATAAATCCTAAAGCAGAGGCAAACAGTATATAACTCTGTGCCCACACAACTCCACTAGAATCTGTAAGCTGTGCCATGTTATTGTCAAACAAATACTCGGTGCCTAAAAATACAAAGAAAAATATACCAAGTACAATGATTGCTCTTATATTTTCACGTTTTTTCAATACTTCTCTCATTTACATTGTTCCTCAATCTGTTATTTTGTTAATTATTTATATGCTCCTCCTACTCCTGCACCTGTATTAAATCCGAATATCGCACAGCATACAAGGTCGGCCGCAAATGCAACACACAGCAGCACGCATAAAATTATAAGTGTCTTTCTCTTTAACTTATGTGCAAACTCACTGAGCTTCGGTGCAGCTATGTATACTCCAAATAATCCACCAAGTCCAAATGCAGTAAGTCCAGCAAAGCATATCCTTCCATTAAGGTTCATAAATAAATTCTTATAGTTCCAATAATGTGAATTATAGAAGAAATCCAATATCCAGCTTGCAGCAAATTCAATAATTCCACAAAGAAGTACCGTCAAAGAGAACAGCTTAAGCTTATTAGCCTTGAATCTGTCAAGCAAAAAGATTATTGCAACGCCACCTACTCCATATATCGGAAGCCATGGTCCATACATCGTTCCTCTATTTACAAATTCATGATTTCTTACAATATGCAGGCTTACCTCCCACAGCCATCCTATAAAGCAAAAGGTAAAGAAAAACACTATAAAATCTGTGAGCTTATATTCACATTTTTTCTTAAGATCCTCTGGCACTTCGACTGCCATATCCTCCATAACATATACAGGCTTGGCATTTATCTCTCCCTTTATAAAAGGCGTTAAGCTAAATGCGTTTTCAACAAACAAATTGCTCCTGACATTATCTCTCAAAGCAAAATACATCTCTGCATTTATCTCTGCCCAGTAAGGAACTGCAACGCAGATACCAACAACAGGTATAACCTTAAGAATTGTTATATACAAACAAGATAAATCCGTAAGGAACATATCCCACTTATGCCCATCGGTCATCTCCTTCGACAGTTTCTTTGCCTCCCTCCATTTTACAGAAGGATTTTCAGCCAGAATATACGGAACAAATCGATACTGGTATGTCTTATATACTCCTCCAACTATCGTGAGCCACCATAATGACAACACCGCTCTATATACAAATAGTGACATAATAATATTAGGGAGATTTTTTCTGTGATATGGAGCAAATATCCTGTTAAATGACACATCATCACTGTATCGACATTCCATCACGTATCGGTGTTTTCCAATGATTGCAGCATTCTGTATGAAGAAATGTATAAGTGCAGTTATCAGTGCTGCAAACAATAATGCCACTACAACCTCGCCTGTATTCCTCTCAAAATACGCAGGATTAGTTCCAAGAAGCTTAATTATCCACGTTGCATTATTTGAAGCAACATCTATAGCATGAACTGCAAAATTTGAAGTAATAAATGGAACATCCTTTACCACAGGTGTCCTCACTATGTACTCCTCAAGTATAAGAACATTATCTGAAACAGGCATCTTGTTAAGACCCAATATATGGTCTATATCCTTCACAAAAGAGACCTGAGATGTCTCGGACACTCCCAAAAATGCAAATACAAAACAGACTGCAACCAATGTAAACCATGCTTTAGCACCTCGTCTGAATGTTGTATTCCACGCCCCACGCCTTATCTTTTTTCTGTCCCAATTAGTATTTTTCATTGTTATCCCCCACGTCACGATGCTTTTCTATATATTTCTTAAGTAATTTGGCATTGTCCTCTCTGTCACTCTCACTGTCAGCAATTCTTATGAGATATTCCCAGAATGCCATTCTTAAGCTCTGCTCAGTAATCTCAAATATAGTTGTCGGAGGTGTTTCTCTGGCAATTACAACTCCATATTCCTCCATGGCAAGAAGACTCATATCCCCCATAATATTATCAGAAATTACGACTTTAAAATTAGGATATACTGATAATAAACTGAGAACATTCTCCAAATGCTCTATGTACTCCCGTCTCTCATATTTAAGCTCCGGTATTCTATATATATCACACATAGGAACATATCTATCATAGAAATCACAGTCACTTGTATCAGTAAGGCTTATAATTTCTATAACCATATTACCCTTTTTCAATTTTTTTTCAAACCATAATTTATGTTTTTCATATAAAGTCATAAATTTGGGGGTATTTGTCCTTTTTGACATTTGAAGAGCAACATTCTTAGGCATCGTATGAATAGATGGTGTGCTGCCATATATTATTGCATCTCCATTTATTTCCCTGATTGTACTCATTTTTGATATAAATGCATTCGTATAGCACATATTATATATATTTAGCAATGGTCTGCACAGCGACAGATAATCATTAAATTCATTTTTGAGAGCACCCACAGCCTGTTCATCATTAATAAGTATATTCAGTGTATTATCAGTGTTCGCTCCAACAGAATCAGATATTAACGCCGAATGTCCAGGTGCAACAAATAATGTTCTATGATATATGCCATCCCTTAATTTTGCATAATGATATGGCTCAATTGCACCAGATAAATATATTGGAATCCAGTTATTTAATATCTCTAACATATCATTGATTCCGCGATTCAGACTGTGAATTATTTTTATTCTACAGCCTATAGAAATAAGCTTCATAATGGATTTTGACCAAATCTTTTTAAATTGCTCATCCTCACAGAACCAGTCCATTTCCTCATCTGAATATAGTAAAACAGTAACTGGTTTATTGTCCTCACATATATCCTTAAAGAATTTTTCTATTGCCTGACGTTTTCCCTTATTTCCATAATAGAACTGGCAATTACCATTTTCAGTCGATATACTGACCTCACATTTATCAGTATAACTCTTATCTACATCTTTTACATCGCGGCTGTCATCATTAAACCAATCAATTATTAGTTTTTTTATATCATCGCTGTCCTCCGGAAATGCCCTATACGGACACACCACTTCAGCTATTAGCTTCCTCTGATATTCCTCATTTATATTTCTGGAGAAAAAATCGGCAACAGGTTCAATAAATGGCTGGTGCTTAGGTAATCCTCTTTTCCCTGTACGAATCCTGCTTATATAAGATGGATCAAAGGAAAGATATTTTCCTAATGTACTATTACTTACATTAGTAACCTTCATAATAAAATCCAATTTTTCTGCTACCAAGTTTTTCACCACCCTATAAAAAATTAACATAAAAATTATATATTATGTTTTAATTTCAGTCAAGAAGTTGTGGCATGATTCGTGCCAGTTTTGTCATGGTTATTTCTTTAATACATATTGTCTATTCATTGACACTATAATAAAATAACCATGGGGACAAGCTTAGTACAAAATAGCATTTAAGGGGCAACTGATATGTCTGTGATGTATACTGCATTGTAAGATGACATACAACAAGCAAATCAGTAACGGGGAGAAATGTATAAAAAACATGTCATATGCTTCTATATATCAATGCGACAATCTTTTGTATGCTATTTTGTATTAAGTAATAAAAAATTTTATTCTCTAAGGTTCATATAAGGTTGACTGGATATAATTCAAAATGTAAACAATAAAATCAACCGAAAGGACGTGAACGTTATGAGAAGAAAAAATTTATTACCTTTACTTACAGCAACTATTATTGCAGCTTCATTATTAGGAGGTTGTGGTAACGAAACTACTGAAACAACAGAAACTGCCACTGAGCAAAATGCTTATGCAGGAAAAACTATATCCGGTGAAGTTACCGAGGTAACTGACAGTTCTGTAACGATAAAAACTGATGATACTGACGAGGAACTCACCGTGGATGTAACTGACGAAACATCTATCACAGGTCAGGTGATGTCTATGCCTGACAATAATTCTGACAACTCTACTCCTCCTGAATTGCCTGACGGGGAAGCTCCGAATGGGGAGGCTCCAAGTGGCGAAGCTCCAAGCGGGGAAGCTCCAAGTGGCGAAGCTCCAAACGTAGCATTTCCAAGTAATGCAGCACATGAACTAACAATTTCAGATATATCCGTTGGCGACAGCATAGAAATAACATTTGATGACAATGGGGATGTTACAAGTATTTCCATAACAGCTTCAGATAACATGGGTAGTGCTCCATCCGGAGGCATGGGACAGCCGGGTGGTTCAGGAAACAGCACTGTAGAATCATATGACGCTGTTAATGAATACAACTCCGACACAGAAATTGATGGCGAAAGCTACTCATCTACAGGAACAGACGAAAACGCTATTCATATAACTGATGGGGCAACCGTTTCTCTAAAAAATATAACTGTAAGTCGTGTATCAGCAGAAAGTAATGGTGGTGATAATTCAAGCTTCTATGGTGTAGGAGCTGCAATACTTAACACTGATGGAACAGCCTATATAAGTGACAGCACTATAGATACTGATGCTGATGGTGCAGCAGGCGTATTTGCTTATGGCGATGGAGTTGTATATGTTTCAGATACAGATATTTCTACTACAGGAAATACTGCTGGTGGAATACACGTTGCAGGTGGTGGCACATTATATGCCAGTAACTTAAATGTTGAGACACAGGGTGCTTCCTCAGCAGCTATAAGAAGTGACCGCGGTGGTGGAACAATGGTTGTCGATGGTGGAAGTTACACATCAAATGGAACAGGCTCACCTGCTGTATACAGCACTGCCGATATAGCAATCAATGATGCATTCTTAACCGCAAATGGCTCTGAGGCAGTATGTATAGAAGGATTAAATTCTTTAAGATTGTTTGATACCGATTTGGCAGGAAATATGTCCGATGACGAACAAAACGATTGTACATGGAATGTAATCTTATACCAGAGTATGTCAGGTGATTCAGAGGTTGGTAACAGCACATTTGAAATGGTCGGAGGAAGTCTCACAGCTAATAATGGTGGTATGTTCTACACTACCAACACAGAATCAACCTTTATATTAAACGATGTTGACATAACTTATGCTGATGACAATGAGTTTTTCTTAAGATGTACTGGTAATAATAATCAGCGTGGATGGGGAAGCTCAGGCTCGAATGGTGCTGACTGCAACTTTACAGCCATATCTCAGGATATGAAGGGTGATATTATCTGGGACAGCATAAGTACTCTCGACTTCTATATGACAGATGGAAGCACTCTTGTAGGTGCTGTAACTGATGATGAAAGTTATGCCGGAAATGGCGGTGACGGATATTGCAATCTTTATATTGAAAAAGATTCAACCTGGACAGTCACAGGTGACAGCACTCTCTCTGCTCTCTACTGTTCTGGTACTATAAAGGATAGCTCAGGTAACACCGTCACAATTAAAGGGGCAGACGGAACAGTATATGTATCAGGAACAAGTAAATATACTATTACCGTAGATGAATATAGCACCTCAGTTGATATATCTAATGCCTCTGAATGCAGCAGCTGGAGTGATTACGAGGTTGACATGACAAAGTAATTTATAAATATAATATATAAACCTATACGGATGGCAGCGTTCTAATTACCGATAACTGCCATCCGTATATTTACTGATTCATTTTGTATTCCTCATAATTTTTTGTATTGTATTGTATCTTTCTCTGTAATCTGTCTTATAACTCTACATGGATTTCCAACTGCAAGTGAATGTGGTGGTATATCTTTTGTTACAACACTTCCAGCTCCTATAACGCATCCTTCACCGATTGTAACACCACCTATCACGACAACATTACTTGCAAGCCAGCAATTTGAACCAATGGTAATCGGTCTGCCATATTCATCATCATATATAGTACCATCCGCTTTATGTTTAACATTCCGTTCCTGATATCTTAACGGATGCATAGGTGTTGCAAGTGTACAATTAGGTCCTATAAATACATTGTCTCCAATATAAACCGGACATGTATCAAGAACTGTAAAATTAAAATTAGCATAACTGTTTTCACCAATACTCGTAAATACACCATAGTCAAAATATATCGGTCCCTGCAAATAAACACCGCTCTTACAATCAGGGATTAATTCATGTAAAATATCACTTCTCTCCTTTTCGTCGGTATCAGGAAGCATATTATATTGTTGACATAATCGATGTGCCTTAGTTCTTAATTCACATATTTCTTTATCTGTAGAATCATATATCCTGCCCGCAAGCATTTTTTCCATTTCTGTCATAATGTCTTACTCCTTCTATAATAATTATATTAATTCATACTGTAAAAACTCATATTTTAACCTTGAACCCTCAGCAATCTCTGTTGGAAGCAATGCTCTGGCAACAAGCTTTATATCATCTGTATCTATATCCGTTCTCTTAAGATTAGCATAATCTCCATCTATGCCGACTACCTCATAATACCATGTTTCCATATATATTTATATCTCCTTTTTGTATACTATTTGTAATTAAAAGTAACTATATCATATATTAATATTTTCACTGCTTAAAACAGCCTCTAGTATATCGTCCACGCTATAATCAGGTGAATATTTAATTATTATATCATACATAGACTTTATTGTTGATATATCTGTTTCTAAATCATCTGCTATCTCAGATATGGATTTACCTTTTCTTATCTTAGCTGCAATCAATGTAATTAATTGCTTAGCCTGTCCTAATGACAATCCCTCTTCGCGTCCTAATGACAGTCCCTCCTCAAAGCTGTCCCTCTTCTCTAACTCTATCTGCCTGTCAAATGTATAATCCAATCTCATAATCTTTTCCACCTCCGAACGACGTTCTATAAGAAAATCCCTAAGTATATTGTTCTCAATACACTCATCAATCGCTGTCTTAAGTGCAAGTGCATTTTTCCTGTCCTCCAGTAACATACAAAATACGTCGCTTTTGTATTCTCTGTTACCCATATAAATACCTCCTGTCCGCAGGAGTATATCAGCATTCTATTATCATAAAAACTCCTGCTTTTAAATTTTTATTGTGAATTTTAAAAGCATGAATTTTCAAGATTTTTAGAATTATTAATCAATATGAGCTGTCTTGCCATATAACGCAAAACGCATAAGATGAAAATATGCTTTGAGCGTATATTAGCATAATTATATTAATTAGTCAATATATTAAATTAAAAAGGCTATGGACAATATAATCCATAACCTTTTACCATCTTATATAAATCTAATCTGACGTTTTCCCATCCATAGCCCCTGGTCTATTTCCGTCTGGCATACCTCCATTCGGCATATTCTGCATATCTGGTGCATTTCCGTCTCCCATATTACCCATTGAACCCATATCTGATATGTTAATATCCGAAGCATCCACTAAAGCACTGCTGTCTTCCTGCTGTCCCTCACTAGTAGAAGGTATAGTTCCAGAAAGCTGCCCACTCACGCTACTTGCCCTAAGCTCTAAGAACTCTAATAAAGTTTCAACTCCAGTCTCATATTCATCATATGTACAGAATTTAGTCGGATCCTTTTCTACATATGGAGAAATCATTTCCGCCGTTGACCAAACCAGCTCTTCTACATAACCACTGTCAAAGCACTCAGTTATAAATTCTGAAAAATATTCATGATACTGTTCAGTATATTCTTTATTTGCAAATATCCATGCGAGCATGGGTCTTGAATCAACTGTACCACCAGATACGGGTGTATCAATAGGATAATTGACAAGCTCTGTCGCATTTCCATTTGAACCATCGCCCTGGCCTCCCCCTGCTGAAAATCCACCAAAGGCAAGATTGTAATCCCATGGTATCATAGACATTTTTCCATTCTCTTCATACAGATAATAATTATGTATCATAGAGCCTGTATAGCTGTCAAAATTGCATACAAAATTATGTACAACAAAGTATCTTATAACCTCATCAACATCTACAACATCCTCAATATTCTCATTTTCATTTATTTTTTTAAGACTTTCGATAAACCTGTCCCTGTCATCATCTGATATGTTTGTCTTGGCATTATCAAAGATATTGGAATAACTGTCATAATCATCATCACTATATATCAATGAAACATCTTCTGATGAAGAACCACCCTGTATACCATTTTCATCTTCACGTCTATCGGGCACTTCTGTTCCATCTGGTGGCTCACTGGCATTTCTCATATCTGGCATTTCACCATCTCCGCCGCCCTGAGTCTGCGTGGTATCCGGCTTATATAATTCACCATAATCAGAGCCATAATTTCTCGAAAGAAAACTCTCCTCAACACCCTCAACAGCAAGATATAATCCGAAGTCCTCACCATTTACGGTTATATAAACATAGCTGCACAGCGGACTGTCCACTCCAAAATATCCCATCATCTGATATACCAGATAATCCTTCATATAAGTATTGTCCTGTATTATATTATTTAATGATAATTTATCTAATCCATAATAAGTTTTTCCAGAATCATAATGGTCAAATTCTATTTTAAAACTATACCTGTCATTTCCGTATGCCGAAACTGAACTTAACGATGTATTTCCCTTTGCTCTTATTCCAACATTTTTGTATGCCTCATTGTCGATAATTACAGCACAGCTTGTATATTCTTCATCCTCACAGCCATCGATAAACCCATCCCAGTCATCCATAACTATATCTATTGTATGTACATATGACGTATCAAACAATCTGCTCTCATATCCAAATGTTTTGCCAGATACCTCTATGCCAAGAGAGCTTCCATTACAAAAAACTATCGTAATAATAATTGTGAAAACCATGATGATACAGCATATTTTATCTATATTTTTATGAGTTGACATAACATCACCTCCTATGCGGTGTAATCTCCATTATAGCTGACAAGTGCCGCGCTATTTATACCATTCATCTCAGACAAAACATTTACAAAATCCACATTTTCATCCTCCAGTCTAACCTCCATATTAAGCTCAACACATCCCATCTTCACAATCTTGCTCTTGACAACGCTCTTCTTCACCTGTTTTTTTATGAAATCATTTGCTGCAAGCTCGCTGTCGTGATTTTCACAATTAACAATCAATATGTATGGATTTAAATGTGATTTTCTATTTACAAATACCAACAGTATAATTCCTATAAATGCACTTCCTATAACTGCAAGCGGAATCATACCTGCTGCCAATACTATACCTACCGCTATCGCCCAGAATAAGTACGCGATATCTAAAGGATCTTTTATTGCCGCCCTGAAACGAACTATAGAAAGAGCACCTACCATGCCGAGCGACAGTACAACATTAGATGTAACTGCAAGTATTACAACAGTTGTTATAAGTGTCAGTGCAATAAGAGTTACTCCAAAGCCAGATGAATACATAACCCCCGTATACGTTTTTTTATATACCAAAAATATGAATACCCCTATTCCAAATGCGAGTCCCATCGCAATAAGCATATCAATAATACTGACACTGTTAATATTCTCCAAAAAACTTGACTTAAAAACATCTCCAAATCCCATATCTATAACCTCCTATTTTATCCGTATATTCTACAGGCTGCATATTTTGAAAATGCTCCTGCTCTTCTATTCTCGAGCTGTATAACATTTCTTATTGTATCCGGAAGAAATGAATCCCACTTTACTTCAAGAATCCTTACATCATCCATAATCGGCAGCATTAAACAGTCAGGATTCAAAAAATCCATTCCATACATACCGGTTCTTATATCATAATCCATAGTTATTCTCACATTTCCCGCGGCATATGTATACGCTTCCCTTGTGTAATCTACAATAGTTTTTGGTCGAAGTCCCTGATTCATCATTTTTAGATACAGCTCTTTGACAAGCGGTCTCTCCGATTCACGCATCCACTTAAAATCACCCCTTAATAATAAATTAACCTCATTTGCTGTAACAAATGTACATTCTTTACAGGTTAATCCGTTAAGCTTAGACTTCTTTTCAAGCTTTATAAATGTCGTGTCACCATTGTAGTATCTTATTCTATATTTTTCTCTGGCATTTAAACCATTCACCTTTTCCATAAGAGCCTTATCATAAATGTTATCAAAATACAGACTCCTTATGGTGTAGCAGCCATTTACAGAATGGCTGTCCGCAGCTGCTATTACAGATAATTTTGAACGTAACAAAAGTATATCTGCCTGTGTTATTTCATGCTTAATTTCATGACGATATTGCATATGACGGCTCACCTCCTTCCTTCTACTGTTTTACTGTACATGTAGATGTTAGCAGGTGAACCTTAGATTTACTTTAGAAATAATTATTAAATGTACTTTCTATTCATTTAACTCGTGGATATTATCAGATAATTTACGAAGTGATGCTACTATCTGTGTGCTTGCCTTTCCCATTCCATCAGCAAGCTTCTGAACCTCAGCAGCCACCACAGTAAATCCGCGTCCTGCCTCTCCTGCTCTTGCCGCTTCAATAGCTGCATTTAAAGCAAGAATTCTCTGTCTGCCACTAAATTCCTCTATCTTCTTTGTCATCTCAGTTGCATCATCAATGTAGGCAACTGATTCCTGTATACCATTCTGCAGCTTATCAAGCAAACGGCTATTAAGCTGTGCATTATAGCATGAGCGGACATACATATTAATTACATCACCTAGTAATGTAGCAGATGCCTCAATTTCCTTCCTTGACTTTACATTAACCTTGTGTAACGCCTTAATATACTTATCCTCGTCTATGCCAAGCTCTCTTGCTGTGCAACGAAATGTCTCATCATCTGGATGTTCAGGAAGAACCTGTCCACCAATTATGCTACCAAGAACAGTCCCATCATCTAAGGTAATAGGAATACCAAAATCCACTAATCCAGCATGGCAGGAATAAACTCCCTTTCCCTCACGGTCACATTTCTCACACCTTTTGCACCCCTCAACACTACCTCTGGTCAAATCAATGCAAAACTCTGTAAAGTTATAGCACTCACTGATATACTTACCATCAGCACCAACAGCAACCGTTGCAAGACCTGTGCTTGTCGCCCAGTTTTTCATAATATTTTCGAATTTTTCCATATTACAGAAATCTTCTATGCGTACCATACAAATCCCCCCATACATTTTGTAATAACATACAATTAATTATAGCATTTTTGTCTGTTTTTAACAATACATTACAGCCTTTGTTATATAACTACCTTAAATATAATCTCCCCATCACCAACATACTCCGCACTAATCTTTCCCTTATACATCTCTGCGATTGCCTTGGCAACCGAAAGTCCTATACCATATCCACCATTTTTTTGTGTTCTTGCAGAATCTCCCCTATAAAATCTGTCAAATAACCTGCCTGCCGGAACATTTGGTAATGTCTCGCAGGAATTTTGGCATTTTATGATACAATTATGGTGTCCCTCATGCAATGTGAACTTTATATGTCCATCCTCAGGTGTATACTTTATCGCATTATCCATAAGAATATTAATAAGCTGCGTCATATGCTCCTTATTTGCATGTAACTTAATATTGTCACTTATATCAACACCTAAATCAATATTCTTTAACTCTGCCGACTCCGAAAAAGCTTCAACTATATCCTTAGAAAGTCTGCTTATATCCACGTCCTCCATAACAGTGTTAAGATTTCCCTCATCCATCTTGGAAAGAGAGAGAAGATTCTTCATAAGTCCAGACAAACGCTCTGCCTGACTTCTTATATTTTTGCTCCACTTACTCTCGCCATTGTGAAGCTCCATGGCATCTGTATTTGCAAGTATTATTGCAAGAGGCGTCTTAATCTCATGTCCCGCATCTGTTACAAATTGCTTCTGTCTCTCTATATTTGCCGCTATAGGTCTTATTGCATGCTTTGAAAGACCTATAACAAGCAATAGCATCAATATCCATCCAACCAAACCAATTATAATTGATATTATAAGTACAGATAATATTGTTCTCCTTATATTGCTTACATTCAAAAATACAATTACGTTTCCCTGTCCATCTGCTGAATCTCTTATCTGATAATGAAGATTTTCAAATGAGCCCTCATTTGATGAATCACCTATCACCTGCTGCACATACTCCATTGCCTCAGCTTCATCCACAGATGAAATATGGCTTACATCGACATATACTATTTTCCCATCAGAATCTACCCTTGCACTGAAATATCTTGCCGCCATAACCATATCCTCGCTTATAGCAGGATTAAATATATCATTCATACCGGGCTTTTTATATGGTTCATCATTAGGATTTACCATATCCTCTGGTGGCTGCATGTCTGCCGGCTTCTCCGGTGCCTCTGCATTGTCCATCGGTGATGGTGCATTTTTACTCTCAGTGTCAAGCAGCATATTCATGGTATTGTCTGACTCGTTATGGACACGCCATATATTTATACCATTTATAGTGCCAAGAAGTACCAATATAAGAACAGTGATTGCAGCCATAGCGGTAATTATGAATTTCTTCTGAAGTGTTTTTATCATTTTATCTCCTCTATCCTGTACCCAATTCCTCTCTTTGCCTGAATTTCCACATCAACATCTAATGCCTGTATCTTTTTTCTAAGATATGATATATACACCCATACAACCCCTATCTCCGCATCAGTATCGTATCCCCATACCTTCTCAAGTATAGTCTCAGACGATAAATATATTCCTTGATTAAGCATAAATAACTCCATCATCTGATATTCAAGCTTAGGCAGCACAAAGCTCTGTCCATGCCCGCACAACTCATAGCTGTGCATATTTAACGTAAGCTTTCCACATTTCAATATATCAGGTGTAAACTCCTCTCTGCGTCTTAACATTGCCCTTATTCTGGCAAGCAGCTCACCCATTGCAAATGGCTTCGGCAGATAATCATCCGCCCCCATATCTAAGCCTGCTATTCTGTCCTCTATCTCCGCCTTTGCAGTAAGTAAAAGCACCGGTGTCCTGTCACCACGCTCGCGAAGTTTCTTTAGTACCTCCAAGCCACTCATTTTAGGCATCATTATATCTAATATAATTCCATCGTATTCTCCAAGCTCCGCATATTCTAATGCCTCAGCTCCATCATATACAGCATCAACAATATATTTATGATATGTAAGTATGTCCACTAACGCTTCGGACATATCGACCTCATCCTCTGCCAATAAAAGCTTCATGGTTTTACTCTCCATTTCTTAATATTTATACCATATTATAATTCAGTCTTTAGCTGATATCAATAAATGGTTTATTTTCACCACAAACCATTTGAATTTCCACATAAAAGAAGTATAATAACACATAATACTGAAAATAAACTTAAGATATTTTGAAAGGGATACAACATGAAGAGAGTTCTCATGCTGGCGACGACTGCCGCAATGATTGAGCAATTTAACAAAGACAATATATTAATCTTAACTGACATGGGTTACGAGGTTCACATGGCTGGCAATTTTGATGTTGGCAATCCTATTTCAAACGAAAGGCTCGATGCATTTAAGGTATGGCTTGAAAAACATGGCGGAAAATGGTTTAATATACCAGCTACAAGAAATCCATTTGACATTAAGAACAATCGTGCTGCACTTAAGCAGGTAATTTCACTTATACATGAATATAATTACGATTTTATACACTGTCATACTCCTATTGGTTCAATAATAGGAAGAATGGCAGCCAAAAAGACAAAAACAAAAATAATATACACGGCTCACGGATTTCACTTTTTTAAGGGAGCCCCCCTTAAAAACTGGCTGCTCTATTATCCTGCTGAATGGCTTTTCTCATGGCAGACAGATATGATAATAACCATAAACCATGAGGATTACAGACGTGCCAAAAGGCATTTCCACGCAAAAGAGGTGCGATTTATCCCAGGCGTCGGTCTGGATGTAAATAAATTCAACACATATAAGGTTGACCGTCAGGCAGAGCGAAAAAAGCTCGGAATACCTGACGATGCATTTGTGTTGCTCTCTGTAGGTGAGCTTATGTCCAGGAAAAATCAGATTATTGTAATAGAGGCTCTCCATAAGCTTAATAATCCTGATATATATTACCTAGCTGTAGGACAAGGCGAGCTACAGAGCTTATACGAGAATAAGATTGCTGAATATGAGCTTGGCAACAATGTTAAGCTTCTCGGCTTTAGAGATGATGTAATAAAGCTCTGCAAGCTTGCAGACTGCTTTATACACCCATCTATACGAGAAGGGCTTGGAATTGCCCCACTCGAAGCTATGGCGAGTGGACTTCCACTTATATCCTCAGATATAAATGGAATGAAGGACTATACAAAGGACGGAAAAAGTGGCTGCTGCATCAGTCCTACATCTGTAGATGATGCAGCAAATGCAATAAATAAAATATTTACTAACCCTGATTTTGCGAAAGCCTGTGGAACATACAACACTAAGGAAGCTATGAAATATGATATTTCAAGAAGCCACAGGGAAATGAAAAAAATATATCAGGAATTTGCTAAGGATATATAACATGAACGAAACATTTATGAAAGAAAAACCTGTATTACCACTGCTGTTATCTATGGCACTTCCAATGGTAATCTCAATGCTTGTAAACTCCCTATATAATATTATAGACAGCTACTTTGTAGCAAAAATAAGTGATGATGCAATGACTGCACTGTCACTTGTTTTTCCTATACAGAATTTCGTAAACGCTGTTGCAATAGGCTTCGGTGTGGGAATAAACGCTGTCGTTGCACTGTATCTTGGAGCTAAAGATATTGACAATGCCAATGCCGCAGCGACACACGGAATGTTATTATCCACAATCCACGGAATAGCAATGACTATCATCTTCATAGTTATTATGCCCGCCTTCTTAGGTATTTTTACAGATAATAAGACTATAATTAACATGGGAGTGCGTTACTCAAAAATAGTATTCTTATTCTCAATAGTCATAACAACTGATTTGGTTTTTGAAAAAATATTTCAGGCTGTAGGAAAAATGACTGTAACCATGGTTGGACTTATGTTTGGCTGCATAACAAATATAATACTAGATCCGGTTTTGATATTTGGAATAGGTCCATTTCCGAAAATGGGAATTGAGGGTGCTGCCCTTGCAACAGGCCTTGGTCAGGTAGTGACACTTATAATATATCTTTTGGTTTATTTTATAAAGCCTATACATGTTAAGCTTGGCATGAAGTATATTGTCAGACGAAGCGGTCTTAACAAAAAACTCTACTCAATAGGAATACCGGCTATTCTTAATATGGCACTTCCTTCGTTGCTTACAACAGCATTAAATGCAATATTGAGCACATATTCACAGATATATGTACTAATACTCGGTATATACTACAAGCTCCAGACCTTCCTGTACCTTCCTGCAAATGGAGTTATTCAGGGAATGCGTCCTGTTATAGGATATAACTATGGTGCAGGCGAGCACAGACGTGTAAACAAAATATATAACATAACCCTTGCCATGACAGGTATAATAATGATTATCGGCACAGTTATCTGTCTGGCATTTCCAGAGTGGCTTATTGGCTTATTCTCAACAGATGCGGTTACTATATCCGAAGGAAAAAATGCACTTAGAATAATATGTGCCGGTTTCATCGTATCATCGGTATCAGTAACCTCATCAGGTGCTTTAGAGGGACTCGGAAAGGGTGCTCCTTCACTATTAATATCATTACTCAGATATGTTGTTATAATAATACCTGCAGCATTTATATTAAGTCACATTGTCGGAGTAAACGGTGTGTGGAATGCTTTCTGGATAGCCGAAGCTATAACCGCGTTTGCTGCATTTAATATATACAGACATACGGTTAAGGTTAAGCACTGACATTTTTATTAAGCAGCTTCTTATAGCTTATATCCATCAAAAATGCCCCAAGCGGTGCAGTAATTATTATTCCTAAAACTGCGACTGATAAAACTATCTGTCCACATTCAAGACCTGCCGCAAGAGGAATTGAACCTATCGCTGCCTGCACCGTAGCCTTAGGCAGATATGCCATCACACAAAACATCCTTTCCCTAAATGAAAGCTTAGTCTTAATCATACAGCAGACCACACCACATGCCCTGAATATAAGTGCAACAAAAATCATTACTACAGCATAAATTCCCGCCTTTGCCATATATCTGATATCCACGGCTGCACCTACCAAAACAAATAATATAACCTCAGCAGCAATCCACAGCTTACCGAACTTTTCTGATAATCGTCCTGATACACTTGCAGGACATTTTACCTTTAACATACACGCCATACTCACAACTGCAAGAAGTCCTGACACAGCTACAATATCAGTAAGCCATCCCTCTATTGCAACAAGCACAAATGATACGCCAAGAACAATAATAACCTTAGTACTGTTTCTTATACAATGCTTGTGTGCATATGCTGTCTCAAAAAACAAACTGAGAATTAATCCAACTATCGCACCAATTATTACTCCAAGTACAATAGAAACCGGAATATTAATGAAATCTGCAATCCTTGCTCCCTCGCCCTGTGCCATTCCAAGGAATGTAGTAAATAATACAATAACGAAAATATCATCACATGACGCTCCAGCCATAATGAGCTGTGGAATACTTTTATCTGTTCCATATTTTTCTTCCATAAGATTCACCATTCTTGGGACAACAACTGCCGGTGATACAGCGGCAAGCACAGCACCCATAACAGCGGCAGATACCCTGCTGATACCAAGAATTATTGGTGCAAATATAACATACCCTATAATTTCAAATGTTGCAGGCACAAACGACATTAATACTGCCGGTCTGCCAACCTGTTTTAAATCCTTAAGATTTAGCGACAATCCTGCTTTAAGAAGAATTATTATCAGAGCCATCTTTCTAAGCTCTGCCGATATTGACAATATAGAAGGATCAAGGAAATCAAGCACATATGGTCCTAATATAATACCTGTCAGCAACATTCCTATTATTCTGGGCAGATGTATCATCTGGCATATAGCCGCAAATGACAGCCCTACAAGAAATATAAGTGCAAGTGACGTTAACATATAAAAACCTCCTTTAAACACAAAAAAGCTGATGCTTTCTGTGTCATAAATAATAATCACAGAAGTCATCAGCTAATAAGCGGTTTTGGTTTAAATCCAAGGGAGAACTTCATTCCCATAATTGTTATAATATATCAGCAACACTTATTATATCATCACTGCCATATATGTGCAATGAAATTTTTTAATTCGTCATAGTTTCTATCTTTTTCCTGAGCTCAAGCATTTTCCCATCCATCTTAGCCATAACATCAGAATAATTTCGTATTTCACGTTCTATATTCTCAAGCTCTCCCGCACTCTTCTTATAACACATCTGGTTGTCAAGCTCCGCCCAGTAATCCATCGCAAATGACCTTATCTGTATTTCCACTCTTACATTCTCAGTAACCGAATTATATATAATAGGTACATCCACAATAAGATGTATGCTCTGATAACCTGATTTCTTAGGCTTTTTCACATAATCCTTTTCTTTAATTATCTCTATATCCTTCTGTTCACGTATAGCCTTCTCAATACGATATATATCATCACAGAAAAAACAGACAACCCTGACACCTGCTATATCATTAAGATTGTTTACAGCACTGTCAAAGCTGATCTCTAGCTCTTTTCTCTCAAGCTTCTTACATATACTGTGTGCAGTTTTAATTCTACTAAGCGTATTTCTAACTACGGGGCGTCCTAACTGTTCTGTTAAATCTGCATTTATATATTGAAGCTTAGCCATCATCTCCTGAATACCATATTGATATCTGGCCAGAATCATTGGCTGCTTCATTCTTTTAGCTATTATTTTCTCCTGTACATCGCATTCTTCTTCAAATGTCGCCTGTTTTTCTACCTTTTTACTTGTCAATATTCTCTACTCCATCTTTTTCTTTTTATTATAGCTTTCTACATATTTCCCATATATCTGTAAAAAGTTAATCTAAATTTAAATATATGTTAAGCAGAGCTTATTTATAACTTTTTAAAACTTTTCTCACAAAGAGAACACACTTTATTAACAATTTTCCTATATACTACAAAACATAGACGAAAGAAAATAAGAATCTAGATATTAATTCTGCTTAGGCAGATTAATATATATTATCCTCCCCTCTTTTAATGATAGAGCAGTCATCATTGCGGCTGCTCTACTTTTATTTTATAAATTATTCAATAATATATTAAATATTAATATTTATGAAGCTGTCCTCACGTTCTCCAAGCTTCATATTCTCCATATTCTTAACAGCTTCATCTATCTGCTCTCTCATTCCCTCAGTAGTTCCTGTTGTCTCTCCATAATTCAGATATGCAAGTACTGTAAGCATCTCCGATTCACTGTCTGCATAGTATCCCGTACCTTCCTGTCTCATGTCTCCTACATTCTTAACAAGTTCAAGAGTTTTATTAGGAAGTGTTCTGTAATCCCAGCTTCCCACTGTCTTTGTTTCACCTAACATATCTATACCTCCACATAATCCACACTTCTTTTCATTTATGTATATTTTAGCACACTTGACTAAAAAAAACAGTCGGTTTAAGTGAATATTCTAAATATTTTAATTTGACACTTTAGTTCTCTACTGTGTTATTTACAAAAAATATCGCTTATGATATGATACATGAGATGATTAGCTCTAAAAATGAGCAGAGAGAGAGGTTTATACATATGAAATTAAAGAAGAGTTTGCTGTGTGGTTTATTATCACTTGGCATGGTTGCAACCTTACTTACAGGTTGTGGTAAAAAGGATGCCAAAACATTTACAGTAGGTTTTGATGCAGAATATCCACCATATGGATATATGGATGAGAACGGTGATTATACAGGTTTTGACCTTGAGCTTGCTGAGGAAGTTTGCAAATTAAAGGGATGGACACTCGTTAAGCAGCCTATCGAGTGGGCAAGCAAGGATAACGAGCTTAACTCAGGCTCTATCGACTGTATATGGAACGGCTTCACAATGAATGGCCGTGAGAATGACTATGAGTGGTCAGATCCATATGTTGATAACAGTCAGGTTATCGTAGTTAAGACTTCATCAGGAATTAACAGCTTAAGCGATTTGTCTGGAAAGACAGTAGGTGTTCAGGCTGCTTCAGCTGCCCTTGATGTTTTAACTGACGAGGAAGGTCAGAAGGAGCTTGCAGATACATTTGGAAAGCTTCAGGAGTTCGGTGATTACAACACCGCATTCGTTGAGCTTCAGGCTGGTTCAGTTGACGCTATCGCAATGGACATAGGTGTTGCACAGTATCAGATTGGCAGCCGTGGTGATGAGTATACAATACTTGACGAGCACCTCAATGCTGAGCAGTATGGAATAGGCTTTAAGCTTGGTAATACAGAACTTCGCGATGAAGTAAACGATGCAATTCATGAGTTAAAGGACAATGGTACCTTCGACAAATTAGCAGAAAAATATGGATTGTCAGATATGACATGTCTTAAATAATTAATTAGAGGTAAATACGAATGAGCTTTTCTGTAATGCTTGAACAATTAACACAGGGAATGGTAAAGACAATGGGAATATTCTTCCTAACACTTATATTTTCTTTACCTCTCGGTCTTATGATTTCGTTTGGAAGAATGTCCAAACATAAAATATTAAGTGGTATCACAGGTGTTATTATATCTGTGTTAAGAGGTACACCACTTATGCTACAGTTAATGGTAGTGTATTTCTTTCCATTTTATTTGTTTGGATGGTCCATATCGGGATGGCGTTTTCCAGCAATAATAGTAGGCTTCTCAATTAATTATGCCGCTTACTTCGCTGAGATATACCGTTCAGGTATTGAAGCCATTCCAAAGGGACAGTATGAGGCAGCCCAGCTTCTTGGATATTCAAAGGCTGGAACATTTATAAGAATAATTCTTCCACAGGTAATCAAAATTATTCTTCCTGCCATGACAAATGAAATTATAACATTGGTTAAAGACACCTCCCTTGCATTTTCACTTGCATATCTGGAAATGTTTACTATTGCCAAGCAAATTGCAGCACGAGAGACAACATTTGCACCATTTGTTGTAGCCGCTGTCTTCTATTACATATTCAATCTTTTGGTTGCATTTGTTATGAAGAAGCTGGAGAAGAAAATGAACTATTATAATTAGGAGGTTTCCGCATGTTATATCTTGAAATGAATGATGTAAAAAAATCTTTTGGAGATTTATGCGTTTTAAACGGAATCTCCTTACAGGTTCATGAGGGCGAGGTTGTATCGATAATCGGACCTTCCGGCTCCGGCAAATCAACCCTCTTACGAATAGCAACCATGCTTGAGACTATGGACTATGGTGATTTAAGCTATATGGGAGAAAAGGCAGTCGCAATCGTAAATGATAAATCTGTGTACGAGAATCCTGCCAAGTTAAAGTCATTAAAGAAAAACTTTGGACTTGTTTTTCAGAGCTTTAATCTGTTTCCACATTACACGGTAATGCAGAACATAACAGATGCACCAATAGTTGTTCAAAAGAGAAAGAAATCAGAAGTATACGAGGAGGCTCGTGAGCTTCTAAAGAAAATGGGCTTATCTGACAAGGAGGACTATTATCCATGTCAGCTATCAGGCGGTCAGCAGCAGCGTGTAGCCATAGCGAGAGCCCTAGCCCTAAATCCTAAGATATTGTTCTTCGATGAACCGACATCCGCACTTGATCCTGAGCTTACAGGTGAGGTTCTCAAGGTTATCAAATCTCTTGCAGAGACTAAGATGACTATGGTTATTGTAACCCACGAGATGAATTTCGCAAAGAATATCTCAGACAGAGTTATCTTCATGGACAAGGGCGTTGTAGCAGTATCAGGAACTCCTGATGAAGTGTTCGGCTCTGATAACAGAAGAATGCAGGAATTCCTCGGAAAGCTAAAGCATGAATAGATAAAATCTTCCCACTCCTCTTGAAGCTTACCGCATGAGAATATCAATGGCGGGGGCTTTTGCTGGGAGGTAGTAGGATAATAACAAACAGCACTGAAAAATAATAAGCATTGAGTGATACATAATTAAAACGTGCGCTAACGCGTCAAACCGCACATCCATGTGCGTTGACGCTCGCAAGTCATCCGTGACTTGCGTACGCTTGATATATGTAAACTCAATGCTTTTATTTTTCGTACTGCCTGTCAAAAAATCCCACAACCTCCCAGCGAAAGCCCCCGCCATTGATATTCTCATGCGGTAAGCTTCAGGAGGCGTAGGAAGATTTTATCCCAGTGCCTTATCCTTGTACTTCTCAAGCTCCTCCAAATACTTCTTACCCATCTTGCTTATACTTGCGCCCTTTCTGGCTATATAGCCTATCGTCATCACCTCATCAGAGTCAAGGCGTACAGCACAATAATCACTTCCATTAAGGTCCTCGCATATAATTCCTGAACACATCGTAAATCCATTAAGACCTACCATCAAATTAAGCAAGGTTGCTCTGTCATTTGCCTTTATAAGCTGCTTGTAATTATATGTACTTAACACCTCCTCGGCAAAATAGAAGGAATTATTATTTCCCTGTTCAAAAGAGAGGCACGGATAATCTTCAAGCTCCTCTAAGGTTATAAGCTTCTTATTCGCGAGTGGATGCCCCTTCCACATATATACATATATATGACATTGAAGTATCTCGTGAAACTCTAAGCCATACTCATGAAACAACTTTGTTAAAACCTTTCGGTTAAAATCATTGAGATAAAGTATCCCTATCTCACTCTTATAATTCTTTACATTCTCTATTACATCATATGTCTTAGTCTCATGTACTGCGAACTCATATTCATCCATACCAAATTGCTTGACTAACTCCACAAATGCATTTACTGCGAATGTATAATGCTGCATTGAAACACTGAATTTCTTTTTTATATTATCATTTACAACATACTTTGCCTCTATAAGCTCATACTGCTCTACCACCTGACGTGCATATCCTATAAATTCTTCTCCCTCAGGAGTTACAGAAATTCCCCTGTTCGTCCTTCGAAATAAAACTATTCCTATCTCGTCCTCAAGCTCTCTTATAGCTGCTGATAAGCTTGGCTGTGCTATAAACAGTGTATGTGCTGCTTCATTCATGGAATTTGCACCTGCAACCGTAATTGCATATCTAAGCTGTGTCAATGTCATAACTATATCCCTCTCTTAAAAAACAGGTGCATTCCATACTTATATAAAATGCACCTGTTTATCTGTAAATCTATGCCATACCGTTAGCTGTCTTATACTTCCACAGCATCTCCGCATGGTTTTGTTCTTCTATCTGTATATCAGCGAGAAGCTTTCTTAACTTAGAGTTATTAAACACAAAGACATCTGTATTATACTCTGATGATACCAGCTTCTCAGTACCTATACAATCTGTGGCAAGAAAACAATCAAACTGCTTGTCCTCTGAATTACTCATAGCATCATAGCTCGCTGTCGGATTATAATTAGCGCCATCACTATCATTACAATCGCTGTCCGGAACTGTACCATTCAACACCTGTCCTAATGACTGATAATGCTTCTGTTCCTCCTGCTGTAAGGTACGGAACAAATCCTTAAGCACAGGATCCTTAGCCTGCTCAGCATACTTAGCGTATTTCTCAATACAGGTTTTCTCCTGAGACTGCAAGTCCTCTATAGCTGCTCTTTCCTTTTCTTTTAAAACCATATAATCACCTCTTTATAGATTTATATGGTTATAATTGCCATCTTGTAAGATATTTATACAATCTATAACTGCTTACCTGTGAGCATCTCATATGCCTGAAGATATTTGTTGATTGTCTTATCTACTATATCCTCTGGAAGTGTCCAGTCATGTCCCTCATTTGACTTTAACCAGTCACGAGCAAACTGCTTATCAAATGATGGCTGACCATGTCCAGGCTCATATCCATCAGCAGGCCAGAAACGTGAACTGTCAGGTGTAAGCATCTCATCGCCAAGAACAATATTACCATTCTCATCTAAACCAAACTCAAACTTGGTATCTGCTATAATTATCCCCTTAGAGAGTGCATATTCAGCACACTTCTTATATAATGCTATTGTGTAATCACGAAGCTTTGAGCCATACTCCTCGCCCTTGCCAGGGAACATCTTCTCCAATACTTCAATACTCTTCTCATATGATATGTTCTCATCATGATCACCAATTTCAGCCTTAGTAGATGGTGTATATATAGGCTCAGGGAGCTTATCTGACTCCTTTAATCCCTCAGGGAGCTTAATACCACATACTGTGCCATTCTCCTTGTAGCTTGCCCATCCACTACCTGTTATGTATCCTCGAACGATACACTCGATAGGGAGCATAGTAAGCTTACGACAAAGCATACTGTTACCATCAAACTTCTCCTGTCTGAAGAATTCCGGCATATCATTTACATCTACAGATATCATATGATTAGGAAGAATATCCTCTGTCATATCAAACCAAAACTTAGACATCTGTGTAAGAACTGTTCCCTTCTTGGTAACCTGATTCTTAAGGATAACGTCAAAACAGCTTATACGGTCTGTTGCAACCATAATCAGGCTGTCGCCATTATCATAAATCTCTCGTACTTTTCCTTCTTTGATTGGTTTTAATTCCTGCATAGTATTAACTCCTCAACTTTTGTTTTATATTGTGTTGCCTCATTCATATAAGTGGTATCATCTTTCACCTATATTTGTCAAGGCATTTATTAATTTATTTACTGTAGTTTTTTACGCTTAAGCGTTTTCTTAAGAAGCATATCTCTCCACAGAGGAGGATAAAACAGTATAAGCAGAGGGAACAGCTCAAGTCTGCCCGCAATCATATCAAACATAAGCACATACTTGGAAAATGTTCCAAACACCGAGAAATTAGATGTAGGACCTACCATCTCGAGTCCCGGACCTATGTTGTTAATAGTTGCCGCAACTGCTGTAAAGTTTGTTACCAAATCTTTTCCCTCAAAGGATATAAGGAATACAGATGATGCAAACAATATCATAAAGGTTATAAAATATACATTGATAGCTCTTACAACCTCATGCTCAATAGGCTTTCCATCCATCTTAATCTTCTTGATGCTCTTAGGATGGATATATGAGTCAAGCTCCTTTCCAACTGTCTTAAGCAAAACCTGAAAACGTGACACCTTTATACCACCACCTGTACTTCCGGCACACGCACCCACAAACATAAGCAGCACCAGTATTACCTTACATTGCTGCGACCACAGATTAAAGTCAACTGACGAAAATCCCGTTGTGGTAATAATTGATGCAACCTGAAATACCGCATCTCTCAATGCTGTTGCCGCATTTACGGCTGTGCCACATAAATCAACAAATATAACACCTACAGCAGCGGCAATGATTATGAAATATCCCCTTACCTCTTCCATATTAAATGCCTTCTTGACATTTCTGAACAAAAGGAAATAATACATATTGAAATTGACACCAAATAATATCATAAATATCGCAACCACCCACTGTAAATATGGCGAGTAGCCTGCGAAACTGTCATTCTTAATTCCAAAGCCACCTGTTCCCGCTGTACCAAATGCAGTACAGAACACATCAAACAGAGGCATACTTCCTGCTATAAGAAGAATAATTTCAAGAACAGTAAGCCCTATATATATTGCATACAGAATTCGTGCTGTATGCTTGACCTTAGGAACGAGCTTACCGACTGATGGTCCAGGGCTCTCTGCCCTCATAAGATTGATGTTAGAGCCACCACTTAGTGGAATAATGGCAAGCAAAAATACAAGCACTCCCATTCCACCTATCCAGTGAGTAAAGCTTCTCCAAAATAGTGAGCAATGTGACAACGCCTCCACATCATTAAGGATACTTGCACCTGTTGTTGTAAATCCCGAAATAGTCTCAAATAAAGCATCTGCAAAGGCTGGAATTTCACCTGTCAATATAAATGGCACACAGCCAACTATACTAAGCATAATCCAGCTAAGTGCTGTTGTGACACATCCCTCCTTAAGATATATAACCTGCTCCTTAGGTTTGTTGTGACTTATTATTGCACCAATAAGCAAAGCTGCACCTGCGACTATGCAATAATATATGCCCTCCCTTTCCTGATAAATAAGAGCAACTATACACGGAAGCAGTAAAAGTGCCCCCTCAATCTGGACAACACAGCCCAGAATATATCTAATCATCGACCTGTTCATAATCGTTCCCCTCTTTGTATCCCTTTGTTATGCTAGAATATCAACAATATTTTTAAAGCCTGTGTGAGTTGTAACTATCATCGCCTTATCGCCAACCTCTATACAATCTTTACCACTTGGGAGAATTATATTTCCATTTCTGTTTATAAATGCAACCAAAACGTCATTCTTAAGCTTAAGCTCCATAAGTGGCACACCTGTAAGTCTTGACTTCTCGTCAACCACAAATTCTATAGCCTCAGCACGATAATCAAACATATGATATAACGTCTCAATGTTATTACTGTCAGCTGAATTCTTCTTAGCTCGTACATAGGCGATAATTGCCTCAGAGGTGATATTGCTAGGATATACAACACTTCCCATATCAAGCTTATTGATTACATTCTTAAAGTTACTTCTATCAATCTTAGTTATAACCTTGGCACCTGATACCTGCTGTGCATGTAAAGTAAGAAGAATATTCTCCTCATCAATTCCCGTAAGTGCAACAAATGAATCTACATAGTCAAGACCTTCCTCGCGCAAGGTCTCCTCGTTAGTTCCATCACCATTTATTATGACTGCCTTAGGAAGTAATATGCTTAGCTCCTCACAACGTGCATTATTAGACTCTATAATCTTGACGGAAATTCCCATATGAAGCAACTGCTTTGCAAGATAATATGCTACCTCACCGCCACCAACAATAAGACAATTCTTAACTCTCGATGTCTTAAAACCTATACTCTCCATAAATGTCTTTGCAGTCTTTCTGGATGCCACATACGATACAATATCACCCTTCTGCATAACAAAATTACCAGAAGGAATATGAACCTGTCCCTCGCGCTCAACTGCACATATAAGAAAATTAACTGTCTTTCCCTTGTTGGACAGATATGTGTTAAGAGCTGCAATCTCCATGCCATCAAGTGGATTTCCCTCAGGAATTTTAAACTTTGTCATCTCAGCCTGTCCATGTGAAAATGAATTAACCTCAAGTGCTGTTGGAAGATAAAGTACTCTTGCAGCCTCAGTAGCAGTCTCAAGCTCAGGATTTATAATCATGGTAAGTCCTAGCTTCTCCTGAAGATATCCAACCTCCTTGCTGTAGTCAGGATTTCTGACTCTTGCAATAGTTGCACAATGACCTACCTGCTTTGCTATCGTACAGCACAATATGTTAAGCTCATCAGAATCTGCAACAGACACGATAAGGTCTGCATTCTTTATACCTGCCTCCATCTGAATACTGTAGCTTGCTCCATTGCCAACCAGTCCCATTACATCATACAGGCTGGTTACCGACTGAATTTTCTGTGGATTTTTATCTATTATTGTTATGTCATGTCCCTCTCTTACAAGCTCACGTGTCAAGGTCATTCCTACCTTACCACAGCCCACAATAATAATATTAAGTCCAGATTTTTTCTGAGATTTTCCCTGAATCATTATAACTATCCTCCAATGAACCCTCAATTATCCTCTATTATATTGATGTATTATAGCACTCTTTTACCGATTTGAATACCTATAAATAAAAGGGACTGTAAATAGTATTAGATACAGGTTTTGTATGGTGCGGGCCTTCATATTCAGCCTGTTATATTACGGGACCGTTTCCACTTATTGCTCCGAGCAACAGCACTAAATTCGTGCCTTGCACTCATTAAGTGCTGGCTGTCGCAAACGTCCCTTCATAATAACAGGCTGAATATGAAGACCCGCACCATACAAAACCTGTACCTAATACTATTAAAGGCTCCGTAATTAATACAGAGCCGCTTTTAATATCTGGAGATTATCACTCATAACTGACAAATACGTTACTCCAGCTTCTATATCTTTAGTTGTCACAGATTGAAGAGAATTAAGCACAAGTATCTCCTGATTTTTATCCTTAGTATTATCTATTATTGCCTTAGCTACACTTGTGTCAGAATTTTCAAGTACAAGAACCACAGGAATTCCAAGCTCGTCAAGCTTTCCCGCAAGATAAGTTATTGTCTCGAAGCTTGCCTCCGTCTCAGCACTGCATCCATTAAATGCCGCATAATAATCAAGTCCATAATCAGAAACCATATATCTAAATGAGAACCTGTCTCCAAATAACAACGTATTTCTCTTAGCTTCATTTACAACAGCCTTATACTCATTATCAAGCTTATCAAGCTCCTCTATATAGCTTTTTGCATTTTCTTCATAAACAGAAGCATTTTCTTCATCCATTGAAGCTATAACATCTGTCAATTCATTTACAAGTATTTCTGCATTTCTAAGTGACAGCCAGATATGCTCGTCATATTCTTTCTCATCCTCGTCATCTCCATGCTCATGTTCATGCTCATGCTCAACAACTGTCATACCCTCTATAATTTCTTCCTCATACAGATTATCACCAAGTATATCCATTAAATTTACAATCTTCATATCCTTGTTTGACGCCTCTCTTAGAGCATCATCAATCCAGAAATCAGATTCGCCTCCGACATATACAAATATATCACTCGCACCTATCACAATCATATCCTCTGTAGTTGGCTGATAATTGTGCAAATCAGCACCATTATCCATAATAAGCGTTACATCAAATACATCTTCCTTACCCTTTATAATATTCCTTACCCAGTCATATTGCGGAAATGTAGTACACACAATGCTAAGCTTACCATCTGCCCCTGGCATATCAGAAAACTTTGCACATCCGGTCATATTAACAATTACTAAAATCATAACCATAGAGACTATGATTGCTCTCCTGACAAAACTCTTTATCTTCACGGCATATCCCTCCATTAATTTGCAAATCATTTGCATTTTATATGTTGTGGGCGGTTTTGTCAAGTGTATGCTAAATATATTTTTTTAATACATACTCTTCCCTCCTTCTGGTGTTAATATTATAATATCAATTATTAAATAATAATTAACTATAATATTTTATTAATTATCACAAAGGAATTTATTATGAAGCTCTTACATACCATTAAAAAATATATCAAACAGGAGACCGTTCTCGTTTTCAGCATAATACTTGCTGTCATATCCTCATTTATAGTACATCCTGATGATAAATATATATCCTATATAGACTGGAATACTATAATGCTGTTATTTTGTCTTATGACAGTTATGGCTGGCTTTAAACAGCTTGGCGTATTCAGGGTTATTGGCATGAAGCTCCTTTCACACACAAAAAATACACGCCAGTTATCACTCGTATTAATATTCCTTCCGTTTGTACTAAGCATGTTTATAACAAATGATGTATCACTAATCACATTTGTGCCATTTGCAATTATTGTATTAAAAATGGCAGACAAAGAAAAGCTTATTATCCCGATTGTAACTTTACAGACAATTGCAGCCAATCTTGGAAGTATGCTTATGCCTATGGGTAATCCACAGAATCTCTATCTGTATGCGAGCTCACATATGCACTTTAGTGATTTTATATCCCTTATGCTTCCTTATACACTTATATCAGCTCTGTGTCTGTTTTTATCACTATTGCTTATTAAACGTAAGCAGATAACTAAGCTAGACATAGAAGCACCTCATATAAATAAAAAATATATACTTTTATTCTGCGTGGAATTTATACTCTGTCTATTATCAGTTGCAGATGTACTTGATATAAGAATACTTACAATAATAATAATTGTAATTACAATTATCTTTAATCGCTCATTATTTAAGCAGGTAGATTACTCTCTGCTTTTAACATTTATTGCATTTTTTGTCTTTATAGGTAACATGGGACGCATAACTGAATTTAAAAATTTTATAGAAAATATTCTAAATGGTCATGAGGTTTTAGTCTCAATATTGTCAAGCCAGATAATAAGCAATGTGCCAACAGCTCTCCTCTTATCCGGCTTTACTGATAATTGGAATTTACTTATTATCGGAACTAATATAGGCGGACTTGGAACACTTATCGCCTCCATGGCAAGCCTTATATCATATAAACAGATTGCAAAGGAAATGCCGGATAATAAAATGAAATACCTTGGAATATTCACCCTGTGCAATATAATAATGCTTTTAATACTTATGTTTGCACACAGCTTATTAACATAAATATAGTGGGTTCACATGAAACTTATACATCTGTGTAACCCACTATATCTTTAAATACTAATTAAGAATTTCCTTGTAGAACTCAGCATAATCATTTCTCTTATCCTTAGTAAACTGTATTGCAGTTCTAGGATGCTGGTTAAGAAGTCCTGTCATCAAATACTGTAAATCATATCCCCAGACAATTCCCTCTTCCTTGAGCTTAAGCATATGCTCCTCTATGAATTTGAATACCGGATATACGTTATATTTCGGATTCTTGAGGAAGCCAAGAAGAAGCTCCATGGCACAGTTACCTGCTCCTCTTCCCATTGACAGATAAGTTGCATCTAACCAGTCAACTCCATCTCCACATACCTCTATAGTATTGGCAAATGCAAGCTGCTGATTGTTATGTGCATGTATACCTATCTTCTTATTGTACTTAGCTGCAAATTCAAGGTACAGGTCTGCAATTCTTGCCATCTGCTCAGGATATAAAGAGCCGAAGCTGTCAACTATGTAGATAACATCAACCGGAGTCTGTCCAAGCATATCTAACGCAACCTTGATATCCTTCTCCTGAGCATTAGATATAGCCATAATGTTGCAGCTTGTCTCATATCCCTTCTTAGCTGCATCACAGACCATATCAATAGCCTCAGGCATCTGATGTATATAAGCAGCCACCCGAACCAGGTCAACCGGAGAATTAACCTTCTCATCAAAATCATCCTTGTCATGTCTGCCTATATCCGCCATAATAGCAAGCTTGAGGTTAGTATCATTCTCGCCAACTATCTCCCTTATATGCTCATCATTACAGAACTTCCACTTACCGAACTTAGACTCATCGAATACCTTCTTAGAAGCTCTATAGCCCATCTCCATATAGTCAACACCGGCATCTATATTAGCCTGATAAAGGCTTTTAACAAACTCATCTGTAAAATAAAAATCATTCACAAGACCGCCATCTCTAAGTGTGGCATCAACAACACGAATACTGTCTCTGTAACCAAGTAGCTTTGAAATCTCTTTCATAAATATTAGTCCTCCTAGCTTTATATCTTCAACGCTTTAACGCGTTGAATTGACTATAGCAGAGAATACCAATCTTGTCAATGTTTTTTATAAAATTAATTCTAGGATAAATACCACAGCACATGCCGTAATAGAAACCTGAAACAGGCTTTTTCTGCACCATGCGAGTATAACAGCCACCAAAAATCCGAAAAAAGCCGCATACATATTATTAGTTGCAGTGAGTATAGCCGGAAATGTCATAACTGCCAGCGTTACATATGGAACATAATATAAAAATGAACGAATTGTTTTATTCTTGATATCCTTCTTAATAAGAGTAAGTGGAAGCACACGAATAAGATATGTTACCGCTGCCATAACAAGAATATAAATATATATTTTATTCATCCTGTGCATCCTCCTCTATTGGGAATAATATTGCTGCCACACCTGCAATCACCACAGTAAGGATAATAACCCTGAAACCTGATGATATATTCTTCAAATATGGCAGATACGTAAATCCACTGCTTAAGAGCATTGAAATAATAACAAGCCCTAAAACTACCTTATTATCTCTTGCAGGAGGCATAATAATTGCAATAAACATACCATACAAAGCTACACTCAATGCACTGACAATATTAGCCGGAAGAACACTTCCAAGCACAACGCCAAGACATGTTCCAAGACACCATGCCGGTATAGACACACTCATCGCGCCATATGTGTAATACGGACTAAGTCTGCCGGGCTGTACAACAGACACGCCAAATATCTCATCTGTAATTCCAAAGCCCATTATAAATCTGTGATATAAGGGATAGCTGGTATCAATTCTCTGTGCGAGAGCACATGACATAAGCATATAACGAAGATTAATAACTGCCTGCATTATTGCAAGCTCTATGTATGTGACACCTGCACATATTGAAGATATGCCCGCGAACTCTCCCGCTGATGTCACATTAGTGAGACTCATAAATGTAGCCTGAAACGCTGTTATACCTGCTTTTTTAGCTGCAATTCCAAGTGTAAATGAAACCGCAAAATAGCCAAGAGCGATAGGGATTCCACCCTTCACTCCATTCATAAAATATGTCTTATTATCTTTTGTATGCATATTAATTATCTCCGCAAATTATCTATAAATTCGTTATACCAATATATGTACCGACACATTCAACCTCGTCAGCCCTCTTTATTACTATATCCTCACCGATTCTATTCATGCTCTTAAGATTAATCTTACCAGCCATCTCTATATACTGTCTGAAATATAATTTACCCTTAAACTCGAAAACAGCCCTCTCACCATTCTCCGGAAATCTATTTTCCAAAAGTATTCTGTCGCCTTTGCAAAATACAGGCGAGAAGTTATTGGTGCTAATCTGTATAGCCATATAAGCTGTCTCGTTGTCTGTAAAAATCTCTATTACCTCATTACCATTACCTGGTATACCATCAGTAATTCTTCCCACAGGTATCAGACATGGTATTCTGTATAATGTATCTGATGAGCGTTCTCTCATTGCCATCTTATATTCATACTTGGCAACAAGGCTGATAAGTCCCTTTCCATGGTTACCACATCCATTGTACAGCTCTACCAGCTCGCTCTCCTCAGCACCAAACTCACCATCTCCAAGCAAAGTGTTCACCGATACTCCAAGAACCCTGGATATCTGATATACTGTAGATACCTTCGGATCTCTTACTTTATTATAATATATATTTCTTAAGGTTTCAAAAGGTATACCTGCCATATCAGCAAGCTCTTGTATCGATAGCTCCCTCTCAAACATTAATCTTTTTATATTATCACCAAGCACACAGCAGTCCCCCTTACATAACGTCGAAAAATGTTGAATTTAAGATATATTTGCCGATTTTTCTTGTGTCAAAAATGACATAAGCAGTAGTCAATTAAGACAAACATAATGTTAAAACAAATATATAAAAAAGTCAAGATTTCAGATAACATATTAAACATACAAATGCACAGGGAGGATTTATTTATGAACACATATGAAATTAGGGATTTGCACAAAATACTTTTGGATATAGGTATCCCCTCAAGTCTGCTTGGGTATGCATATATTATTGAAGGAATACGGCTTATTGAGGATGATAATACATATCTCCGTAACATTACTAAACGGCTGTATGTGGATGTTGCCCATACATACAACGTAACTCCATCAAGAGTTGAACGAAATATCCGGCATGCCATAGGAACAGGCTGGAGATATGGAAATGTTGATTATATAAATACCATATTTCACAATAGTATAAATCCCCAAAGAGGGGTTCCTACAAATCTTCAATTTTTTTCTACAATGTATTATTACATAAACAGAGACAGACTATAGTCTGTCTCACATATATCTGTATTGTTCTGATAATCGCTTTATCTCATCATGTACCTTGGAGACAACCTCAGGCGGCTCTACTATCTTTGCCCCATCACCCAATGCCATAACCCAGTGTATGAACTGCAGACTTACCGAAACGTCTACATTAACTGTGAAATGCAAATCATCATATGGTATCATAAATACATTTCTTCCAAATCTATCTATAATCGCACCCGCTAATTTATTATCACATAAAATTTTTACAGTTTGCTCTTCTCCGGCATACATACCAAACATCTTACCTGCATATACACCCATATCAAATTGCCTGAAGCTTTCTCGTCCCTCTCGCTTATCAGAAATCCCGCTTATGTGCAGCATCTTATCAACTCTGAAATGCTTTATCTGTTCTGCGTCACTGTCATATGCAACAAGATAGTAATTCTCGTTGTCCCATGAAAGAGCCCAAGGGCTTACCTGATAAAATCTGCCATCATGTCTTAACTCCTGCTGTTTTTTTACATTCCACTGAAAATACTGGAATCTTATCTGACTGTTTGTGAATATAGCAAGATGTATCTTATCCACATTATAGTATATACTTTCGTTCATGGTCTTAATACGACCTGATACATATACCTGTCTCTGCAGCTTAGTGGCATCATATTTGCTAGCCAACCCTTCAAGCTTCTTAATAAGCTCATTTGACTTTTTAGCTGTTATAAACTTAGCTGACTGAACTGTATCAACCAATAACTGTAGCTCGGCTATCTCAAATTGCCTGCTTGCAACATGATAGTAATAAGTCCTGTTTTTCTGCTCACCGATAATATCTAAGCCATACTGTTTCAGTGATTCCATATCATTATAAATGCTTTTCCTCTCAGCAGATATATCATACTTCTTAAGTTCTGCTAATATATCGACCATAGACATCGCATGCTCTTCATCTGTATTATCAAGCAGTATCTTCATCAAATATACAATTTTAAGCTTCTGATTTGAGCTTTTTGGCATTATATACTCCTGTATATTATATCTTTATCTGTGATAGAACTCTTCCAATCTTATCATTGATAACTATATCTGCATATTGGTCTCTAGGTGTCTTATCCATATTAATAACAACAAGATACTTTCCATTAAAATAATCTATAAGACCTGCTGCCGGATAGACAGCGAGAGATGTACCACCTACTATAAGCATATCTGCTTTAGATATATGCTTTACTGTCTCTGTAAGAGTGTTCTGGTCAAGTCCTTCCTCATACAAAACAACGTCAGGTTTAATCATACCGCCACATTCATCACATCTAGGCACACCATCTGACTCTTTAACATACTTAAGGTCAAATGATTTACCACAATTCATACAATAATTTCTATGCACTGAACCATGAAGCTCTAATACTGTCTTACTTCCAGCAGCCTGATGTAAACCATCTATATTCTGTGTCACAACAGCCTTAACCTTACCAGCAGCCTCTAGCTCAGCTAGTTTTTTATGAGCATCATTAGGAATTACATCTGTATATAGCATTTTATCCTTATAGAACTCATAGAATTCCTCTGGTCTGCTCATAAAAAATGAGTGGCTTATAATTGTCTCAGGGGGATACTTGTACTTCTGATTGTATAAACCATCAACGCTTCTGAAATCCGGTATTCCACTCTCAGTCGATACACCTGCTCCACCAAAAAAAACTATGTAATTACATTCATTAACTGCCTGATTCAGTTTCTTAATATTAAGACTATTCTCACTTTCCATATCTACTTACCCTTCTGGACATCTATAACCGCATTACCCTTAAATGAATATTCAACACCCTCTATATCAGTAAGAGTTATCGTGACAGAATGTTCTCCCACAGAAAGCCCTGTACAATCTATAGATGGATTAATATCTTTAACCTCAATGCCCTCTATTATATGAGAGAGTCCTGATACATTTACTCCATAGCCCTCCGACAGTGACAATGTATATATATATCCATCCTGCTTATTGTTAAATGTAATATCCTTAGTTGCAAGAGTAATGGTTTTCTCCTCCATCTTCTCTATAGCAACATTGACAACCACATCTCCACTGGTATCTGCCACAATTACACCATCAGGAAGATATTTATTGAGATTAATCGTTGTCTGTAAATCCTCATTCATTCCACTTACAGATATATCATTTATATCTATTGAGTCAATTTTATCTACATCCTCCTGTGGACCTGCTATAACAACAGTCTGCGGCTGATACTGAACCTCAGCAATAGCATATCCATCCTCAGGCTTACCTTTCACGTCAACATTGACATTGACTGTCTTTTTTGGATAAATCTTTACACTTATGTCAACTGTATCATGGTTTATAGTTATCTTGTCATTAGATATAACCTCTCCATAGGCATCGTATAGCTTAATATCACCCGTACTATTAAACTCTGAGTTCTTATCCGATACACTTATTGTAGTCTCAACAGAAACAATCTTATTGACTGCGCTCTTAGGTCCTTCAACAGTTACAATATTAGGTGATGCAACTGTCTCACACACGGCATAATCATCACTTGGATTTCCCTGAACATTAATATATACAGGAAACTGCATTGACACCTTATCTTCCAAAATAAGCTTCATAACATTATCAACGCAGGTTATTGATATATCATTCTTAAGCGACTGGTCTACCGGCTCAACATTAATCTGAACTGCATTAGTAATAGACATAGATGATAAATCAGCAGTAGCCATAAAATCTGAGGCAGATAGCTGGGTTACAACAGAACGTCTGCCTTTAACTATTATGTCAACCGTATCACCCTTCTCTACGTCATAGACCTGGTCTAATTCGTCAAGTACATCACCATTCAGCTTTGTGACAGGTATATCATCTATCTCCACTGTCATAGTGTAATCCGAAATATTCATTACAACAAGCCATAATATAATAGCACAGACTACTGATAATATTTTCAAAGGGAAATTATTTAGAAATGTTTTTTTCACTCTTCTTCCCTCCTCTTCTTCTGGCACGTCTTGATTCAGTCGGCTTAACCTGAAGTGTCATAAGCTGCTTTTTAAGTGACTCAGCATCAAGATTTCTATATAATATACCTGCTTTGGCCACAGATATAGTACCATTTTCCTCAGACACAACTATAGTCATGCTATCAGAAACCTCACTGATACCGACAGCAGCTCTGTGTCTTGTTCCAAGGTCCTTATTCAAATCATTTCTTCCCGTAAGTGGAAGATAGCAGGTAGCTGCAACTACACGATTATTTCTGATGATAACAGCACCATCATGCAAAGGTGTATTGTGTTCAAAGATATTCTCAATTAGCTGCTTTGATATAGCTGCATCTATAGATATTCCTGTACTCTCATACTCTCCTAGAGCAACGTCCTGCTCAATTACAATAAGTGCTCCTGTCTTATTTTTACTCATATCAGTAGCAGCAGCAATTATCTCCTGTATTGTCTGGTCATTAACCCTGAAATTCTTATCACCCTTGTCATCACGGGTAAGTACATCTGATATAATATTCTTACGTCCAAGCTCCTCTAACGCACGTCTGAGCTCAGGCTGGAACAATATAATAACAGCTAGAATACCGACATTTATGGCATTTTTAACTATCCAGAGTATAGTATTTAATTGGAAAAGTGCCGCAAATGCAGTAAAAATCAAGAATACAACCATACCCTTAAATAATGTCCATGCCCTGGTCTTTTTAAACCAGAGAATTACATGGTACAAAAGGTATGATAAGATAATTATCTCTATTATATCCGTAACTGATATGTGCGGAACATAGAACCAGTCAAAGCTGGTACTTAATGATGCTAATAACCTCTTCAAGAGCCCACCCCATTAATCTGTTATTTATCTGTTCGCCTTAGTATCCATTTTCTTTCTTGTTTCCTGTGACACAGCCTTTTTATTAGTCTGTGTGTCCGATTTCTTTTTACCCATGTTATATTTTGGTATAGCTTTAACATAGTAATAGAAGTCATCATCTTCAAACTGTACTGACTCTTTTTTGGAATAATCTGCAACTCTCTTACACACCTGTACAAACAGTGCAAGCACAATTCCTATCAAAGAACCTATAAATACACTTCCTGCCGAGATATCTGCACCTACAGCAGAATTGACAATTATAGAGAAAAGTATATTACATACTCCACCTACACCTATAGCAACATACCATGAATAATTAAATGGCAGCTTATAGATAATAGATGCAATTAATATAACTATTGCTGCAGATATAATAAGTGCAAGAACTGCCTTATTCTTAACAACTTCATCAACTATGTACTTGTATGACTGAAAATCCTCGTCATCAAGCATTTTGCCATCAACTATATCTCTTACATGTGTTGCAAAATAATATAATAATACACCAAATGCTGTAGGAACTATTCCTGAAGCACCTGCAAATATCATAACTACAAGTGGTACTGCATAATACATCTTAAGCATCATCATAATAGGTACAAATGCAAGCACCCATGCACATTCAGGGAACATACGCATATACATACAGTATATTAAAATGAATAATACCAGACACATTATGCCAAGCTCCATGGAGATACCAAGTACATTCACCAATACAACTATTCCACCAAGCAACACTACTACTGTGTCTGATGTAAGGGCACATATAACTGCAAGTAAAAATACAACTATTCCCTTCTCAAACAAACCTGAATATCCATACATTGAATTTATTGAATAGAAAACAATCAAGGCTGCAACAAAACGTATTACAGGTGTTGTTATCTCATCATACTTTCTTAAAAAATCTCTTATGGCATCTCTAACCGTCAACAATCCTGTCATTTATCTATTGCTCCCTTCGTTATTACCTGTGTTATTATATGTATGATTCTGACGCTGCATCTGCTGCATACGCTCATTTCTAAGCTTCTCCATCTGTTCTCTCTCAAGCTGCTTTCTTCTCTCCTGAATACGCTTTCTGTCTGCCTCAGCCTGTCTCTGCTGTCTTAGCTTCTCCTCGTTCTGAATGGCGATTCTTTCGTTACGCTTCTTAACATTCTCAATTATCTCTGCTTCTTTTCTCTTCTCCTCAGCTGCCTCACGCTGCTTGACAATCTCTGAACGGTTTACTCTTGTCTTTGGCTTAGCAGCATTAGCTTCACCTGACTTATTCTGTGAGGAGGCCATATTAACCCTTGTTCCTTTGGCTACCTTGCCTCTATGCATCGGTCCGCCCTCAAGCTCAATCAAATCCCTCAAATTAGAGTTATATTCAACAAGACCTTTTTTTGCCTTTATGTATCTATAACGATATATTACTGACGAAATAAGATAATACACTATACAGAAAGCTGCATAAGCACCAAGAATCTTATACATCAAATCAAAATAATCTATATCATTAACCTTAGCAAGCAAATCATCAAATGACATAAATATATATGCAGCAATTATAACCCAATATGCCACAGTTGCTGCCACCCATGTTTTTAATACATTGTATCTGACATAGTCACCTTCATAATATTTGCTCATGACAAGATTGCGTCCACTCTCATGTTTTTCATAGATGGCAAGCTTTGTCATAAGTGCAACCTTATTCTCGTCTATCACAACCATACCTCTTTTCAGGTCACGCAAGCTGCGTGTCCGACTCTTTTAACTCAGCCAATATGCATAATAATATATACTGACATACACTTGTCATTATAACCCGATACCACTCTATATTTCAAGACCTTTCTTATATGTAAAATTATGTAAAATAAATTATTTAAGGTCACCTTTATATAGGTGACCTTAAACAAAAGTATATCTATATCATTATTAAAAAGCCTAGAATAAAGGCTCCTTAAGTATAGCTGTTCCAATACCTTTTTCAGTGAAAAACTCAAGCAACAGACAATGCTCCACACGTCCATCAAGCATATGTACTCTTGCAACACCATTCTTCATAGCCTCAATACAGTTAGTGAGCTTAGGAAGCATGCCGCCGCCGACAACACCATTGTCGATAAATTCCTGTGCCTCATTTATATCCATCTCTGAGATAAGTGTGCTCTTGTCTGACGGATCTACGAATACTCCTTCTATATCTGTTAAGAATACAAGTTTTTCTGCATTTACTGCTGTTGCAACTGCACATGCTGCATCATCAGCATTTATGTTATATCCATGGTAGTCGTCCTCACCAAGACCAATAGGAGCAATAACCGGAATAAAGTCATTTGCTATAAGTGTATCAAGTATCTGACTATCAGCAGACACAACCTCTCCTACATAGCCAATGTCCTTGCCGCCAGAAAGTTTCTTTTTAACCTTGAGAAGTCCGGCATCCTTACCGCTTATACCTACTGCCTTAAGACCAAGCTTCTGCATCATGCTTACAAGACTCTTGTTTACCTTAGATAATACCATCTCTGCAACATCTAAGGTTTCTGCGTCAGTCACACGAAGTCCGTTTACAAACTCTGATTCCTTACCAATCTTTTTAAGCCATGCACTTATTTCCTTGCCGCCACCATGAACGATAATAGGCTCCATACCAATAAGCTTAAGCAATGCAACATCCTTAATTACATTATACTTGAGGTTATCATCAACCATGGCACTTCCGCCATACTTAACTACTACCTTCTTGCCATTAAATTTCTGTATATAAGGTAATGCCTCTATAAGAGTCTGAGCCTTGCCAAGTATCATTTCCATTGATTCATTATTAACCATAATATTCTTCCTTTCTAAATTAATACTATGAACGATAATCTGCGTTTATTTTAACATAATCATATGTAAGGTCACAACCCCATGCTGTTGCCTTTGCATCTCCAAGCTTAACATCTGCTGTTGCAACGACAATCTCCGGTGATAAAATCTCTGTTGCCCTGTCCTCATCAAATGCAGTTGCCTTTCCGTTTTCTACAAGCTTTATGCTGCCATTTTCACTTGATATCGTAATATCAACCTTATCAGGATCAAACTCTGCCCCTGAATAACCCATAGCACATAGAATTCTTCCCCAGTTGGCATCCTTACCATATATAGCACATTTGGTTAGATTAGATGTAACTATTGATTTAGCAAGTATCTTTGCCGTGTTTACATCTGGTGCTCCAACGACATTTACCTCAAACAATCTTGTTGCGCCCTCACCATCAGAAGCTATCTGCTTAGCGAGATACTCATTTACTGCATATAATGCATCCTTAAATGTATTATAATCGTCATTCTCCTCTGATATAAGCTCATTTTCTGCAAGACCATTAGCCATCACAAGGACGGTATCGTTAGTTGAGGTATCTCCATCTACAGAAACCATATTAAATGTGTCCTCGATAGTTGCTCTTAATGCCTTCTGCAGAAGTGGCTGCTCAATTGCGACATCTGTGGTTATAAAACCAAGCATTGTTCCCATGTTAGGGTGAATCATTCCTGAGCCCTTGCACATAGCACCAATATGTGCCACCTTACCGCCTATCTCAAATTCATATGCTATCTCTTTTTTATGTGTATCTGTTGTAAGAATTGCTGTCGCAGCATCTATTGCAGACTCTCTGCTATCGCTTATTGAATCCTTAAGCATACCTATTCCAGACTCAATAATGTCCATAGGGAGCGTAAATCCTATAACACCTGTAGATGCAACAAGTACTTTATCCGCATCAACGCCAAGTGCGTCACCTGCAAGCTTAGCTGTTTTCTTGGCATCCTCATATCCGGGAGCTCCTGTACATGCATTTGCAATACCACTGTTTACAACTACTGCCTGTGCAATGCCTACTGTATCAACCAGATTCTTATCCCACATTACCGGAGCAGCTTTAACAATATTTCTTGTAAATGTTCCCGCTACAGCAGCCGGTACAAGTGAATATATCATCGCCATATCCTTGTTAGTCTTTCCGGCCTTGATTCCGGCTCTTAATCCAGCCGCTTTATATCCCTTTGGTGTAGTAACACCGCCATCTATCTTTCTCATGTTATCTCCTCCTTTTTTATGGGAACATTGGAGGCATCATAAGTCCCTCGTTCTCAGGTAATCCCATAATAAGATTCATGTTCTGAACTGCCTGACCGGCAGCACCTTTTACCAGATTATCCATAGCACCCATAGCTACAACTCTCTTTGTTCTAGGATCTATCACAAAATTGATATCTACATAGTTGCTTCCCTCAACCCATCTTGTCTCAGGGCATACTCCCTTGTTAAGTACACGGATAAATGTCTCATCGCCATAATACTTATCATATACAGCCTTTATATCCTCATATGAATAGTCATTAACAAGATTAGCATAAGCTGTAACAAGTATTCCTCTATTCATAGGAACAAGGTGAGGAGTAAAGTTAATCGTAAGAGGAGTTCCATCATATGCATAACCAAGCTGTTCCTCAATCTCCGGTGTATGTCTGTGTGTCGTTACACCATAAGCCTTTATACTCTCATTAACCTCACAATAAAGATTGGCAACCTTCGCACCTCGTCCTGCACCTGATGTACCCGACTTGGCATCCACAATAATTGTATTAACGTCAACCATACGCTCCTTGACAAGTGGATATAATGAAAGGATTGAGCAGGTTGTATAACAGCCCGGATTGGCAATAAGTCTTGCCTTCTTAATATCCTCCCTGTTAATCTCACATAAGCCATATACAGCCTCGTCTATAAACTGAGGACTCTTATGCTCAATCTTGTACCACTTCTCATAAGTAGCAACATCTTTTATTCTGAAATCTGCCGATAAATCTACTATCTTAGTATCTGATAAAATCTTCTCATTAACAAGAGATGCACATAAACCCTGTGGTGTAGCTGTAAATATTACATCTGCCTTCTTAGAAAGCTCATCCATGTTGTCATCCATGCACTTGGCATCTACAAGCTCAAACATGTTTCCGTATACATCTGAATAATTCTTATCTATGTAGCTTCTTGAACCATACCACACAATCTCTGCATCCTTGTGTGCAAGCAATATTCTCACAAGCTCCTGTCCCGCATATCCAGTAGCGCCAATTATACCAACCTTTACCATGTTTTATCCCTCTTTTCACAAAAACTATGTCTGATTATACATCCATTTAAAATAATATGCAATATATTCTTGAAAAACGCTTATATTTTTTGTATTTTATTCATTATTATTGTATATTATTCATTTATAATGTATAAAATATATAATTTTGTGTTGCATATTCCATTTGCAAGGGTTATACTATTTCTAGTCAATTTATGACGAAATATAAATGAATGGTCATAAATCAGCCCATTATCCATGTGGCTGTATATTTAAGGAGGTTAATATGAAAGAAAAAGTTATACTTGCTTACTCAGGCGGACTTGACACAACAGCTATTATTCCTTGGCTTAAGGAAACCTATAACTTTGATGTTGTCTGTGTTTGTATCGATGTTGGACAGGAAAGCGAGCTTGAAGGTCTTGATGAGAGAGCAAAATATTCAGGTGCCGAGAAATTATACATTCTCGATGTAGTTGATGAATTCTGTGATGAGTATATTGTTCCTGGTGTACAGGCTAATGCAACATATGAGAACAAATATCTCCTCGGAACATCATTTGCAAGACCTCTTATCGCAAAAAAATTAGTTGAGATTGCAAGAAAAGAGGGAGCAACAACTATCTGCCATGGAGCAACAGGAAAGGGTAACGATCAGGTTCGTTTCGAGATTAACATCAAAGCTCTTGCACCTGACCTTAGAGTTATTGCTACATGGAGACAGCCAGAATGGACAATGCAGTCAAGAGAGGATGAAATTGATTTCTGTAAGGCACATGGTATCGACCTTCCATTTGATGTTTCAACATCATACAGCCGTGACAGAAACATCTGGCATATAAGCCATGAGGGACTTGAGCTTGAAGATCCTTCACTTGAGCCTAACTGGGATCACCTTCTTGTTCTTGGAACATATCCTGAGAAGGCACCTGATGAGGCAGAATATGTTACACTTAATTTTGTAAAGGGTGTACCAACAGCCGTTAATGGCAAGGAAATGAAGGTATCAGATATCATCCGTGAGCTCAACCGTCTTGGCGGAAAGCATGGTGTAGGTATCGTTGATATAGTTGAAAACAGAGTTGTAGGTATGAAGTCTCGTGGTGTTTATGAGACACCGGGTGGAACAATCCTTATGGAGGCTCACAAGCAGCTTGAGGAATTAATCCTTGACAGAGATACAATGGCTTACAAAAAGCTTGTTTCTGATAAGTTTGCAGATATGATTTATGAAGGCAAGTGGTTCTGTCCTCTTCGTGAGGCACTTCAGGCATTCATCGAGAGCACACAGGAGCGTGTTACAGGTGAGGTCAAGTTCAAGCTCTACAAGGGTAACATTATCAAGGCTGGAACAACTTCCCCATACTCACTCTACTCAGAGGAGCTTGCAAGCTTCACAACTGGTGATTTGTATGACCACAAGGACGCTGAAGGATTTATCCACTTATTCGGATTATCTATGAAGGTTCGTGCAATGCTTGACCAGAAGCGTGAGAAGAACAACAACAAATAAACTACAGATAACACAATAAAATAACTGGCACACCAAGATTAGAAATTATCTGGTGTGCCAGTTATTTTTTATTACAGTACAAATTTAAAAGAATACATGATTACCAATAATTGTGTATGATGAAAGATTTCCGGTATTTACATTAGAAACAGGTCTGAACTGTGTATAACTTCCAATATTATTATTACCGGCAAGAGCATCTCTTGCTGCCTGTAAGCAGCTTGCCTGTGCTCCATTCTGTACATAACTGTTAAATGATGATGTTCCAACTACTGAGAACTGTCCCGGTGCATAACATACATCACTCATTGTGCTGCCATATGCACCTGATAAATATCTGTTAAGAATTACGTTAGCTACTGCAAGCTGTCCCTCGTAGGATTCGCCACCACACTCCAATGTCATAACACTTGCCATGAGATTTATATCTGCATCACTTAATGATATGGCATCTCTTGTAGTTGTTCCCACTGTGGTGCTGTTATTAGCAGGAGCCTCTGTTGTAGGCTGTTCCGTAGTTGACTGTTCTGTTGTAGCCTTCTCTGTTGTAGTAGCTTTATCTGTAGCAGGCTGCTCTGTAGTTGTGCCCTGCTTTTTATTATCAGAAGATACTGAATCAGTCTTTTCTGAAGCTGTATCATCATCTGTCTCATTAGCAGCAATATATGCCAACGCGTCATCACCTGTAAGCACATATTCTGACTTAACATATCCTGTAATATCATATACATTGATGTTTAACCACTCACCCTCATCTGAGAGAACATCTCCTGTATCATTTAAAGAAAGCGAACCTACCATAGCTGAATCTGTAGTTGCAGCCTCACGGACGAATATTCCATCCTCAGCAATAACTACAAATGGTATCTTCTTGGACTCAGCAACAACCTGTGTATCATTAGGCTGTATATCTGTCTGGGTATCAGTATCAAGACTTGCAACAAGCATGCTTACTGAACTAGGGTTCATTGAAGCCATCCTGCTTATGTTAATCTCATAACCTGTGTCCTCTTCCTGGGCTGCCACTTCTGTTTTCTCACTATCCGACTTGCCCGAACCGACCACAGCAGTTATACCGCTTATCGCAGCTATCATTGTGCATATTATAGTAAGTGCTAAAATATTCCTGACTATGTATCTGCCATTAAAGACATATTTAATCATGTACATCCAAAAATTATGTAATTTTAATCTAGTTCTTTTACTCATTTGTTACAACCGCCTTGTAAAATGTTTTAAATCCAGTTACAAATTATTACATTTTTGTTACGAAAACATTTTAACATTTTACATATATTGTGTCAACAGTTGTTTTGTCTTCGGCAAATTTCCGTCATATAATCGTTGGCACAGCGTTTAATAATATAACGTCCGAGATTGGTGACTGACTCTATTACGGGACCGCTTCCGCTTATTGCTCCGAGCAGCAGCACTAAATTCGTGCTTCGCACTCATTAAGTGCCGGCTGTCGCAAACGTCCCTGCATAGAGTCAGTCACCAATCCCGGACGTTATATTGTTAAAAATTATGCCAACGATTGTCTAACACATGAATTTACTGCTGTACAAATGCGATTGCTGCCATGCCTGCACCAACATGAGTACCAATGATAGGTCCTATCGGTGCAATCATAATATTTTCTTCCTTCATGCCCGCCTCAATGACAAGCTCCTTTATCTTGTTTGCCTTTTCAGGCGAATCAGCGTGTCCTATTACCGCTGTCAATGCAGCAAGGTCTCCTCCCTCTTCGATAACCTTAGATATCAGATATTCCAATGCCTTTCCAACACCTCTCGCTTTTGACTTAACGACAAGCTTACCTTCCTCATCAACACTTAATATAGGCTTAATCTTAAGAGCACTTCCGACCATTGCCTCAACAGCAGACACACGTCCACCACGCTTTAAATGGAATAAGTCCTCAACCATAAACCAATGACTAACCTTATGTCTCTTCTCAATTATCCAATCCTTAAGCTCATCAAAGTCTGCACCACTCTGCTTCTTAACTGCTGCCTCATATAAGAAAACTCCCTCTCCTACTGATGCAGAATATGAGTCTATAACCTCTATTCTCACATCAGGGTAATCCTCCTTAACCATATCAGCGCCAAGCACTGCTGTCTGGAACGAACCACTTAAGCCTGATGAGAAACACAGATATAATATATCTATTCCCTTGCCTGCATACTCCTCAAATATCTCTTTGTATGTAACAGGATTTACCTGCGATGTTACAGGCATTGCACCCTTCTTAAGCCTGTCATAGAAATCTTTTATATCGCCATCTTTCTCATCAAGATAATAGTTATATACCTCATCATTTATCGCATATGAAAATGGAATTATTCTAATTCCAAGCTTCTTAACAACCTCTATCGGTAAGTCTGCTGTTGAATCACCTATTAATACATATTCCTTCAAAGTTTTTCCTCCTTATATAAAGCTTCATTTATTTTATGAAGTAATCAATTCCATTCGCTATGCCCGTGACAAGGCTCTTCTGATATTCCTCAGAAATAAGATTACCCTCATCAGTAGCATTTGTAAGAAATCCTAGATGTATCTCTGTAACCGGTATCTGGCTCCAATTGATTGCTGTCATCTGATCAGTCTCATATATACCACAGTTAGTTACATCAACACTCTCTGTAATACCCTGCAAGATTCTTGTAGACAGTGATTTACTGTCCTGATACAGACTGCTGTTATATGGCGAATCCTCAGGCATACAAACTGCCATAACACCATTTAACTCAGCATTACTGCTCTGATTCATCTCTATCCTTATATATGCTGATGCACCAGAAGCATTAGCTATATCAGCTCTTGCCTTGTTCGATAAATCGATATCATTTGTATCTCTTGTAAGCACAACCTCGTAGCCTCTGTCCTCAAGCTCAGTTTTAAGCAGCAGTGCGTATTTCAGGTTAAGCTCAGATTCCTTAGTTCCAAATGTAGTTCCTGTTGCACCCGCACTTGCACATGCCTTGGTATCTCCACTTCCGGGACCTATAGCCTCAGTAGAGATACTTGCATTTGCCTGATTTCCAGCATCAATAACCACCTTTTTGGCTCTTGAAGCATCATCAGGAGTTGCAACATTATCATTTGTATTCTCAGGTTCAGCGGGCTGCTCTATCACTGTAACATCACTTGAGAGCACATAAAAGCTTGTGTTCTGCATAACAACCCTTGTCCATGTATCGTTATAACCTGTTCTATTCATCACATTGCCATTATCTGCAAGCATATATATGGCAGAGCTTGTATCTGCACTTACATACACACTCGCAAGCTCAACTGACACGGAAACGCTGTCATTTACAATATAATAGCCATACTCATCCATCTCAAGCTGTGGTGTCTCTTCTGTCGTTGATACTTCTGTGACATAAGCCGCATCAGACGGAGTTGTAACCTCTGTTCTATCTCCTGTATTCTTGTTTTTCTTGTTACCACAGCCAGCAAGTAAAAGTGCCATGATAAGCAAAAAATATATAATAAGCTTATTTTTTCTCATTGTATCTCTCCTATTATTTTATATCTTGTATCTAACCGACAATAAAAGTAGTATATCATTAATAAAAGTTACAGGCAAGACACGTTTTATTTGATATTTTTATTTATAGCAGTTATAATACTTTCCATATAATAATAAATATAATTAAACAATAAAGGAGCAAGACATGAATTTTCTAGTTGAAGTAATAAAAGGCATTTTTGTCGGTGTGGCAAATGTTATCCCTGGTGTTAGCGGCGGAACGATGGCTGTATCTTTTGGAATATATGATAAGCTTCTATCTGCCATCTCCAATTTACTCAAGGAGTTCAAAAAAAGCATTAAAACCCTCTTTCCTATTGTAATAGGAATGGTTATAGGAGTTGTAGGTTTTACATTCATAATCCCTTGGCTCCTGGCGAACCAGCCATTTATAACCTCAACAGCCTTCACAGGGCTCATACTCGGAGGGCTTCCTATGGTTATCAAATCACTTCGTGATGGATGGCAGAAGGATACTAAAAAATCAATACCTGTAAATGTAATCTTATTTATTCTTCTTGCTGCACTTGCAATAGGAATGTTATTTATGAATGGTGACAGCGAAAGCGGTGTACTTCTCGTTGCCAATGCATCAACTATAATTAAGATATTCTTCATGGGAATTATCGCTGCTGCCACAATGGTAATCCCTGGTGTGAGCGGCTCACTTGTTCTTATGATACTTGGCTACTACTTCGGTGTAATAACTGCAGTTAAGGACTTCATCACCGCATTAAAGGATTTTGATTTTGCAGCAATGCTTAATCGTGCTCTTATACTTGCACCATTTGCCATAGGCTGTATAATTGGAATATTCTTCATATCAAAGCTGATAGAATGGTTATTTATGCATTATGCATCGGCAACCTTCAGCGGAATACTCGGACTTATAATCGCCTCACCTTTCTCCATATTCTATAAGGTACAGCAGGAATATGATATGTCAGGCACAAGTATTGCTCAGATTATAATCGGTATAATTGTATTTGCAGTATGTATAGCACTTACTCTGTTTTTGGGAACACTTGATACTGAAACCAAGAATGAGCAACAGTAATTACACTTACATTGTTGAATGTAGTGATGGTACTCTATACACAGGATGGACCACAAACCTTGATAACCGCATCAAGGCTCATAACAGCAAAACCGGAGCTAAATACACTCGTTCCCGAACTCCGGTAAAGCTGGTTTATTATGAGGAATTCACCACTAAAGAAGAAGCTATGAGCAGAGAGTATCACATAAAGCAGCTTACCCGTAAGCAAAAGGATGAGCTTATTAATAGTAACACAAATAAAATAACGAAGCAGCTAGACCAAGAATCTTAAAATGTGTTTCTTGCCTGACTGCTCCGCATTTTATATTATTTACCAATTTCAATTATAAGCCCTGTACAAGCCCATAACTATCTTGGCATCTCAGTAAATCCAACCTTTTTCTTAACCTTGCGCAAAGTCTTATTGGCATAATAAGCTGCCTGCTCTGCATTATCCTTGATTATTCTGTCGATATATTCCTTGTTCTTAGTAAGCTCATCATATCTTGCCTGTAAAGGTGCAAGCTCATTTGCTACAGCCTCTCCTACTATCTCCTTAAGCTTACCATAACCCATTCCCTCAAATTCTTTAAGTGCCTCGTCAACTGTCTTTGATGCAACTGCACAATATATATCAATAAGGTTACGGATTCCCGGTTTCTCATCACTGTAAGTAATCTGTCCATCTGAGTCTGTGACAGCCTTCTTAAACTTACGCATAATAGTGTCCTTATCATCAAGCAGGTAAATACTTGCATTAGGATTCTCGTCTGACTTAGACATCTTCTTGGTAGGATCCTGCAAGCTCATTATTCTTGCACCGCTCTTGCCCATATATCCTTCTGGTATTGTGAATACGTCTCCATATATACCATTGAAACGATTGGCAATATCACGCGTTATCTCAAGGTGCTGCATCTGATCCTTTCCTACAGGAACTAAATCTGCCTGATAGAGAAGAATATCTGCTGCCATAAGTACAGGGTATGTGAACAGACCTGTGTTAATGTTATCTGCATGCTTTGCAGCCTTATCCTTGAACTGTGTCATACGATTCATCTCGCCCATATAAGTAAAGCAGTTAAGAATCCATGCAAGCTCCGAGTGTGCTGAAACATGTGACTGGAAAAAGATGCAGTTCTTCTCCGGATCAAGTCCGGCAGCTATATAAAGCTGTAAAAGGCGCTTAGCATTCTGACGGAACTCTGTAGGATTCTGTCTTACTGTTATAGAATGTAAATCCATTATTCCGTAAAAGCACTTAATTCCCTCTTCATCACTCAAATTAACCCAGTTTTTCAATGCTCCGAGGTAATTACCGAGTGTTATCATGCCAGTTGCCTGCATTCCTGAAAGCATAGTTTTCTTTCCGTCTATCATATCCTAATCCTTCTTTCTTATTTATATAATTTTATTAATTTTCATCATCATTTGACATATTCATAACCTGACGTTTTCTTGCAAGCTCATCATTAGCAAGATACTCGTCATATGTTGTCTGTTTATCAATAAGTCCTGAATTGGTAAGCTCCATAATTCTGTTTGCGGTTGTCTGTACAAACTGATGATCCTGACATGCAAAAAGTACAACTCCAGGGAACTTGATAAGTCCATTGTTAAGTGCAGTGATTGATTCCATATCAAGATGGTTTGTAGGCTCATCTAATATAAGAACATTAGAACCCATTATCATAAGCTTGGATAAGAGACATCTAACCTTCTCTCCTCCTGATAATACCTTAACCTTCTTGACGCCATCCTCACCTGCAAACAACATTCTTCCAAGGAAGCCTCTTACATATGTTGCATCCTTATCATCTGAGTACTGTGCAAGCCAGTCTGCTATAACAAGGTCATTATCGAACTCCTTTGTATTATCCTTAGGGAAATATCCCTGCGAGGTTGTAACTCCCCACTTAAATGTTCCCTCGTCAGGCTCAAGCTCTCCTGCAAGTATACGGAACAAAGTAGTTGTTGCAATTGTATTAGGACCTACAAATGCTATTTTGTCATCATGTCCTACTGTAAATGATATATTATCAAGCACCTTAACTCCATCAACTGTCTTAGATATGTTAGATACAGTTAATACCTCGTTACCAATCTCTCTCTTAGGTCTGAAATCTATATAAGGATACTTACGGCTTGATGGCTTAATCTCATCAAGCTCAATCTTCTCAAGTGCACGTTTTCTTGATGTAGCCTGCTTAGATTTAGAAGCATTTGCTGAGAATCTCTGAATAAACTCCTGCAGCTCCTTAATCTTCTCTTCCTTCTTCTTATTAGCCTCCTTCATCTGCTTAATCATAAGCTGGCTTGACTCATACCAGAAATCATAGTTTCCGGCATAGAGCTGAATCTTGGCATAATCTATATCTGCAATATGTGTACATACCTTGTTAAGGAAATATCTGTCATGTGATACAACAATAACTGTATTCTCAAAATTAATAAGGAATTCTTCAAGCCATGCAATAGCATCCAAATCCAAATGGTTTGTAGGCTCATCTAGTAAAAGCACATCCGGATTACCGAAAAGTGCCTGTGCAAGAAGCACCTTAACCTTCTGGTTACCATCAAGCTCACTCATCATCTTATAGTGTATATCTGACTCTACACCAAGACCGTTAAGAAGTGTAGCCGCATCTGACTCTGCATTCCAGCCATCCATCTCTGCGAACTCTGCCTCAAGCTCAGAAGCCCTTATTCCATCCTCATCTGTAAAATCTTCCTTGGCATAAATGGCATCCTTTTCCTTCATTATCTCATACAATCTCTTGTTACCCATGATGACTGTATCAAGAACCATATATGCATCATATTTAAAATGGTCCTGCTGGAGAACTGAAAGTCTCTCTCCGTCATTCATTATAACATCTCCGCTTGTAGGCTCAAGCTCACCTGATAATATTTTTAAAAATGTTGACTTACCAGCACCGTTAGCTCCTATAAGTCCATAGCAGTTTCCCTCTGTAAATTTAATATTTACATCCTCAAACAATGCCTTTTTTCCAAGTCTTAATGTTACTCCATTTGCACTTATCATGTCATATTTCCTTTCTATATCTGTAAACTCTTTTTGGCTTGTACATTCTCAAATTCTTTTCTTACCTTACGGAATACATCCATAAGCTTAGGTGAAAATGCTCCGCACTCTCCATTAACAATCATTCTGTATGCCTCATCAGGAGAGTAAGCATCCTTATAGCATCTCTCATTTACCAGTGCATCATATACATCAGCAACAGAAACAAGCTGTGCTGAAAGTGGAATCTCCTCTCCCTTTAATCCGTCAGGATAACCCTTTCCGTCATATCGTTCATGATGTGAACGACATATTTCATATATTGCTTTCTTTGACTCTGGCTCCCATTCCTGATTTATCTCATCCAGAAGCTCGCAGCCCCTTATAGTGTGGGATTTCATGTATTCATACTCTTCCTTTGTAAGTCTTCCCGGCTTAAGGAGAATTCTATCAGGTATTGTAATCTTACCTATATCATGAAGAGAGCTTGATGATACTATGGTGGATATCTTCTCTGGTGTAAGATTATATTCAGGATATTCCGTCATAGTTTTCTCTGCCAATATCTTAGTGTAATACTTAACTCTCTGTATATGCTCTCCACTTTCCAGATTACGATACTCAACTACTGTACCTAACATATCGATAATCATCTGATTATTCCTATGAAGCTTCTCAGCCTGCACCTTAAGTGTCTGATAAGCCTTTCTCAAAACTGCTGTCTGCTCCTCAACCTTTTCCTCAAGCTTAAGCTTGTAATCATAAAGGCTTGAAACATTCTTGACACGCTGTTTAATGATAACATTATTAAAAGGCTTTGTGATATAATCTGTTACTCCAAGCTCAAAACACTTCTTCTCAATCTCATATGATGAGTCACCACTTATAACCAATACAGGTATCGAATTTATAAGTTTTTTCTCATTAAGTATTTCAAGGACTCTTATTCCATCCATCTCTGGCATTACTAAATCAAGTAATATGGCTGTGAGTTCATTTTGAGTTTCTTCCACAACCTCTAAAGCACGAACTCCATTTTCAGCCTCAAGTATAGTATAATCGTTCTCAAGAATGGAACCAAGAATTGCCCTGTTTATCTCTACATCATCAACTATAAGTATCTTATTTCTCATTTTATCCCCCTGTTATGCATATCGCTGTATCTTAACGTGACCATTTCCATCCTTAAGTACTACTCCTCTTAATGGTTTTGAACGCCACAGCATACCATTTATCTCTACGTTAACTCCTGGGTATACATTTCCTATAATAACAATCTTAACACTCCGGGATTTCTTCTTTCTATTTTCAAGTTCCTGCTTCTTCTTGAGTAATTCATTGGTCTCAAGCTCCTTAGTGTATATAGCATCCTCAAGCTTAAGATACATAGGATTAACAATCAGCATTTCCTTAGGGTACTTCTTCTTGAATTCCATATAGGCATTTTTAAGAATAATTAACTCTTGCTCTACCTTACTTTCTTTCTTGGCTAAATTAACCTCCTCCTTAGTTATCTGATCCTTATTTCCAACATATAATCTCGTCATAAGTCCAGTCTGATTACCTACATTATGTGCCTTTATCTCATTATCAGCACAGGCAAGTCCACCTACAAGCACACCATTTCTTCCTGATACCTCTATCTTACCACCTGCATGAAGCTCGCTGCTCATACAGTAGTTAGCCTTAATATCGTGCATAGCCATAATATTGGCTGCCTCAAAAAACACTCCGCGGACATCTCCGCCTGCCTTTACATATCCTCTTCCATCGGCATTATTACCTTTTCTAAGGATAACATCTCCACCTGCTTCTATTATAGCACCCTCTGTAAAGCCATCCACAAATATGTCTCCAGTTGCTATAATCTGAGAGCCTCTTGCCACAGTTCCCTTTACATACACTGAACCATTGAAGTTCACATTACCATTAGAAATATTAACCTCCTCTAATACAAGCATACTACTTATGTCAAGGTTATCTCCCTTTAGCTCTATCTTACCATCTATACTTGACAGATATGTCTGATTGTCCTTAAGAAGTATAAAATTTTGTCCGGAAAGGTGTTTTTTCTCTTTTCCCTTCTTAGCAGGAATTTCCTCACCATTTACCTTGTAGCCAGCGCTTCCAGTCTCAGCAAAATGGTAATATGCAACCTTCTGTCCCTGCTTAACCATCTCAAACCATTTTGCATTCTTATAATCAACAGAACCATCCTCAAGTAATACTGGATGCGTTTTAAGCTCCGTATCAAAGAAGAACTCATACCAGCCGTCACTTCCCGGCTCAGGTACTTTACCTCTTGCTATTATAACTATATCACTTTCTGACTTGCCCTCGCATATAAGGTCCATGGTCTCATAATTGATTCCCTTTTTGACATTGTTTTGTTCAAGTGCCAAAATCAGCTTTTCACGGTCAACCTTCATAGATTTATCCTGAAGGAATATCGTTGCCTCCATCATATTTTCATTTAAGAACAATTCAAACTCACTGTATTGTTTCTTTATCAGAGAATTATTACCCGTTCCTGCTCTTATGCCTTTTTTAAGGTCAACACGAATATCATGCATAGTCTTTGAGGTATACATAAAGCTTATATACTGCTCTATAGGCAGTCCATCCTCTAGTCCAAGCCTTATCTCCCGCATCTGCTCCCATGAATAGAGTGTATTAAGATAATATCTTACCTCTAATCTGTGATAAAGTCCAAGCCTTACCTCTCGCATCTGCTGCCAATTCATATCCCCGTTGGCGTACAGTGAGACATCTACCTTCTGTTCCAATCCAAGCCTTATCTGTCTTAAAGACGCACCTCTTAAGCTGGCAGATACATAATTCTTTATATCTGTTAAATTTTCTTCTAATGCAATCCTTATCTGTTCTAACTGCTCCTCGTCATATCCCGCTTTCACGTAAGGCATAATATCCACCTTAGACTGGACAGCCTTACGCATCTGCTTAAGTACTCCAGGATGAAGATTCTTATACTCTGATAAATCAAGTCCTATGCTAAGTGCTTTCCTGATCTGACGCATCATACCATATGTCATGGCTGCATCAGCATACTTAGTTACATCCACCTTATCCTTAAGACCCTTTCTGATTTCTTCCATCTGAAGCCAATCAAATTCAGGCTTTGCATAATATGATACAGGCAGATTACCCATAAGTCCAAGTCTTATCTGGCGCATCTGAATAGCTAAAAACTCATGGTTCTCATATGCAGATACATCAATACCTGCATTTTTTCCAAGCTCAATTTCTTTTTGCTGATCCTCTGTGTATTCTGTCACATTCATATTGACATTCCTCATTCTTATAAATGCACAATCCCCATCCTACAAAAACTACTCTGCATTAAGCTCCTTTATAGCATTTACTACTCTCTCGTACTGCTGTGCAACAGCTGCGTAGAGTTCCTCATAATCCTCAAGCTTTCGTCCTCTAAGCTTCTCTGTAAGCTCTGAGCTCACTTCATAAAGACTCGTAAAACTTAAGTTTACTGCAACTCCCTTAAGTGTATGTGCGGCACTAAATGCACCCTCTGCATCCTTTGCCTCTATAGACTCCTTCAATGATTGGAAGCTCTTGTCATCTAAGAATTTTATGCTAAATCTTTTAATTAAAGCATCTGTTCCAAGTCTGTTAATAGCATCCGCATAATCGGCACCTGCTTTATCATAACATTCCTTTACAGTCATTTATTTACCTCCTGAAAACATACATTCGCACTATAGTATACAAAATCAATATATCTTTGTCCATATCTTATACTATATATCCTTTTTATTTTTCATATATAACTTAAATATTGTATTCTTTAACAGCTTATTATTATATCCATTTAACTTGCACGACTCCATATTTAATGAATTTTATCCAGATTGCTATATGTTTTTTCTAATTTCGTTAAGTACAAGTTTAATATCAACAGGCTTCGATACATATCCATTCATTCCGGCATCATAACAGGCTGATATATCTGTTCCAAATGCATTTGCAGTCATTGCAACTATAGGAATATCTGCCTTTTTCTTATTAGCCAGCTTTCTAATTGACTTTGTCGCCTCATATCCATTCATAACCGGCATCTGAATGTCCATAAATATCATGTTATAAGTATCCGCAGAAGCCCTGTTTAAGACATTCAGACATTCAAGTCCATTTACAGTTCTATCCGCAGTTATATTATACATATTAAGCAGCTCTCTTATTATCTCCCAATTAAGGTCATTATCCTCAGCCACAAGCAGGTGTACTCCTGTCAAATCATCCGCTTCAACATCAATACCACTCGGCTTACCTTCACTGTCACCCGTCTTGTCAAACAACTCTGACATCTTCTTATAAAGCATTGAGCAAAATATAGGCCGTCCAATAAAATCTACGTTTTCTATAGATGTTGTCTCTTTCTCTATATCCCCATAATCAAAGGTTGATATTAAAATCTTCGGGCATTTATCACCCATATATTTATGTATGCTTCTTGCAGTATCTATACACTCCATATCACGCATAGGTCTGTCAATAATAATAGCATCATATGTTATAGCTTTATCGTGTTTTTTGTCTATCATAGATATAGCTTTATCAAAAGACTCTGCAAAACTGCTGTTTATTCCAAATTCGTGCAGATATTGTCTGGTGTCTTTCATAATAGCAGCATCGCCTATTATAAGCACATTGGTATTCTTCCATTCAGGAGCGTATGTCGGACCTTCTGCCCTATCCAAATCAACCGTTACAGCTACAGTTGTTCCATATCCCTTTTTACTGTTAATCCTGATATCTCCGCCAAGCATATCTATTATCTGTTTAATTATAGCCATACCAAGTCCAGAGCCCTGAGCCTTGTTAACTCTGCTGTCTGTCTCACGGGTAAATGGCTTGAATATTTTGCTTATATATTCTTCAGACATACCTATTCCGTTATCCTTAACGGTAAATATAAGTCTTACCTTAGAAGGATTTTCCTCTATATCCTCCTCTCTTAAATATATCTTTATCCTTCCACCATTATCAGTGTACTTAACTGCATTGCTAAGCAAATTAATCCATATCTGATTAAGCCTAAGCTTATCTGCATACAGGTACTCCTGATTGACGTGTTCAAGATAAACATCACATCTAAGCCCCTTAGCCTCAGCAAGAGGAAATATGATATTAATAAGCTCCTCAACAGAATCATCAAGCGAAAATACAGCAGGATTGAATGTAAGCTTTCCGCTCTCTATCTGTGATATATCAAGAATATCATTGATAAGCGTGAGCAAATGCCTGCTTGACAGTGATATCTTACTTAAACATTCCTCAACATAGGCACCATCATCTAAATTGTGCATGGCAACAACAGTAAGTCCATTTATGGCATTCATAGGTGTTCTTATATCATGGCTCATAGATGAAAGGAAATTGGTCTTAGCTGCATTAGCCTTCTCAAGTTCTAAGACATTCATCTTAAGTTCTCTGTTAAGCATATCAAAATATATCAGGTTAATGCCTATCAGTATAGCAAATGCAATGGTCAGAACTATAAGCAATGACCATTGTACCGGCTCAACGTCAAGCTTATCCTCCGCTATAGCCTCAACCACTATCCAATCATTATATCCTCTGGTTGAATACGAATATATCGTATCCGTTCCAGATGAATCTTTGTATCTGAGTATACCAGGCTTATCAGCATTAGCTATCTCATTTAATAACTCCTCAATATCGGAATAATTAATGTCATTATATATACGAAGGAAATCATAGAAATTGTTATTCTTAAACATATTGTCACTTGTTATATAATTACCCTCATATGTGATAAGGCACATATTGGCACCATCATATAATGAACCAGTAGTGAAGCCACTCTGTAAAGCCTCAAGTGGTTCAACTCTCATAAGAAACGCGTCCCTGCTTTCTCCATCTTCAATATATACTTTAATCCTTGACACAAATGCAACGCTCTTAATTGCATTGACATTATTAGTAAAGGCACTAGTTATGTAAACATCATCCGCATTGTCCTTGCTTGAATAATTTCTAAATAATTCTAACTCCTTGCTAAGATTATAATAACCTGAATAGTCTATCTCCTTATCATTATAAATACCACCAAGTGAAGAATATCCTTTCAAACTATCACTGAATACTACCTGTACCATTGTCTTATCATCGGAGTTTACTTCAGATATATGTTGTACAGTTTCTTCTATATTCCACTTATTGTTTTTTGCATAATATGCCCAATCATCAACTATCTTGCTTGAACTGTTCATATAATTGATAACCTCTTGCTTAATATTCTCAACGGAATCTGCAATCTTATTCAATTCTTCTTTCTCGGAAGCAACATTAAGACTTTTAGAAAAAAATGCAACATAAATGATTATAAATGAGATAATCAAAAAATTTGCAACAAATATCCATATTCTCTTTCCACTTTTTTCATCCCTCATTTGTATAGCAGCCTTTCTCAAACAGCAGTCAAAACACATTCCAACCCAATCATAATTTTATAATATTGTATCATAAATTTTTATATTAGACTATATAGAATGTATATTATAAATTTATTGAAATCTGTAAAATTTTACCCGTTTTTCACAAAATATCCATTGACTAATCATAAATATATAACTACAATAGTATGCGTAGGTAACTAGTACATCCTGTAATACGTTTTTAAACGATAGGAGTATATTAAAATGAGAAAGAAATCACATATTTCACTTGCAAAAGGCGTAATTAACGGTCTTGACATAAGGGACCGAATCAATCACAGACTGTCCTTCTATATTGGCAGCATCTGGCCGGACTGTATTCCTTCCTTTATAACGAGAAGACATTGTATCGAAGATACTTTTGATATATTTAATAAAAATATGGAAAAATTTGTTAAAAAATTTAATTCCAACAAGGACATGAGTATCCGTTCAACATGGAGAATGGGTGTAATGCTTCACTACATTGCAGATTATTTTACATTTCCACATAATAAGAATTATACAGGCAATCTCAAAGACCACTGTGTGTATGAGGAAGAATTAAAGCATTGTATGTACAAATATGTAGATAACATAAATGCTGACAAATATCAGAACAAAAAAGTCGTGCTTTCTGATTTGAATTCAATATCAGACTATATAAAGGAGAAGCATGCACAATATAAACTTTGCGGAAGTAATGTAGAGAAGGATTGTAAGTATTCTGTACTTGCATGTATGTGTGTTATGGCATCACTGCTTAACATAGTTTCAGTTAACAAGGCAAATCTTGCCGTTGCATAAATAACGAATAATCCTTTGTAAAACAGGCATACTATAACTACAAATATATATGGTTCATAAAAGGAGGACTGTAATATGCGTAGTTCACAGGAAGTTTACAAGGAAGTAGCGGAAAGATGCCATGCTTACGATAAGAAGACTGCCAAGGATTGCTTCTGTAATATTGCAGAAGGCACAAAGAGCTGTCTTAATTGCAGACATTTTGCTGACGATGAGCATTGTCGTTTGGATTTATATGACCCAATCGTTAAGAATCTTTAATATGTAATAAAATGGCTGGTATACCACGAAGCTTTTTTCTTCATGTATACCAGCTATTTTTATTTTATACTACCTGATTACCTGTGTATAACTGATAATATCTGCCCTTCTGCTCTATAAGTGCATCATGTGTACCACGCTCTATTATGCGTCCATGCTCTAATACCATTATACAATCACTATTCTTAACCGTTGATAATCTGTGTGCTATGACAAAGGTTGTTCTTCCCTTCATAAGCTTATCCATACCCTCCTGAACTATCTTTTCGGTGCGGGTATCAATAGAGCTTGTAGCCTCATCAAGTATAAGAACCGGTGGATTTGCCACAGCTGCTCTCGCTATTGCAAGAAGCTGCCTCTGTCCCTGACTTAAATTTGCACCATCACCTGTGAGTCTTGTGTTGTATCCGTCCGGAAGTCTCTTAATGAAGCTATGTGCATTCGCAAGCTTAGCTGCAGCAATAACCTCCTCGTCTGTAGCATCAAGCCTTCCATATCTTATATTCTCCATTACTGTTGCAGTAAACAGATGTGTGTCCTGAAGCACCATACCGAGCGAGCGTCTCAAATCAGCCTTACATATCTTATTTATGTTTATGCCATCATACCTTATCTTTCCATCCTGTATATCATAAAATCTGTTTATAAGGTTTGTTATCGTTGTCTTTCCTGCTCCTGTAGAACCTACAAATGCTATTTTCTGTCCCGGTGTAGCAAAAAGGTCTACATTGTGAAGAACAATCTTGTCCTCAGTATATCCAAAATCCACATCATCAAAGACAACATCTCCCGTAAGCTTCACATATGACACTGAACCATCTGCCTGATGTACATGCTTCCATGCCCACATTCCTGTACGTTTGGAGGTCTCCGTTAAGACACCATTCTCCTCCTTTGCATTTACAAGTGTTACATATCCGTCATCGGTCTCTGGTTTCTCATCTAAGAGCTTAAATATTCTCTCTGCACCAGCCATAGCCATAACAATCGCATTCATCTGCATGCTGACCTGATTTATCGGCATACTGAAATTCTTGTTGAAGGTAAGGAAGCTCGCAAGTCCGCCAAGCGTAAAACCACCAATTCCATTTAGTGCAAGGGCACCACCGGCTATCGCACAAAGCACATAACTCACATTTCCAAGCTGTGCATTTATAGGTCCTATAACATTGGCATACTTGTTGGCATTGTAAGCACTCTCACCCAGCTTATCATTTAGCTCCTTGAATTTTGCCTTGCTCTCCTCCTCATGGCAGAACACCTTGACAACCTTCTGTCCTTCCATCATCTCTTCTATATATCCATTTACAGCGCCAAGGTCCTCCTGCTGTTTTACAAAATACTTACCACTGTTACCTGCCACATAGCTGCTTCCCTTTATCATAATTGCAACCATGACAAGTGTCAAAAGTGTCAGAGGTACATTAAGTATAATCATGCTTATAAATACACTGATAATAGTTATAACACTCGATATACACTGTGGTATACTCTGGCTAATCATCTGCCTTAATGTATCTATATCATTTGTATATATTGACATTATATCTCCATGTGCATTCTGGTCAAAGTATCTTATAGGCAGGCTTTCCATATGGGCAAACAGATCATTTCTTAGATTTCTTAAGGTTCCCTGTGTTATATACATCATAAGAATTGCCTGAACGTATGCAGCAGCTATACCAAATAAATAAAATACAGCCACACGCACCATAGCCATGAGCAGCCCTGAATAATCATTACTCTTGCTTGTAACCATCGGCATAATGTAATCATCAATAAGCGTCTTAGTAAACATTGTTCCCTGAACATTAGCAAGTGCACTTGTTATTATACATACAAGAACAAATATACAATGTATCTTATATTTCTTTCCAACATACTTTATCACTCTTCCCATTATCTTACCGGGATTTTTTACCTTTGATTTTCCATTTTTCATTACTGCTCACCTCCCTGCTCGTCAAAATCTCCACCGCCGCCGGTCTGTGATTCATACACATCTCTGTATATTGCATTTGTTGCTATAAGCTCATCATGTGAACCAATTCCGTCTATTCTTCCATCATCCATAACAATGATTCTGTCAGCATTCTGAACACTGCTCACACGCTGTGCTATAATAATCTTGGTTGTGTCAGGTATCTCCTCGGCAAATGCCTTTCTTATTCTGGCATCTGTCGCTGTATCTACCGCACTTGTGCTGTCGTCCAATATAAGAATCTTAGGTTTCTTGAGAAGTGCTCTCGCAATACAGAGTCTCTGTCTCTGTCCACCTGAGACATTAGTTCCGCCCTGCTCAATCCTTGTATTGTAGCCATCCGGGAATGCCTCTATAAAGTCGTCGGCACACGCAAGCTTACACGCACGCCTGCACTCCTCGTCAGTAGCATTCTTATCGCCCCATCTTAAGTTGTCATATATAGTTCCACTAAAGAGTACATTTTTCTGCAATACTACAGATACCTCATCTCTCAAGGTCTCCAAATCATATTTTCTTACATCCACTCCACCTACAAGGAGCTCTCCGCTGCTAACATCGTACAGACGGCTTATAAGATTAACAAGGCTTGACTTAGAGCTTCCCGTACCACCTATGATACCTATTGTCTCTCCTGCCTTTATATGAAGATTAATATCCTTGAGAACAGGCTCACCATCCTTGTTATCATCAACCGTCACTATCGTGTCACCACGCTTATCCTCTGTTCTTATATATTTCTTATATTTGAAGTCAACATGTGAGAAATCTATGCTTCCATCCTTAACCTCCATAACCGGATTATCAGGATTTACAATGTCAGGCTTCTCCTCTAACACCTCTGCAACTCTCTTTGCACTCGATACACTCATAGAAATCATTACAAATACCATAGAGAGCATCATAAGGTTCATAAGTATATTCATACAATATGTGAGAAGACTCATTAACTGTCCTGTTGTAAGTGTTGCACTGACAACCATATGAGCACCAAACCAGCTTATAAGCAGTATACAGGCATATACTGTGAATAACATAAGAGGGTTGTTGCAGGCAAGAACTCTCTCTGCCTTGAGGAACATTCCATATACCTTGTCATTTGCCTTTCCAAACTTCTCCTTCTCATAGTCCTCTCTAACGTATGCCTTCACAACACGGATTGCTGATACATTCTCCTGAACACTTGCATTTAAGTCATCATATTTCTTAAATACTCTTGAGAAATAATTCATGGCAAGCTTTATGATAAGCATAAGCAGACTTCCTAATATAATAACCGCTATAAGATAAATACTTGCAAGTCTTGGACTAATTACAAATGCCATAATCATGGCAAATATAAGACTGACAGGTGCTCTCATGCACATTCTAAGTATCATCTGATATGCATTTTGTATATTAGTAACATCCGTCGTAAGTCTTGTGATAAGACCTGCTGTAGAGTATTTATCGATATTAGAAAATGCAAAGTTCTGTATGTTATTGTACATTCCTTCTCTCAAATTTTTGGCAAAACCGGCTGAAGCCTTAGCTCCATATTTACCACCTAACATACCTGCAATAAGCCCTCCTAATGCAAGCACTGTCATAAGAACACCCATAAGAACAATATGTCTCATGTCTCCCTTCTCAACACCATTGTCTATTATTGATGCCATAAGAAGTGGTATAAGTGTCTCCATAATTACTTCGAGAATCATAAAAACAGGTGTTATTACAGACGCTTTCTTGTATTCCTTTATGTATGCCTTAAGTGTCTTTAACATATTATGTCTCCTTTCCTGCAATCTATTTTTTATGATTTTAATTCCTGCTCTATGTTACATTTTATCTGGTCTAATACCTCATAAAATATCCTAAGTTTATCAGGCTCAATGCCTTTTACAAGATTCTTATCGGACGCTCTGGCATTTTGCTTCATTGACTCTGTTATCTGTCGTCCCTTATCTGTAAGACAGAGTTTCTTTAATCTGTCATCATGGATAACCGATTCTCTGGTTATCAGATTTTTCTTCTCCATAAGCTTAAGTATATTGGTAACCGTAGATTTTGATATCTCAAATTCCTTCTCCACATCCTTCTGGTATGTAGGTCTATCACCACGTTTAGCTATAAATATCAATATCCATATATGCATAACAGTTGCATCCTCGCCCATGCAGCGTTTCCTGTCTCTGTCAAACTGTCTGCACATCAGATTATTGATAGATTTAATAGAATGGCCTATACTTCTGTCGCACATGCTTACCCTCCTTTCACACTAAGGAAACTGATTGTTTTATATCGAACTGTATTATACGATACTAATTTTTCAATGTCAATATTTAAATTGTGAACATATCTGTAAAATGATTATTGGCATATTTTCCGGTGTGGTGAGGGGTGTGTATTCAGTCTGTTGTATTACGGGACCGCTCTCGCTTGATTGTTCCGAGCAGTGGTACTAAATTCGTGCTATGCACTCATTAAGTACCAGCTGTCACAAACGTCCCTGCATACAACAGACTGAATACACACCCCTCACCACACCGGAAAATATGCCAATAATCATTTTACAGATATGTTATATACAAAATAAAAACAGGAGTACCCCACTTTGCGAAACGCATTGGGATACTCCTGCCTTATTAATATATCTGACTGATATAATTACATTGTAACCGTTATGAACTTACATATAAACAATGCAGCTATTATTGTAACCATGATATCCTTCTTTGTGTACTTCTTTGTGAAGAGTGCAATGATTACATATGTGATTGCTCCAATACCGATACCATTTGATATGGAATATGTGAGCGGCATCATTATAAAGGTCATGAATGCAGGAACTGCTGAGAGCATATCATCCATATCAATCTTGGCAAAGTTCTTAGCCATAAGTACACCTACAAATACAAGTGCAGGAGCAGTTGCACAGCTAGGAACAACGCTTGCAAGCGGACTTAAGAAGAGACATACTGCAAAGCATGCTGCTGTGATAACACTTGTGAAGCCTGTTCTACCACCTGCTGCAACACCTGATGCAGACTCAACAAATGTTGTACATGTTGATGTACCAAGTAAAGCACCTGATACTGTTCCGATTGAATCGCAGAGCATTGTCTTATCTAAGTTTATAGGATCTCCGTTCTCATCAAGCATACCAGCCTGTGAAGCAGTACCATATACTGTACCAACAGTATCAAACATATCAACAAGGCAGAATGCAACTATAAGCATGATAGCTGAGAACACACCTCCAACATATGAACTGTTAAATGCTGCATCCCATGCATCACCATTAAATACGCCTAAGAAACCAACCTCTCCAAAATCCTTGAAGGACTGTGATATACCACTTATATCAAAATCAGGCACCTGCCACATCATTACCCAGTATAATATTGTAGATGCAATGATACCGATAATTACGCTTGCCTTTAAGCCATACTTAGTAAGGATTGCAATTATCATAATACCAATTATTGCTACAATTACAGGAACAATACTTCTCCAAGCCTCAAGTGTTGTAATCATGTGTCCATCCTCTGCCATAGTGCCTATAGCATCGATTCTTCCATGGAAGTCAAAGAACTGAACAAATGTATACTTATTTGACTCAATAATTTCAGCATTCTTAAATCCGATAAGTGCTATGAATAAACCAATACCTGCTGAAATAGCTTTCTTCAAGCACTCCGGCATCGCTTTTGCAATATACTCTCTTAATCCTGTAATTGATAAGAACAGGAATACAAGACCTGAAAGTAAAATAATTACAAGACCTGCCTGATATCCTGTAGTAACACTCTCACCAGCAAAATATGAGCCAGATACGAATATTGTACAGAAGAATGCATTAAGTCCCATTCCACAAGCCTGTGCAAATGGCATATCAGCTAAAAATGCCATCAGCAGCGTACCAATAATTGCGACAAGAATAGAAGCAATATATACTGCATTCCATATTCTTCCCATCTCTATAGGATTAGCACCCTCTGCAACAAGCCATCCGTTTGCACCATTAGCTGCTACCTGATTTGGGTTAACGAAAATGATGTAAGCCATTGCGAAGAATGTTGTAATTCCCGCAAAAATCTCAGTTCTAATCGTTGAACCCCTTTCCTTGATTTTGAAAAAGTTCTCCACGACTTTTCCTCCTTTGCCTCTTTTAATAATTTATTCACCCTTTGTTCTTGGAACAAAGATTCGTGACACTTTATTCTGGTTCTCTTTCTTAATTCTATTCATAGCCTGCTTACAGAAATAATCCTGTGCTTCAAGCTTTTCCCTTCCTCTAAGGTCAATCTTCTCATAAGAACCATCTGGCTGCATTATATGAGCCTTAAGTGTATCAGCAAGCTGAACCTCAAGGATACCGATAACACGTCTCTTTAAATCATCATCTTCTACAGGGAAGGTGATTTCCACACGCTTATCAAGGTTTCTTGGCATCCAGTCTGCACTACCCATATATACATCCTCAAAACCATCATTATAGAAATAAAAAATTCTTGCATGCTCCAGAAAATTGCCAACTATAGAGCGTACAGTGATATTCTCTGATAATCCTTTTATACCTGTCTTAAGACAACATATTCCTCTTACTATAAGTTCTATCTTAACTCCAGCATTAGATGCCTCATATAATGCCCTTATGATAACAGGATCACACAAAGAATTCATCTTCGCAACAATCTTGGCTTCCTTGCCAGCCTTGGCATTATCCCGCTCTCTCTCTATTAAAGCAATGAATCTGTCCTTCATCCAGATAGGAGCAACAAGGAGCTTGTTCCATGCAGGCGGCTCAGAATATCCGGACAACATATTAAATACTGCTGTCGCATCCTCACCTATAGGATCTGATGCAGTTAAGATACCTGTATCAGTATAAAGTCTTGCTGTTATATCGTTGTAGTTACCCGTACCAAGATGTACATAACGCTTTATACCATCCTCCTCGCGTCTTACAACAAGTGCAATCTTAGAATGTGTCTTGAGTCCTACCAAACCATAGATAACATGACATCCAGCCTTCTCAAGCTTCTTAGCCCAGTTAATATTATTCTCTTCATCAAATCTTGCCTTAAGCTCAACCAAAACTGTTACCTGCTTGCCATTTTCTGCTGCAAGAGCAAGGGCTGCTACTATAGGTGAATTACCACTTACTCGGTACAAGGTCTGCTTTATGGCAAGTACATCCGGATCTTTCGCAGCCTGCTTTATAAATTCTATTACAGGTGTAAATTCATAGTACGGATGATGAAGAAGTATATCCTTTTTCTTTATCTGTTCAAATATATTCTCCTCACAGTTAAGTTCAGGGACAGGCTGAGGAATATATTTCTTGCCTTTAAGATGGTCAAAACCGTCTAATCCTCTTACCTTTGACAGGAATGTTAAATCAAGAGGTCCATTTATAAGGTATACAGCCTCTCCCGATACCTGAAGCTGTTTTTTTAGCTCTTTTAAAAGTCGCTTGTCCATATCAGCTTCAACCTCAAGCTTTATAACCTCGCCCCATGCTCTCTTCTTAATCTGCTTCTCTATCTCCTTCAACAAATCAGCCGCATCATCCTCGTCGATGGCAAGGTCAGCATTCCTCATAATACGGTAAGGATGTGCACATACTATCTCGTAATTAAGGAATAGCTTATTCAAATTCTTCTCTATTATCTCTTCCAAAAGGATAATCTCTCTTACATCTCCCTCTGGTGGAAGCTCAACCACTCTCGCAAGAACAGACGGAACCTGAACAGTAGCTATATCAATTACATCCTTCTTTTTATCTCTAATTAAAGCCCCTATATTAAGAGTTCTGTTGCTGATAAGAGGAAATGGCCTTGACGAGTCAACAGCCATAGGTGTGAGGACAGGATAAACCTCTCTCTCAAAATACTTATCTACAAACTTCTCCTGTTTTTCTGATAAATCCTCATAATGCTTGACAAGCTTAAGACCATTAGCTTCAAGAGAAGGAAGTAAGGAACGATTGAGTGTAGAATACTGTGCATTCATCATATTCTTGGTCTCAGGTATAATCAAGTCCAGCTGTTCTCTCGGTGTGAGTCCTGCTATATCTCTCTTTGTTACACCTGCATGTACAAGATCAATTAACGATGCTACTCTTACCATAAAGAACTCAGACAAATTTGACTCCGTAATACTAAGGAAATTAAGTCTGTCAAACAAAGGTATGTTTTTATCCTTAGCCTCCATAAGTATTCTATAATTAAACTGTAGCCAGCTCATCTCACGGTTATAATAATTTTCATGTTTTTCTAATATTTTTTTATCCATACTGCTTACACGCTCCTTTTCTGTCTAAGTACAGGTCTTATGCCATAAACTTTCTCAAAGAAATCTGCTCTTGGTTCAAACAATCCCGCCTCTAGAGATATATCCTCGTAACCCTTGGCAACTATAACAAGCTTCTCATCTCTTATGGTTACATCAATATCTTCTATCTTCTGTGTATGACTCTTGTCAAGTACATTTGCTATTCGGAGTATTGCAGCAAGCTTGGCAATCACAATATAATCACAATCGTCTAACTCAGCTGAAATCTGGTCACGTGATGGCAAAAACAGTATGTTGTATTTTATTATGTTGGCGACCTCCATTCTCTCCTTATGTGAAAGTCCGAGAATTTCTGTGTTGGCAACAATATGATATGAATTTCTTGCACCGTCATGAAGGTTAATGAAATTACCACACTCGTGCAATATAGCAGCAATCTGAAGCTGTAATCTCTCCATCTTGCCAAATCCATATTTTTTCTTCATTGCGTCGAATATCTTAAGTGCAAAATACGATGTTCTCTCTATATGCTTTCTGTTACATTTATAACGCTTACTGATGTTGTATGCAGTCGCAAGAATATCCTCACCAAAATCATGGTCAAATACAATCTTACTTCCCTCATCCATATATGATGCGACTATTCCATCGCAAAAATCTACATTAGGTGCATAAATTTCCTCAGCCTTACAGTTATTCAAAAATGATTGATATATTATTATGCTTGGCAGAAGAAGTGTTGCACGCTCATATGGAACACCATATTTTTCAGTTATTTCTTCCATAGACAATGAAAGTATTCTTTTATATACAAAATCAAACTGCTCTCTTGTTATCTTATCTTCAACATTAAGCTCTGGAGCTATCTTCTTGACTGAGCTTACAATCTCACCTACTGCAATAATATTCTTAATCTCTTTGTCATTTAGATATATATTTCTGAATGTGACTATGTCATTCTCAACATATTCAGATATTATCTTGTCAAGTCTTCCTGACTTATTACCCATTATTGATAAATAATCACGTACCCTTATCGCTCCGATAGGAATGTTCTCAGTTACTACAAGATTGTTCTTATCAAACAGCGATACCTGTATACTTCCTGCTCCGATGTCAACAAATGCGGTATTCTTACTTACCACCTGATGAAAGTTATCATATTTAGCTACTAAGCCCTTGAAGCTCATATATCTCTGCTCAGAGTTGCTTAACACCTGAACTTTGATATTAGAATTACGTTCTATTGCATCAAGCACAATATCTGCATTGTCTGACTCCCTTACAGCACTTGTAGCATAGGCACGATATTCAGTTATCTGATACTCCTTCATCTTCTCCTTAAAGTCGTCTAGTATAAGACAAACCTGTTTGATGGATTCTGTACTCAAGGAACCACTTTGATAGGTATCTTTACCCAATTCAATAATCCTGCTTACACTGTCAATCAATTTAAATGTCTTTTTGCTGTTAATCTGATATATCTTCATGCTAAGTTCACTTGAACCGACATAGATTGACGCAAACATTTTGTAAGCCATATTGCCACCTCCTAAAAAATTATTCCCCGTATCCGTTTATTAAACCTGTCATTAAATCACAGCTCTGTCTCCATCAAAATACAAATGCCATGATGTATTACCTTATTTTACTGTTTTTTAAGTAAATCATATAATTCCTGAACTGTCTTATTATATCCAGGGTGAACTGCATATGGTGCTATCTCACACAATGGTTCAAGGACAAATTCACGCTTAGCCATCTCAATATGAGGAATCTTAAGCTTCTCCTCCATGACTATCTCATTATCATATAACAATATATCTATATCAAGGGTTCTTGGTCCCCAGTGAATAACTCTCTTTCTTCCTGCTCCCTGTTCTATATCATTAACTACAGAAAGAAGCTCCTCAGGTGTATACAATGTCTCTATTTCAAGACAGCCATTCAGGAAATCATCCTGCTCGACATCACCATATGGCTCTGTTACAATATATGTTGAAACCTTGCTTACCTTTATATAATCATCCTTGTTAAGCTGATCCACAGCATAATCAAGGTAGCCCTCCTTATCTCCAAGGTTAGAGCCTATGCCAAGATAAGCTATATGCTTTCTTCTTGTTATATCCACACACATTGCATCAAATACCATATCTATAGGTGCACCTGGTTTCTTAAGCAAAACATGAACTTCCTTTATTGTATCATACTTTATAAGAATTGTGTCTGCGATATTCTCAGCAACCGCCTCTATAAGGTCATACTTTTCCCCTGTCATCACATCTCTTATATCCTCGCACACCTCGGCATAATTAATCGTCTTATCAAGATCATCTGTAATACCTGCAGCCCTTAATGAAACAAAAAGTTCAACAGTAACAATAAAAGTCTGTCCGTTCTTCTTCTCTTCCGGCAAAACGCCATGGTATGCATATATCTCCAAATCCTTAATAATTATCTTATCCATTATATGACCTATAATCCCTTCTGCATAATCGCATATGTCATCTTAAGAGCCCTTACATTAGCCCTTACATCATGTACCCTAAAGAAGCTGCATCCCTGCATAAGTCCCATAACTGATGTTGCTATAGTACCCTCCTCACGCTCACTGACAGGAAGATCTAGTGTATTTCCTATCATAGATTTTCTGGAAGTTCCAAGAAGTACCGGATATCCAAGTTCCACAAGCTTGTCAAGATTATTCATAAGAATAAGGTTCTCATCTGTATTCTTAGCAAAGCCTATGCCCGGATCTGTCATTATATTTTCCGGCTTAATTCCCGATTTCAGTGCTATATCTATGCTTTCTCTAATATCAGATACAACATCATCCAGATAATCCTTATATAGAGCAGTCTGTCTGTTGTGCATAAGGCAGCATGGGACATCATACTTAGCAATAAGAGGTGCCATTCTATCATCCCACTTAAGTCCCCATATATCATTTATCAGGTCTGCTCCTGCGAGAAGCCCGGCTTCAGCCACATCCGGCTTATATGTGTCAAGTGATACAGGTACGTCAAATCGCTCCTTTATAGCCTCAATCACAAAGCAAGTTCTCTCTATTTCCTCGGCAACAGATATCTTGATATGCCCTGGTCTTGTTGACTCACCGCCTACATCTATTATATCGGCTCCATCATGCAACATCTGTTCAGTATGCTTTAATGCTTTATCAATATCTGTATAATTTCCCCCATCTGAAAATGAATCTGGTGTTACATTCAATATGCCCATAACATAAGGATATGGTACAAATGTCTTATCATCCCCCGAATTAATCATAAATCTTCTGTTGCCTATCTTCATACTCTCAGTCATGCCATTTCTCCTCATGTTATATTTATATTGTTATGCTTTTGTTCTTCTGTTCAAAAGGCCAATAGCATTTGTCACTTGCCTCACACGAAAAGCAGTTTCTGGAAAGCTTATCCGCGGTAAAAAGAAGTTTCTTAAGAGCATTTTTGCTATCATCACTTCTGCTCTTGTGACTAGCTATTGCATCACATATTATATCCGCATCACCGTCTGAAAATCCGCATTCACATAATATCTGCCTTGCTATAGGCTCACCAGCCGCATGGTGTGATATGTTACTCTCATACTCCACGCAGCGTCCTATATCGTGGAGAAGTGCCGTCGCATATATAATCTCTTTATCTATATTAAGACCTTGTTCAAACGATGTTATATAACATATTCTTGCAACGTCAAGCGAATGTTCTATTCCATGCAGGCAGAAAATCCTCTCTTTTTCTGCCTTTTTTATTCTTTCCATACAGGATATATAAAGCTCATTCTTAAGTAGTCTGTCAATCTTATCCATTATTTACCTGACCTGTCTATTTCCAATCATATAAAAGATATTCTGATATAAATGATAACGAGCCACACACTAGAATAACAGGTTTCTCATCATCCATGTTATAAAGTTCTTTTTCTTTTAGCTTAGCTGCCTCTATAGCAGCATAAGCACTATCAGCAGTTATAGCCCCAACACCCTTGTCACTAATCAGAGATGCTAATATTTCCTTCTCAAGTCCCCTTGGAGTATCAGGTGTTACAGTAATAGCATATGACATGGTATCTGCCAAGATATCAATCATTTTATGATATTCTTTGTCCCTTAATACCCCCATTATATAGATTATTTTCCTTTTTGTAAAATACTTATTTATTGCTTTTTTCAGATATTTCCATGCTGCTTCGTTGTGTGCTCCGTCAACATAAACATCCGGCATATCACACACATGAGTAAGCCTTCCCCTCCAGGTTGTATTCTCCAGACCTGCTCTTATATTATTAATTGTTATACCTGATATTCTCCTTGCAGCTTCAATGGCAAGGGTTGCATTAATCACCTGATGTTCACCGAGAAGTCTTATATTGTATGTCTCGCCATCATATATAAATACCGTTTTCTCAGTTGTCATATCCTGTATATTAATTGCAGTCTCATCAACACATACAAGTTCTGTATGCATATTCCTACATACCTTATCAAATACCTCAATCACTTCATCAGGCTGTGGTGCCATCACACACACACTATTATCCTTTATAATGCCAGCCTTATGTGTGGCAATCTCAGTTAGTGTATTGCCTAAAAATTGCATATGATCCATGCTTATAGATGCAATCACAGACATAACAGGCTTAGATATGACATTTGTTGCATCCAAATCTCCACCCATACCGCACTCAATCAATGCATAATCTACCTTATTATATTTAAAGTACATAAATGCCACAGCAGTCTCAATCTCAAATGCAGTAGGACTTTCCAGACCATCCTTCTCCATCTCCGATACCTTATCTGAAACCTCCGTGAGTATCTTACTGAAGGCTTCCTCTGATATATAATTTTTGTTAATCTGGAATCTCTCAAGATAAGTGAAAATAGTTGGCGATATATAGCGTCCAACACTATATCCAGCATCTATTAATATCTCCTGAACAAAAGAAAAAACAGAGCCTTTACCATTAGTACCGGCAATCTGCAAGCATTTACAGCTATCCTGAGGATTGCCGAGCCTTAGCAACAGCTCCTTTACATTATCTAAGCCCGGTACTGAACCGAGCTTATTCTTCTCTTCTATATACTTCATTGCCATAGCAAAATCCATGACTTAAACCTGCCTTATCAATATTAGTAACGGCAGCATCACATATAATATTTCAATAATTACTTAGATATCTCTGTTCCATTATAATGAACGTGTTGTACAGGCTCAGTGCTCTCATCTATAGCACAAATTTCGTAACCCTCTGCTCTAAGTGTATCTATAAGAGCAGGCAAAGCCTCAACTGTAGCATGAGCATTCTTAAGATCATGCATAAGAACAATGGAATCTCCTCCGTTACTTCTGACATATCCCATAATGTTCTCATTTAGCTGCTCTGCTGTGAGTGATGCATCAACTGCATCTCCTGACAGTGAATTCCAATCGTAATATGTAATGCCTTTACTATATAGATACCCCATAAGCGTCTGAATGTCAACATTAGAAACAGTATTTGAGCTTCCGCCCGGGAATCTATAGTACTTACTGTCAACACCTGTCTGCTCATACAGGAAGTCATGTATCTTGGTGACATCCTCTATGAAGGATTCCTCACTTGCGTAAACCGTATCATACACATGTGAATAGGAATGCATACCAAGTGTGTGTCCCTCCTCAACTATACGATTGTAGCAAGGCCACAAGCTCTTATCATCATTGTATACACAGAAGAAGGTTGCCTTTACGTTCTTCTCCTTCAATATATCAAGTATCTCATCCGTATAAATGCTAGGACCATCATCAAATGTCAGATAAACCTTCTTGCCGTTGCTCACAAAATCTGTGTCATCGGTGTTGTCATCTGATGCATTATCACCATCGGTATCTCCATCCTCCATAAGAGTGTGGCTCTGTGCAGTCGTGCTCTTGCCCAAATCGTCATACGCCTGTTCATCAAGCTTGGCTAAATCCTCGCTGTCGGCAGTGTCAGCCACAGTGCTCTCGCTTGCCTCAGCTATCTGATTGGATAAATTCTCCATCTTATTTTCAAGTGTATTCATCTTATATGTAAGATACAGACAGAACATAACCGGAATAGCACAAACTAAAGCAAGTAATACAACAATTCCCCTTTTTATATTATCTACATTTCTTCTGTTAAAATTTTTTTCATCTTCCATAGAAATTACCTCTTTACATTTCTAGATATTGTGGTATAATAATCTTACAGTACAAATTGTAATATGAAGATTTTGTATATTCAGCCCCAAAAGGCTGTAATTTTCATTATACCCTATTTTTCATCTGATTTCAAGTCGGATGTTTTTTTATGCTCTTAAGATAGAGGTCTCTCCACTTCCTTCCCTCCTCCTGAATCTGTTCCGTAAGATGTGCTAATTCATCATATTGTTTTTTATATTGAAGCTTATACTCCTTCTCTTTTTGTTCATACTGATGCCGCAGCTCATCAAAAGCCTTTAATTCACATAATGTTTTTTCTTCTTTTTCGCATAATACGAATTCTGTTTCAAGCTCATATATTTTACTACCAGCATTTTTATCATATATAATGTATGTCTTATTTTCATATTCTATAATCCTGTAACTTGCTATTCCTTCATCCTCAGCCAGAAGTCTTTTACCTTTTCTGTCATTTTCCGGTGAAATACACCACAGCTCATCAGCTCCCGTTTTTGCGCTTGTGGTTATATATAATATGTATAAGCCTGCCTCGAATATGTGAAAACTTATGTTTCTCATGCTAAGTGCATTGTGCAAATCTGCAAATAAAACAAGTCTTTCCTCGCCCCCTGCTTTTTTATATACAAGCTCATTTGCAACAGATATATAAGCAATGCAGATTTCATCTCTATATAATGTACTAACCAGCTCTGCTCTATAGTCATGTTCTATTGATAACCACTGAACATTTCTTGATTTTCCAATAAATGCAGCCAGTATATTATTTCCCTCATCATAGATTGCAACCTTTCTCGCACCTGCATGGGCATATATGTACTCCATATAAGCCTCCTTAATTTCTTCTATAATAATATATGGACACATATTAACAAAAATTCCATGACAGAATATATTATTGTAAGCATATTTTGAAAGGAATAAAACTATGTCTAAATGTTGTGGCTGCAACAAAAAAATCATTAGTAATGCAATAGCAAATGGTAATAACGACAAGCATTGTATAGATGTATGCGTTAATCCACAGTGTGGAAATCCTAAATACCTCACCGTTCTCGCACCTGTAGTTTATGATGAAATCGGCATTAACGTATGTCGTACCATTTCACTTGACGGAATCCTTACCAATTATCCTACAACATCTTATATTGATGTCGAGGTAATAGATATCGCATATAGTACCACAGGTGAAAATCCTATATCTATTTCATCTATCAACTCTCGTCCAAACTGTTACGAGGTAACCTTAACAAACCTCTCTGTAACCTTTGCAGTTAAGCTTTATGACTGCTGCAAAAGACTTCTCACTATAGCAACAGTGGCTGATGTAATTTATCTTCCACCATCAACAACCGATGAAGGATATGACGAGGACACTAATCCGGCCTCAGTAACCTTAGACCTCTTTGCTCCATACGGCGTTGTTTATACTGACGGCAATGTAGAACAGCCTGAACTTAATTTTATCGGTTTTTCGTCAACCAACAGCTCTTTAAATCAGGGGTTGAACCTTATGTCAATTCCAAAGGTTTTGGATTTTGACAGCACAGACAACACCATGACTGTAGGTCTTACACTTATTGTAAAATCAATCTATTTTGCCCAATATATGCTTCCTCATAACGGAAAAGCCATCGTATCTAAAGGACAGCTTCTGACATCTGAAGAATCTGCCTGCATGGACTTCGTAAGCGGAAGCCTGCTTGATAGAAATATTAAACCACTTGAGTTCTGCAATCCTTTGGATAACAAGGAAGACTGCAGCTCATTTGATGACACAAATGACTGTGGCTGTCTGACACCTGACAGATAAAATTTTTTACATTTATTACTATTTTTTTTCATAATATTCTGCATTATTAAGGTCATACTATAAATACAGTATTTACTGAATCCATAGTAAGTGCAGAAGGAGAAAAATAAGGATGAAAAAATGTAAATCTATATTATTGCTCTCTTTATCATTAGTTTTGTTGTCCTTCACCCTCGTTGGATGTGGTGATAACGCTAACAACAACGATGGGAGTACTGGTACAACAACACAGACAGAGAACAACACAGATAGCAATGCAAACAACAATACCAGCAATAAAAACGATAATAACGGAGACGGAATTATCAATGACGCCGAGGATGCCGTAGATGATATTGGTAACGGTGTTGAAGATGTTGTGGATGGTGTCGGTGATGGCGTTGATGATATGCTCACCGGAGACGATAACAATAATAAAAACAAGACAACAGAAAAAAGATAATTGAAAGGGGGATGTCTTTAAGCCGACATCCCCTTTTAAATTTTTTATAAAATAATAACCGGCATTGCTCCCTGATAAGTTTTCGGGCGTGATGCTGATGGTTATATTACGGGACCGTTTCCACTTGTTGCTCCGAGCAGCGGTACTAAATTCGTGCTGCGCACTCATTAAGTGCCGGCTGTCGCAAACGTCCCTTCATATTAACCATCAGCATCACACCCGAAAACTTATCAGGGAGCAATGCCGGTTATTATTTATAGAAACATATTTATTTATCTGAAACAATAAATGATTCTTCAATTTTGTTGAGCATTTTGTCATACTGGTCATACATTTTCTGTACACTGTTTTCAAGTAGGTAATAATGCATAATATAAGGTATCAGCAATACCAAAAATGCTACAGTAAGTGCAAGTATTATCATCTGTCCACTATAGTTCAGGTATAAAATACTCATAACCGTACACAGTGCAAAAAGTACAGTTACAATCAAATGTACAAATCTCTCATGAGCAAAAAATGCTATCTGGACAAGATGTTTTTTTGCTTCCCTTTCCCAATCTATATCTTCTTTTTCAAGAAGTTCATCTATATACTGTAGATATGAGGTTATTCGTCTTTTCATAAGTACCGCCTCCAAATATATTTATATATATTTTATACTTCTTATTTAATATATTTTCAATGCCTTATCTATCATTTTTACGTAAAACTTATAGCAGCCAATCACCGGTGTTTCTTTTACATAATGTTTTTTGGGGAGGGCTGACGCTGCTGGTTATATGAAGGGACGTTTGCGACAGCCGGCACTTAATGAGTGCGTAGCACGAATTTAGAGCCGCTGCTTGGAGCAATAAGCGGTGATTGGCTGTCAGAAACTTACATAAATATATAATAGTAATAGATTTTGTTTTATGTTATAATTAGCTCGTTTGTAACATATATCTAAGTTTAAATATAAAACGGAGGATAAAATGTCAGATAATAATATAAATAACAACGATACCAAAAACAATGATACCGAAAATGAGAATAACAAGAATAATCATAATGACGAATATGAAAATTACTGCTATCTTTGCAGACGTCCTGAGTCAGTGGCAGGTCCATTTATAACACTGCCTAATAACATACATATCTGTAATGACTGTATGCAAAAGAGCTTTGATTCATTTAACTCCAATGCCATGCAGTTTATAGATTTGTCTAAGATGCCTAATATTAATATGTCTCAGTTTATGCCTTTTGATGATATACCAACCTCACAGAAGGTTAAGAAAAAGAAGAAAAAAGAGGAGAAGAAGGATGAGCTTCCTCTTACTATGGAGAACATTCCAGCACCTCACAAGATTAAGGCTATGTTAGATGAGTATGTGGTAGGTCAGGAATATGCAAAAAAGGCTATTTCCGTTGCAGTTTACAACCACTATAAGCGTGTTATCACCAACACCATGGATGATATCGAAATTGAGAAGTCTAATATGCTTATGCTAGGACCTACAGGCTGTGGTAAGACATACCTTGTAAAGACTATTGCAAAGCTATTAAATGTTCCTCTCGCAATAACAGATGCTACAACCTTAACCGAGGCAGGCTACATAGGTGACGATGTGGAGAGTATACTCTCCAAGCTCCTTGCAGTTGCAGACAATGATGTAGAAAAAGCAGAACGCGGAATTGTATTTATAGATGAAATTGATAAGATTGCCAAGAAAAAGGAAACTCACAGCAGAGATGTAAGCGGTGAATCCGTACAGCAGGGTCTGCTCAAGATTCTTGAGGGTGCTGATGTGGAAGTTCCCGTCGGTTCAGGAAGCAAGAATGCAATGACTCCTATGACTACTATGAACACAAGAAATATCCTCTTCATATGTGGTGGTGCTTTCCCTGATATCGAGAATATAATAAAACAGCGTCTTAACAAGCAGTCATCTATGGGCTTTAACGCAGAGCTATATGATAAATATGACGACAATGCCAACATAATTAAGGAGGTCACAACCGAGGATTTAAGAGACTTCGGTATGATTCCTGAGTTTCTCGGCAGACTTCCAGTTGTATTTACACTTGATGCACTTGACAAAGACATGTATATCAAGATTCTAAAGGAGCCTAAGAACGCTATACTAAAACAGTATCAGAAGCTTCTTGCTTTAGACGAGGTTGACCTTGAATTTGACGACAGTGCATATGAAGAAATTGCTAAGCTCGCTATGGAGAAGAATACTGGTGCCCGTGCCTTAAGAGCAATTATCGAGAAATTTATGCTCGATATTATGTATGAGATTCCTCGTGATGATAATATCGGACGTGTTACAATCACAGGGGATTACATCAAGGGAAAAGGTGCTCCGGTGATTGAACTGAGAGGAACACAGGTATAAATACAACATTCTTTATATATGTAACTTTTTTATATTTATAACAGGGAATTGGGACAGATAGTTCCATCGCAGACACGCTCTCGCTCACACGAACCAGTAGCGGTACTAAGCTCGCACTTCGCACTCGCTAAGTGCCGACTGGTTCATGACAGTCTGCTAAGGAACTACTGTCCCAATTCCCTGTTATTATTAAAAATGTACGCATATAAAAAGGCTGTCATCTCTTAACATGTTACATATAAGTAAACAAGTCTTGAAATGACAGCCTATATATATTTATTTTTAAAAAAAGTTACTTATTATCTCTCTTAGTTCTCACCCTGTAAAGCGTCGTATCCTTCTTCACCGGTACGAACCTTGATAACATTTTCTACACCGTAGACGAATATCTTTCCATCTCCAATGTTTCCTGTGTAAAGTGCCTTCTTAGCAGCCTTAACTACTGTGGCAACAGGTACTTTACTTACAACGACTTCAACCTTAACCTTAGGAAGAAGTACCATATCCATTTTGACACCACGATAATACTTTGTCTGGCCCTTCTGAGCACCGCATCCAAGTACCTGTGTTACTGTTATACCTGTAACGCCCGCATCATTAAGTGCATTCTTTAAGTCCTCAAACTTATTCTGCTTACATATGATAGAAATCTTGGTGAGCTTAACATCTGAGGCAACTCCCGGATTACTGTCTAATACCTGAACTGGTACAGCCTCATCTGGCGATACTGCATCTGCTGGAAGCTCTGACACTATTCCATCACTGCTTATATGGTCTCCATATGTCATGAAGCCTGCATAAGCTGTCTCAAGACCATGCTCTGTAGCGTCAAGTCCAAGAATTTCTTCCTCTTCGCTTACACGAAGTCCAAATATCTTCTTAATTGCAAGGAATGTAATTGTAATTGTAACTGCTGTCCATGCTGCTGTTGCAAGCATACCTGTAAGCTGTATGCCAAGGAGCTTGAAACCACCACCATAGAATAAACCAAGTAACTTATCTCCATTTGCATCAGCAAGTGAATATGTAGGTGTTGTATCTGTAGCAAAAAGACCAACTGCTATAGTACCCCAGATACCATTCATCATATGTACTGCAACTGCTCCAACAGGATCATCTACATGGAGCTTATAATCAAGTAACCAAACACCGAATACTACAAGTACACCTGATACAGCACCAATTGCTATAGCACCTGCTGCATCTGCCACATCGCAAGGAGCTGTGATAGCTACGAGTCCTGCAAGTGAAGCATTAAGACACATTGAAACATCAGGCTTGCCATAACGAATCCATGTGAATATCATACAAACAACTGTTGCAACTGATGGAGCTATAGTTGTTGTAACAAAGATTGCTCCAAGCTGTGGCACAGATGTTGCTGCTGCACCGTTGAAGCCATACCAGCCAAGCCAGAGGATAAATACACCAAGTGCACCAAGTGCTAAGTTATGTCCTGGGAAAGCACCTACCTTAATGCTTCCATCCTTCTGCTTCTTGAACTTACCAATACGAGGTCCAAGGATTGCTGCACCAATAAGGGCACATATACCACCAACCATGTGAATACAGTTAGAACCTGCAAAATCGTGGAAGCCCATCTTTGACAACCAGCCGCCGCCCCATGTCCAGTGTGCTTCAATAGGATATATCACTGCTGATATAACTGCTGAGTAAACACAGTATGATAAGAACTTTGTTCTCTCAGCCATAGCACCTGAAACTATAGTAGCTGTAGTAGCACAGAACACTAAGTTAAATACGAAGTTAGACCAATCAAAATTAGCATAATCTGTAAAAATATCAAATCCCGGTTTACCGAAGATTCCAGCTACGTCCTCTCCCAAAAACAAGCCGAAACCAATCAGGATAAACATTACTGTACCGATACAAAAATCCATGAGGTTCTTCATGATTATGTTACCGGTATTCTTGGCTCTGGTAAAACCAGCCTCCACCATAGCAAATCCGGCCTGCATCCAGAACACCAATGCGGCACCGATCAGAAACCAGACGCCATAGACTTCACTATTAATTGCGTTCATAATCTCTTCTGTCATAAACATTTCCTCCCATTCTCTCTTAAATTTTTTAAGTGCATATTTTCTTTTTGTTCAACACACTGTCATTATACTTAATAAAAATAATTTGTCAAACAGTTAACCCAAGTCAAAATCGTATTTTGCAAAGTTTAATTTAGTTAAAACGCGTTTTCACTTTAGAATACCAAGTACATTTGCAAATATCACTTAATTAAATTTTCAAGGTCAAGCCTATTTTAAAATTTTATTCATGCTTTTTTGTGATATACTTGTAATTAAATAATACAGGATTTATAATTCTAACAGAGAAAGTGCATTTATGGTATAAAATACTGTAATGCAGAAAGGAGGTCAGCAGTGCAAACACAGATTATCGCTCACAGAGGAGCTTCTTTTCTAGCACAAAACGAAAACACACTGGAAGCATTTTCATTGGCAATTGATATTGGTGCAGACTATGCTGAGTTTGATATTCGACAGACACGCGACCACAATCTCATAGTTTTTCACAATGACAGTCTTGATAATAGAAAGATATCTGATATGACTTACGAACAATTATGTAAGATAACCCAGGCTAAAGGCTATAAGGTACCTCTCCTTATTGATGTATTATCATTATGCAAGGGTAAGATTAAGCTTGACATAGAACTTAAGGAGTCTGGCTACGAGGACAGCGTGATATCTCTGGTAAAACAGTTTTATGATTATGATGACTATATGATGAAGTCCTTCATAGATAATACTGTTGCCAAGATAAAGAATATAGACTCTAATATAAGAGCAGGTCTTTTGCTGGGACTATCGCACAGCAGCTTTAGAAGACGAATACATGAGTATTTTCCTGAGAGACGCCTGCACGCATGTCATGCCGATTTTGTCTCTCCCCATTATCAGCTTGCTACACCTATGTTTGTACATCGTATGCATCTAAGAAGGTACAAGGTTTATGTATGGACTTTAAACGATGCCGGTCTCATAGGTAAATATATAAACAGAAATGTAGATGGCATAATAACTGATAAGCCTGATGCAGGAATTTTCTTACGGAAAGGCTACAATATATAATATAAGTTTAAAATATTTTTAAGAAAGAAGAGGATATAAGGATGAAATATAAAGTTGGATTTATTGGATGCGGAAATATGGCAACTGCAATTATTGGTGGTTTAATCAACAATGCGGGAATAAAAAACAGTGATATCATTGTTGCAGATATTTCAACAACGGCTACAGACAAAATTAAGGCAAGCTTAGGTGTAGCTTCTGCATCTAACACAGCTGTTGCCACAGAAAGTGACGTACTTTTCTTATCTGTAAAACCTCAGTTTTATGAGTCTGTAATATCCGAGATTAAGGATTGCATCAGTAACAATCAGGTAGTAGTTACTATTGCGCCGGGTAAGACTCTTGAATGGCTTGGTGAACACCTTGGAACTCAGGTTAAAATTGTGAGAACAATGCCTAATACACCAGCACTTGTAGGTGCTGGAATAACAGGAGTATGCAAGAATAATCTTGTCTCTGATGACGAATTTACATATGTTATGAAGCTCCTATCAAGCTTTGGTCTTGCTGAGGCTATTCCTGAAAGTCTTATGGATGCCTGCGTATCAGTAAGCGGCAGCTCACCTGCATATGTATTTATGTTTATAGAGGCTATGGCTGATGCGGCAGTTGCTGATGGAATGCCTAGAGATAAGGCTTATAAATTTGCTGCACAGGCAGTATATGGAAGTGCTAAGATGGTACTAGACACTGGTAAGCATCCTGCCGAATTAAAGGATATGGTATGCTCACCTGCCGGAACTACAATAGAAGCTGTCCGCGTATTGGAGGAAAAGGGCTTTAGAAGTGCTGTTATGGAGGCAATGAAAGCCTGCACAGCAAAAGCAAAAGGTCTGTAAATAAAAAATGAGCCGGTTACATATCTTAGGGAAGTGAATAAGATATGTGACCGGCTATTTTTATGTAATCAATTTATAAGGCAAAAGAACCTTCCTCGCCATCAGCTGTAAAATAAACCATGCCTGTTTCTGGCTGATAGTATACGTTAAGCTCTTTGATTGTCTTCTTACCGCTAACTTCCTTAGCTCTAGCAACTATATCTGCTGTTGCTACTGAACCACCAGCATACTCGATAACAACCTTCTCCGCTGTTGCAACCTTCTTAGCAGGTGCCTTCTTAGCTGGAGCTGCTTTCTTCTCTGCTGCTGCCTTTGCAGGTGCTGCCTTCTTCTCTGCTGCTGCCTTTGCAGGTGCTGCTTTCTTCTCTGCTACTGCCTTTGTAGCTGTAGTCTTCTTCTCTGCTGTTTTTGTAGCTGCTGTCTTAGTAGCTGCTGTCTTAGCAGGTGCCTTCTTCTCTGTCTCTACCTTAGCTGCCTCAGCCTTAGCTGCTTCAACCTTAGCCATCATAGAATCAACTGTTGCCTTCTTAACTGCCATTTTACATTCCTCCGTAAATACTAAAATACTTCTATAATTTATGTTTCTACATGCTGTCTTTTTAATTTAGCTGACTTGATATTACCCTTTTTTCCTTGATTTTGCAAGACCTTTGGGAATTTTCTTAAGTATTTACCAATGGTTCAAAAATAAACTCATGAAAAGAATACATTTTGCACAAAGAAAAATTCAACTTTTGTTATTGACTGTATAACTAAACAGATGTACTATTGTCGTTATATAAAAACATAAAAATTGAGGGAAAGATATGGAACACAAAAAAAGAATCATGCTTTGGGATAATCTTAAATTCCTATTAATTACGTTAGTTGTAATAGGTCACTTTATAGATTACTATATATCATCAGGCATATATAAAAGTATATTTATATTTATTTACTCTTTTCATATGCCTTTATTTATATTTGCAGCAGGAATTTTTCATAGAAATAAAAACATAGCCTACAAGGTATACACATATATATGCCTTAGCTTTATGTTAAAGATATTAATATATATTACAAGGAGAAATATTAACCCTAATATAGAGCTTGATTTTGCTGAGGAATCGGGAGTTCCATGGTATATATTTGCAATAGGTATATTTGTATTACTGACATACGCCTTAAGAAACATCAACAAAAAATACGTTTTAATCACATGGATGCTTGTAGCCTGCTTTATAGGATATGACAATTCTATTGAAGATACATTTTCCATCTCACGAATAATTATATTTTATCCTTTTTATCTCATGGGAAGCATGGTAAACCATGAAAGGCTTGAAGCTATGTCACACAAAAAGCATACAAAGGCTGTCTGTGGTATAATTATAGTCATATGGTTTATTGCATGTCTCATATTTCGTGAAGAAATATATAAATTACGACCACTCTTTACTGCAAGACATCCATTTGAAGACACCTACTATGGCGAATGGTTCTACAGACTATTATGCTATATAATTTCCATATTAATTGGTTTTTGCATAATAATGCTAATACCAGATAACAGAATACCATTTATATCTGAAGCAGGACGACGTTCTGTACAGGTATATTTTTGGCACAGACCAATTTTATATCTTATAATAGCTAATACAAGTATTCTTACAATATGCGATACCCCTACAGGAAAAATAGCATGGATGTTATACGCAATACTACTTACTTGTATTTTATCAACGAAGATATTCTCATTTCCGGCTATGTATATGTTAAATAATATAAATGGAAATCATACCATAAAATCATAAAAGAAAACCCACCGGAAAATAATCCAGTGGGTTTATTAATTAAAATATATTAACCAAAATATCTGTCAAGCAATCCCTTTAATGCCTTGCCGTGTCTTGCCTCATCACGAGCCATTTCATGAACTGTGTCATGGATTGCGTCAAGGTTGTTCTTCTTAGCACACTTAGCAAGGTCAACCTTACCTGCTGTAGCACCAAACTCACAATCAACTCTCCATGCAAGGTTCTTCTTTGTTGAGCTTGTCATATTAGGTTCTAAGTCCTCACCTAACATCTCTGCAAACTTAGCTGCATGCTCTGCTTCCTCATAAGCTGCCTTCTCCCAGTAAAGCCCAATTTCAGGATATCCCTCACGGTGTGCTATTCTAGCCATGCAAAGATACATACCTACCTCTGAGCACTCACCCTCAAAGTTAGCCTTTAACTGATCAAATATATATTTCTTATCTTCATCACTTATCTCTGGATTGTTCTTAACAGTTGAAGCATATACTCCATACTCATGCTCAGCAGCAAGAGTCAAATCTCCCTCAACCTTCTTAAACTTATCAGCACCTACATGACATACAGGGCACTCTACAGGTGGCTGGTCTCCTTCATAAACATATCCACATACTCCACATACAAATTTCATATTGTTATCTCCTTTCATTTATCAATAACAGTAATTATTACTGTTTTCTCTAAAAGTAATATAACATATTAGATTTTTATTGTCAACGGATATTTTATTTTTTATACAGCATTTTTATCCCAGCATATTACTTACAATTTCATTTAAATGCATACCATTCGAGCCCTTGATCAAAACAATATCCTCAGGCTCCATTACCGACATAAGATAGAGTGCAACCTCTCCATTATCCTTAAATGAATAGCAGTGTATATCTGATTTTGCGTCCTTGACAGCGCGAACAATATTAGCAGAAAGCTCACCGACGACAATAAGCTCATCTATATCCTTGTCTGCCATATATTTTCCAACTTCATAGTGATACATTTCACTGTTTTCACCAAGCTCAAACATGTCTCCAAATACGGCTATCTTCTTGCCATTACCTGGAAGTTCAGATAACACATCTATACTTGCCTTCATTGAATCCGGACTCGCATTGTATGTGTCGTCAATTATGGTATATTTACCTGGTATTGATATAAGTCTCTGTCTTAACCCGCGAAAATGCTCAAATCCATCTGCAGCACGTTTCACGTCATACCCCATATAATCTGTTATTGCCATTCCGGCAAGTGAATTTAATACATTATGTCTGCCAAGCGCATTTAAGATTACAGGAACTCTGACATCACCATGTACAAAATCATACGCATACTGGTAATTTACCATATGTATATTCTCTGCACGATAATCACACCAGTCAGCTGTTCCATAGTACATAGTCTTAATACCCGTTTTGCCTCGCATTTCGGCAAGCATAGGATCATCTCCATTCAAAAACAAAACCCCATCCTCACTAAGACCATGTGTTATTGCAAGCTTCTCTGCACGAATATTCTCACGCGTTTTAAGGTACTCAATATGTGCCACACCTATCATAGTCACAACTGCTATAGATGGTTTTACCATGTGTGACAATATATCCATCTCACCAGCATTTCCTATACCAAGCTCCAATACAGCAAGCTTAGTGTCCTCAGGCATTCTTGACAGTGTTATAGGTGTACCTACAAGTGAATTATAATTACCTTTAGTCTGGTAAACATGAACACTCTCATCAAGTGCAGCTGCTATCATCTCTCTGGTTGTTGTCTTACCAACACTTCCTGTGACAGCTATTATAGGTATATTAAATCTGTCTCTTATATATGCACCTATATCCTGCAATGCTTTTTCTGTATCATGAACCTGTATATACGGCTTATCCGATATAACAATGTTATTGTGCTGTGATGTAAGAGTTGCTGCCCCAACATCCATAACTCCCTCTATGAATCTATGGGCATCAACCTTTGCACCAATTATAGGCACAAACAAATCACCCTCTTTAATAAGTCGCGAATCTATACATATATCCTTAACAACTGTATTCTCATCGCCACATAAGAGCTTGCCTCCGGTAGCCTTTACGATATCCTTAACCCTCATATCAAACATGATGTTCTCTCCTATATACTATCCCTACATATCATATACTATACTATGCGCCAGCTTCTCTGCTGCCTCATCTCCGACAAGAAGCCCTACAAGTGCGATTCCAAAATGAATTGCTGTACCCATTCCACGGCTTGTTATGAAAGGTCCGTCGATAACTACCTTATCCTTGAGAGCCTTTGAACAGTTAAGCTTGTCCTCCAATCCAGGATAACAGGTTGCCACTCTGTCCTTCAACAGTCCCATCTCACCATATACAGTTGGAGCTGCACATATAGCGGCAAGATACTTGTCCTTGTTATCAGCGTATCTGTCTATCATGTCAGCAAGTCCCTTATGAGCCTTAAGATTAGGTGTTCCCGGTATTCCACCCGGAAGGACTATCATATCAGCATCATCGCCAATCTCATCAAATAATTTGTCCACATGAACTGTTATTCCATGAGCTCCTGTTACATCCTTATCACCTGTAACGGATACCATATTTGTCTCTATTCCTGCTCTTCTCAGCAAATCAACTACTGTAAGAGCTTCCACTTCTTCATAACCTGTTGCGAAGAAAATATTTACACTACTCATTTAAGCTCCTCCTACAAAAAACTATTTTAATCCATATATTTCTAGTATATAATATATCTATAAAATCTTCAAGAATAAAAGGATGGCAGCATAACCATGGAAATTGAGAGAAAATTTATACCAGATAAACTTCCAGACAATCTGGACAAATACCCATACCAGATAATAGAACAGGCTTACATTTCTTCTAATCCCGTAATTCGTATACGTCATAAGACTGATTATAACCCTGAAACAGACAATGCCGACACACATTATATACTTACAGTCAAATCCTCAGGCATGATGGCTCGTCAGGAGTTTGAATTAGAACTCTCAGAGGATTCATATCTAAACTTAAGAACTAAAATCTCCGGCAACATCATATCTAAAAAAAGGTATGTTATTCCACTTGATAAGGGACTTAAGCTTGAGCTTGATATATTTGAAGGTGTATTTGATGGCCTTATAATTGGCGAGATAGAGTTTCCTTCTGAGGAGATGGCAAAAAAATATACCCCTCCGGCATATCTTGCCGAAGAGGTAACTTATGATACACGTTTTCATAACAGTACATTAAGCAATATGTCAGAAGGTGAAATATCAGACCTGATTTTTTGGATTCATAAACACAACTGATGTAGTTATCATATGAACCGAGATAAATACACATATAATACTCACAACTGTCGCTGGGAGCAATCCCAGTGCAGTGTTGAAGTTAGATATTATAATTCCAAGTGTCTGTCCATAGAAGCAGAGCTTGAACACCTCACCAAATGTCATATTAATGTTCATTGTCTTATTAATCGTATTGATAAACAGTCCAAATAATAATGCCATCGCAGCATATTTTATGAAAAATCCAATACAATTAAATATAAACACAACAAACATATAGATATATATATGAGGTATAAGCTTAACTAAGCTGTCACAATTAAAATTCTCATCAAAAAGTCCTGAAATATCCATATTCTGATAATGAGAGGTATTACCATCAATAGTTGTAGCAAAGCTGAGTATCTTACTTCCTATTGCCAGATACACACCATCTTTTGATAATTCGCCGTCATCCACAGTGTCTCCATCAGTCTGCATGACAATATTAAGTCCATTTACCTTCATGCGGAACTGTGTATCGAGTTTCAGACCTCCATCCTCATATCTTATTGTCGCAAGCTGGTTCTTAAATAATTTTTCAAAACCACCAAAGCCTGTTATCGTCGCACCCGCAGGTATTACAAATGTTACTATACCAAGCACTAACATCATAACTACAACAAACAGATTAAATCTTCCCTGTTTAAGCTTGATAAGCTCCTTGTATTTTGATGGCTTGAACATAGCATATACTATCTGTTCTGAAAATGTCATTCTTTTACTCCTTTATAATATAACCATCCTTCGGTATCTTTATCGTAAGTATGGTGCCCTTATCAGGCTTATTTTTAATCTCCACAGTTGCTCCACACATCGAGCCAAGCCTCTTCTTGATAGTCTTAAAAGACTGCTTTCCTGTGAACTTCTTATCAGGACCTATACCTTTTCCATTATCGACAATCTGTATTGCGAAGCAGTCTAATCTCTCATAGCTTCTGACAACTATACGTCCATTATTCTCACTCTTTAAGGCACCATTTACAACTGCATTTTCCACCAAAGGCTCAATCGTATTAAATGGGACATCAAAGTCAACTACCTTATCCTCCACTAATGCCTCAAGATTGTCATTACGCTTATACTGTATGCCCAGATAAGCTTTAATATACTCCAATTCTCTTGAAAAGGAAACCATATTTGTGATGGTTAATGTATCAATATTATATTTCAGGTACATAGAGGCATCATATATCATACGACTGTGCTCTCTGTCCTTATCCTTAAGCTCAGTCATAACCTGATTCAACGCACTATATACGAACGAAGTATTTATATTCTTAACAGCCTTTTCCTTCTCAATACCTATACTGTTAATTGCCATATCCTTCTGACGATTCATCTCATGTACAACAGTTCTCTCAACATATATGACAAGTAAAACTATAAATACATATATACCTATCTGAAGTACAACTCCGTCATAAGGCTCATAAAATCTGAATAAAGACAATATTGCCTCCAGTATAGAGCATGCAGCAATCACAACATTGGCAACAAAATTACCTTTTAGCTCATTATCCTTATGTGCACTAACAAGATACATAAGAACACATAATGTGATTATTCCCAGTGTGATAAGAATCTTGGTAAATATTATATATGCAGCAAAATCGCAGACAGATAACATCTGAAATACAATTCCCACAAGGAAATTTATCGCATATACATATATCCCTAACTCAAATATCTTTGCAAACCTGCTATTTATCGCAAAACAGCTCTGATACATAAGATATAATATCGGCATAAGCAATATCAGCACTGAACCACTCATATACACAGCAAAATTGTTACCAGTCATAAGCTGTATCAGTGAGTTGCCTGATAAAACCCAAAGCACTGCACACAGAACAAAACCAAATGCATAATATGCTTTTTTCTTATCAATCTCAACATCCTTTATAATTATCAGAGATACAAACAGCAGGATTGTCACCACAAGCAGAGTTACACCAAGCACAAATGAAATACCATCTCTCTTTATAAGCTCTGTCACAGCTCCACCGGCAGTTCCATAATATATACTGCCTATCTCTCCACTGTAATGCTTATATGCAGATGCCATATATATAGTTATAACATCTCCCGGTTTTGCATGTTTGAGCGATACAACATTATAACACGGAACAGCATTTTTTAGAAGCTTTTGGTCATTTAAAACTCCATTGGAATATATCTTATTATCATTCAGCATGACAATGACATTCTGAAATTCTGTATAAAACATCAGTACAGACGAGCTTCCTACATCATCAGGTACCTGACTCATAATCGTTACTGTCTCACCAGCCTTTACATCAAGTGATACCGGCAATGTTATTAGTTTATCATCATTACCCTGATAATTCTTGAGCACCCACCTGTCATTCATCTTAACAAGATTATCTGTTCCTATCCGGTTTCTCTCCTTAGGTGCTAACACAAATGAAAATACCACCATGCATATAACACCTGCCAACACAGCAATCAATGTAAGAATATTAAGTTGACGTAGTTTTTTTTCATTCATTATATTACTCCAAAATGCTCCATCGCCTTGTATATACCATCATTTAACACAGTATCAGTTTGATAACTTGCTATGGCAAGCACCTCAGGAGATGACACTCCCATAGCAATGCTGTTCGGTACATATTGTAGCATTTCTATGTCATTATTGCTATCACCAAATACATATGCATTTGATAATGGTATATCGTAATAATCGAGAATAAACTTTATGCCTGTTGCCTTAGAAAAGCCCTTAGGCACTACCTCAAGGAAGTTTCCCTCTCGCTGTATACAATTAAAATCTTTTTTGACAAATTCCTTGAAGATTTCCACATCAGATGTATTCGGATTGTACCATGCTGCAAGCTTGTCAAATATAAACTCAGGTGATTCTATATCATCTATCAGCTTACGGTTCATAGAACGGAAATAATCAAGTATCTCCTTGTTGCCTTCACCCTTTGCTTCCTTGTCATATGCAGTGTGCCCGGTATGTTCAAATATAGCCATCATTCCACATTCTCTTGCTTTTTTAGCTATCTCCACACAACGCTCCTGTTTAAGCTCATTGTGGAGCAGAACCCTGCCATCAGCATATATATATGTTCCACATCCGCACACATAACCATCAAAGCCTGCATCCCTTATGTTATCCTCTATGTTGGCAAGCACTCTTCCTGAGTTTATAAATGTCATATGTCCATTTTCCCTTGCCATTTTTATTGCCCTTCTGGCACTTTCAGGGAAGAATTTTCTGTTATCATTGGTAATCAGAGTTCCGTCTATATCAAAAAATAATATTTTCTTATCCTGTGACATATCATTCTCCTGTACTTAAATATTACAAAAAGTATTATTATATCTGCTTCATAAGATTAATCATCTCTATTGCACCAAGAGCACAGTCATAGCCCTTATTTCCAGCCTTTGTTCCGGCACGCTCAATAGCCTGCTCAATATTTTCTGTAGTTACTACACCAAACATAACAGGTATGCCTGACTCAAGAGATACTGAAGCTATACCCTTTGAAACCTCATTACATACATAATCGTAATGGCTTGTTGCTCCTCTTATTACAGCACCGAGGCATATAACTGCATCATATTTACCTGACATAGCCATCTTCTTGGCAACTACAGGAATTTCAAATGCACCAGGAACCCATGCAAGTGTTATATCCTCCTCCTTAACATCATGTCTTAAGAGACCATCCCTTGCACCACCGATAAGCTTAGATACTATAAATTCGTTAAATCTCGCTGCCACTATACCTATCTTTATTCCGTCAACTACCATCTTTCCTTCTAATGTTTTCATGTTATTTTCCTCCTAATTTGTGTTAGTTTATATTTTATATATTCTTAGTTAATAATTTTTACAAGCACTGCTATATCTATAAATCAAGAATGTGTCCCATCTTCTCCTTCTTAGTCTTAAGATAGAACAAATCGTATTTGCCAGGCTCCATCTGTATAGGTACACGCTCTACAATCTCAAGATTATATCCTGCAAGACCATACACCTTAAGTGGGTTATTAGTAAGCAGACGAAGCTTCTTAATTCCAAGGTCTACAAGAATCTGTGTACCGATAGTATAATCTCTGGCGTCCTCAGGGAAACCAAGCTTTAAGTTAGCCTCTACTGTGTCTAAGCCCTGATCCTGCAACTCATATGCACGAATTTTATTTATCAAGCCTATTCCTCTTCCCTCCTGACGCATGTAAAGGAGAACTCCTCTTCCCTCCTTGGCAATCATTCTCATGGCTGCATCATACTGCTGTCCACAATCACATCTTGCAGAGCCAAGCGCATCTCCTGTAAGGCACTCAGAGTGTACACGGCACAAAACAGGCTCGCCATCGGTTATATCTCCCTTTACTAAAGCTACATGGTGTTCACCATTAAGCTTATTTATATAACCATATATTGTAAACTCACCATATCTGGTAGGCATCTTAGCCTTTGCAACACATTCTACAAATACCTCATGCTCCTTACGATACTGGATAAGCTTCTCTATTGTAGATATCTTAAGATTATGCTTCCTGGCAAACTCAACTAAATCATTAAGTCTTGCCATTGTTCCATCTTCCTTCATTATCTCACAGCAAAGTCCTACCGGTGGAAGTCCCGCAAGCCTTACAAGGTCAACTGTAGCCTCTGTATGTCCCTGTCTCTCTATTACTCCGCCCGGACGTGCCTCAAGTGGAAACATATGTCCCGGTCTCCTGAAATCCTCAGGCTTAGCTCCCTCTTCTACAAATTTTCTGGCTGTTATTCCTCTCTCATACGCAGATATACCTGTTGTAGTACTTACATGATCGACAGATACCGAAAATGCTGTGCAGTGATTATCTGTATTTGTTATGCACATCTGTGGAAGATGTAGCTTGTCTGTGTATTCTGGTGCCATTGGCATACATATAAGTCCCTTTGCATAGCTTGCCATGAAATTTACATTCTCAGTTGTGGCAAACTGTGCTGCACAGATTACGTCTCCCTCATTTTCCCTGTTTTCGTCATCGAGGATAACAACACATTTTCCCTGTCTTAAGTCCTCAACTACTTCTTCTATAGAATTAAATTCTACCATTACTTCTTTTTCCTCCTTATAATGTACTATATAAAAATCTATAAATATCCATTTTTTAATAAAAACTCTGCACTTATACCGCTATTACTTAACGAGGCACTGCCTTTAGTGCTGCCTGCCGTATCACCGGTAAAATTAAGAAGCTTGTCAACATATTTGCCAATGACATCATTCTCAAGATTAACCATATCTCCCGGTATCTTATCAAGTAAAGTCGTTTCCTTTGCTGTATGCGGTATTATGGAAACCTTAAATACTCTGTCATCCACATACGCAACCGTAAGGCTTATACCATCAATGGCTATCGAGCCTTTTTCTATTATATATTTAAGTATGTGTGGTTCGGTCTTTATCGTAACCCACACAGCATTATCCTCCCGCTTTAGCTCCTGCACAGTACCCGTTCCGTCTATATGTCCCGATACGATATGTCCGCCAAATCTTCCATTTGCAGACATAGCCCTCTCAAGATTGACCTTACTTCCCGCATGAAGGCCTCCAAGTGCCGTTCTCCTCATGCTCTCAGCCATTACATCAGCAGTAAATGTTTTGCCGGATATTCCCGTCACAGTAAGGCACACGCCATTAACAGCAATACTGTCGCCAAGCTTTGCATCCTGAAATACCACATCGCCCTTGATAGTAAGCTTAGCAGATTTTGCACCATGCTGTATGTTCTTTATCTCACCTATCTCCTCAACAATTCCCGTAAACACGCTATCACCTCGCTACATATCTTATATATATATCATCATCTATCTGTTCCATTCCCTTAGGTACAAACATTTTGGCTATATCAGGAGTCTCCACTCCATGTCCCTCAACAGGTGTTATCGCATCAACACCACCCAAAACCTTTGGTGCAAGGAATACATCTACCTCATTAACTATGCCGGACATCACAGCACTATAATTTAGTGTACCGCCTCCCTCAAGCATAATTCCATCTATGCCTCTTTTACCAAGCTTTACCATCAAATCATTTAGGTCAAGTCCCAAATCAGTTTGTGAGACCTCTATTGTTACCACACCAGCCTGATTAAGCTTATTTATCTTATCTGTCATAGCCTGACTGTCATTTTCGTTACATACAGTATATGCGACTATAGTCTCTACCTCACCAGCAGTCTTAACAAGATTACAGTCAAGTGGAATTCTTAACTTGGAGTCGCAAACTATTCTTATTGGATTTCTGCCACCATCCATTCTACAGGTAAGATTAGGATTATCTGCAAGTACAGTTCCTATCCCAACCATTATTCCCATATACCTGTTTCTCATCTCGTGAACACGCTGTCTTGAGTTTTCATTTGATATCCACTTGCTCTCTCCCGTATAGGCAGCTATTTTTCCATCTATTGTCATCGCATATTTTAATACAACATAAGGTGTCTTTGTTGTAATATAATGAAAGAAAACTGAATTGAGTTCATCACACTCCTCCTTCATCATCTGGGTGTGAACCTCAACACCATGCTCTCTCAAATACTGTATGCCCTTTCCACAGACCTTATCATTAGGATCATCTGAGCCGACATATACGCAGGCTATCTTGTGTTCTACTATTGCCTCCACACATGGTGGCTGCTTGCCATAATGACAGCATGGCTCAAGTGTGACATACATCTCTGCTCCCTCTGCCGATTCAGTAAGACTTGCAAATGCTGCTCTCTCCGCGTGCAAATCTCCATATCTTGCATGATATCCCTGTCCTATTATTTTTCCGTCACGCACTATAACTGCACCAACCAAAGGATTGGGATTAACTGCACCCTCACCTTTCTTGGCAAGCTTTATAGCAAGCTCCATATACTCTCTCTGAAATGCCATCTTATCATCCTCTTTTCACAAAAAAATCCCGGAGACAGTCCCCGGGATATCAGCTACATTCTAAACTCGATATATAAGTATTAAAATATGCATCACTTCTCTCATCCAGACTTTACTGTCGGCTTTGGATTCTCACCAAATCATGCTTGCACGCTCGCGGGCTCGTACCTATGTCACCATAATATATCCTTACATGATACACACCGCCGGCTGGGAATTACACCCTACCCCGAAGTTCACATTATTAACTTTTCCGTAAACACTATATCACTTTGAAGAGATATGTGCAAGAGGTGTTTTTTATTGCAAACAAAAATCCCTATATCTTCTACTTATAAGCAGAAAATACAGGGATTTTATAATATTAATAATCTGTTTTTAAATATTAACTAACTAAACCGCTATTTTTACAGTACATTACGCAACTACCATTACTATATAAAGCCCAGTTAGATGCATAATATATTCCAAATGTGCTTGTAACTGATGCAGGAGAACCATTCACAGATGAGCTAGAAACAGTACCGGCACGATATGGTGAGCTGGAACTATACGAAGACACTGTTCCTCTTCTTGATGATATCCTTACTATTTCATCAGGGGAACCATAAGTAAAGGTTGCTGTCTGGGTGATAGTGAATGCATATGAACCACCAACAGATATCTCTGTTGACTTTGATGCAGTTCTCTGGGTAACAACACACGGCTGTATCGCACTTAATGCGTCAACATATGAAACATACTCATAGCCAACGACACCATTTCCATAGTCAACAGTACCAACATAAATTCCCTTCACAATATCAGTAGCATCACCCTGAGCCGCCTCAGCCGGCAACACGCACAAGCACATAGCCATTATCATACATAATGTTACAATCCTCTTAAATAATCTTTTCATATTAATATTTCTCCTCCTCTACAATAGAATACCAAAATATAGAAAATTCATAATCAATTGATGAATATATAACCCGTTCTCCAACAGCCTCATCAATATTCACACGTACAATCATATCCGAGTCGCTATTATCCTGCAACACAACAATGTCAGCATCACTCACCGCATCATCGGTCACCTGATAATAATTCCTAGCCTGACCTTGATATGCTCCCACAGAAAACATTACAAACAGAAGCATGACCGTTGCAAATCTGCAACCAATCTCCCCTATAAATGTACGCTTATATCCCTCTGTTAAACGCTTAACTCGTCTATATAGCTGCGATTTTTTTGAAGCAAAAAAACTGTATATGTTAGTTTTTTTGCAATACCTATCCATGGTTCTCCGCTGCATATCAGCCTGATTAGCCATGCATTTCATATACGCAACCTTCTCTGCTTTACTGTACTTCTCTGTAACTTCTTCATCACAATGCATCTCAATGGCATCCGATAATTTATTATTGCCAAGATAAACAAGTGGGTTAAACCAAAACAGCTTCATCCAAATTGAATACAGAAACCTTATTTGATTATCATGATTATGGATATGCTGTCTTTCGTGCTCTAATATGTAACGTTCTCCATCTAAAACCTTAGGCATCGCTATTCTATATTTGAATATCCCACTTACAAATGCAGGACCTTCCTTACAACTGACATATATATCCTTGTCATTATCATAATGAGAAATAAAGAATACCTCGTTGTTCTTACTTGTAGCATATCTCTCAATCATAACCATTATTAATATTCCGAGAATCACAACTGCCCAAAACAAAGTGCTTGTTCTAATCTTAGCAAAGATAAAATCATCCCTATAACGCCGAATAGCATCCTGTCCTATATTTAAGTTCAGGATGCCATACGGAAAACATGCATGTATACAACTTGCAATCCATAACATCTTGGTATATTTGTAATGACGCCTTAAGATGGTCTTCTGTGCAATTAATACTATTAAAATATTAAATGCAAAAACAACACTACATCTTAAAAAACAAATTGTCATCTTACTACTTTACACCATTCTCCTCGTATTCACTAATCATGTTCTTAATTTCTGCTAACTCCTCAGCGTTAATCTTCTTCTTACTGATAAATGCTGACATTAAATTAGATACTTTTCCGTCATATATCCTGCCAATAAATTCTTCAGCCTTAGCAAGCTGAACCTGCTCCTTTGAGAACTTAGCTGTTACAAAACCATCCTCAAACTTAAGCACTCCTCTGTCTGAAAGACGCTTAACCATTGTATAAATAGTTGTTCTCTTCCAATTTCTAGCCTCAAATCCATCTGCTACTAGCTGACGCATACGGGTTGGCTTCTTGTTCTTCCAAACCAACAACATCAACTGATACTCACACTCAAAAATTTCAGGTACTTTCTTACTCATAATTTTCCTCCTTAATATAAGCTAAAACTTACTATATATCCTATCAATTAGATATATATATGTCAAGTTTATACTTCATTTTTTTATATTATTGATATAACATTTTATTCCATTTTGCCGATAGATAAGAAACCACTTTCATTGGACTGCAAAAGAAATGATAATCCTATCTTCTTTCTCGCCTCATCAGTTGCCACATATATCTCACCTGTCTCAACAAGAGACTTGGCAATCTCAAGAACCTTATCCTTGAACTGCATCATCTCACGTCTATCACGGGAGCTTAATTTAAACAAGTACTGATTCTTAGAGCTTATGAGCAAAATACTATATGAATGTATATTGTTCTTTATCTCTCTTATTCCAGAACCAATCATTCTTGAATTAGCAATAATAATTTCTGCATTCTCATCAGGCAGATACTCTGACAAAATCAACTTGTAAATCTTAAGATAATGCTCTTCATCATCCGCACTTACAGGCATTTCTGCAACCGCAAATTCAACAACTGAATCAGCAAACTTAATTGTACCACCCTCATCATTGATACTCGCTGTGCACTCCTTAGGCACCGCAAGTCTGAAGAACTTATTCTCAATAACCTTCTGGTTTTCATTAGGCTTCTTGATAACTAAATCATTATATTTTTTCTCAAGCTTATTCATACCAATAATCGCAGAATCATCACCTGTCTCTGCAATCTCCATAAGTTCATTATAGAGAGCTTCAATCTCAGGCGTAGTGCTTGATACAAGCTCGATAACCTTATCAACTGCAGGTACATAACCCATCTTAGCACTATGAAGATAATATCCAACCTTCTCTTCACGTTTATCTGTCTTGCCTGCTTTGTATTCCATAACCTTGAATAAGTTCTCCTTATCGAAGTCCTCATATCCATGGTCAAAAGCCTTCTCAAAATATTTGATACTCCTTATTTCACCACGATAATTCTCATCAGCCTCCTGAACCTGATATATCTTACCAAGCTCATACGCTGCCTGATAGCTGCCTAAACCAAGAGCCTCAATAAAAGCCTTTTCTATCTCATAAGAGTTAGCTATAAAGAATACCTGACTCTGCTTATACAAAGCAACCTTGAGTGCTGCTGCACTACTTCCTGCCTCAACAGAACGCTCAAGCTTCTCAACTGCACTCTGTAAGTCTTCTCCACCAAGCTCCTGTATATCCTTGATATAGGCATCTGCCTCAAGTATACCATTAGCTTGTGCTTCTTTAAAATACTCAAGTGCTTTTTCGCCATCTCTTTTAGTTCTAAGCACACCATAGTAATAGAATCTTCCAAGATAGAATGAAACCCTCTTATGTCCAAGGCGATGTGCATGCTCATACCAGTTAAGTGCCTTCATGTAATCCTTCATCTGCTGGTCATATATATTACCAAGCAGGAATGCAAGGTCGGGATCCTTTGTCGCCTCAAACAACTGCTTAGCATAGCTTATTGTCTTATCAAGATCCTTATAAGGTGAATCATCATCAAAGTAAAGCTCTATAAGAAGATAGCTTGCTTTAATGCTTCCTAGCTTAAGTGCCTGCTTAGCTGCTGCCATCGCGCCCTCATAATCCTCAAGATAGTAACAATAAACGGCCTCGCTGTAATACTGATTATCCTTACGGTTAAGACTCTGGTCACTAACAAGTGTAGGATCCACAAACGCAAAGGAGTTGGCAGTCTCAAATATAATCTCCTCGTATTGCTCTATAATCTCCATAGATGCACATACGAACTTCATACAGGCAAGTCTCTTACCTTGATAAAACGCAAATGTTACTATACCCTTCTCCATCTCCTTGTGATAGAAAGTAGTACATATACCATCTGCATACTCGGTTATATAAGCCTTAAGCTGTAAATCCTCATCAAACGCATCATTACAGTAGCGGAGATAATTCTCAAGAGTCTTCTTGGAATCCCTAGGTATACTGTCATATGACACATACATTGCAAAGTCTTTATATGTGAGACTTGGTGCATAATATTCCTCATCAGTCTCCTCATTGATTGTCTTAACCCAATCCTTAGGGAGCTTATGTATATATCCATCAACCTGATTATGTACATAAGTGTACTGATACTGTAATCTGGAAGCCTCAATAGCTTTGTATCTTGGTTCCTTGCCCTTAGCTCGTCTTGCCTCTGCAATCTCTGTGTACAGCTTATCTTTTTCTTCAAACTCTATACTGTCTGTATGCTTGCTTGCGTACTCAACTCTCTCATAAGCTGATTTGGCTTTATCATCTCCGGTATCAGCAAGCTTCTTATACCACATCATAGCCTTGTCATAATCTACAGGTACGACATAGTCACTCTTATTGCCATATTGGTCAATACGATTTAAACCATTCTCGTAAATGCTGCCTAAATTCATATAAGCTGCCTTAATTCCATATCCCGTTGCTTTCTCAAAATATGTAATTGCCTTAGAGAAGTTCTGTATCTCAAGCATCATCTTAGCGAGCTTGTATACCATATCACCGTCCTTGTTAAGATTGATATACTTCTCATAATATGTAGTTGCTTTAGGTTTATTAACCTCTACACTACAATTACTATACTTACCTGTTTCGAACAACTCCCCTAATATCTTCAATGCATCAACGCCAAAATTCTTATAATTCTGATCCATGATTGCTATATCAGCTATCTTCTCAAGAATCTCTACGGACTCATCAGAGTTACCGTTTTCCATAAGATTAAGTGCTTTATCATACTGAAGTTCAACATTGCTCTTTGCAGATTTTTTCTTTCCGCCTAAGCCGGACAGGAATGGAATTTTACCGAAAAATTCGCTTAATTTACCCATTTGAATCCTCCTTTGTTGCCCTGTCATACATTATATATTGTATCATAAATGACTTATATATGCAAGCAACTACTTAACAGATTCTATATATCTGGCAATCTCTGAAACTGCATTTTCAGCGTCAGCTCCCTCAGCCTCTATCTCCAATATCTCTCCATTTACAAATCCGAGACTCATCATTCCCATTATGCTCTTCGCATTAATTTTCTTATTCTTTGCCACAATGTAGATTTTACTCTCATACTTACTTGCAAGCTGAACCAAAACCGCAACAGGTCTTGCCTCTGCATCCACTGGCAAATTGACATTTACTTTCTTGCTAATCATTTCTAGCTCCTCCTTAGCTCATCTGCTATCTCACTTATTTTTCTTAATCTATGATTTACACCTGACTTGCCAAGCGGCGGTGTCAGGCTTTCTCCTAATTCCTTAAGCGGTGCATCAGGTTCCTCCTTCCTCGCAATTGCAATAACTCTCAACTGTTCAGGAAGATATTCAAGACCCTTTGTCTGTTCTATATACTGTATATCCTCAATCTGTCTCACTGCAGCACTCACCGTCTTATTAATATTTGCAGTTTCACAGTTAACTCTACGATTTACCTTATTCCTCATATCCTTAAGTATCCGGACATTCTCCATATTCATGAGAGACACATGTGCTCCCATTACATTCAGGACATCAACTATCATTGAGCCATCTTTCATGTAGACAACATGGTATTTCTTTCTCTGTATCCTCTTAGGCTCAAGTCCATAGCCCCTCATTATATCCATTATAAGCTGTGCCTGTTCCTCATAATCCGACACTATCTCAAAGTGATATCCCTTCGATGGATCTGTGACAGAACCATTTGCCAGAAATGCACCACGAAGGTAAGACTGCTTACAGCAGCTTCTCTCAATAAGCATTCTGTCAACTATCATATAGTCATCTCTATGTATTATCTTCAATGCAAGTTCAAACTCATCACTGCCATATGATAATTGAAGCAGCTTTGTGAGTTTTTTTATCTTATCTCCAGTCATCGAATGTTCATTATCATGTTCACGCCCTGACAAAGTGTATAATGCTCCAAGCTCTGCCAGTCTGCAATGTCTTGATGAGGACACATGCTCCGCAAGTTCTTTTTTTACCTGTGAAGAAAATGACATGTGTTATTCTCCCTTTACTATTCTATCCTTAGTAATATCTCTATGGAACAATCTGACTGTATACGGTAATTTCTGCAATCTTTCGTGCAAATCATTGGCAACAGTTACAGATCGGTGTTTACCTCCTGTGCATCCAACCGATATCACAAGCTGATTTTTGCCCTCTCGTTTATAGTATGGCAGAAGAAAATCTATCATATCATATAATTTATGCATAAATGGCTCGTATTCCTCACTGCTGCTAACCATGTCCGATACAGGCTTGTCATTGCCAGTCATCGGTCTTAAATTTAAATCATAATATGGGTTTGGTAAAAATCTGACATCAAATACAAGGTCAGAATCCCTTGGTATACCATATTTAAATCCGAATGACATAACAGTAATAATAATATTATTATATGTGCCCCCCGTTATAAATATCTTGTCAAGCTCTGCCTTAAGCTCCCTCGTCAGAAGATTACTCGTATCAACTATATAATCAGCCCTCTGCTTAAGAAATTCTATCTTTTCTCTTTCCTTTTCGATACCTTCATTGATTCGTCCGCCCTTAGATAAAGGATGATTTCTTCTCGTTTCCTTATAACGTTTAACCAATGCCTGCTCTGACGCATCAAGGAATAAAATCTCATAGTTATAATTAGATTTCTTCATCTCCTCAAGGCATACAGAAAGCTGACCTAATGCGTCTCCACTTCTTATGTCAACTCCGATTGCAACATTGTCAACATCAAGTTTGTCATCATGTGTAATATCCGCAAATTTTGGTATCAAAATAACAGGAAGATTGTCTACACAGAAAAATCCCATATCTTCTAACATTCTTAATGCAGTTGACTTTCCGGCTCCACTCATTCCGGTAACTATAACAAATCTCATATGACAATCCTCACCTCTGGTTCAAGTAAAACATTGTATTCATCATAAACTTTATTCTTAACGTCATCTATAAGCTTAAGCACATCTTTTGCAGTTGCATTATCATAATTTATAACGAATCCACAATGTTTTTCAGACACCATAGCTCCACCAACTCTATATCCACGCAAACCACAGTCGTCAATAAGCTTACCTGCAAAATATCCTTCCGGTCGTTTAAAGGTTGAACCTGCACTAGGAAATTCCAAAGGCTGTTTTGAAACTCTGGCTGTCTTTAACTCATCCATTCTTGCATTTATATCATCAATATTTCCACAAGCAAGTTTAAGTCCTACGCCAACAACAACCTTATCAGCATCAACTATACTTCTTCTATACCCGAACTGCATCTCCTCATTAGAATATCTTCTCAAATTTCCATCAGCTTCTAAAATATCAACAAAGCTTACAATATCTTTCATTTCTCCGCCATAAGCTCCTGCATTCATGACAATGGCTCCACCTATTGTACCAGGTATTCCGGCAGCAAATTCCATCCCTGTAAGGCCTGCATCTCTTGCACTTGAAGCCACCTTAGACAATAACGCTCCCGCTTCCGCATAAACACTGATATTATCCACATTGATATTACCCATGCTGCTGCCTACACATATGACAGCTCCATCAAAGCCCTCATCCAAGAAAAGCATATTACTTCCATTGCCAATAATCATATACTTAAGCTTCTCATTCTTGCAGTACTGTATAATTAGCTTTAATTCTTCTATATTTTTAGGTACATAAAAAAAACGTGCCGGTCCACCTATTCTAAAAGTGGTATGTTTCTTCATCGGTTCGTCTTTTCTACATTCAATATCATTTAATATGTTCTGCATATCATTTCCCCCGGAAATATAATATAACCCATGTTACATTTAATATACAGTATGATTTTTATTTATTCAATATTAAAAAATGTACAATTTTATCACATTTATGGCGTTTCATTGTTCAATTTTAACTATTAATTCAATAATAACGGCGACCTTCTCGCATATATACAACTGCTTACCTGCAATGTATAATATATCAAAAAGACCGCCATTAATATTATCATCTTGTTCTATCCAATTATGTATATTATATAATTACTCTAATATAGAGCAGGCTCCTCCGTAAATTCCTGCGTCATTTCCAAGTGTTGCAAGAGTGAATTGTGTTTTTTTGCATGCATGGAAACAATACTCCTGAAAATACTTAGCTGTAGTATCTGTAATTATATTACCCGCTCTTGATACTCCACCACCGATAACAAATATTTCCGGATCGACAACACAGGCAATCTGTGCCAAAGCCTTGCCAAGGCATTTTCCATGATTTTCTACAAGCTCAATAGCCAGATCATCGCCATTCTTTGCTGCATCGAAAATTTCCTTAGCTGATACGTACTGAACATTTCTTAGTGATGATGGTCTGTCAGTGTTATTAAGTGCCTGATTAGCCATTCTTACTATACCTGTAGCTGATGTATACTGCTCAAGACATCCCTTTCTTCCACAACCGCACACTTCAGTTTCAGTATCGTTAACCTGAATATGCCCAATTTCTCCGCCTGCACCATTTACACCGAAAAGCATTTTTCCGTTAAGGATGATTCCTCCACCTACACCAGTTCCAAGTGTAACCATGACAATGTTCTTATAACCTTTTCCGCCACCCTGCCACATTTCTCCTAATGCAGCCATGTTAGCATCATTACCAACCTTAACAGGGAGTCCAATAATCTTGTTTAACTCATCAGATACATTAAAAATGCCCCAGCCAAGATTTACGCATCTCAAAACTGTTCCATCTTCCTTTACAGGTCCAGGAACACCCATTCCTATACCAGCTACCTGCTCCTTGCTAAGCTTTCTCTCAGCCATCTTATTCTGAAGTGTTTCAGCGATATCACCTAATATATACTTTCCACCTTCATCTGTTCTGGTTGTTATCTCCCACTTTTCAAGAAGCTCTCCTGCTACTGTAAAAAGTCCCAGCTTGACTGTAGTTCCACCTATATCTACACCAAATACATACTCTGCCATGTCTTTCTCCTCTCTATTTTTCCATATTCTTTGCTATGTTCTCTGTTACCCTCTTGTACAATTCCTGTGCCGCATTATAGCCCATCTTCTTCTGTCTGTGGTTTACAGCTGCAGACTCAACGATGACTGCTATATTACGTCCCGGCCTGATAGGAATTGAATGGCTTACAATCTTATTGCCAAGGAATTCTGTATACTGATCTTCAAGTCCCAGTCTGTCATAATTGGCTTCTTTATCCCACTCTTCAAGATTGATTACAAGATCTATAGTCTGGGTATCCTTTACACATTCTACACCAAACATAGTCTTTACGTCTATAATTCCTATACCTCTAAGTTCTATAAAATGTCTTGTTATATCAGGTGCTGAGCCAACAAGGGTTACATCACTTACCTTTTTTATCTCAACCACATCATCTGAAACAAGTCTATGTCCACGTCTTATAAGCTCAAGGGCAGCCTCACTCTTACCAATCCCGCTGTCACCCATAATCAGTACACCTTCACCATATACATCAACTAATACAGCATGAATGGATATTCTTGGGGCAAGCTCAACGTGCAGCCATCTAACAACTTCATGTACAAACTCGGAAGTAGTTTCACAATTATCGGTAAGCACAGGAATTCCATGTCTCCTTCCTGCCTCTATAATAAAATCATATGGAACTATACTTCTACAGAAGATGAGACAAGGTATCTTGTAAGCAAACAGCTTATCAAATATCTCTATATTTTCCTGTTCTGTATGCATATTTGCAATATAAGCATATTCTACATTACCGCATATCTGTATACGCGCTGCATCAAAATGCTCGAAGAAACCAGCCAGCTGTACTGCCGGTCTGTTCATATTAGGATCTTTAATCAATATCTTGTCTGTGTCAATATCAGGTGTATGATTAACAAGATTCATAGCCTTTATCAACTCAGTGACGGTAACACTGTATTCTTCTTCCATGCACAATCCTCCGTTATTATGGCATATTTAACTTCACGACCATTAAAAATAGGGCTGTCATACGGCAGCCCCATTTTATATCAGATTATTCTGTGGTCTCGGAAGCAGCTTCCTTATACTTTTCTAAAATAAGTGCCTGTATTCTGTCTCTGGTCTCTGAATTAATTGGATGTGCTATATCTCTATATTCTCCATCAGATGCCTTACGACTAGGCATTGCAATAAACAAGCCCTTCTCACCTTCGATAACCTTGATGTCGTGTACAACAAATTCATTGTCAATCGTTATAGAAACGACTGCACGCATCTTTCCCTCTTTTGTAACCTTCCTTACTCTTACGTCAGTAATCTGCATCATAATCCCCCTTTTATGCTTTTATTATTAATGCTTATATGGAATATCTAAAATTTTTCTCCACAATAACTTTAATCTGATTAGGATCTCCTGTATGAACTGTATTAGCTCTGAGTGTATCTCTGCTCTCAACAATACAATTTTCAATGTAGCAATTATCTCCTATATGAACATCATTCAATATGATAGAGTTCTTTATTACACAATTATTGCCAATATATACCTTCTTAAACAGGATTGAATCCTCAACTGTTCCATTTATAATACAACCGCTCGCAATCAAGCTGTTGCTCACAGCTGCGTCCCCATTATACTTTGCAGGTGGTAAATCCTCTACCTTTGAGTACACATCCGGATGTTGTCTGAAGAAATAATCCCTGATGTCCTTCTTAAGGAAATCCATATTGGTCTTGAAATATGATTCAACCGTTCCTATATTTCTCCAATATGAATCAAGCTTATAAGCATATATCTTCTTGACGTTCTTATATCTTACCAGAATATCATTAACAAAATCGCTTCTTCCCTCTGCTGCACATGCCTCAAGCAGCTCGATAAGCTGACGACGTCTTACAACATATACACCTATAGATGCTGTATTAGTCTCTGCAACAAGTGGTTTTTCCTCAAAGCTTACTATTCTGTTGTCAGAACCTAGCTTAACGACACCGAATCTGTTAATATCATCATCGCCTGCCGGTATATCCTTGCACACAACAGTGATATCTGCGCCTGTAGCAATATGCTCCTCAAGAACCTTATTGTAGTCTAACTTATATACACCATCTCCTGATGCAATTACTACATATGGTTCATGTGCTGACTTAAGGAAATTTATGTTCTGATACAAAGCATCAGCCGTTCCCTTATACCAATAACTGTTTGTAGCTGTTATGGTAGGAGTGAAAAGATATAATCCTCCCTGCTTTCTACCGAAGTCCCACCACTTTGATGAATTCAAATGCTCATTCAGTGAACGTGAGTTATACTGTGTAAATACAGCCACCTTCTGAATATGCGAATTAGTCATATTAGAAAGTGTAAAGTCTATTGCTCTGTAGCTTCCAACGATAGGCATAGCTGCGACCGCTCTCTTTGCCGACAATTCACCCATCCTGTTGCTATTTCCACCAGCTAAAATAATACCTATTGCTCTCATACTATTCACCTACCTTTATTATACTTGAACCGCTCTTCAGCAATCCATCAGGATACTCGTCTATGGTTGTCTCTCCGAATATTGCTACGTTCTTTCCAACCTTAACGCCATCAGGTACAACTGAATTCTCACCTATTGTAACAAGGCCGTATGAATATATATGAGGAGCAAACTCATTTGGTTCTTCTTCTCCGACACCAAGAACAGTATTAGCTCCAATCTTAACGCCTTCAGCTATAATCGCTTTGTCTATCTGTGCTCCATCCCCAATTACAGCACCATTCATAATGATAGAATCCTTGACTACAGCACCCTTGCCTATAGTAACACCAGCACCTATAACAGAATGCTGTATCGTACCATAAACCTCTGTTCCTTCACCTACAATACTCTCTGTAACTGAACCTTCCGGATCAATATACTGAGGTGGCAGCATATCACTCTTAGTGTATATTCTCCAAAATTCTTCATACAAATTAAATTCAGGAATAATATCCACAAGCTCCATATTAGCTTCCCAATATGAACCGAGTGTTCCGACATCTTTCCAATAGCCCTTATACTCATATGCACAAATCTTACTTCCCTTTTCATGGCAGTACGGGATGATATGCTTACCAAAATCGCAAGAAGGCTGATCCTTCATAACCGTAAGAGCCTCTTTTAATATCTTCCAATTAAATATGTATATACCCATAGATGCCTTATTGCTTCTTGGATGCTCAGGTTTCTCCTCAAACTCCTGAATGCAGCCTGTCTCATCTGTAATTACAACGCCGAAACGACTTGCCTCCTCCATAGGCACCTGGTATGTAGCCAATGTTATGTCTGCTTTGCTTGACTTATGGAAATCAAGCATAACCTCATAATCCATCTTATAAATATGATCACCTGACAAAATCAATACATAATCAGGATTGTAGTAATCAATATACTCTATATTCTGATATATTGCATTAGCTGTTCCTGTATACCACTGGCTGTTAGTACTTGTCTCATAAGGTGGAAGTACTGTAACACCACCTCTGCTTCTATCCAAATCCCATGGAATACCGATACCGATATGCTGATTAAGTCTTAGCGGTCTATACTGTGTAAGTACACCGACTGTATCTATGCCGGAATTGATGCAGTTACTAAGTGGAAAATCTATAATTTTGTATTTACCACCAAATGCAACCGCTGGTTTAGCAAGCTTAGATGTGAGAACGCCCAAACGACTTCCCTGTCCACCTGCTAAAAGCATAGCTATCATTTCTTTCTTGATCATAATGTCACCCCTTTTAGCATAATATGAATTTATTATATCATTAATATAAAAAAAATTAAACACTTTTATGCATTTTTTATAAATTATCTTTTATAAAAATCGTGCAAATAGTAAATAATACTAAATTTATAGTCCTTCGTTACTATTATTTATAATAATTTACCACAAACTACTCTTCAACAGACATTCCTGCAAACTCCATAGTACGCAGAAATGGTAAAAAATCCACTTCCAAACATGCAGCTATCTTGATATCATCCTTCTCCTGCAATACCCTGCCTAATCGTGAAACTGCATCTGCCATCTTATTCTTATCGATTTTTACTTCATCCTGATTAATAAGCCCTGCGCAATTATTAAAGACCTCTATCTCCCAATTAATCCCCTGAATAATCAGATTAAACAGCTCATCCGTATCTTCCTTTCGTTCCCCTCTCAATTCCTCTATAACAGTCTCTGTGCCTTTGATTATATTCCCGCTGTACACAACAAGCTCTCTTAATGCCTCCTTCTGCAACCCAACAACGCTGTGCATATTTTTGTCCTTCCTTTCTGCCTTTATCCAAAACAATGGGCATTGATTAACAATGCCCATATATCTGTTTTTTTAATTTTCGTCTTTTTTAACTATCTCGGTAAGAGAAGATGCAAGTCCTGCTATGCCTGCTATATCCGACGGAATAATAAGTTTTGTTGCCTTTCCGTCTGCTGCCTTTGCAAATGCATCAAGACTCTTAAGTGTTAAAACTGCCTGCTCCGGCGAAGCCTCATTAAGGAACTTAATACCATCCGCATTAGCTTTCTGTACAGTAAGGATAGCCTCAGCCTCACCTTCTGCACGACGTATAGTTGCTTCCTTTGCAGCCTCAGCCTTAAGAATAGCTGACTGCTTCTCTGCCTCAGCAGCAAGGATAAGAGATTCTTTCTGTCCTTCGGCACGAAGAATAGCTGACTTCTTCTCACCCTCTGCAATAAGAATCTGCTCTCTTCTCTCACGCTCAGCCTTCATCTGCTTCTCCATAGCATCCTGAATAGCTGCCGGTGGTATAATATTCTTAAGCTCAACTCTGTTTACCTTAATTCCCCATGGATCTGTCGCTTCATCAAGTGTAGAACGCATTCTTGTGTTTATTACCTCTCTCGATGTAAGTGTCTGGTCAAGCTCCATATCACCTATTATATTACGAAGTGTTGTAGCTGTAAGGTTCTCTATAGCCATGATAGGTTTCTCAACTCCATAAGCAAAAAGCTTAGGATCTGTAATCTGGAAAAATACAACTGTATCAATTCTCATTGTAACATTATCCTTAGTGATAACAGGCTGTGGTGCAAAATCTACTACCTGTTCCTTAAGTGATACACTCTGTGCAACCTTATCAACAAGTGGCATCTTAGCATGAAATCCAACAGACCATGTGGCTCTGTAGGTTCCAAGTCTCTCGATTACATATGCATGCGCCTGTGGAACAATTCTTATAGAGCTCAGTATTATAACAATAGCTAAAAATGCTATAAATATTATAAACCACTGTCCTCCTGACAATCCTGTTAAAATAGTAGTATTCATAATTAACTCCTCCTGAATTATATTTATTCTGCTTTGCAAACAATAAGCTTAACCCCACTTACTGCCTTGACTACAACCTCTGTATCCGCCTCTATTATCTCATCATTTTCAGAGCGGGCAGACCATTCCAGCCCTTTAAGCTTCACTGCTCCCTTGGATTTTATATTGTTAATCGCCTCTGTCACATATGCCTTTTCTCCAATCAGACCTTCAACATTAGTTTTCTCAGGTTCCTTCATAAGACGTTTTTGTGCAATAGGCTTTGTAAATAACAATAATACCAGTGAAACAATGGCAAATACTATTAGCTGAATAAGCCAGTTATCGCAAAAGCAGGCAACAGCCGCTGATACAAGAGCACCTCCGGCAAACCATATTGAGGTAAGACCTAAGGTTGCAATCTCAACTATTATCATTGCCGCTGCAATCGCTAACCATATAACCACGTCCATATACCACACCTCCGTTTTCTACAGATAGATAAAGTATATCATATTCTTCATCCATTTACCACCTTTCAGACGCAACAATATCTCTTTTAACAAGTGCCTTACACAGTATTAACGTTCATACTGCGAACTATATTCTGTAGAGTTGTTTTTGCATCCTCCAGATTATACTCATCCAAATACCTGCATAAGCTTTGAGCCTCTTTCCATATACATTCATCATCCATATACCGCATCATGTCACTGACGAGTTCCGCTGCCTGTTCTGTCTCAAGTTCATCAATAAGATATGCAAGTTCTTTAAGCTTCCCATCCCAATCATATTCTTCTTTTTCCATTAAGGCTGTTTTTTTATCATCAGCTGTAGTTTCTGCTATCTTCCTAAAATCAGCTATAATGTCTAATAATTTTCTATATTGCTCCACAAATGCCATAGTATTTGAATGTATATAATCAAGATCGCCCTCACGTCCTGCATATTCTAACTGTTTTGCAAGCATGCTTAATCTGGTTGCGCCAATATTTGCCGTACCACTTTTCATGGAATGTACCAATATGGTGTAATTGCTCCAATCCTTAGTATCCATACATACAAGAAGCTTATCAAGCTTTTCAATAGATGTAGAAACCATTATATCAAGCACATCCATATAACCCTCAACGCCGCCGCAATATTTCATTCCAAGCTCTGTATCAACTCCCTGGTCCTTAAGAGACTCAAGAAGCAAAATATTAGTCTTATCTTCATATTCAAGCTGTTTTTTCGTCACTTCTTTCACATTCTCCACGCCACAGGAAACTATATGCGTTTTCTCCCTTGGAAGAACTTTTAACAATTCCTTTTCCAACAGCTTTATATCTATAGGCTTTGATACATAACCATCGAAGCCTTCGTTAAGCATTTCCTGCTTCACGCCCACAATAGCATTAGCAGTTACAAGAAGCACCGGGGTTGTGTAGTTTCTCCCCCTTTCCTGTCTTATCTTATGAAATGTACAGACACCATCCATCTCAGGCATCATATGATCCATAAGTATGACATCATAATCCTTTTCGCCAAGTAAAGCAAAGCTTTCCTTTCCGGAGCAGGCAGTATCAACCTCGATTCCGTAACGCTCAAGAATTTTTTTCTCAACCTTTAAATTAACCTGATTATCATCAACAATCAGTGCGCAGACACCATCTACTTTTAATGAAAACTCATCCATTATAACTCCTGCGGTACTTTCGCTCTCAGCAACACATTCTCTATCAGCATATTTCTGCGGTATTCGCACATGGAAATCGCTTCCCTCACCATATACACTGCTTACGCTTATATTTCCACCCATCATAACAGCAAGCTTCTTAGCTATCGAAAGTCCAAGCCCGGTTCCTTCCACATGGTAATTCCCAACATTGTCAGCCTGCTCAAAGGTTTCAAAGATAGTCTCCAGCTTCTCAGGCTTAATTCCAACTCCTGTGTCCTTCACATGTATATCATAGCATGCGCCATCCTCATATTTTTCCAGATTTATTGTCATATTCACGCTTCCCGAATTTGTATACTTTATAGCATTTCCAAGAATATTTATAAGTATTTCCTTTATTCTTATACTGTCACCATACAACTGTTTGGGCATATCAGATGGCATATTTAACTCATACCTCAAGCCTTTACTCATAGCCTGTGACTGTATAAGCACAGATATTTCCTCAATAATTGCGACAGGGCTGTACAGAACATCCACTATCTGCAGCTTACCTGACTCAATCTTAGATATATCCAGCACGTCATTTATTATTTTCAATAGTGAATCTGCAGATGTTTTTATATAGTTTAAGTATTCACCTGTCTCATCATCTAATTTATTTTCAAGTGCCAAATCTGCAAATCCGATTATTCCATTCATAGGTGTACGTATTTCATGTGACATATTGGCAAGAAACATAGTTTTTGCCTTGTTAGCAGCCTCGGCCTCATCTCTTAATCTTACTAATTCCCTCGTGTTATTATACTCATCCGTCTTATCAAATATCCATGCCATATATCCCGTTGTGCCGACATTTGAATCATTATTTTTCTCATACTCACTTAATTTTGAATAATGCAGCTCATATATTCTTCCATTTTTATTGTATGGTCTTGTATCTAAGTTTTCATTTTCATTTATATTGAATATATCCGCAATAAATGGATATTCATCATTTCGTTCAGCGAGCTCAGGAAAGATTTCGTATGCCTTCTGATTTGCATATACAAAATTCATATTTTTAGTCACTACTATCAAACCCTCGCCAGTATAATCCATAGCGTTTTCGCCTGCTATCTGCATTATATCAAGCAATCCGAATTTCATAACATTTAAACTTATAAGCAGACACGCAAACATAATTCCAATAGGTGTGGGATCAAAGCCTTCAAAGCATGGGAAGAAATTAATTATCAGGCCAATAACAGGTGCACCACCTGACAAGCAAAGAAGTATCATTCTTCTTTTTTCTGTACCACGGTATTTTAACAGCTTGTGGACAGCTATAGCAAGAAAGGTTATCATCAATATTATTGTCATTCCTATAAATATATAATAAAGTATTCCCTTTCCAAGCTCCAAATGCGGTATAGACGCATCCTTCACAAAGCTCACAGATGTATAATACAGTCTGTGATATGGGCTTGTTATTATCACTACAAGCATTATTGTACATAGTAAAAGAAGAGCATTTATGACAGCTCTGGGCATACGCAAATCGCAGTATCTTGTTATAAATATCAAAAACATCACCATTACATAGCTTTTACCTATGTACCCAAATCTTGCAGCAAGAAATGCCTCCTCTTTAGTTATTGAAATCATCTCAAACATATAGGACACAAGCCCTATAAATCCACATATGATTGTCAGCAGCAATATTTTTTGATAAAATGATGGTTTCTGTATGGCAATTACATATATTGTTATTAATCCTATCAAAGCAGCAGCGCTCTGAATTCCTATTACAGTAGTAAGCATCATTCACCTCCTATTTTGTTTCACTGCAGCCAATTAATGTGTGTATCATGGCAAGCAGTTCATCAACATCAACCGGTTTATTTATGATGCCATCCGGAGGAACCTTGGCACACGCCATCGTAACTTCCTCTCTTGGAAGTGCAGAAACTATTATTATCGGTATATTCTTAGTCCCTTCACGCTTCTTTAGGATATTTAAAACACTTCTTCCATCATATAAAGGCATGAAATAATCTGATATTATAAGGTCAACAACATGAGTTGCCATATAATCTATTGCAGTTTTTGCCGAATTGACTGTAAGTATCTTGTAATACTTTGATAACTTCACCTTGGCTATTTTCAAAAATTCCACATCGTCATCTATCATAAGTATAGTTTTATTACTTTTGTATTCCTCATATTTACCAAGTATTTCCTTAATCTTAGAAATAAGACGTTTTTTCAGAACAGGCTTGACAAGATATGCATCCGCTCCCTTGCCTATACATTTTAGGACTGTCGTTTTATCTTCCATGCCTGTAAAAAATATAACAGGAATATTCTTCCACAGGTTACTATCCTTCATAATTTCAAATACATCTATACCACTCATTCCAGGCATAGATATATCAAGAAGCACTAAATCAGGTATCTTAACCTTAAGCTGCTCTATAAATTCTTCACCTGATGCATAAAGCTTTATATCATAATCAGGCTCAGATTCAAGATATTTGCTTATTATAAATCTCGCCCCATCGTCATCATCAACAACAGCTATATTTCTTCTCCCCATTTTCATCCCCCTGTAGCTTATTAACAAAATACCGAGGTACAAAATACATTTTGCCCCCGGTATCTTGTTAGTTAAATATTAGTTTTCTTTATAATAATTGATAAGACATCCTGCAAGTATTATATCTCTCTCATCATCTGTAAGTGCACCAAGTGTAAGAGAAATCTCATGCATATCCTTGTTTACGACATATGCCTTGATGATATCTTTCTTCTCCTTTATAGCAGCTACTATATCAGGCACAAATACATAGTCATTTACATCAAATGCGTAATCCTCATCCATAACAAATGGAAGCATACCCCAGTTAATAAGATTTGAACGATAACGCTTTGTTGCATATTCCTTAGCTATGTTAGCCCAGCCACCAAGAACCTTCTGACATGATGCAGCCTGTTCTCTCGCCGAACCATCACCTGGCTTAACCGCAAATATTGTGCTTCCATAACCAAGATTCTTACCCTTTACATTTGGATAGCTCTTCTTGATTGTCTCAATTATATTTTTCATCTCATCACTTGTCTCACACAGACAGCTGCCAGCCTCTCTTGTTCTCTCAACCTGCTGGATTGCCTTTGCTCTTCCAACATATTCAGGGTCTTTTCTTGAGAGTGTGAACTCTGCAAGTCCAAGCGGATTAGAACGGTATGACGATGTCTCACCTGAAGGAATCAACTCATCTGTAGTTGTGACAGGATCATTTATAACTGATGCAACCTTAAGAAGTAAATTATCTGTAAGTGCTATCATATCAGGCCAGTCCTTAATATTAGGACCAAACTTAATCTCTGCTGCAGGATCTGCCTTGCCTACACCATTATATACTCTGTTCTCATATATGCTCTTATCAAAGAAGTACTTAGGTGATGTATATTCAACATCAACCTCTGTTGCAGATGTAAGATATCCCTTATTAATGGCTGTTGCAGCTATCGAACGTGCATCCATAAGTGCAACTGATGATATCTGACCATTCTGTATCTTAGAGCCCTCTCTGTTAGGGAAGTTTCTTGTAGAGTGTCTTATACTAAATGCATTGTTTGCAGGAGTATCTCCAGCACCAAAGCAAGGTCCACAGAATGCAGTCTTTACAATAGCACCTGTCTCCATTATGTCTGCAAGTCGACCATTCTTAGCTATCTGCATGTAGATAGGTGTACTTGCAGGATATACAGAAAGTGTGAACTCGTCTGCACCTATGTAATGACCTCTGAGAATATCTGCCGCATCAACAATATTCTCATATCCACCACCGGCACATCCGGCTATAATTCCCTGTTCAACATAGAGCTTTCCGTCTCTTACTTTATCCTTGAGTGTAAATTCTACCTTACCATCAAGTGATACAAGAGCACGCTTCTCAACGTCATCAAGAATATCCATAAGATTAGCCTTTAACTCATCTATTGTATATACGTTACTTGGGTGGAATGGCATTGCAATCATCGGCTTAATCTTAGATAAGTCTACATATACTACTCCATCATAGTAGGCAACTGCACCAGGATTCATCTCCTTGTATGCCTCCGGTCTGTAGTGTACATCATACCAGTTCTTTATCTCATCATCAGTTTTCCATATAGATGACAAGCAGGTTGTCTCTGTTGTCATTACGTCTATACCAATTCTGAAGTCTGCAGAAAGCTTATCAACGCCCGGTCCAACGAACTCCATAACCTTATTCTTAACATATCCACATCCGAATGTTGCTCCGATTATTGCAAGTGCAACGTCCTGTGGTCCTACACCCTTTGTGACCTCTCCGTCAAGGTAAATGGCAACAACTCCCGGCTTAGCTACGTCGTAGGTTCTCTTAAGAAGCTGCTTAGCGAGCTCTCCGCCGCCTTCTCCGATAGCCATGGTACCGAGTGCTCCGTAACGTGTATGGCTGTCTGAACCAAGAATCATGGCACCACACTCCGCAAGCATCTCTCTTGCATACTGATGGATAACTGCCTGATGAGGAGGTACGTATACACCGCCATACTTCTTTGCACAAGAAAGTCCAAATACATGGTCATCCTCATTTATAGTTCCACCAACTGCACAGAGTGAATTATGGCAGTTAGTGAGCACATAAGGAATTGGGAACTCAGTAAGTCCTGATGCTCTGGCAGTCTGTATGATACCTACAAATGTAATATCATGCGATGTCATTTTGTCGAATTTAATTTTTAACTGCTCCATGTTGCCAGAAGTATTGTGCTTTTCTAAGATTCCATAAGCCATAGTATTCTTTGAAGCCTCATCCTTAGTAGCTGTAATACCTTTTGAGGCGAGAATCTTTGCAGCCTCTTCTGTGTCTGCAACAAGCTCTGTACCATTAAGAAGATAGGCACCTGTGTCATAAAGTTTAATCATTTTGTTTCCTCCATCTCTTTATTTGAATGTCAATATATATGTCTCTCCATCGTCAAGGCTCGCACCCTTGGAGTTACCAACATTGTAAGCATCTGCGTGTGACAATATAGATGTTCTGGCTGAAAGATAGTCAACATCATTGCTCTCAGCTCCATTAACATAGTAAGTTCCACCCATTTCCTGACAATATGAAACCTGTGTAAGACTGTTTCCGTCATACTGTACAAGACTGCACTCATCACCTGTTCCTCTGCCAAATGCGATAGGGAATCCAATCAGATTACTGTCGCGGCAAAAGCTTTTTACATTGACAAAGTTTAAGAATTTGCATTTTCCATCTGAGTAGGTGTAGATAAAGCATCCTATATAATCATCATCCGTATATCTGCTGTTATACAAAAACATCTCAGGCACACCATCACCATCTATATCATGTAGCACAACGCTGTCCGGCTTAAGATTATCATACTCATACTGCATGATATACTGTCCTGTCTCAAATTTATTAAGTTCACTCGGAAGCGTTGTCTCTATATTTTCAATGCAATCAATATATGCCAGCTGCCAGTCCTCTGCAAGTCTCTGCTTAATATCTGTCATATCAAACTCGTCTCCATAACACTCTGTTATGCTGTTCATGAGGCTTATGGCATTTTTCTTATCTCCACTCGCAATATAATTCTCAAGCAAAGCTCCATAATATGTTTTACCTGTTTCCTTAGCATCATTATACAGGCTGTCAAATCTACCGCTATATAAGGTATCATTCTCATCAAGCACAACGCTCTGACATATCTTCATAACATCAAAATATTTCTGGCTTTCCATGCGATTCTGTGCTTCCTGATAATAACCTCTGTATGTCTCAACACATGAGATATTATTAGAAATAACTGCCGAATAATTATATGCCTCATACTGTGATAAGCCAGAGATAGTTGATGCAAATGTTCTCATCTGATCCGCTGTTATTTCTTCATTAAGGTATATGTCATATTCATCATTAATAAGTTCTATTAACGCCCGCTCTCTATCCTCGTTCTTCATTCTCTGCTGAACTAAACGCAGACTGTCCATCATGCTGTAAAGAGTATTATTGTCATAGGTTTCGCCTGCAATATTCATACTCTTAACAAGCAGCTTATATTCATTATAGCTTAATTCAGACAAATATTTGTCCATTATAAGTCCTGTCTCATCAATAGCATTTATCGCATCAAATGAAGCCGCAACATTAGCATACTTCATATCGCCCTCTATATACTTCTCACATATATAAATTCCATAATCCTCTAATTTGTCCTGAACACCAGCTTTTTGCTTATCATTAAGCTTATCATAATGTTCCGATACGCTCTGCCATCTGCCATCTTCTATACCCTTAAATATCTCATATGTTCTATAATACGGCATTACCACAAAGAAAAACGCTGCTGCCTCAAGTGCAATAAATATAAGTGATACGATTATAATATTTCTCCATGTCTTTTTCATGCATATCACCTCCTATTCAGCCTGCTCAGTTGTATCTGCTGTCTCTGTCGTGTCTTCTGCTGCCTTCCCTGCATCTGCGGCTGTCGCTGTTACATCATCAAAGAATGTATCAAGCTCTATATCAGTAGGTGTGAGCAATGCTCTCTGCTGTGCAGCATCAGCGGATGTTGCAATCTCCGGATACTCAAGTTTTTTTCCTTCCATACCTGATTTATCATATATAGGAAATACAATTAAAAATATCACACATAATGTAATAAATGCTAATCCAAGCACTGCAACGATAAGTGAAATAATTCCAAATGCTTTTGTTCCACCGCCTGCTCTATCCACAGATATTTTCTCTTTGGCATCAGCTTCTTCCAAATCATCTATAGCTTCATTATCTGTGATTTCTTCATCATCCACTACATCATCCACTACATCTGAATCACCTGATATTTCTGTATCTTCTATAGTTTCATTATTATCTGTAACATCTTCGTTACCTTTAGTTTCTATATCATCTTCTTCTGTAACACCGGCAGCTTCATCTGGCGGAACATCTCCACCCTCCTTCTGCATACGCAGAACATCTTCCACTACCTTATTTGTCTCCTCAAGCATTCTCTTATATTCTTCATCCTGTACATCTTCAACAAGTGACCTGCCACATATCTTACATACTGTCTCGTCGTCTGTATATGTTATTCCACAACATTTCTTGCTCATAATAAGACTCCTTACCTGCTTCAAAACATTAATCCATGTAATTATAACAATTTCACTATAATTGTTCAAGAAATAATATAAATTGTCAATAAATATGTTAATAACACCCAATATCCACTTTACATTTTATACCATAATGTTATAATTAAATGAATTATGCATTTTTTTACAACATTCATATTTGAAGCCGGTTTAATTAACCGTGCTGTCAGGAAGAGGAGTATTTTATGGAAAGAAACATCGAGATAAGATGGCATGGACGTGGAGGTCAGGGTGCCAAAACAGCAGCTCTACTGCTGGCTGATGTTGCATTCAATACAGGTATGCATGTTCAGGGTTTCCCAGAATATGGTCCTGAGCGTATGGGTGCACCAATTACAGCCTACAACAGAATAGGCAGTTCACCAATAAGAGTTCATTCTAACATTTATAATCCTGATTACGTTGTAGTAGTTGATGAAACACTTCTACATTCTGTAGATGTCACAAAGGGTTTAAATCCTGAGGGTGCCATCATTATCAATACAGCAAAAGACAAAAATGAGATTATACCTCTATTAAAAGGTTACACAGGTGCAGTATACACTATAGATGCCCATAAGGTTTCTATGGCTACACTTGGCAAGTATTTCCCTAATTCACCTATGCTTGCTTCCATAATTAAGGTTGCAAACATAATGGATAAGGATACCTTCCTTTCACAGATGGAGGCTTCATATAAGCACAAGTTTGCTAAGAAGCCTGAGGTTATCGAAGGAAATATGAACGCACTTAAAATGGCATTTCAGGAGGTGAAATAATCTATGACACAGGCAACAGATATTACTAAGATTAATGAGCAGAGCCCATATTATGACATCACCCCCGGTAACCAGATTTATGGTGGTGGCGGTTCTCGCAAGTTCAATACAGGTGAATGGCGTACACAGACACCTGTTATAGACTGGGATAAGTGTACACAGTGTCTCCTATGTACACCAGTATGTCCTGACAGCTCAATTCCTGTAAAGGATGGCAAGCGTGAGGATTTTGATTACGATCACTGTAAAGGCTGTGGTATATGCGAGCGTGTATGCAGCTTCGGAGCAATCACTATGAAGGAGGGATTATAATATGTCTATTCGTGAAAGAATGTCTGGTAATGAAGCAGTGGCTCACGCAATAAAACAGATTAATCCTGATGTCATGGCTGCATTTCCTATCACACCATCTACAGAGATACCTCAGATGGTATCTACATTTATTGCAAACGGAGATATCGATACAGAATTTATTCCTGTTGAGTCAGAACACAGCTCAATGAGTGCTACCATGGGTGCATGTGCTGCCGGAGCAAGAGCTATAACAGCTACATCATCCTGCGGTCTTGCATTTATGTGGGAGGTTCTGTATGTAGCAGCTTCTGACAGACTTCCAATAGTTATGGCTGTCGTAAACAGAGCCTTGACAGGTCCTATAAATATTAACTGTGACCATTCAGATAGTATGGGTGCAAGGGATTCAGGATGGATTCAGATATATGCTGAGAATAATCAGGAGGCATATGACAACTACATACAGTCTTTCAGAATTGCTGAACATCCGGATGTAAGACTTCCATTTATGGCATGTCAGGATGGTTTCATAACAAGCCACGCTGTCGAGAACATAGAGCTTATAGAGACTGATAAGGTAAAGGAATTCGTTGGCGACTATAACCCTGAGCATTTCCTGTTAGATGCAGAGATGCCTATGGCTATAGGACCTTACGCAAACTCTCCTTTCTATATGGAAACTAAGATGAACCAGAGACTTGCAATGAAGAATGCCAAGAAGGTAATTCTTGAGGTTGCAGCTGAGTTTGAGAAGATTTCAGGCAGAAAATATGGTCTCTTTGAAGAATATATGCTTGATGATGCTGATTATGTAATAGTTATCATGGGTTCAGCGGCAGGTACTACAAAGGACGCTGTTGACCATCTTCGCGAACAGGGCGTAAAGGCAGGCTTACTTAAGATAAGAGTATTCCGTCCGTTCCCTGGTGAAGAAATAGCAGCAGCATTATCAAATGCAAAGGCTATAGCAATTATGGACAGAGCAGAAAGCTTTTCTGCATGTGGTGGTCCTGTAGGTTCAGAATTAAAGGCTGCCCTCTTTGATGCAAAGTCAACTGCTTCCACTGTCAACTACTTCTATGGTATCGGCGGACGTGATTACACTGTCACAGAGGCATTAAATGTATATCAGGATCTTATCGATATTGCAGACAGAGAGACAAAGCCTGAGCAGTTCAAGTATATCGGACTTAGAAAGTAACGGAGGGAAAACAAGATGGCATTTAATTTTAAAGAAGTTATGAGTAAACCGGAACGTCTTGCTCCGGGACATAGAATGTGTGCCGGTTGTGGCGGTACAATCACAGTCAGAACAGTTCTCCGTGCTCTCAAGCCGGAGGATAAGGCAGTTATAGGTAATGCTACAGGCTGTCTTGAGGTATCAAGCTTTATGTACCCTTATACAGCATGGGAGGACAGCTACATACATAATGCATTTGAGAATGCAGGTTCTACTCTCTCAGGTGTCGAAACTGCTTACTATGCATTAAAGAAAAAGGGTAAAGTAAAGGATAACTACAAGTTCATCACATTTGGTGGTGATGGCGGTACATACGATATAGGTCTCCAGTCACTCTCAGGTGCTATGGAGCGTAACCACGACATGGTATATGTATGTTATGACAACGGTGCATACATGAACACAGGTATACAGCGTTCATCAGCTACTCCTATGTATGCTGACACAACAACAACTCCTGTCGGTAAGAATTCAAATGGTAAGATGCAGAACAGAAAGGACCTCGCATCTATAATTGCCAACCATGATATTCCTTATGTTGCCCAGTCAACACTTATAGGAACAATGAAGGATCTCTATGAGAAGGCAGAGAAGGCAATCTACACCCCTGGTGCAGCTTTCCTAAATGTTATGTCACCATGTCCAAGAGGCTGGAGATATGATACTCCTGATATCATGAAGATATGCAAGCTTGCTGTAGAAACCTGCTATTGGCCTTTATTTGAGGTTGTCGAGGGCAAATGGATTCTCAACTACGAGCCTAAGAAAAAGCTGCCTATTGAGGATTTCTTAAGACCACAGGGAAGATTTAAGCATCTCTTCAAGCCTGAAAATGAGCAGCTTCTTGTTCAGTATCAGGAAGAGGTTGACAGAAGATGGGAAGAATTATTATTTAAGTGTTCAAGATAATATCAAGATAAAATAACAAAAGGGAGTGTCAGTCAGACATTCCCTTTTACTTTGTTGCAAACCCATACTTAAAGAATTGTTACATTGCTGCCATTAACTTTGAAGCATCCAAAGCTTTTTAAAAAACTTGACCATTTACTATATCCATATTTCTTTATACTAAATGAAACATTATTCTGCTTTAATACTTTATTTAATTGACCTATATTACATTCATTTTTTTTGCAGGATTTTAATATTCTTGTTATTTGTTCTCTTATTACCTCTTTAGATACTATCTCATCCTTTATATTAACGTAATTCTGATGTCCGTTAGATGTAAGTTCAAAATTTTCAAATGCCTCACTTACAAATGTAGTCAGCTTAGAATAGCCATAATTTCTTACGTCAAAATCAGGATATCTATTTTGCAATCTGCTTCCGATTTCGCCTAAATGTGTCTTTTTGCCTTTATCTGAGTTGGCATCTATAATATCATATATTGCTTTTTGAATTAACTTAATATCGGTTATACTTGATATATTAACATTTTCTGATTTTTCATCATCCGTTTCTATGGCATAAAAGTCTGCCTCGTTTATGTGTATATCATCTGCTGCCACATTTTCCTCTTTATATAAAGAGTCCAACATTTTAAAACTTGTACATGAATTCACAAAAGCCTCAGGAGTTTTATTTTCGCCCATTCCTATGACAATTTTTCCAGACTCCCTTAATCTAGTAGCCAGCCTTGTAAAATCACTATCACTTGATACAAGACAAAAACCTTCTATATTGCCTGTGTAAAGCAAATCCATTGCATCTATTATCATAGCTGAATCTGTCGCATTTTTTCCTGTTGTATATGCATATTGCTGGATAGGGACTATGGAGTATTTGAGCATTACATCTCTATTCCAGCCATTTACATTTCGCGTCCAATCCCCATATATTCTTCTTACCGTAATCAAGCCTATATTAGATAACTCATCAAATATAACATCAATATACTTAGACGATATATTATCTGAATCTATAAGCAGTGCATATCTTTTTTCTTCACTCAACCCTTATTCCCCCTCATCTATCACAATCCCATACTTCTCAAGGTCGACCTTTCCATCTACAGTCTCTACCCCTTCTTCAAAAAGCAGCTTTGCCTGAACTCCCAAACCTCCAAATGCAAAATCTCCTGCCAATTCGCCCTTTGAACTGACAACACGATGACATGGTATTACTCCCGGCTCGGGATTTTTATGCAGTGCATTACCTACTGCCCTTGACATTTTTTTGTTGCCTGCTAACTCTGCAACCTGTCCATATGTAGCAACCTTTCCCTTTGGAATCTTCTTCACAGCCTCATATATTCTCTTCGTAGGACTATCTGTGATTATCTCATAGCTTTCAGATATCATCCTCTTAATATCATCATCTGGTATGGTTCCATCTATTATAACTGTGTTCCAATGCTCCTTATTCTGATGCCACCCAGGTATAACTGACTCATACGCATTTCTCCAGAAATCTCTCCATTCAGGATTGACCTTAATATTAATATTCAGATAACCTTCTCTCATATATGTCCACAAAAATACTTTCTTACTTCCCTTAACTCTTACAAGCTGCCAGTTGGTATCGCGAAACGGAGCTTCAGTGTAGGTAGCAGGAAATGACATTCCAAAGCTAAGTATTTCCTCTCTTGTCATCATATAATTTATTCCTCCGCACTATAATTTCCCTTAAATTATTTTAACAGCTCCTCATATATTCCACAACCTCTTCCATATCCTTTCTCATTCTAAGGAAAGGCTCCCTATTTTTTAAAATCCTAAATCATAATAATCCTCTGGCAGGAATCTGTGATATATGATATGACAGCCTTCATCCTTGAAGCAGTAAAAATATCTGTCCTTGGAATCAGAAAATTTAATTAATATATCAAACTCGCCATTATCAACATTGTCAATTATGCAGTTCTCATCCTCATTTTTAAATAATTCTGTAATCTGCTGCATAGTAGTTCCGTGTCTTCCAACAAGATCCACTAACTGCTGTATAAATTTATTATCATCTCTCTTATTATGCACATACTCTGATGCAAGCTCTGACATAGTAAAACAAAACCTATCACCCTTATTAGTTATACCTACATCCCCATACTTGTTACTCATGTACTCAGGGAACCCTGACAATAAGGCGTTCATTCTCTCAGTTGTCACATCAGTTTCTTCAAAAAAATGACTAAGCGAGCTTAACGGATAATATAACCTCACAGCTTCTTTTCTATATCCAAGCTTCGCCTGCTCCTCAACCATTATATCTACTATGTTACCCTCTAGCTTTTCATATGCTTTAATAAATGCGCTGCTTACATCTGACACACTAATATACCTCCACAAGCATTTTACATATAAATAATAATTATACAGACAAAACAATAGCACATAATAATAAATATGTCCATATTACTCAAATTTACAGCTATACACCATTTGACTTTAATTGTTCCATCTGATAAACTTTACTATATTATACTTGTTATTGGAGGCTAGCTATGAATGATAAAATCTTGAATTTCTTTTCAAAACATTCAATTAACACTGAGGAAATTAAGTATATAATCCGTAAGGATAAAAAAACCTGTATTTATCTATCAAACGATAAGATTTTTTTTACATATATAACAGTAAAGGACTTCCTAAGCTTCTTAGAGGCATATGACTTTATCTGTATTAATAAGGGTATAATTGTATGCAAAAAACAGATTGATTATATCAATAATGGCGTATATCATATGATTGATGGACAAACCTTTCAGGGCAGGAAAAGAACCATTGCAGAGCACAAGCATTTAAACGAAGCCTTACATGAAAATTTCGCCGATAAGCTTCTCACAATCAACAACATACGCAGAAAATTTGCCATTCTTGACAATATGCCTATTGCATTTTGCATTATTGAATTAGTCTTTAATGAAGATGGTCACGGCATAGATTTTATATTCCGCTACTGCAACAAGGAAATGGAAATCATTGAAGGGAAAACTATTTATGAAATGCTGGATCATTCTTTTTATAAGGTATTTCCAAATGCTGATAAGAAGTGGCTTACAGCATATACCGATGTCGCCCTAAATGGTAGTTTCCGTTACATAAGAGACTTCAGTCCTGAAATCAACAAGGAAATATTTGTGCGTTGTTTTCAGCCAATTGAAGGCTTTTGTGCATGCCTTATAACTCCGGCAGATGACCTTGCCAAAGCTCTTCCAGCCACACACATAGAGTAAATATCTGATACTATACAAACAACAAACAGGATAATAGCATGAAAAAACACACTAACCAAAAACTGCATATCCCTAATCCCATTTTATGGGGTATAACAATTATTATTTTAACTATAATTGAAATTTTTTTGCTTATTGCCATTTCAAAGATTCCACGCTCAGCAATTAAAAATAACACCAGAGAATCTGCGCAATATTTCATGCAAAGAGATGTATTTTATAACATATCTGAGTCAGATACCGCCTCCCGTGTTGACCACTACGCGGATGCAATACTTATAAATATTATATATAATTATGATGATAACGCCCCACTTTCCTCAACATTGAAGGCAGCATATTATCATTCAGATAATTATAATGAAAATGATAATCTGCTCACTGCTGTATCATGCAACGTTGCTCCTACATATGAATATTCACGCTATTGGCATGGTTCGGCAATATTGATCAGACCTCTACTTACTATATTAAACATAAAACAGATATATAACTTATTTGCATTATTACTTATAGCACTTACCATTGTCGTATTAATTATATTATACCGCAATGGCTATAAGGCGTGTATGATTTCGTTTCTTATTGCACTGATAGCAATATCTCCATGGTATATTCCAATGAGTCTTGAATATATATGGTGCTTCCTTATTATGCTTATTTCCATATTGATTATACTGTATATATATAACCAATATAGCATAGTAACTCCCATATTTTTCTTAATCATAGGTAATGTTACCGCTTACTTTGATTTTCTTACAACCGAGACCTTAACTCTCTTAGCTCCTCTATCAATTCTGCTTATTGTAATGTACGAAAAGAATAAGCTTGAGAACTTTAAAGAAGGAATGAAAGTAATAATCTCGCACTCCCTTGCATGGGGTACAGGCTACATTTCATCATGGATTATAAAATGGACTATATCATCAATTGTACTTCACAAAAATATATTTTCAGAAGCGTTATCTTCTGCATCCTCACGCATATATGGCAATGCAGGCAATATGACAGGAATTAAACTATCTGTACATGCATTAATAAGAAATATTTCCTGCCTTCTTCCATTTAACTTCATACAAAAATACAGTTATGTGTATGCAATTTTAAGCTTTTTAGTTATACTTATGATATATTATTTATTCAGAAAAATTAAAAACAAGAACTTTATCACCGGACTTTTTGCAATAATTTATTGTATTCCTTATATAAGGTATATTACACTTGCAAACCATTCCTTTGTACATTATTTCTTTACGTATAGGGCACAGTTTGCAAGTGTATTTTGCCTGTGTATTATATTCTATTATGGAATAGACAAAAAGCTTGTATCAAAAATACTTCCATTTATCTCTGGTTCTCATAATCCTTCACGTTAGAGCAATACTTCTTAGCAGTTTCCTCGCTTATCTTACGCTCACGGACAAGTCTCTTCAAATCCGAATTCAATGTATGCATTCCAAATGTTGCACCAGCCTGTAAAGATGAAGTAATCTGATGTGTCTTATTATCTCGAATCTGGTTCGCTATTGCATCCGTATTAATAAGTACCTCAGTCGCAATAGTCATACCTGTTCCATCCTGAAGCGGTACTAACTGCTGGGTTACAATGCCTCGAAGAACATTTGCAAGCTGCGTACGAGCCTGTGATTGTCCATGTGACGGATACGAATCTATAATTCTTTCAATAGTCTGTGCCGTACTTGTAGTATGAAGTGTAGATAACACCAGATGTCCCGTTTCAGCCGCTGTAATCGCAGCACTAATTGTCTCAAAATCTCTCATCTCACCAACAAGAATTATATCTGGATCTTCACGCAAAGATGAACGCAGAGCAGTAGCAAATGAATCAACATCACGTCCAACCTCACGCTGATGTATCATTGACTTTGCATGATAATAAACATACTCAATCGGATCCTCTATGGTCATAACATGCTTAGCCTGTTTATTATTTACATAATCTACCATAGACGCAAGAGTTGTAGTCTTACCGCTTCCAGTAGGTCCAGTGATAAGGACAAGTCCACGAGGCTCATTAATTAATTTTCTGACTGCCTCCGGTATGTCAAGCTCCTGAAATGTAGGAATCTTATTACGCAATATTCTGTATGTTGCAGCAATATTGTTTCTCTGGTGATATATATTTGCACGAAGTCTTGTTCCATCCTTAAGCATTAATGCAAGGTCTAAATCCTCACCATTTTTTACTTTTTCAATCTGTTCTTCTGAAAGTTCGCTAAATATAAGCTCTGTAGACTCATCAGCTGTCGGAGCAGGTTTCATTATTTCAAGATTGCCAAATCTTCTAAGTGCAATTGCGGTACCTACAGTAATATGTACATCCGAAGCCTCTTCTCTCTTTGCATGCTCAATCAACTCATAAAAATTCATATAATTATATTCCTCCTTCTGTTATCTTATCTCCTCACCTGGTTTCTTCTTTGCCTTTTTATCCTCGTACATTCTGTCATCTGCCAATTTTAATAAATCAGAATATTCATATCCCTTTTCACCATATGCCACACCAACAGCGATTATACACTCTATTCCATCATCCGCTGTATTAAGGCGTGCCAGTTCTTCCTCCCAACGCTTCTTAATGTTGTCCGTCTCCTCCTTGGTCACATTCTCTGCAACAATCAGGAATTCGTCACCACCCATTCTGAATGCGTGGACACGATTACTTACTACTTTTCTAAGGCTGTTAGACGCCTTAATAATAAGCTTGTCACCGGCTTCATGCCCAAACTGGTCATTCATCTTCTTAAGATTATTGACATCAAAATTAAATACTGCAATAGAGTTAAGACCGGTAAAATTCTTTTCTGCCATCTGTAGATATTTTCCCTTATTATACAAACCTGTCAACCCATCATGTTCACTCTCATATACCAGTTTTTCACGCATTACACCATTCTCAATATAGAGGTTTAGTACGCTTTTGAGAGTAGATTCATTCATTGCATCCCAATTCATATTAGGCCATACCCCGAGATAAAGTGCATATTTCTGTCCTGAAATATCCCCACTCACCAACAGTCTGTACGCACTATCCTGATTTCCGCCATTCATAATAAGGACATCCTGTATCTGCTTATCAAAGCTTCTAAGCAAAACATCATCATCATGATTATTGTCAAACGCAGTTTTTACGCAATCGTTATAATCTATTCTATCGTTACTATATGAGCTTCCCATCTTGTTATATGTGATAATGTCAACTATATCATCACGTTGAATCATAAAATACGCCTTGCTGGTCTTAAAATAATCAGCCAGCATAGGAAGCAGTTCATAATATGTTTCAGATAGTTTTTCAAGAACTGCTGTCTGGAAACTTGACAGTTTCTTAAAAAATGCCATATATTTTGTAATATCATGGTTTAATCCCATATATTCCGTAATATCAGTTATCTGATGTATTTTGTATGCTTTACCTTCCTTCTCAAAAATTGCAGAGTTAAACTTATAATATTTTCTTGTATTTGTATCTATGTACTCCCATTCAACGGCATTACCACCCATTTCAAGCATAGGACATTCGTCATTCCACACAAACGTCTCCTCAGCATCCATACCAACTATATCACTTCCATATTTTTTGGTAAAATATACATCAGCATAAACAATCTCTGCTGAACCATCTGCAACAATTACTAATCCACCGACCTTATCTGTTATAAACTGTATAATCTCGTTACTGAAATCCATAATATTCCCCTCTCTATAACTATTCGAAACTTAAGATATCTGCAAATCCCGTCATTTCAAACACTTCCATCACATCTCCTATTACGTTTCTTACAACCATTGTTCCCCCAAGGCTATTCATCGTCTTCTGAGCCCCGAGTATTACCCTGAGTCCTGAACTGGCTACATAATCGCACTCTGCCATATCTAAAACAAATTCTTTTATAGAATCATCCAAAAGCTCATCTAACTTACTCTGCATAACAGAAGCCGAAATTGTATCTAATCTTCCCGTTACGCTCACTGTCATCTTGCTGCCATCTCTTTCATTTTTAATTTCCATTTTCTCCTCCTTGCCTTGACACTATATATGTCAATTTCATATTTACATTTTAAGCTGGTTTTTCTCCCTTTAATCCAATTACTGAATATACAAACACTTCATTGGATTTTCCCTTTAAAGGAATTGCACCAACATCATCAACCAAAATTCTATCCTTAACACGCTCATACACTACATCACTTATTAGTACCTGACCTTTTTTTGCATTTGCCTCTAATCGTGCGGCCGTATTAACCGTATCTCCAATTGCTGTAAAATCCATACGAAATTCACATCCTATATTTCCAACAACAGCAGGTCCACAATTTACACCCACTCCAAATCCAACACTTCTTCCAAAACGTTCCAGCAATTTTCCTTCTAATTCAATTCCACCCTGAACTATATCCCATGCTGCACATACAGCACGATACACATAATCATCTAAATCAAATGGTGAATTAAATACCGCCATTGTGGCATCTCCCACAAACTTATCTAAGGTGCCTTTGTTTTTAAATATACACTTAGTTGTGAGTTCCAAGTAATTGTTCAAAATCTCTACAACCTGCTCTGGCTCTAAGATTTCAGACATTGTTGTAAATCCTCTGATATCTACAAAGAGAACTGCAATATCACGATTTTCGCCGCCGAGCGTAATATGAAATTCACCCTTTTTAGAAATTTCATCTACAACTTCAGGTGCAACATATTTCTTAAATGCTTTAATCACCTTTTTTTGTTTTAATCTCTCCAAAATATATCCGATTGCCAGACAATAAACATATGAAATGATAAGCATTACCGGAGCGTATATTATGCTTATAGTTGTTCCGTTATTATTTAAAGCAACACACACAATAAGCTCAGCCACAATTCCAAAAATAAGCAGGATGCTTGACACCCACAGCTTTATTCGTTTAAACAGAAAATGTAATACCGCACATATAAATCCAAATATAATTCCGTACATATATGGATTACCATTTACGGAAAAACGATTATACATATATGCCTGCAATATATTGGCATGAATTTCCACTCCAAACATCTGTCTGTTGCCACCATTAGGGACATTAAAATTATCCTGCATTCCGGATGCATACGCTCCAACTAAAACTATACTGTCCTTAAATATTCTCTTATCGATTTTTCCATCCAGTACATCGATAAGAGAGATGCATTCATAATCACCGGGTTTTCCCGAATAATTAATTAATGTACGCCCTGTCTTATCAGAGCGTATAATGTTTGGTGTTATATTATTTTTCTCACAATACACGTCATACACAGCTTTAGAAAACATATTTAGGTGTTGCCCATCGTAACTTTCTTCCATAATTATTCTTCTTACTGTACTATCTGAGTCCTGTGATACATTTGTATATCCACATATAGCAGCTTCCTTAAGCCCATCATACGGATTTACAATAGCTTCAATCGGATATTTTTTTATTCCATCAGCGTTGTTCTCAGCCTTCTCCTCATAAATGAGCTGAGAAGCAACTACAATATTTCCACTCTTCTTAGCTGCATCTGCAAATGCCATGTCACCAGCTTCATCAATATTGCCAGAAAAAATAATATCAAAGCCAATAACCGACGGTCTTGCTGCCTCATCATAATTTAATATTTCAAGCAAATCGGCATAATATTGTCTAGACCAGGTTCCTATAGGACCTAGTGCTTCCAGTGTACGCTCGTCTATTCCAATTATTTTTATTTTAGATGTAATGCCTCTCGGTTTCTGATACAGAGCATCCTTCATAATATAATCAAGAGGTGATATTACATTGGTAATTGTCATCAAAAAAACAATCACCCATACAGCCAATGCCTCAATTATATCCCTGATTTTTTTCTTCATAAGCCCCCCAAAAAATAAATATCTCTAATTATTTCCAGTTAATAACAGTATCCTTTGTAATAGGAGCAGAAAAATCATAATCCCATTTGCCTGTTAATGCCGGCTTAAGTGATGGCTCGCTGGCACATTCTCCCGAGCTTATAGTCTGCGTTCCAAACACTGCACCATTATACATAAATGTAACAGTATACTCCGCATTTTCATCATCCTGATTATCTATATTTTCTGTAGTCTCATATTCGCCTATTATATCTTCAAATTTTTCTCTTATAAATGCAGGCAGTTTGGAATAGTCGATTGGCAAAACCTCTGTAAGGTAATCTGTATTTTTACCATCCTGATAAATAATAACCTCATACCCCTTATCAACCATCACCTCATCATCACTTGTCGTTTTGTCTGAATATACAAGTCTCGTTGATACTTCTCCCTCTAGCACACTGACCTTAGTATAACAAATACCTGCTTCATCATAAGTAACCTCTACACGAAAAATAGTTCCTCGCACTGCCATCGTCGAATTAGGTGTATTTACCTCATAAGATGATTCACTGCTCAATTTATTCTGAATCTCATTAGTTATTGCACCACTTTTCAGCTCAATGGCAGTCCTGCTGTCAGCACTTGTACCTTTAGCCACAATGGAAAACTCTGTATTTTCTTCAACATATACATATTTATCCTCATCAAGCCTAAGTGTCATGCTTCCATTTTCAACTCTTACGGTATCGCCCGATTCCAAAAGCATATTAGCATAAGGCTCTAAATCACTAACACCATCTCTTTGAACATATACATTTCCCTGAACGTCATAAACCTTGATAACTCTGTATGTATCTTTTTTGCTCAACAGAACAATTACCATTACAATTACAGCGACAATAACAACAGCGGCAGCTATGGCAATAATCAATATTTTATTCTTATTTTTCCTGTTTTCTTTTTCCATAAACCCTCTCCTGATACATATGAATTATCTACTGTCCATCAAACATATATGAACCCTCTGTATCGATGTAAAATGTAACATTGCCATTATAAGCTGTCTCATCACCACTTACTTTCCATGTTCCGTCTCCAAGCTTATATGCATTACCCGGTATCAGCTTTACTGCCTTTCCCTTAGGGACAACTCCGCTTCTCATCCATTCGGCAGCAACCCTTATTTTCACTGTCTTACTGTTTCCTGCCTTATCAATAGCTTTAATCTCGTAATCACATATTCCATTGTCTGAATTAAAATTCAGCTTTCGCGAAACTCCATCTTCCTGTTTAAGGACACCATTTATATATACCTGGCTAAGATTTTTATCATAGACAGAAACCTCAACCGTGTCACCATAATATGTCTGGTTATTCTGTACGCTCACAACAGGAACTGTTGTATCTATCGCATAATCAGATATTCCAACAGCCTTTGTCTTTAATCCATCAGATACCCTCATAAGATAAATAAAGGAAAGCTCTGACTGTTCATTTATTGTAATACTGTCACGATATGTCCCATTTTCACTTTCCGAAATCCTATATCCTTCTGGAGCTGTAAGCCTTATATCTGATATATAGTAACCATTCTGTCCTTTCGTTCCTGACATATGATATGCCGGACTAGGTGCTTCAATATAGGCAGGTGTTTCTATCCGTTCCAATACTGATACCGCGGAAGTTTCACCTGCATACTTCTCATCAGTCTCTTTATATCTGAAATACCATGTTCCAGCAGTAAAATCCATTGTACCATCTGTGCATGTAGTCCAAGCTGCTGAATCAGGACTATCCGCATATTCCATATTGCTCGTAAGACCTGATACCGATTCAACACCTCCAACTAAGCCGACAGGTGCATCCTGGGTAATGCGTTTTGACGCCTTAGGAATTGTTATGTTAATTATTTTATTCGTTGTATTCTCAACAATATAACTTACAGATACAGTTTTAGCATCTATTCTGTCTGTACTTAATGTGCCACTTCCATCTGTAGTTACAGCGTAATCCTTAGGATAATAATATCCATCCGCAACAATATAAGTTGCTGTTATCTTCTGTCCCGGCATATATTTTTTTGTCTGTGAAATTCCCGAGCTTTTAGATACATCGATTGTCTCAGAAGCCTCTATATTAGTTGATATTGTGTTTCCAACAATGTCACTTAATGTCCCCTGACCTGCCTCTGTTATTAAATAATCCTGCCCGTCATATTGAACCTTTACTTTAGAACCCTCTGCTATATTAATCTGTGTAGAATCCGATACCTTCAATGTAGGCGAAACCTCTGAGTAGTCTCCTGACAGATTCAGTGTATTAGTAACACTAATTGTTCCAGAGCCAGTAAGAGTTACCGCACCCACAAATGTACCTACAGTTGTACTTCCAACAGCATCTACGTCAAGCATACCCATTGACTCAATTTTATCTATATTTCCACCACTTAATATAAGCTTCGGTGCGTAACTATCATCTGATTTCACTATATAAGAAATAAAACTAGAAATTGTTCCGCCATTCATATTTACGACAGGCTGAGTGTAAATATCTGAATTATTGATGGTTATACTTCCTATAGTACCGATATTTGTAACATTACCATTCAAATTATCTATTGTTGTAATTTTACCATCATTTATTATATTATTCATCGTCGAATATGTATCAACTGAACCCACAGATGCTCCTGCATAATTATGCAACTCACTAGCACTAATATCCACCTGTGCAATATCGCCATAATTCTCAATACTTCCTCCTGAGCCAAATATCCTACCTGTAACTTTAACTCCATTATTAACAGTAACCTTGGCTCCTGAAGAATAATATGAGTCATCAGTGTCCTTCTCTATCACTGTATCTTCACTTAAATACAATTCCTCTGCAACAGCTTTTATTGCATCAATACCAAATAATTGCACAATCATAATAGTAACTAATATAATTGCATTGAACCCATTAATACGTTTCCCCATAGGCCACCTCTCATTTCATAAACCCCAACAATATTTATAAAATTTTAGCAGAATATCAAATATATGTCAATTAAATATGACGTTAAACGCATATTAAAATGTACATTTTGCACAAACGTCATTTTTATAAATTTAACGTCATCTCTCATATTCATACACTTTAAAGCTTGAATTATAAGTATTGGTATATCCTTCCAATGCATCATATATACTAACACCCAATCCATATTTCTCACCGTAAATAGCTTCATCAATATATCCGCCAACTGCCGCCGTATAGTCATAAATCTTCACAGAAACGTTAAATTCCGAGTCAGCATTTATCATTTCCCTAAGTTTCTCCATAGCTGCATTTTCATCATCAATACTCTTATCATATAAATCACAGTCAATAATATATCCTGTGGTTCCTGCATATAACATAAGTTCAGTCTTCCCATAACGGTCAATATAATCTCCACTAATAACCACTCTCAGATCATGATCTGTCTTATTTTCTAAATAAAAGCAAGGATATGCAGAATAATAATTCTTTTCAGGCTCGTCATATATAAGTGCTCCAACAAAGGTCATTTTTATCTGGTCATTATCAAGCATAACCTGCTCTCTGTCATCATAATTTGTTCTCTTGTAGTTGACAGCCTTATCTTCACCATAGAAATACTTATCACTTGTATCATTGTATACGATATTCATCATGCCAGCATTATCAAAAGTTCTTATTACAATGCTCACTTTAGCCCAGGTGACAGGCTCACGCCCAGCGTCGTAATCATCCTGTGAATAAATATGATTGTTAGTGATATACCTGCATGTCTGGTTTGGCTGCATCATTATAGTATCAGAACCTAATACATAATATGAATCAGGTTCAGATTCATTATTAAATGTATTAAATCTAAGGTCATAATATACATCATAATCCTTATGATTAACTACAGTATATGCAACTATACTGTCATTTTTGCTCCACTGGTCAGCTTTTATGCCATAGGTAAATTCATCATCCTCATCAGGAACATATCCTATATCATATATTCTATCAGCAGTGATAGTCAGATATTCATTATCGCACAAAACAGTATTTATCTCTGTATAAGACTTTGAAGTCTCAGTATTACGATTGTGCAATATAACTCCCGCTGCACCTCCGGCTACCACAGCTGTGGCTGCAATTCCAGCTATTATTTTAGCCTTGACAGTTTTAAATAACCCCTTTAAACCAACCTTTCCCGCTGCGGCCGCCACTGCTCCTGTTGACTGTGCAACTTCTGCGGCTGTTCCAACTGTCTGCATTGCTGCCTGTACCGCCGCAAAAATGCTAGTAAGAACATTTGGTATTGCAAGATTCTTGGTCTCTTCCATAAATATAGCGGTGAGAAGTGCAATTCCACCTGAAGAATAAAGCTTTATGCCGCTCGTATCCTCGTACTCCTGCACACCAGCCTTTATTTTTCCACGGGCAGCAGACAGACGATATTCTACAGTTCCCTCTGGACATTCCATACATGCTGCAATTTCAGAAACACTCATTCCATCAAAATAATACATTATTATTGTCTGGTACTGAACAGCAGACAGCTCCTCCTGCATAATATCAAGAATAATCTTCCTCTTCTCAGCATGTATCACATAGCTCTCAGGGAGGAAATTATCATTATCCTCCAGAAGTCCCTGCTCCACAGTCTCATCCATTTGAACAGGTACTCTCTTTCTCATGAAATTCTTACACTTATTAACAGCTATTGTATTAAGCCATGCCGTAATTCTCTCAGGATTTTCAAGCTGCTGTAAATGTGTCAGTGCAGTTATATATGTATCCTGCATAATGTCATATACATTCTGTTCATTCTTAAGGAAGCTCATACAGGTACAATACACCTGTCTGTATGTGTTCTGATATATTATCTCAAATGCCTGCGTATCTCCATTTATAACTCTGTCAACTAATTCTTTTATATTATCCATTAAATGCTAAGCTCCATCCTACAATTAATCTAAATAACTTTTATATAAATCCTCAAAGCCCGCTACCCAGTCAGGTACACGCTCAGAATCCATAATAATACCGGTATATGCCTCATCTATATTACTGCTTGGTTCAATATATATTTCAACCTTCTTATAATCCTCTTCTGTGCCATCATCAGTAAAATTAATAATATGTGATGATGTTCCAGCCGGGAAATTCATAGCTATATTATTGTTAAAATAATCTATAAATTTATCTGCATCTGCCTGTGTTATATCTTTATTAACATCAAGCGAATCATCAGGCATTGTATAATCACCACTGCTCACATCACCCTCAAGCTTTATAAAGAAATATTTATCATCAGGTGCGTCATATGCCGTATCCTTCATAATGGTATAAGATATAAACTTTCCATTTTTCTGGTCATAAAGTGCCAATTTCATAAAATAGACGTCGTTTAATGTATCTACTGTCTTTACCTCTGCTTCCGGAAGCTGTTCCTCCGTTGCTGATATCTCTGTTGTTGATAGCTCTCCATCTCCATTATTACCCGCATCTGTCTTTTTGCCGCATGCACATAATCCTACTGCCATTGCTACTCCTAATGCTACAAGCTTTAATTTTCTCTTCATCTTCTTATCTCCTTATTAAAAATTTTAATTTCAATATATAGACACACCAGGTAAGCTTTTCATTGGATTTTTTTACAACTTTTTTTAACATTTTTTTATGTTTTTACATATGACAGGGGGATTATTCTTGTCTCTGAGAATTTCAGGTATTTGCATCAGGCTATATACTTAAGCCTTTAGACCAGCTAGAGGTCGAAAGAGTGCTATCCAAATTATTATATTATCCATTTTATTTACCACTTAAAGTCAAAATGCTGACCTACCTGTCTTTCCTTATCAGTAAGTACGTTATTAGATGAATCGTCATATGCGTAGCGATACACCTTATCGTTTAATTCCTTAAAGGAATCTGCCGTAATCTCCACATATTCTGTATCTAATGTGTCATCCTCCTCGGCACGCTTTTCCTCCATAGCCTTCTCAGCATCAAGCTTCTCCTGACGCTTCATGGCAGCCTTCTTGTCCTTAAGCTTCTGCTCCTTTTTCTTGGCAGTCTTCTTCTCTATTGCCTTTTTCTCTGCACGTTTTTTCTCCAATGTTGCAAAATATGTGGTCTTTCCATCAGAGCCAACTGTCATACCAAAATTCATTATACTTGCACCACTGCTTGCAAGGCTGTTCTTTGCCTCAGCAAACTTAGTCTGCGACATAGCAATAATTCCCTCATATTTTTTGCGATATGATTCATCAGTTGCCATCTTTTCAAGCTTCTCATCATCTATGAGAACAACCTGCTTATATGCATTGCCATAAGCGGAAGCATTTGCCTGAACCTGAGCCTTCATATCCTTACTCACCAAAATAAAATCCATATTGCCAAACTTAGCCTTTAACTTGCTGTAATACTCCTTAGCCTTATCAGAAAGCTCAACATCACCGATAACATTACCATATCCATTCTTCACACTCGGAACTAATGAGCTTCCTGTATCTAATGGTTTCCATGTGCTTGTTTTTACATCATCCGTCTTTTTTGATGATGCGGCATCATTCGCCTTATCTGTTTTCGTTGTATTAGTCTTAACTGTACTTGTCTTGTCAGTGCCTGTTCCTCCTGCCTGCTGATATGCAGACACACCATAAATACTTGCCATACTTCATCTCTCCTTATTAATCTAATTGTCTTTATTCACCTATATCTATATCCGCTGTTGCCGCTGACATAGTATCTTCCACATTTATTATCTCAGGACCTTCTGACATTACCTCTGTATTGTCTGCTGCCTCTGTAGCATCAGGATATTCCTTCTTCTCCTCGTCCTCCCAAAGAGATTTGTGCTCCTTACGTTTCCTTACCTTAGCCATAGCTCCAGCACTCTTTGCCAGAGAATATAGCTTGTAATCAAACTCCATAAGCTTCTTTTCATCCTTAGCAGGAACCTTGTCTCCCTTCATAATACGTCTAGCCACAATCATAATCTTCTGCATATCCTTAGCCGCCTCAGCGTATGCATCAGCCTGCTGTTCTGCGACATATTTGTTAGCTATCGCACAGTGCTGCTCAATAAGCTCATCTACATAATCCTGATATTCATTTTTCTTGTCATTTACCGCCTCATACTGAAGTTCAATTATAGCTGCCTCATTCTTATATATAACAGCGCCATTCTCAGTATTGTTAATTTTCTCCTCCAGAGCCTTTTTTTGTTTGCCAAGCTCACGCTGCTTATCATAATAGCTCCGCAAACAAACACCATAGGCAGCCCGTGCTTCTCCAATCTTCATAATGCATCTCTCCCAACTATAAGCTATACACTAGCAGTAAATCTTGCCTTCTTTTCAGAATTCTTATGTATATATCTTTCAATATCACGACTTATTTTATCAAACGATAAATTTTCATTCTCACCCACTGATTCTGATGTATCTTCTATATCCGATATTGGCATATCATCGGTATCAGTTGTTGATGTATCATCATTATCAGCTATTATATCTGTCTTATCAGTTTCATCTGAAATACCTTCGTCGTCAGATTTTTTCTCCTCTGCCAGCTCTGCTTCCTCTGGCATATTCTTATATTCAACACTCTCTGTAAACTTCAAATGTGCATCCCTTATTAAACATACCTCATTATTAAGTCTGTTCATCAAAATTATCTTCTTATTCTTAGGGATATATGGGTTGCTTACAATCGACTTTGCCTTTGCCGCAAAATTTCCCATACGATTCAGAGTTAATCTCTGGACATCCTCCTTTGTCTTGCAGTTCTTTAACTGCTGCTCATATGCCTTTTTTTCACTCTGAGCTTTCTCGTACTCTGAAAGTGATTCAGGATCATGCTCCTTCAAATACGCAATTTCCTCCTCACTTAAGGTCTGTCCTGTCTTAAGCTTCGTATATATCTGTTCCGTATCTCTGCTTTTTCTCACATTCTCTGCCTGCTCCTCAATAGATTGCATCAGCACCTCTTCCTCGGTAAGCTCCTCGTTATTATGTTTTTGGTTAATATCATCCTTTTTCTTCTTCCACTTTAAATCAAGCATCTGCATTTTAACCTGACTTTGAACAGTCCCAGTATACATAGGTTTATCCCCCCTAACTAAAAAATGCAACCATGTCAAATGTATAAATTTTACTCTCAGGAATTAAGCCCACTACAAGGGGCAAATGAAATGTAACAGAAAATAGGTATAGTAATATACTGCAATACTATACCTTTTCTTAAATTGAATACTTCGTCCTTGAAGCAGCTAAACTCAAATCCTTTTGAGATATTATTATTCATTTTATATATCGGAAACTTATTTAATATTCTTAACAGCTCTTTTTTCCATAATTACAATTTTATTTGATATATTTCTTACAAATCCTATTTTACCAATAACCTTATATATAGGTATAAATTCCTTCATGCCCTCAACAAGGCTTACATCTGCCTTATTTGTGAAATGAGGAATAAGCTCCTGCAATTTCTTTCCGTTCTTAACTCCCCATGTAAATTTAGCCGCACTTTTCTCGATTGACTTCTCAGTTATATTTTTTACAACAAATGGTGACATTGTCTCAACAAGTACCTTTACCTTGCTGAATTTTTTATCAATAATATCAAACATCTTCTTCACGTCAGCCTCACTAAGATACATGGTAAGCCCCTCAATTATGACAAGCACTGGCTCTCCGTTGTATTCTATATCATTTACATAAGCTTCATCTGTAGCTGATTTGGCTATCTGATAAACAGGACCATTTTCCTCCATAAAACGTGCTCTTATATCCATTGTCTCCGGAAGGTCAATGTTATACCATCTTGAATATTTTCCTGCCATACGATAGCATCTTGTATCCATTCCGGATGCAATATTAATTACTACTGTATGAGGATTTTTAGTCAGGAAATCATCCACAAGTCTGTCAAGCACGATAGTTCTTGCAATTACACCATAGCTCATCATTTTATCGCTATCAGCCTTTGTGAAATCATAATCTAGCTGTTCAACTACCTCTATTGCCTTTTCATCATATATATGATGTTTTTCCTGTCGTGACTCCTTTGCTCTCGCATATAAAGTCTGTAACATTGTCTCTGGAACACCCTGAACACTTACCTTTGTCTTTTCATTCATAATATTTTCCTCTTTCCTTTCCGTAACGATTGTTATTAATTGTTATGTTATTAAAAAAAGCTCCACAGTTAATTGCTGTGAAGCTCCTCATATTGCCTGATAAGCGGTTCAAATATTGCTTTGAAAAGTGCCTCCTTACTCTCAAATGAAAAATACATAGCTCCCGTAGTCACACCGGCACTCTGGCATATTTTCCTTAAACTTGCTTTGCTGTAGCCATTCTTTAAGAATTCATCAACCGCTGCATTTTTAATTTTCTCTGCTGTTTTTTCTTTTTCATTTTTCATACCATCTGTTATGTTACTCTTGCCTAACTATTTTGTCAAGTAAAATACAAATTAAAGTTGGGGGAGAGGGTGGGTAGTATGTATATCAAGTAATATTCCAAGCGTCTGTCTACTCATCCAGCTCCGCATTTCCAGTTGGAACACCCTCATTATGCATTGCAAGCTCAACCCACGCAGGTGCCATCCCATCTTTATCGCAAGGAACATCCATAGTATTAAACACATAACTTCCGTTGGAATCATAGATAAGCTCTACATAACCAGCATTTTCTGGTGTACCGCCAACCAATATTATATTTTTACTGCCATCCGGATTAACAATTTCATGTCTATAGTACTTATCTTCTCCACAATAATCAGTAACATCTATACACTTATCCCCCACAGTCAGATAAATTTTTTCATCTTCCACCTTAACATAAGAATCTCTCGGATATGTAATAGAAAATGATAATTCATTATCAGCCTCATCATATACTACCTCACCGCCATTTGCTGTATGAAAGATATTTATAACCTTGTTTGCAGCATTTACAATAAATGTTCTTGTCGAAGGTATAAATAGCAACACCGCAATAAAAACTGCTGCACACGCAACGCACTTCATTATAGAATAAGTCCTTCTCTTTTTAATCAGACACTCCCTTATTTCATTTACCTTTTGTTCGTCCATTGATATCCTGTCAAATGTTTTCTTTATTATCTGTTCCATAATCACACCTCCAAATTTTTTAGCATTTCTTTTCCTCTGCTGATTCTCATCGCTACAGCTGAATCACTAAGCTTCAGAATTATGGCAATTTCATGATATGTATAGCCCTCATAGTAATGCAGGTAAATAGGAATACGATACGCCTCAGGCAAATTCATAAGACTGTTATACAAGCTCTCTTCCCTGTCACTGATTACGTTTCTATCTGCAATCAAATTCTCCAAATCATCATAGTTTGCCAGCCCTTTATTTGCGGCTGACTTCATATAATCCTTGCACATATTAGCTGCCATCTTATACAAATATGCCTTTTCATACTCACTCTTTATGACTAAATTCTTTGAAATGAGCTTCAGGAAAAGATTTTGAACTATATCCTCAGCCTCTTGTTTTATTCCTACATACGATAATGCAAATCTATACAAATCATTAGCATATAAATCAAAGAGCTTTACTACCTTTTCATTTTTCACCTCGCGCTCCTCCTGCCTTCATTTGAGTACTCATATATATAACGATTTGGCGGTGCCTATTCTCACAAATAAATACAATTATTTATAAATTTATTTTACAACATTGACACTGCTTTCGATATTTTTTCTTTTGATTAATAAACAAATAAGAGACTGACGCTTCACGATTTATCAATCGTTAAAGCGACAGCCCCTTATTTTGCGCCTCTTCTGCAATCAATTCAATTCGTTATACCACTATTCTAAACAGAAGTACAAGCCATAGATTCCACTTCAATTCCCAACGGATTACATACTTTTCTAAGACTTTCTGCATCACATTCATTTCCGAAAATAAGCATTTTCTTTAAATTAGGAAACTGCTCCATCTCCGTTTTTGTTACCTTTTTGAAATCAAATCTTTCGTCTCTTCCGTCCCACTCTGGTGCTATCTGCATATAGATATCATCAGAACCATCCATATTAATTTCCTTGACCAGCCCTGCAAGACTTGTTGGAATCGGTAATTCCTTAAAGAAGCTTACCGCAGCACGTACATTTTTATCTGTTTCAAGATTCCAGTGTGCCTTTTTGAAAATCATATAATCATATATATCAAAATATGGCTTCAAGACTTCCTGATTGTACATAAGCTCCTGTATCACGGCAAGCTTAAAATTAAATGTATCAAATGTCAGACAAGGTTCATCAGGAACAGTGATATTATAATTCTCATCACTCTTTGGACGCTCCGGTCTGAATTCAATATATACATCTAATAGAATTTTCTCTCCATCATAGAATGGAATATCTTTTTTCTTTAATTCATCTTCTACTTTTAGAACAATATCCATATGAATCTGTCGAACCATTTTCCCCTGCTCATCCTTAATCTCTGAATTATATCCATAGCCTAGAATATATGGATATAATCTGTCTCGTGACATATTTTGATTTAAGACTTTTAATCCACCCGTATAACATTTTTCGGTCTTTGATTCTGCGAATACTTTTTCCCCTGTAACATATAGCGTCATAGATGTGATATTATGTGCATCATCTATATAGGCTTTCTGCTTTTTTAAGTTATGAAGATATGCTGTTGAGCCCTCAAATGATATTCCCAGCTCATCATAGAAATACTCAAAATGATTATCACTTTGAACATTTATCCTGGCCTCTCCAAATAATGCACGTATATCTTCATAGGAAAGTGGAAATGTCAACAAATTACCGTTAAATACTATGCTATTATCCAAAACTTCTATCTGGTTCATTTTTATTTTGTCTCCTCTTTCAAAGTCAAATAGGAATTTACGAATACATTTATTGTACCATAACAATTATAATCTTCAAACAATAATCAGAATCAACGGCATATTACACAAAAAGAGGAAACACCACACATGCTTCCTCTTTCCTTACTCTTACTTATATTGTCATCTAAGACATTTGCTTCAATCTATATCGATGAATAACCTTTCCTACCGGAGTAATCCACTTTCCTTGAGCAAAATCTCCAGGTCAGTTCCTTCCACAGATTTTATTACTTTCTTTAAGATAACCTTTTCTTTGAGAGAAAGCGGAAGTTCATCAATCGGCTTTTTATCAACTGCATAATATGCGGCCCGCAGCAATTCCCGCACATCGTACTTGGAACCCCACACTTCCGGAACACCACGATCTACATTCATAAGTGTGTAAACTGCTTCCATACCCGTACGGATGGAGTATTCTGTCGTAAAAATAGTATCTCTCGGTGTCTCTGCAAACTGTCCCAGAAATGCAAAATTGACAGCTCCTTCTGGAACAACGAGCGGACGATCGCTTTCTTTTCTTGGCTGGAAAAACGCATTGATATATGGCATGAAGCAGGTTGTTGTATTGCAGCGATTTTTTGCCCAATCGTCAATCTGATCTGTCGGAACGCCAATGTGATACAGCCACTCCTGGCAAACTTCCTCACCTGTACAATCACGCATTGCTTTCTTTACATAATTTCCTTCTTTATTCGTTGTAAGTGCATATACCCAGATTAAAACTGTATTTTTATCCTGTGCTTTAAACTGTGGCTGACGATTGATTGTCCACGAAAGATACCAGTTGTCGGTACTATCCTTCACTGTCACAATTCCTCCGGTTGTTACCTTTCCTTCTCTCGGATCTCGCTTGCAAATGCTGATAATCTTCTGGATAATCTCTTCATCCGAGGTTTCCACAGTTGCACTCATCCAGTTTGTTGCTTCAAAATCATCGCAGAATTTATTTGGATTACCATACTCGCCGTTCTTTGCCTGTGCAGCAATATTCTTCCACAAATCCCAAGATTCGCCTGCACCGTTTTTAATCTGGCTCAAATCCGGTGCTGTATTTTGATCTCCATAACAGGAAGTATCTGTACAGCAACCATTTGTTATAAAGACCAGATCATCCTCGATCAAATCAATTGTACCTGGTTTTCCATCCTTTTCATATACGATCTGTGTGGCAATTTTTTTACCATTTTCATCTTTGATGACAACATTTTTGACATCCATGCCATACTCGACTGACACACCATGGCTTTCGAGATATTTTACAAGCGGAAGAATCATGCTCTCGTATTGATTGTATTTCGTAAAGCGGAGTGCAGAAAAATCTGGAAGCCCGTCAATATGATGGCAGTATCTGCACAAATATCGTTTCATTTCCAATGCAGATGACCATCTCTGGAATGCAAACATTGTCTGCCAGTACAACCAGAAATTCGTGTCCCAGAAGGAATCTGGCAATATCTCACTGATTTTTTTATCCTCCAAATCTTTTTCCGGTGTCATAAACAACTTTGACAATGCCAGGGCAGAATCCTTATCAAGTGTAAATTTCTTATCTGTATGTGCATCCTGTCCGCATTTCTCCGAAGCCCTGCAAAGGGAGTAATTCGGATCATGCTTGTTTAACCAATAATACTCATCCAAAACAGAGACGCCCGGTGTCTCTATCGAAGGAACATCCCGGAACATATCCCACATACATTCAAAATGGTTGTCCATTTCTCTTCCGCCACGCATATAGAAGCCTTTTCGGACATCCTTTCTTCCATCGCAGCTGCCTCCGGCAAGCTCCAGCTTCTCAAGAAGATGAATACGCTCTCCCTTTACCTGACCATCTCTCACAAGATAAAAAGCTGCAGAAAGCCCCGCTAATCCTGTTCCAATGATATATGCTGATTTCCGGTCAGCACCCTCCGGTTTTTCAGGTCTTGCAAATGCTTCATAAGTTCCTGCTGAATAATACATAATATACACACTCCTTTTCTGTTTAAACTGCGCCATTTTTCTTTGTTTCCATATACACAGTATATCCACAAAATCTTCTTCCTACTATGCACAAAAAAAGAGAACTGTCATAGAAAGCGACAATTCTCTTACATTGCATCCATATACGACAAACTAGCAGATTTGTCGTAATCAGCTCTTGTTCAGTTTTGCATTATTCAGTGCATGTGCGAAGGATCCCTGAATCAATGCATTCAATCTTTCAATAATCTGTTTCGGATCCTCCTTCATTCCTTTGTCAATCCATTCTAACACCAGACCAACAAACCCATATTTGTAAAAATCCGCAATGAATGTTTTATCCTCTTCCCGCACAACCATACCTTCCGCTTTTTCTTCAAGTACATCATATATCAGCTGATATGTTACTTTATACAAATAACGGTAAATATATCCTCGCGGAACATTATGATAGATGTTGACAACAAAAGGTTCGTCCTTTTTCAGCAGATGAAATATTGCCAGAAATCCTTCCTGCCATGTATCATATGTTTTATTCTGTTTCAGGACATGATCTGCATCTGTTTCACAAATCCATTCAATCAACTCATATATATCATGAAAATGATAATAAAAAGTCTGACGGTTTATCCCACACTTTTCCGTAATGTCATTGATTGTTATTTTATCAATTGATTTTTCTAATAACAACTCCTTAAACGCAAATGCTATTGCAAACTTTGTCGTTGCCTTGCTCATGCTATATGACACCTCCTATCTGTTTCACTGTTTTCTCCTGAATTGGGGATTTTGGAGATGTTTCAACATCTTTCTCTGTATATTTTATCGTCATTGGGTAATTTTTGCAAATTTAAATCATTGTCCCCATTCGTTTTTCTGTTTTTTTCTAGTGATGTTTTATTTTGTATAATGGTACATTTTGTGATTATTATATCGATTTCAAAAGTTTTTCAAGTCCAAAATAAGCCCATGGGCTTTTTACCTCCACTTCAAACGAAAGGACTGATAACAATGAAATTAATACACGCAGAATATAACCTGATGCATAACATCATTGACATTAACCACTACAACGGCTACATCCTCCGGATTGACTGCAACCAAGCATAATCCGGGATACGGACCACTCCTAATTCTCAGAGGTGTCTAAATGCTCTGGCGATTGATAATCCGCTAGAATATGCAAAATTTGCTCTGGATGGCGAGATGCAGGCATGGGTGGATGCGGGGGATAGTTTAGAACCTTTTTAAATTCTTCACTCCATATATTTGTAAACGGATGGCTCATGCGAGCCATCCGCTACTATTTATCTGCCGTTTCTTCTAACGCCTTAAAATCGCAGCAAAACTTAACTACCTTTCCGGTTGCCATCTGTTTATCGTACAACTTGTTAGCTTTTCCAATAACTTCATCAATTACCTTCAAGCAAAAAGAATATTCCTTATTTAGCAAGTCCCTATATTTTTTAACATCATCGGTATCTGCGTCCTCAGGATTAATATTTACTCTACTGTAAACACCATCCACAATCGGAATCATTTTCTTAATATCCATAACAGACAGAATATGCTTTACATCATCCGCTTCTGCGGTCACCCAAATATCTCCTTGCCCCATACTGGACTTCTTTGCCATTTCATAAACCAGATAACATTCTTTATCGACATTTTTCCATTGCTTATGTTTTTCCTTAGCAGAAGATAATGGAATTACATACTTTCTGTCGTTTTTATTTATCAAAATTCCTATGTACGGCTTATTCTCATAACCGCTTGGCTTATAATATACCTCTGAGCATGCATCATGCAGCTTTTTGAGGTAGCTCTGGTCAATGTTGATAAATGTCAACTTTCCCTCCAATGTAAACATAATACCGCTCCTTTGTATTTTGAGTTAAAAAATGTGGGAAGACTAAGCTTCCCACTCGTTAATGTTCATCTCTTTACGGATTGATTACCGAAGGTTAATGGAGACCTTCTTTAATGTTCATCTCTTCTATGGTTCAAGACCATAAGGTTAATGGAGACCTCTCTATAATTATAATATGACAATTAACAGGCTGTGTCAACTGCATATTATAAATTTATCTTTACCCCAAATTAAGAGTATTATACATCCTCTATTTTCCCTTGAATATAATCAGATGGCTTGCTATTCTCAATATCAAATACAACCTCTGTTATTTCTCCACATTCTTTACATTGAAGATATAATTTGGTAACCACGCCTTAGTCATTACTTTCATCATCAATAAGCAATAATTTTTTACTTTTACAACTTTTACATATATATTGCGATAAAACATCATATATTTTTTGACGAATGTTTTCATATATCCCTACCAGCGACGTTGTCATCGTCACACAACTAGATGCGTCGTAAAATGTAGCCGTTTGAGAATGTGTTATTTTGGACGCGTAGTCCCATGTTGCTTCCGTTACTTTTTTAATATAGCTCCTATAATCGCTATTCTCACTACCTGACATATAATGTCTAACAAATAATTCTGCCTTACGTTTAAAATTAGATGCTTGAGGTTGTTCTTCTCCTCTAGACATTTCAGGATAGTATATTGTATTTCCCAAATCAATTAGTATTTCTCTACATTGAACCCCAATTGCCTGAAAATCCTCAACTTCCTGTGCACCATCAATTAGCATTGCAACATTTTTAAGTTTTCTAAATAACGTCGGTGCAATTTCACCATCCATCGTTATTGCTCTTACAAAACCTTCTGGTTCATATTTTTCATGAGATGCATACATTCTTTCCATCAGTCCCATATGAAATGAATATACTTCATCTGCCGAAAAATAATATGCTCCTTGTGGATACAAATTCATAGGAACCCGATCGCCTTCCACAACCCACCAATCACCATCTACATCCGTCTTCACATTCCAGACATTAACAATAATTCCTAAATCATCAAAAGAATGTTCTGGTTTCGCACTAACTACTTTACACTTCCCATTACTTTGATTTTCTACATAATTCACAACATCATCATATGTTCGCTTCATTGCAATCCCTTCTCTCTTTTAAAATCCACACAACAACGTTACACTTTATGCAGTGCACTTACATCCCACGGATAAATAACCCATTCCCCATTATTCTTCCACGGCAATGCGGTTTCTTTCGTATCTTGATTCAACGAAACATAAGACACACCTAAAACCAAATCACCACTCTTCATTTCTCCATTACTATCCCACTCGACATTTACAACAACTTTAGACATACCGCATCCACGTTCTTCGATTTCAAGTATCTTATAAGCATTTAATTTCTTATGTTCAAAAAGTTTTCTTGTTTCTCCAGCTCGCTTTTTTTCGGACGTCTCATATGAAAACATATTCTTCAATACCTTTCCCAACATTCCATAATTCTTATTCTCCCAATATTGCATAAATTGAATTATTGGTACTATGTATTGATAATTCTCATAATCCTCAACCGTTCCACATTCCGGAATATCTTTCCCAACCTCTACGCTTCTTTTCTTCCATTTCTGGATTTCCTGCTTATCGTTTTGAACTTGATTATATCTTTTTAACGCCTGAGTTAGTGAAATTTCTTCATGCTCTTTTTGATATTTTTCCTTTCGCTTATCTTCACTATTTTTCATTGCCATCCACTCCGCAACAGCAAATAGCAACGCTACACACTTGCACGATACATACTCATTGCCATAATTCAGATGGCAACTAATATAACATGAACGAACAGAGATGTAAATTGGAAATTATGACAATATTGCATTCTGTGATACGAATTTCGTGGGTTGTGATGCCGGTTTGATACCAATAAGCATTATCGTCTTATCAATACGCTATTTCCTCGTAATCCCATCATGTTCATACAAAATTAAGACACTTACTTAAAACTATGACAAATATCATCAAGTAATTCTTTCAACAGATTCTCTTGATAAGCTGCTCTCTTTTTTTCTTTCACATTTTCTGCAGTTTTTTTCAACAACGGATAAATGCCTTATTTCGCGGGTCGGATTCGCCACCAAGACGCATCTGTTTTTTACCTGTTCTGACATATCCCGGATTTGAGAAAATAATTTTATCCTTTTCCTTACGAATAACAACGCCTCTTAAGCCATGATAATCTGCATTAATCAAACAATTTGCCAAAGCCTCACGAAGTGCCTTATGCACCGAAGTATCGTCAATACGTTCACCACTAACCATTTTGAATGGTACCTTAATGTCTTTGATAATTTTATTGTATATCCTAAAATAGAAGTCACACACATTTCTGGACCATTCACCGTAACTGGACTGCAATCTGTCACTCCAGCGCGTGGTAGGGTCTAACTCTTCCCTATAATCCAAGAAATACTCAGGGAAATGACGCACAATGTTATACTCATCCCAAAACATCAACATGCCTGCTGCCGTTGGATGTAACTGTCCATCTTCCTCAGAAATTGCAGCGGCACCAATACTTCGCAAATATTCATGATCGCTCAATCATTCAAACGGATGTCCCTCTTTTAAAGAACGATGACTGTTACGATATCCATGTATGGTATCATAATTCAAATCTTCCATCGGAACCTTGTCCAGCACTTCCATGTCCATGGTACGTTCAGTCTGATCACGAAGCATCGTCTTTACCTGCAACCGGGTACAATGATAATCGCCCTCATAATTTCTGCGGAATGTGCCATTAAAAATATCATTATTAATGTACACTGGCTTCTGCTCACGCTTTGCCATAGGCACATAAATAACCATGATAACATCCTTATTGTCACCAACTTCATAAGTCTGCACATCATCTTCCGACAGAAGATTGATACTTACCTTCTTGGGATTGTTCATATTATCCCAAAATTCTTTACGAAGCTTAGATGCATTCTGGAGACCAGTAGTTCTCCAACTACCATCTTTATTTTCTTTAACACCAAGAATAATAACTCCACCATAACAGTTCGCAAAGGAAGAATAGGTGTCCCACAAAGAAACAGGCAAGCCACCATCTGCTTTTTTCACTTCTCTTCTGTTGTTTTCTCTGTGTTCATCAAATTGTGAAAGGTCAAAAGTTTTTCCAAAATGCTCATCTCTCTTTCTGTCTTACTAACTCAGCAATATAATCATTGACATAAATTCTGACTCATCAGTCTAATTATATGCTGTCTTGCATATACTATACAGACCGCATTTATACAAAACTCCATTGTAGTTGGGCTTTATCTACAATGGACAAAAGCCCTAAGTGCGGTCTTTTTCTATGATACGTTTCTTAGCTATTTCCATTTTTATTTTTCGACTTGTCTGTTCACCAAAAAAACAATCAATTAAAGATTGAGCCTCACCATATATTTCCACATTATTTCTTAATAAATACTCTCTTACAGAATACTTAATTATAGACTTCTCAATCTTATTCTCCAATTCTCTATTTAATTCCTGTGCACGTCTTGAAAATGTTGATATGTCTGCAACTCTTGAAATCATCATTAAATTCTGCAATTTATAATTGGAATTACGATTGTAATCAAACTCATTTAGTGCAGTAATCGTTTGTTCAGAAGCAGCAGTTGATGCTACAACCTGATATAATGCCATCACCAACACTGCTGATATTTGTTCAATCATATGCTTTACACTATCAATATTTACTTCTGCAATATTTTTTTCTTGTCGCAAAACAGAGATATCATCATAAACTTCATTGCAAAACGCCTCAAAGTTATCACCAATATCTTTAAGTATTTCAAATAAAAATTGATTTGGACATCTATATATAAGCGAAACCAACATATCCTGCTGTTCTACCTTCATATTTTGACAAAAAGCTGGTAGTGTCTTTGATAATATTTCTAAATATTTAAAAGATATCATAATCTGATTTTCAATCTTCAACAAATCTTCTTCCGAATAATCATATTCATTTACCAATTCAATTAAATCTGAAAATTTAACATCCTCCTCTTGTTTTGCTAAAACTTCTTCTCTTTGTCTTCTTTCCTCTTCACTTGGCAAATTATTTTTTACCGGAATAGTTGTATCTAATAAGAACTTCACATTTTCATCATCAAAAGACAATTCTTCTTGTTGTTCAAAATGTTTTTTTGCCCCATCAATAATAATATTTACAAACTTGGGATTATTAGTTATGAGTGCTAAAAATAATACAATATCACTATTAATACTAAAGCACAAATTTTTCAAAAGATATTCCAAATTATCTTTTATATCTTCGTCTTGATGATATTTTTGATTTAATGCCTGCGCCACAAAATAGGCAACTAATGTGTGGTCTTTAAATCGTATTTCATTATCAACATCAACTAATATTTTTGCTTTGATTGTGGCATCTATAAAAGAACGAATATTAACCTTCTGCCGATAGTTCTTTTTATATTTTTCAACAACATTTGATATTTCATCAATTCCTACAACGTTCTTTTTTCCAAAATGCATATAAAAAGCAAGCTCTCTCAATACATTTATTACTATTGTCGCATCTATACTTTGAGAATTAGCAATGATACGATTACGTATGGAGCTCTCATAAACTATATTAAATACATTTAACCCAGATGAAAACTGAAATCTATAGTCTCGCTCATATTGATTAACAAAATTAATAATAAACTCTGGATCTAAATTAAAATATTTAATCTGCGCATTAATCAGTTCATTGATTTTATGAGTTTCTTTGTCTACATCTCTTTCATTTTCCTTATTACAAGACAGTATATTACTGATAAGCTTCTTCCTCTTGACATACAAAAATGGTTTTATCATCATATTTAGCGTATCCTGTTCAATCATCAGGTCTACGACTTGTCTTTTTATATCCAGGTCTATTTTCTCTTCACTAAATACAACTATTTTTCCAAAACACTTTTCAAAAAACTTTAACAAAGTATTGAATGTGTTTTGTGGTATAAGATTGGCTTCATCTAGTAAAACAACCTTATTACTGTTTTTTATCTGCTTAAAAAGTTCATATTCATCATTCTCATTATCATATTGTTCATAAAAAGCGTATTTAATTGTTCGGTCTATCTTTTTCTTATTAACATCACTGGCAGTAATTAACAGTGGCGTTTTTCCTTGATTTAAGAAGTTTTTAAACATCCTTTTTGCCAATAGTGTTTTACCTGCTTTATGTTCACCATAAATTACTATTTTGTTGTATTTTTCAATAACTTCCATTAACTCATTTTCAGTTTCAACATCATATTTTTCTACTTCATCATTTTCCTTACAGTAATTATATGTAAGACTAGGAAATACATAATAATCATCAATTTTTCTCTTACTCGCATCTATATCAAGTGTTTTAATAAATTCCCTTTTTGTTGTGAAATTTTTTCCTATGCAATCCTTTATTGGTGCATCAAGTATGATTTTAGGTACATAAAATGACTTATTCCACAGTAAAGAATGCCCAATCATTCGACTTGAATTAAAATCCAAATCAACTACACACAAACCATTACCCTCTGACGCATATCCACATAAAGCATTGCCTTGTACATATTGAACCTCTCCCGCTCCATTTATATTACGACTTTCACCTACTGGTTCATGCTCATGACCAGTCAAAACCAGTGAATACTTTTTTGATATTATTTTTCGTAGCCTATCTTTACAAGAACTGTTAAACCATTCTATACTGTGATGCATTACTAAAATATTAATATCTGCTTCCGTTGCATTTTCAATGGCAGAAATATGTTCATCTGACAAATAATGTCGCCCCATATCTTCTGCATTACCCCCTAGCATTGATAGTGGAGCCGAATTCACCATTACAAAACCAATTTTTCTTTCTCCATATGACAATACTCTTTTTGACACTATTTTATCATCTAAAAAGCACTTTCTGTGCTGTGCAAAATTAAAGAAACCGCCCATTCCAGACAAATATTTTTCAACATATATATTCCCTTTTCCTTCTAAGTCCGTAAAATTATCTATAGCAGCATCTATTTTAGGAAAAAAAACATCATGATTACCTGGAACACATATTACTTCTATTTGTTTTCCATTTGTTTTTTCTTCACGTAGAAACTTAGAAATCGCACCTACCAAACTACTTACATATCTATACTCATTAAAGTGTCCCGAGGCTGCCAAATCACCAGATATAATAAGAATACATTCATCAGCATCATCAATCGTATTCAATGCTTGCATCATTTTGTCAATTTGAATTTCAAAAGGATCTGTTTTTTTAGAAAAATGCAAATCACTCAAATGAATCAATTGAATTCTCATCCACGTTCCCTCCTACTATTTTTATCATATTACTTTTTTATTGTCACAATATTTGTGATCCCAATATGTCCTATGTAAGAAATTTCTCCATAGAATATTAACTAAACATTTCATATCTCACCAACCACATATTGTGAAATATCAATTTCCCGTAATACCGGTTTTGAAAGAAGCATTGTCATTTTGCCATCCAGATTTTTGAAAATGACAATATGATAATGAGATATTTCACCTGTTTCACTATCTACAGAAGTGTTTAACATTCCCAGATGCTGTTCAATAAATTTTCTTGGAAATCTAACAACAGAAAGTGTTTTATTTCTACATCCCAAAATCATATATTGTTCATCACAATCTTCGATATCCTCAAATCGTTTATCGCGATAGCCAAACCAATATTTTTCCTTATCACCTTGAGGATACATTTTGGATGACACTAATGTATACCCCTTTTTATTATCTTCCGTTTTAAAAGTTCTTCTCTTTCTAATGCAGGTTATTGGTCGCTCACTAATAGCCATTTCTACACACATATCGAGTGCGGTCATTTCATCAACGACGCTGTCATCTATTTTCTGAGTCACACTAACCTCTGGATACGGATAAATAGCACATATTTTATCAATCAGTTCCTTGGTTCTGATATCAATTTTTGCCATATCCCATTTATCAATTTCCATCAGTTCTAAATTCAATTTCAAATGAGCAGTTTCTTTTAATACTTCATTCTTGTAATCCCACATAAGATTACTCATCTTGCTATTATCTTTTTTTGCGGCAAGCGTAAGATTACCTATTCTATGCAGATTTTCCAAATATGTTTCCATATCTGTATCCAATTCTTCTAACCATTCTTCCGTAGGTGTCTGTGGCATCAGATGCTCAATGCTCAAATTGCTTAAATCCACCGGTGCAGGATTATTGTGCAATTCTAATCTATCCAATACGATTCTAAGTGCCGGTCTCTTGTAAACATTTGCATTTAACAACAATTCCATCATCTGTTTATCTGTTGGCATATAACTGCCACTTGTAGATGCCATATTTCCAACCATTTCCTGATTCAAATATTTTAATACGTCTGTATAATCACCATTACACTTCTCCAACACCTTTTTTAATACAGTCGGAAATAGTTTAGATATATTCTGTGAGTTCATGTCACATAAACTTCTACGAATCATATATGTATTGATAGCACATATAAGTGAAGCGAAAACATCTGTAGAAATTAATCCTTTGCGGTAAATTTGATAAAACTCCATGACAATTGCCATTGGTATATCTGAATTCACTTTCCTAAAATCCACAATTGCATCTTTAAGTTTTTTTTCAATTTTATTTACATCTTCATTCATAAGAAGATTAAATATTTTTGCATATTCCAATAAATCTTCAAACAAATCCTTTATGTCTGTATCGTGTTCTTCAATCCATTTTACAAATTCTCTATAAACATTATTTTTAGGGACCAAATTGTATGTCTTTATTGCCAAATACATTCTAAAAAACAACTCTAATGTTTTTGAATCCGTGGAAACATTATCCTCAAGTTTTTTCCAATAATCTGCATAATATTTTTCCTGCACATCACTTTGTAAATCCATCAAAAGGTAGTTGCGTATTAAGTCGGCTGAAGTGAGTTTTACACCGGTAGCATTAATGCTTTCAAATATTTTTTGAGCATTATCTTCCTCTGAAATTGGAACACATACTACATATAATTTGTCCAATGCCATTAATATTACATTTGCATCATATCCCTGTAATAACAATTCATTTAAGCGATTACTAATATACTGATAATTTTTCAAAACATTTGATTCCTTATCAGTAATATCATCCATTCTGTCTTCCACAATACATCTGTATACATCATCATCTGACACTAACGGTTTAAGCTTGTATTTTATTTTATCATTATGATACGGATTCGTTAGATACTGCCCTTCTAACTGCTTTACCTTTTCAGTATCATTGCAATTAACCAGCAACTGTTTTATTGCATATATAATCAAAAACGTGGTTGTTAATCTTTGCTGACCATCAATAATAGAAAATTCTCTGGAGCTAAAATCAATAGCCTTTTCAAGATAGATTATAATTCCCATAAAATGATTTTTATAATCTCCTTTTAAAACACTCTGTAAATCATCAAAATATTGCTTAACCTCTCGCTCCGCGGCCCATGTGTAATTTCTTTGATACACAGGAATTACAAATTGACACCCTAAACTATTTCCTAATAATTGCAATAACCCCGTTCTCTTTGGTTCACCCATTACCTTTCCTCCAAATCATATTCACTAACCTTAAAACTCCATGAAGAATTACTGATTTCTATAGTTCTACATACAAAAAACGCTCCAGACAAATATACTCATACATCACAAAATCCATACTTAGGTCTTCACATATTCCATAATATGGCCTCAATCACCCACCAAATACTTACAAAATACTATTTAATAGTATAGCACCATAATTCTCTATCTTCAACAATCCATCGTACAAATTTACGTAGCAAATAGAATAATTATTCTTTATTAATGGACTTGACATAATACCCAACATAAAAAAATCTGTCCTTAAAAATTTTATTCTAATATTATATTTCAATCCCCATTTCTCCACTACCTTCCCAACTCCAATTACTCACCTAGCCCATCGCTAGATATACATCTGCACTAACAGCCACGTTCATGTATCAGGACATGTGAATTACATCACCGAACAACACAACTTTGCTTCGCGTGGTTGTCTCGCGGGCTCACGCCCTATAAAATAAAGAAAAAAGCCCGAATGCAAGTAAACTTGCATCGGACTTTTCCCTTTATTTCTGCACGGCTTATCGCCTACGCGTTAATTACTCAATGATAGTAGCAACTCTACCAGAACCAACTGTTCTACCACCCTCACGGATAGCGAATGTAAGTCCCTGTGCCATAGCGATTGGGTGGATGAGCTCGATTGTCATCTCTACGTTATCACCAGGCATGCACATCTCTGTACCTTCTGGAAGGTTACAAACACCAGTTACGTCTGTTGTTCTGAAGTAGAACTGTGGACGATAGTTGTTGAAGAATGGTGTATGACGACCACCCTCGTCCTTTGTAAGAACGTAAACCTGAGCAGTGAACTTTGTATGACATGTGATTGAACCTGGCTTACAAAGAACCTGACCTCTTACGATATCCTCTCTCTTGATACCACGAAGAAGAGCACCGATGTTATCACCAGCCTGTCCTTCATCAAGGAGCTTTCTGAACATCTCGATACCAGTTACAGTAGTCTTCTGCTTCTCTGGCTTAATACCAACGATTTCAACTTCGTCGTTAAGGTGGATAACACCAGCCTCAACTCTACCAGTTGCAACAGTACCACGACCTGTGATTGTGAATACGTCCTCAACAGGCATGATGAAGTCCTTATCTGTATCTCTCTGTGGATCTGGGATGTAAGAATCAACAGTATCCATAAGCTCCATAATCTTATCTCCCCAAGGTCCCATTGGATCCTCAAGAGCCTTAAGAGCTGAACCCTTAACGATTGGGCAATCTGTGAACTCATACTCCTCAAGTACTTCTGTAATCTCCATCTCAACGAGCTCAAGAAGCTCTTCGTCGTCTACCATATCGCACTTATTCATGAATACTACGATGTAAGGTACACCAACCTGACGTGAAAGAAGGATATGCTCCTTTGTCTGAGCCATAACACCATCAGTTGCAGCAACAACGAGGATAGCACCATCCATCTGAGCAGCACCAGTAATCATGTTCTTTACATAGTCAGCATGTCCTGGACAGTCAACGTGTGCGTAATGTCTCTTCTCTGTCTCATACTCAACGTGAGCTGTAGAGATTGTGATACCTCTTTCTCTCTCTTCTGGAGCCTTATCGATATTCTCAAAATCTGTAGCTGTATTACCAGCAACTCTCTCAGCCAATACCTTTGTAATAGCAGCTGTTAAAGTAGTTTTACCGTGATCAACGTGTCCGATTGTACCAATGTTACAATGTGGTTTAGTTCTTTCAAACTTAGCTTTTGCCATTATTATTTCCTCCTTAACATTACCCTTCTTCGGGCGAATTACTCGGCTAATCCATATTATATTAAAATATGGTATTATTTTCAAGCCTTTTTCAATTAATTATTCTATAAATTATATATAATTATGCATTCTTAGCAGCGATAACCTTATCCTGAATATTCTTTGGACACTGTGCGTATTTCTCAAAGAACATAGAGTAGTTACCACGTCCCTGTGTAGATGAACGAAGCTCTGTAGAGTAACCAAACATCTCAGCAAGTGGTACTAATGCACGAACAATCTTACCACCACCGATGTCATCCATACTCTGAATCTGTCCACGCTTAGCATTAAGACTTCCGATTACATCACCAAGGTACTCCTCTGGCATTGTAACCTCAACCTTCATGATAGGCTCAAGAAGTACAGCTCCACCCTTTGCCATAGCATCCTTGAATGCCATAGAACCTGCGATGTGGAATGCCATCTCAGAAGAATCGACTTCATGGTATGAACCATCATATACAGTAGCCTTGATACCAAGTACAGGATATCCACCAAGGATACCAGCCTTTGCAGCCTCTTCAATACCTTCACCAACAGCAGGAATGTATTCCTTAGGAATAGCACCACCAACTACAGTTGACTCGAAGATAAACTGCTCTTCACCGTTAGGATCCATAGGCTCAAACTTAACTTTACAGTGACCGTACTGTCCACGACCACCAGACTGCTTAGCGTACTTGCTATCAACATCAACAGCCTTAGTAAATGTCTCCTTGTAAGCAACCTGAGGTGCACCTACGTTAGCCTCAACCTTAAACTCACGGAGAAGTCTGTCTACGATAACCTCAAGATGAAGCTCACCCATACCAGCAATAATTGTCTGGCCTGTTTCCTTATCTGTATGAGCTCTGAATGTAGGATCCTCCTCAGCAAGCTTTGCTAAAGCCTCACCCATCTTACCCTGATCATTCTTTGTCTTAGGCTCAATAGCGAGCTCGATAACTGGCTCAGGGAACTCCATAGACTCAAGTATAACAGGATGCTGCTCATCACAGATTGTATCACCAGTAGTAGTAACCTTAAATCCTACTGCCGCAGCGATATCTCCTGAATAAACCTTATCTATCTCTGTACGAGCGTTAGCATGCATCTGTACGATACGTCCAACACGCTCCTTCTTATCCTTTGTAGCATTAAGTACATATGAACCTGAGTTCAAAGTACCTGAATAAACTCTAAAGAATGCTAACTTACCAACGAATGGATCTGTCATAATCTTGAATGCAAGTGCTGAGAATGGCTCCTCATCTGATGAATGACGAACTACCTCATTACCATCTGGATCTACACCAGTGATATCAGGGATATCTGTTGGTGCTGGCATATACTCAACAACACCATCAAGCATCTTCTGAACACCCTTGTTCTTATAAGCAGAACCACAGAATACAGGAACAGCCTCACAAGCGATTGTTCCCTTACGAAGTGCAGCCTTTAATTCATCAACTGAAGGTGTCTCACCCTCAAGATACTGCATCATTAAATCATCATCTAACTCGCAGATTTTCTCAACAAGGTTTTCATGCCAGATTTCAGCCTCATCCTTCAAATCATCAGGAATAGCTGTAATCTCGATATCTTCACCCTTGTCATCCTTATAGTAATATGCTTCCATCTCAAACAAGTCAACTAATCCGATGAAATCAGACTCCTTACCGATAGGAATCTGAACAGGAATTGCGTTCTTGCCCAAACGATCAATAATTGTCTGTACTGAGTAGAAGAAGTCTGCACCCATCTTATCCATCTTATTGATGAATGCCATACGAGGTACATTATATGTGTCAGCCTGACGCCATACGTTCTCTGACTGTGGCTCAACACCAGCCTTTGCATCGAATACACCGACAGCTCCGTCAAGTACACGAAGTGAACGCTCTACTTCTACAGTAAAGTCAACGTGTCCTGGAGTATCAATGATATTGATACGATGCTCTAAAGCACCAGCCTTTGGTTTGTGATGATCCTCTAATGTCCAGTGGCAAGTAGTTGCTGCTGAAGTGATTGTGATACCTCTCTCCTGCTCCTGTTCCATCCAGTCCATGGTAGCAGTACCTTCGTGAGTATCACCGATCTTATAGTTAACACCAGTATAGTAAAGAATTCTCTCAGTAAGAGTAGTCTTACCAGCATCAATATGAGCCATGATACCGATGTTTCTTGTTCTCTCAAGTGGATATTCTCTTCCAGCCAAGGTTTTTTCCTCCTATTTTTATAATCTGTGTATACAGATATGCTAGAATCTGTAATGAGCAAATGCCTTGTTGGCCTCTGCCATCTTGTGCATATCTTCTTTTCTCTTAACTGATGCTCCAGTATTGTTAGATGCATCGATAAGCTCTTTTGCAAGTCTCTCTTCCATAGTCTTCTCACTTCTTGCACGTGAGTAAGTTGTCAGCCAGCGAAGAGCTAAAGCCTGTCTTCTGTCTGGTCTAACCTCGATAGGTACCTGATAAGTAGCACCACCGATACGTCTAGCCTTAACCTCGAGTGATGGCATAATGTTGTTCATAGCCTCCTCGAAAACCTCTAAAGCTTCCTTACCAGTCTCGTTTGCGATACGATCAAAAGCGCCGTATACGATCTTCTGTGCTACACCCTTCTTACCATCAAGCATGATGTTGTTGATAAGCTTGGTAACCACCTTATTATTGTAAATTGGATCCGCTAATACGTCTCTCTTTGCGATATGTCCTTTACGTGGCACGGTTCTTCCCTCCTTAATTATTTTTTGGACACGAATGTCCCAATTAATTCAACGGTACTCACACTCCCCTCAATAGGCACAACACCGTTACCCGCTGTGCATGAGTATTGTGGAAATGTGTTCGTGCGGAAATTGCTTATATTTTATCTATGATTAATAGAAAACATAACCTACTTTCGCACTATTTAGTTTCTCTTTGAAAACTAACTGTTTAACATGCTTAAACCGACTTAATGCTTATTTTGCATCCTTAGGTCTCTTAGCACCATACTTAGAACGTGCCTGACGTCTCTTAGCAACACCTGCTGTATCAAGAGTACCTCTGATGATATGGTATCTTGTACCAGGTAAGTCTTTTACTCTACCACCACGGATAAGAACAACGCTATGCTCCTGAAGGTTGTGACCTTCACCAGGAATATAACTTGTTACCTCGATACCGTTTGATAAACGGACTCTGGCGATTTTTCTAAGAGCTGAGTTAGGCTTCTTAGGAGTAGCTGTCTTAACTGCTGTACAAACACCTCTCTTCTGTGGTGATGCAGTGTCAGTAGGCTTCTTCTTAAGAGAGTTGTAGCTTCTTAAAAGAGCTGGTGCAGTAGACTTCTTCTCTACAGTCTGTCTTCCCTTTCTAACTAACTGGTTAAAAGTTGGCATGTTTTCACCTCCAATTCAAATTTTTTGTGTGTCAGGGAAATGCATCACATTTCCATTATTGACACTATATACACGCCTTAAACGCATGCTTTGCTATTATATTATCTTTTTTTCGATATGTCAACACACTGCTGGAAAATTTTATTTTTATTTTAGTGAAAAAAATAAAAATACTGATATTAAAATATAAAGCCGTGGCAAATATTGTTTGATATCAATAATTGCCACAGCTTTTTATAAAATACTTAAAATGCTATTACTCTTCTTCAGAAGTATTCTCATCAGCCTCAGCCACGTCATCTGCTACAGCATCTATATCATCAGTTACCTGAACATCTGCTATATCATCAACCTCAGCCTCATTAATTGCATCCTCTACCTCATCAGAGATTTCTATGTTTCCATCTCCAGTATCAAGCTTAACTGAACGATAACGCTTCATACCTGTACCAGCAGGGATAAGCTTACCAATAAGAACATTTTCCTTAAGTCCGATAAGCGGATCAACCTTACCCTTTATAGCAGCCTCAGTAAGAACCTTTGTTGTCTCCTGGAATGATGCTGCTGATAAGAATGAGTTAGTAGCAAGTGATGCCTTTGTTATACCGAGCATAACCTGTGTTCCCTCGGCTGGCTTCTTGCCTTCCTCAATAAGCATTTCGTTAATCTCTGCAAAATCAAGTGCATCAACCAAGGTTCCTGGAAGATAATCTGTATCTCCGCTCTCCTCAATCTTGACCTTCTTAAGCATCTGACGAACGATAACCTCAACGTGCTTATCATTAATCTCAACACCCTGTAAACGGTAAACTCTCTGTACCTCACGGAGCATGTAATCCTGAACTGCACGGATTCCCTTAATCTTAAGGATATCATGTGGATTTACAGAACCCTCTGTGAGCTCATCACCAGCTTCAAGAACCTGTCCATCCTGAACTCTTATTCTTGAACCGTAAGGGATAAGGTATGCCTTTGCCTCTCCTGTCTCAGGGTTGGTTATAACAACCTCACGTTTCTTCTTGGTCTCTCTTATCTCAACAACACCGCCAAATTCAGCGATAATTGCAAGTCCCTTTGGCTTTCTTGCCTCGAACAACTCCTCAACTCTAGGAAGACCCTGTGTAATATCATCACCGGCAACACCACCTGTATGGAATGTACGCATGGTAAGCTGTGTACCAGGCTCACCGATTGACTGTGCAGCAATTATACCAACAGCCTCTCCTACCTGTACGGCCTGTCCTGTAGCCATGTTAGCTCCATAACATTTTGCACAAACACCGATATGTGATTTACATGTAAGAATTGTTCTAATCTTAAGCTTAGCATCTCTTCTTGCCTTTGTAGAACCTTCCTCGTGGAATGGAACTCCATCCTTATCAACACCATTCTTAACGATGTTAGCGGCTCTCTTAGGTGTAATCATATGATTCTTCTTAACAATCATGTTGCCAGCTTCATCATATACACTCTCAGCAGCATAACGACCTGTTATACGCTCCTCAAAGCTCTCAATAACCTCATCGCCAACCATAAATGCTTCTACATACATTCCTGGCTTCTCGTCGCTATCCTCACAGCAATCAACCTCTCTGATAATAAGATCCTGTGATACGTCAACAAGACGACGTGTAAGGTAACCAGAGTCGGCAGTACGAAGAGCTGTATCAGAAAGTCCCTTACGAGCACCATGAGCTGAAATGAAGTACTCCAATACGTCAAGTCCCTCACGGAAGTTTGACTTGATTGGGAGCTCGATAGTACGTCCTGATGTATCTGCCATAAGTCCACGCATACCTGCAAGCTGCTTAATCTGCTGATCAGAACCACGGGCTCCGGAATCAGCCATCATATAAATATTATTGTATTTATCAAGACCATCAAGCAGAGCCTTTGTAAGCTTATCATCGGCTGCCTGCCACTGCTTAACAACTGCCTGATATCTCTCTTCATCTGTTGCAAGACCTCTTGCATATAAAGAGTTAATCTTATCAACTGTATTCTGTGCTGACTCAAGAATATCCTTCTTAGCAGCAGGCACTGTCATATCTGAAATAGAAACTGATATAGCACCTCTTGTCGAATACTTATAACCCATTGCCTTGATGTTATCAAGAACCTCAGCAGTCTTTGTTGCACCATGAGTATTGATACACTTGTCAAGAATCTGCTTAAGTCCCTTCTTACCAACATGGAAGTTGATTTCAAGCTCAAGTACATTAGCTGGAATTGTTCTGTCTACAAATCCAAGGTCCTGAGGAATTATCTCATTGAAGATAAGTCTACCAAGTGTACAGTCAACCATACCTGTAACTGTCTGTCCATCAGGTGTTGTAACTGTTCTTCTGACCTTAATTCTCTGATGAAGAGTAATCTCTCCATTCTCGTAAGCAAGCATAGCAAGATTTGTGCTCTTAAATCTAGGCTCCATGAAGTTTCTTACTGTGCTTATTATATCCTTATAAAATACTTCCTTGCCATCCTTAGATAACTTGGAAATAACTTTTACCTTAACTACATCTGATGCATCAAGCTTTCCTGCATAGCAGTCCTCTGATACCTGATGAAGATTCTCGCTCTCATCCTCAGACATATACTCCTTAACTATAGTTGCCTTTTCCTTCTCTTCCTCTGATAACTCAGCATATCTTTCCATAGTAAGATAGTAGATACCAAGTACCATATCCTGTGAAGGTACTGCTACAGGGCCACCATCTGATGGCTTAAGCAGGTTGTTAGGTGAGAGAAGAAGGAATCTACACTCAGCCTGTGCCTCAACTGACAAAGGAAGGTGTACAGCCATCTGGTCACCATCAAAGTCGGCATTGAACGCTGTACATACCAATGGATGAAGCTTGATAGCCTTACCCTCAACAAGGATAGGCTCAAATGCCTGTATACCAAGTCTATGAAGTGTAGGAGCACGGTTAAGCATAACCGGATGTTCTTTGATAACGTCCTCAAGTACATCCCATACCTGTGGTTCTAACTTCTCAACACTCTTCTTAGCTGCCTTAATATTGTTTGCAAGACCTCTTGCAGTAAGCTCTTTCATAACAAATGGCTTAAATAACTCTATAGCCATCTCCTTAGGGAGACCACACTGATATATCTTAAGTTCAGGTCCTACTACGATAACCGAACGTCCTGAATAGTCAACTCGCTTACCCAGAAGATTCTGACGAAAACGTCCCTGCTTACCTTTAAGCATGTCTGAAAGGGACTTAAGTGCTCGGTTTCCAGGACCAGTTACAGCACGTCCTCTTCTACCATTATCTATAAGTGCATCTACTGCTTCCTGAAGCATTCTCTTCTCGTTACGAACGATAATGTCTGGTGCTCCAAGCTCAAGTAATCTCTTAAGACGATTGTTACGATTAATAATTCTTCTATACAAATCGTTAAGGTCAGATGTTGCAAATCTACCACCATCAAGCTGTACCATAGGTCTTATATCTGGCGGAATAACCGGAACAACATCAAGTATCATCCACTCAGGTCTGTTATTTGAATTCTTGAATGCCTCAACAACCTCAAGTCTCTTAATTATCTTGGCACGCTTCTGACCTGAAGCATTTACAAGCTCTTCCTTAAGCTCTTCTGCTTCCTTATCAAGGTCTATAGCCTGAAGAAGTTCTTTTACAGCCTCAGCACCCATTCCAACACGGAATGAACCTGAACCAAACTCCTCCTCAGCCTTTCTAAACTCCTGCTCATTCAATATAGCCTTATATTCAAGAGTTGTTTCTCCCGGATCAAGCACTATATATGATGCAAAGTAAAGAACCTTCTCCAATAATCTTGGAGATATATCAAGAATTAATCCCATACGGCTAGGAATACCCTTAAAATACCATATATGTGATACAGGAGCTGCAAGCTCAATGTGTCCCATACGCTCACGACGTACACTTGCCTTTGTAACCTCAACACCACATCTGTCACAGACAACGCCCTTAAAACGTATCTTCTTGTATTTACCACAATGACATTCCCAATCCTTGCTTGGTCCAAATATTCTCTCGCAGAACAAACCATCTTTCTCAGGCTTTAATGTTCTATAATTAATAGTCTCCGGCTTCTTAACCTCGCCTCTTGACCACTCTCTTATCTTTTCAGGAGATGCAAGTCCGATTTTAATTGCGTCAAAGCTTATCGGCTGCTCTTGAACTGTTTCATTGTTTGTAGCTGACATCTTACATATCTCCTTTCTTAAAAGTCATCGTCTTCACTATACTCATCATCATATGAATCGTCATAAGAATCATCCGAATAATCATCATCTGAGAGTGAGGTAAGCTCATCATTCTCATCAACACCACTGTAACCATGGGCTTCGAGATTCTCTTCATATCCGGCACCATCGCCTTCTATTACTGACTTCATATTTGTATCGTTGTAATCAAATGCCTCACCGAGGTCAACCTCAGTCTGGTCATCCTTTAATACCTTAACATCAAGTGCAAGTGACTGGAACTCCTTAAGCAATACCTTGAATGATTCAGGTATACCAGGTGCAGGAATATTGTCACCCTTGATAATTGCCTCGTATGTCTTAACACGTCCTGCAATATCATCTGACTTAACTGTAAGAATCTCCTGCAGTGTGTAAGATGCACCATAAGCCTCAAGAGCCCAAACCTCCATCTCACCAAATCTCTGTCCACCGAACTGTGCCTTACCACCAAGTGGCTGCTGTGTAACCATTCCATAAGGACCAGTTGAACGGGCATGAATCTTATCATCAACAAGGTGATGCAGCTTCAGGTAATGCATGTAACCGATTGTAACAGGCGAATCAAATTCCTCACCTGTTCTACCATCACGAACTCTTACCTTACCAGTACGATTGATAGGAACACCCTTCCACTCTTCTCTGTGGTCTCTGTTCTCATACAGGTAATCCATTACTTCCTTCTCTGTATCATCCTTATATTTCTCATAGAATGTATCCCAATCCTCATTTGCGTAATCATTAGCCATCTCAAGGGCATCCATGATATCAAACTCGTTAGCACCATCAAATACTGGTGTTGATACATTAAATCCAAGCACCTTAGATGCAAGTCCAAGGTGAATCTCAAGCACCTGTCCAATGTTCATACGCGAAGGTACGCCCAATGGGTTAAGTACTATGTCAAGAGGGCGTCCATTTGGAAGGAATGGCATGTCCTCAACAGGAAGTATACGAGAGATAACACCCTTGTTACCATGACGTCCAGCCATCTTATCACCGACAGATATCTTTCTCTTCTGTGCAATATATACTCTGACTGACTTATTAACTCCAGGTGGAAGCTCGTCTCCGTTCTCCCTTGTAAATATCTTTGTATCCATGATGACACCGTATGCACCATGTGGTACACGAAGCGATGTATCTCTAACCTCTCTTGCCTTCTCACCGAAGATTGCACGAAGAAGTCTCTCCTCAGCGGTAAGCTCTGTCTCTCCCTTAGGAGTTACCTTACCAACAAGGATATCTCCTGCACGAACCTCTGCACCGATACGGATGATACCATTCTCGTCAAGGTCCTTTAAGGTATCAGGTGATAAACCAGCAAGGTCTCTTGTAATTTCTTCCTGACCAAGCTTCGTATCTCTTGCCTCAACCTCATACTCCTCTATATGAACAGATGTATAAACATCCTCCTGAACAAGTCTCTCACTTAAGAGAACCGCATCCTCGTAGTTATAACCTTCCCAGGTCATGAAACCAATCAGAGGATTCTTACCAAGAGCAATCTCACCGTTAGCTGTAGATGCTCCATCTGCAATAACCATTCCCTTTGTAACTCTGTCTCCACGCTTAACAATAGGACGCTGATTCATACAGTTACCCTGGTTACTTCTTGCAAATTTAATTACATGATACTCATCCCTAGTACCATCATCACATTTAATTATAATCTTCTCACTTGAAGATATCTCAACAACACCATCATGCTTTGCTACGATACATACGCCTGAATCAACTGCTGCCTTGCCTTCCATACCTGTTCCTACAACAGGGGCTTCTGTTCTAAGAAGTGGAACTGCCTGACGCTGCATGTTAGATCCCATAAGAGCACGGTTAGCATCATCGTTCTCAAGGAAAGGAATCATTGATGTAGCCACCGAGAATACCATCTTAGGTGAAACGTCCATCAAATCTACGTTTGCCTTAGGGAACTCAGATGTCTCATCCTTAAAACGACCTGATACATTATTCTTAACGAAGTGTCCTTCCTCGTCAAGTGGCTCATTCGCCTGTGCTACTATATAATTATCTTCCTCATCTGCTGTCATATATACAACCTCGTCTGTGACAACAGGGTTAGAAGGATCTGACTTGTCAAGCTTTCTGTAAGGAGCTTCTATAAGTCCGTATTCATTTATTCTTGCATATGTTGCAAGAGAGTTGATAAGTCCGATGTTAGGACCTTCAGGTGTCTCGATAGGGCACATTCTACCATAGTGTGTATAGTGAACGTCTCGAACCTCGAATCCCGCTCTATCTCTTGACAAACCACCAGGACCAAGTGCTGACAAACGTCTCTTATGTGTAAGCTCTGACAATGGGTTGTTCTGATCCATAAACTGTGAGAGCTGTGAACTTCCGAAGAACTCCTTAACTGCTGCTGTAACTGGCTTGATGTTAATCAATGACTGCGGGGTTATGCTGTCAATATCCTGTGTTGTCATTCTCTCTCTAACAACTCTTTCAAGTCTTGATAAACCAATCTTATACTGGTTCTGTAAAAGCTCGCCTACAGCTCTTATACGTCTGTTTCCAAGGTGATCTATATCATCCTTAGTACCGATTCCGTACTCAAGGTGCATATTATAGTTAATAGAAGCAAGGATATCCTCCTTGGTAATATGTCTTGGAACGAGGTCATTTACGGAAGCTGCAATAGCATTCTTAAGCTCCTCCTCGTCATCATACTCCTCAAGGAGCTTCTCAAGTACAGGATAGTATACATCCTCAGTAATACCTGCATCTTCAGGATTAAATCCAACATACTCCTTTAAATCAACAACCATATTAGAGAGAACCTTTACATTTCTCTCCTCTGTCTGAATCCACACAAATGGAACTGCCGCATCCTGAATCTTCTTAGCATCTTCACGAGTAAGTGTTGTGCCTGCCTCATACATGATTTCTCCTGTACTAGGATCTATAACATCCTCTGAAAGCACATGACCTGCTATACGATTCTTAAGTGCCAGTTTCTTATTAAACTTATAACGGCCAACCTTAGCAAGGTCATATCTTCTGCTATCGAAGAACATACTATTGATAAGGCTTTCTGCATTCTCAACTACCTCAGGCTCGCCCGGTCTTATCTTCTTATATAACTCAATAACGCCGCCCTCATAGTTAGTAGAAGGATCCTTCTCGAGACTCGCCATAATCTTTGGCTCCTGGCCAAAGAGGTCAATAATCTCCTGATTTGTACCTATTCCAAGTGCTCTGATAAGTACAGTTATAGGAACCTTTCTTGTTCTATCTACATGTACATAGAATACGTCATTTGAATCTGTCTCATATTCCAGCCAGGCACCACGGTTAGGAATAACTGTACATGAGTAGAGAGTTTTTCCTATCTTATCATGGTCAATAGCATAATAAATGCCTGGAGAACGAACCAACTGGCTAACGATTACTCGCTCAGCACCATTGATCACAAATGTTCCTGTCTCTGTCATAAGAGGGAGGTCACCCATGAATATATCATGCTGTGCAATCTCACCAGTCTCATTGTTTCGAAGATGTACATTTACCTTAAGAGGAGCTGCATATGTTGCATCTCTTTCCTTGCACTCTTCAATTGAATACTTGATCTCGTCCTCGCAGAGCTGGAAATCTACAAATTCCAAGCTAAGCTGTCCTGTATAATCTGTAACCGGCGAAATATCCTTGAAAGCTTCTTTTAAACCTTCATCCAAGAACCACTTGTATGAATTTTTCTGCACTTCAATTAAGTTAGGCATATCAAGAACTTGTTTCTCAGTTGAAAAGCTCATTCTCATGCCTCTTCCCGATTTCACAGGACGCATTCTGTACTTTTTCATCGACGCATTCACCCCTTGAATTTATTTGTTTTTTTCTTCATCTATATTAAAATTATGGCATACCTAGCCACAATAATGACATTTTAGTATCTTATCATAACAGGAAAATTGTGTCAACATGTTTTGAAGATATTTTACATGATAATTTTTATCTGAATTAGTGAAATAATAATTTTATACAAAAAACGCTGACCACGACGGTCCGTAGTCAGCGTTCTCATTAATCATATTATAAGGATGATTACTTAAGAGTAACCTTAGCGCCTTCAGCCTCAAGCTTAGTCTTGATATCCTCAGCCTCTTCCTTAGAAGCACCTTCCTTAAGAACCTTAGGAGCGCCATCAACAACGTCCTTAGCTTCCTTAAGTCCAAGACCTGTACAGTCACGAACAACCTTAATAACCTTAACCTTGTTAGGACCAACCTCTGTAAGCTCAACATCGAATGAATCCTTCTCCTCTGCTGCGCCAGCTCCGTCAGCACCTGCTGCTGCTACAACAACACCTGCTGCTGCAGAAACACCAAACTCCTCCTCACAAGCCTTAACTAAATCATTTAACTCTAATACTGATAAACCTTTGATAACTTCGATAATTTCCTGAGTTGTCATTTTTTATTCCTCCATTTTTCTAAAATAATATTGATTGTAAATTATGCTTCCTTTGACTCAGCAATCTGCTTAATAACACGAGCAAAGTTGGCAATAGGTGACTGGATACTTCCAAGGAACTTTGAAAGAAGCTCTTCTCTTGAAGGTATAGTTGCGATAACCTTGATACCAGCGTTGTCATAGTGAACGCCTTCAACGACACCAGTCTTCATCTCGAGCTGTGGGTTTTCCTTAGCAAATTTTGCTACTAATCTTGCAGGAGCAGTTGCATCTTCCTTTGAAATAACAACGGCTGTTGGTCCTTCAAGATCATCCTTAAGTGACTCGAACTCTGTACCATCGATAGCAAGCTTAACCATAGTATTCTTATATACCTTGTAGATAAGGCCTGCCTCTCTAAGTGTCTTACGAAGCTGTGTATCCTGCTCAACTGTAAGTCCACGATAATCAACTAAAACAACTGACTTAGCGTCCTTGATGTTTTCCTTGATTTCCTCAACGATTGGCTGTTTTAATTCTATCTTTGCCAAAATCACGCACCTCCTTATAATATTAATGATACTGCGTGTTGCGAAAAGAAAAAACTCTCATGCGTAGCACGAGAGTTAAAATTCGTTAAATCATAGATTCACGATTCTTCCTCGGTAGGCGTTTTCATCCTTATGCCTTTCGGCACCTACTGTCTACGGCAGTTCATCGTTGATGATATTACCATACAATATGCATTTGTGTCAACTGTTTTTTTATTTTAATTAAGTTTTTATTTTATTAAGTATTTATGCAGCCTGAACAATAAGCGTATCATATCCCTTATCTCTAAGCTCACGCTGTGCAATAAGAGCATCATCTATATTCTCATACATTCCTATTCTCACTTGAAACAAGCCGGCATCCTCATATATATCTGCCATATATCCGTCATTAATAAATCTATTCATCTGGTACGAGGCCGCGCCAAAAGTTCTATATATTCCAACAAGAATCTGATAACCGAATTTTTCTGACATAGCACCATTATCTGCGTTTTCTGAGTTCTCCTCATACACCATACTTTCATCTGCTGCTGCAAGCCCTGCTGACCTTATTGTCTCATCTATACCTGCCGCTATAGCCTCTGCCGTCTCAGAAAATTTGGTGTCCCACAGATTATTATCTATATCACTATTTATAAATCCTGCCTCAACTAAAACCGCTGGCATTTTTGTTCTTCTTAAAACAGCAAGATCTGGTCTCTCAGCCACATTAATATTTCTGTATCCAACCTTCTCCAATTCTTTGTTAATATTCTCCGCCATCACAGCCTTTATGCCAGAATTATCATATATTAATGTCTGGACACCATTATATTGATTTGGCGTTGCTGAAGAATTACGATGTATGGATACAAAGAAATCTGCACCGCTGGCATTTCCCATTCTTGCTTTTTGAACAGGTGAATCATACACATCTTCAGTTCTTGTGTACTCAACATCATATCCCTGTGCCTGAAGTATCTCTCCAACTGCAAGTGCAAGCTCAAGATTGTCATTTTTTTCAAGCCGTCCCTCGTATGTCGCACCATTGTCATATCCGCCATGTCCTGCATCTATCATAATCTTGATTGCCATAACAAGCCTCATTTTATATTCATTCCCTATTATAATATGACAACACATTTCAAATGGTACAGATACTCTAATTATGAATAGTATTTTTGGCGATAACTTAATTTTATTAAGTATTAGTATTGTTATGTACTGTTTTTCTTGCTACATATATGTAATTATGCTATACTCCTGCACATATTATTTTACATAATTAACACTAGGGAGGTAATTTAATATGAAAACTTTAGAAAGCATTGTTTCCGCGGTAGATACCTTCGTTTGGGGACCAGTTATGCTGATTCTTCTGGTCGGAACAGGTATCTTCCTCACAATCAGAACCCGTTTTCTTACATGGCGAAATCTCGGATATGCGATAAAGAGTACGCTAAGTAAGGAAGCACGAACAAAGAAACGCGGCGATGGTGATGTATCTCCATTCTCAGCACTTACAACTGCCCTTGCTGCAACCATAGGAACCGGCAATATAGTAGGTGTCGCAACAGCTATGGTATCAGGCGGTCCAGGGGCACTTGTCTGGATGTGGATATCTGCCTGTTTCGGTATAACAAGTAAGTTCAGCGAATGTATGCTTGCAATCAAGTACCGCGAGGTAAACCAGAAGGGCGAAATGTCAGGTGGTCCAATGTACACCATGCGAAAAGCATTTAAGAACAAATCAGTTGGAAAGCTTCTCGGTTTCCTGTTCGCTTTATTTGCAGTTATCGCATCCTTCGGAATAGGCAATCTTACACAAGCTAACTCAATATCATCATCTATGAACGAGACATTCGGTGTAAAGCCATGGCTCATAGGTATAATATTAACCGTTTTGGCACTTCTTATTATAATAGGAGGAATTAAATCAATATCTAAAATCTCCTCTATTGTCGTTCCTTTTATGGCAATATTCTATGTTATATGTGGACTTATAGTTATAATAGGAAATGCGTCAAATATTCCTGCCGGACTTGGACAGATTTTTACCATGGCATTTTCGGTAAAATCTGTATCTGGAGGTATGCTCGGTGCTGTAGTTGCCTCAATGACAAATGCAATGCGTTTCGGTGTCGCAAGAGGCTGTTTCTCTAACGAAGCCGGAATGGGTTCTGCCGCAATTACCGCAGCTGCTGCCACAACTGATAATCCTGTACGTCAAGGCTACATAAATATGACCGGAACCTTCTGGGATACAATCGTTGTATGTACAATAACAGGTCTTGCAATTGCAAGCTCAGGAGTTATTGGAACTACAGCAGAAAAGACTGTAGGTACATACGAAATATCAGAATCAGCATTAACAGTAACAGAGGGTAACAAGAACACCTCTTACGATATGACTTATGACGACTCATCAAACACCGTAACCTTAAGCAATTCTAAATCGACCTTAAGCCTGACACCTTATCCTGAGGATGCATACTCCAAGCTTGCTAAATATAACGATGCCGGCTTCACATATGCACCTGCTGCATTTGTAAATGACAAGATATCCGGAACATGGACTGATGGACAGGGAAATGCATATGTATTTGGAAATGACAACACATATCGCTACGAGGAGACTTACGTCGGTTCTGCATTAACCATCGAGGCATTCCGTACAATACTTGGAGATGCAGGTGCATGGCTTGTGACAATAGGCATTGCACTATTCGCATTCTCTACAATTTTAGGCTGGGAATATCATGGTGAAAAAGCGTGGGAATACCTCTTCAATTCCCATAAATATAATATGGTGTATAGAATTTTATTCTCGCTCATCGTATATGTGGGAGCCACAACATCACTAAGCCTTGTATGGAATTTCTCAGATATAGCAAATGCACTTATGGCAATTCCTAACCTTATATGCCTGTTATATCTAAGTAAGGAGATTGCGGATGATATCCGGAATTTCCAGAATGTTATTAAGGCTGAAAGACAATAATAGCAATAGTAGCAATAGTAAATATAATATATATATAATATAATAAGGGAGTGTACCGAAACCACGTTCTCACTCGATTAATCACGCAGCAGTACTAAGCTCGCCGTACGGCTCGCTAAGTGCTGGCGTGATTAAACGGGTTTCGGGTTACACTCCCTTATTATATTAATCTATCTTATATTCATCGTTTCTGCAATTTTGCTTTACCCTTATACTCCTTTATAATTTTATGGTATCATACAGCTCCATATTTACTGAGTCAGGATACGAGAATTCAGGATCTATTTCCTTCTGCCACGTTTCAAGCTGGCTTGATATTCTCTCCTTTATTGCATCAGCGGTCATCGTTTCTTTTCTCGCCTTGGTAGCTTTCTGGTCTGTAAGTGCTATCATCTGGAATACATGATATCCATATTCAGTCTCCACAACTGTGCTGTAGTCTCCATTCTGCATAGAATACAGGAGATTATACACATCCTCTCCATAAGTTTCCAATATCTCATCCGGTGTCAATGTCTGCTCACCCGCCTGATCAAGTTTATAATATTCTGCAAGCTTCTCTATATTCTCAGCATCTTTATTCTCATCTATAGTCGCGGTAGCAAGTGTACTGCATGCCTGTAAAGCATTCTCCTTCTGTTCCTGCTTCTGTTCTTCCGTATACTCAACAACTGTACCATCGTCCTCTATAGAGTAGCACTGAAAATACATGTCATAAAATGTTGTCATTCTTGCCATTTCGTCGGAGATTTCAACTGGATCAGACTCCAATATCTTTGCCTCAACACGTCCTGCTATCTCATTTTCATAGAATACCTGATATATCTTGTCCTCTGTAAGCTCCATGCTGCTTATATCTTCGTCGGTAAGTCCATCATAGAATTCCTTTGCCTTGTCATGAAGTTCCGAGTCCTCTGCATCGGTAAGTGATATACCATAATCAGAGGCATGTGCCACAAGCGTTTTAACCTTGACTATCTCCTCAACCACAGCCTCCCTCGTTAAGTCAGCCATGGAAACAGAGTCTGTTTCTGAGGCTGGAAGTGATAACTGCCATACATCTTCACCATATTGAAGTTCGTATCTCTCCTGCACCGTTCTAATATAGATATAAACCTCACCAACAGTAACTATGTTATCTCCATACTGCATAACCATAGTCTGGCTATCCTCCGTATTATCCTCCTGTTTCTTGTCTCCGCAGCCCGTAAAGCTACATACAATAAGTGCAATACACATTGTGAGTATAAGTTTATTTTTAATTTTCCCTATCAGACTCATCTTCGTTTCCTCCTATCAGAAGCATAATATCATTTATTCCCTTTTCTACAGTTGCTATAAGCTCATCTTGTACCGTTTTCTGTGCTTTAAGGTAAAATCCCGTCTGTTTCCCCGTGACAAACTTCATATTACCCTTATAGCGTTTAAGAAGCGTATCCATCCTCTCAGGCTTAACAGGTGCTGTAGGCAGCATTATAAATCTCACCTCATCTAACACATACTTCACATCTGTCAAATATGCCTTGTGCGCTATAGCCTTAAGATATGCTATATCAAGCAGCCTGTTAAATGCCCTAGGCGGTTCACCGAATCTATCCTTTACTTCCTCTATAATGGCGTCATTTTCCTCTCTGTTCTCACATCGTGATATACGCTTATATAAATCAAGCTTCATATATTCATTCTTTACATAAGTATCTGGAATATATGCATCAACAGGAAGCTCTATAGAGGTCGCAAAATCCTCCTCTACCTTCTCGCCCGACAAACGCTTTATCTCATCGTTTAGCATCTTGCAATACAAGTCATATCCGACTGCCTCTATGTTGCCCGATTGCTGCTGTCCAAGCAGATTGCCTGCTCCCCTGATTTCCAAATCCTTCATAGATATTTTATAGCCTGAACCTAAATCTGTAAACTCCCTTATTGCTTTTAATCTCTTTTCAGCAACTTCCTTTATCATCTTATCACGCTTATACAATAAAAATGCATACGCACTGCGGCTCGACCTTCCGACACGTCCTCTTAACTGATAGAGCTGCGACAAACCAAATGTATCTGCATCATGTATTATCATGGTATTTACATTTGGAATATCAAGTCCGGTCTCAATGATAGTTGTTGATACTAAAACGTCTATCTTCCGATTGATAAAGTCGTGCATAATATTCTCAAGTTCTCTCTCATTCATCTTGCCATGTGCAAACTCAATTCTGGCATTAGGCAGCACCGCACGAAGCTTAAGCGTGATGTCTTCAATCGTATTTACACGATTATATACATAGTACACCTGGCCCTGTCTGTTAAGCTCTCTATTTATCGCTTCCTTGACAAATTCTATATCATACTCCATAACATAGGTCTGGATAGGCATTCTGTCTACAGGTGCCTCCTCTAAAAGACTTATATCCCTCAGTCCCACTAAGCTCATGTGAAGTGTTCTAGGTATAGGTGTGGCAGTAAGTGTAAGAACATCTACATTCTTCTTCATCTGCTTTATCTGTTCCTTGTGCTTAACTCCAAATCTCTGCTCCTCATCTATAATGAGCAATCCAAGATTCTTGAACTCTATATCCTTTGACAAAAGTCTGTGTGTTCCGATAACTATATCAGCCATGCCGCTCTTCATATCTGCCAAAGTCTGTTTAATTTCTTTAGTGCTGCAAAAACGGGACAGCATGCGGATATTGACAGGGAAATTCTTCATTCTCTCCGTAAATGTGTTGAAATGCTGCTCAGCTAAAATAGTTGTAGGCACAAGATATGCCACCTGCTTATTGTCCTGCACCGCCTTGAACGCCGCTCTTATGGCAACCTCAGTCTTTCCAAAGCCTACATCTCCACATACAAGTCTGTCCATTATACGCGGACTTTCCATATCTCTCTTTGTGTCATCTATCGCCTTTTGCTGGTCTGAGGTCTCCTCATATGGGAACAGCTCCTCAAACTCTCTCTGCCACTGGCTGTCACCGGAATAAGCAAAGCCCTGTGAGGTCTCTCTTATAGCATATAATTCAACCAATTCCCTGGCTATATCTGCTACATGTCCCTTTACACGCTGTCTTACCTTCTCCCACTCAGTTCCTCCGAGCTTATTTAACTTAGGCTTAGCACCATCCTTTCCTGAGAGCTTTCCTATTATATCAAGCTGCTCTACAGGCACAAAAAGCTTGCTTCCCTTGTCATACTCTATACTTATATAATCCCTGAGTCTGCCGTCAGTCTCAACCTTTTCAATACCACGATATATTCCTATACCATGTCTTTCGTGAACAACGTAGTCTCCCACCGATAAATCAGAGAAGCTGTTTATCCTATCTCCCTTATACTTAGGGAGCTTCTTCCTCTTTTTAAGCTCCTTAGAGTTAAATATATCTCCCTCACTTATTACCACAAGCTTACTGTCAGGAAGCTCAAACCCGGTCTCAAGTCTTCCTACCGAAACCATAATTTCACCCGGTTTAAGAAGCTTATCCCTGTTTTCTGAGAAATGTGCCATAACATCATTGCTCTTAAGATTAGACGCTATTCTTCTGCCTCTTGTAGCAGATGGAGATAATATTATTATTCTATACTTTTTCTTAAGCCATTTCGCAATATCTGACATAAGATTCTCAAAGCTGTTATTATAGTTAATAAGCCCCTTTGACGAGAGCATTATATTATCCTTCTCACCCCATGCAAGCTGTTTTGTATATAGCTCAGACATAAGAAGAAGTCTTCTGTTAGATAATCTTCCAATAATCTCCCTGCCATCATATAACACGTCTGTCTGGCCAGGAAGCACATATCCTCCCTCTAATCTTCCCTGCATTGAGGTTGCAAATTCCTGAGCGTAAACAACTGCCTGTCTTGCAGTCCTCTCCGGCTCATCTATACATATAAATGCATCCTTTGAAATATAATCCAAAAATGACACCGTATCATCATAAAAATAATTCACAAGACTATCGATTCCCATAGTGGAGTTAAATTCCTTAAGCTCCTCCTTGACGGTATCTACCATTTTATTTAATCTTGCGTACTGTTCTGTTCTAAACTCTTTTTTTAGCTTTGCCGCCTGTTTTTTATGCTCCGCCTCAAGCTTTGCTATACCGTTATCTATCCTGTTTCTGTCAAGAACCATCTCGCATGATGGATAAATTCTTACCTTTTCCACCTGTTCTATAGAACGCTGGCTCTCCACATCAAAGCTTCTTATTGAGTCAATTTCATCTCCCCACAACTCAACACGATAAGGGCACTCCTCGGTAAGTGGGAATATATCTATAATTCCTCCTCTCACCGAAAACTGCCCGGCTGTCTCAACCATAGTTGTTTTTTCATATCCAAGTGTTGTAAGATTATCTGAGAATTTGGTAAGTGACAAGGTCTGTCCGACAGCTATATCAATAGCATTTTCTATTATATGTTCTAAAGGTGGTATCTTGTCCATCAAGCCCTCAATGGTCGTTACAACAGTTATACGCTCCTTCTCACCTATATGCTTAAATATCTCAAGCCTGTTTTGAACCATAGTATTACTGTGTACATCCGCATAATAAAAAAGAGCATCCTTAGCGGGATAATAGCTTACGTTTCTGTCAAAGAAACGATAATCCTCCACTATTTCACGGGCTCTTTTCTCGTCGTATGTGACTATAAGACATTGATTAACACCCTTAGGTATTGCCTCTATAATAAGAGGCTCCAGTCTCCTGTCAGCTCCCCAGAGATGTAGTGGAAGCTTGCCACTCTCCACACTCTCCTTTATCTTATCATATCTCGGATCCTCTTTAAATGCTGCTATCATCGCCTGCATATCTGAATCCTCCAAAATATCAATTATACTTATTCATCGCACTGGCTATTCCCTCTGACAACATACATGAAATCGCATCCTTAGCACACTCCACGCTCTCTCTTATCAAAGGCTGCTCATCCTTAGAAAAATGTCCCAGAACATAATCAGCCAAATCCATGCCCTTAGGCTTCTCACCTACGCCAACCTTCACCCTCGGAAATACATCTGTTCCAAGGTGTTGTATTATATTCTTGATACCATTATGTCCACCAGCGCTTCCCTTAGCCCTTATCCTGAGCTTACCGACATCAAGGCTTATATCATCATATACAACAATTATATCCTCCGGTGTGCATTTATAGTAATCCATAATCTCACGGACACTCTCACCGCTTAAATTCATATATGTCATAGGCATTGCAAGGATGACCTTCTCGCCCTCTATCACGCCTTTTCCTATTAAAGCCTTGTGTTTCTTAGTATCTACCTTTATATTATACTCATCACTTATACTATATATAACTGAGAATCCTATATTATGTCTTGTGCCTTCATATTCTCTTGTAGGATTACCCAGTCCAACGATAATCTTCATAACCTAGTCCTTCCAATGTGTTCTTCTACTGACGGGCACTCATTATCTTCTCCGCCTCAGCGAGCTGTTCCATAGTATTAACACCTCGTATTTCATCAACAGCAGAACCAGATAATGGCATAGCTGATACCTTTAATCCAATCTTCTTGATTAATGAAATGGTATCAGTCAAATAGTACTCTCCAGCAGCATTGTCGTTAGAGAGTAGTCCAAGACTAGCTGCCAACGCCTCAGAATTAAATATATACATTCCGGAATTAATCTCCTTAACCTGTTTCTCCTCCTCTGACGCATCCTTTTGCTCTACTATCTTGACAAATTCGCCATTCTCGTTGCGGATAATACGTCCATAGCCTGTCGCATCATCAACGATTGCAGAGAGAACTGTAACTCCATTTGCCTGTTTTCTATGCTGCTCTACCAAGGCTGTAAGTGTATCTCCTGTTATAAGAGGAGTATCTCCACAGAGCACGATAGTATCTCCCTCGGTTCCTATAAAGTCAAGTGCACATTTAACTGCATGTCCTGTACCAAGCTGTTCTGTCTGCTCTGCATAATCTACGACATCATAAATGGCATCCTTAACCTCATGTGCCTTATAACCAACTATAACACATACATCATAAGCTCCGGCATCCTTAGCCGCCTTTATGACATAGTGAACCATAGGCTGTCCAAGACACTTATGGATAACCTTCGGCAAATCCGAATTCATTCGGGTTCCTTTACCCGCCGCCAATATAACAGCTTTTAATTTATTCATTATATTTCCCTCATATTCCATATATTGTATATTATCCAAATAATCTTTCCATAGTATACATTGTTATTCTGTAAATTTCAAGCAACAAGAGGATTTTGTCACACAAAGAACACACATGTATCTTAAAGTAAAAAATCCCAGTGCTATGTGGAGTAGCACTGGGTTCAGAGAAAGGAGTCGATTATAAATTCCTATTAGGCTATTTATAACGCAGTTAGTTATTACTAACTTCATGTATTATATTAGTATATCCTAACTCGAATGTCAATAGTTTTTTACATTTTTTATTATTATTCTTTAACCTCAAATCCGGCAAGCTTTACCGCTGCCTTAATTCTATCCATAGAAAGCTCCCTGTCATAGGATATAACAGCAGTTTGCTTTTTAAGATTCACAACTGCCGATGCACCATCTATAGAATTGATAGCCTTAGTTACTGTTCTCACACAGTTATCGCAATGCATACCTTCTATATGCACTTTAACCTCGCCTAATTTATTGCCCTCTAATTCCTTAACCGGAATTGGAGATGAGTCACCACCGCCGCCACAGCAGCCCCCTTCTCCTTTAAAATGCTTAACAGAGCTTCTCACTGCAAAAAATATAATTATCAATAATACGCATACAATAATTACATTACCCACGCTTATCACCCCTGTCAATCTCTTTTATCTGATGACAATATCCACCACAATGTCCGCAGTCGCCACCACATTGAATAGACTTTCCATTCTTCTTATCCCGCACCATACTTCTTATTATAAGTGCAACTATTCCTATCAAAATTACTAATATCACAAATGTTCCAGGTGTCATAGTCGTTTCTCCTTCCTTAATCCTATAAAAAGGCGGTACATAGAAAAGTGTAGCCACCCTCCCTGTACCGCTATATGTTATAAAAATCTCTTATTATGCAACACTCTTTGTATTTACCTTATCATACTTGTTAGGTCTGAACAAGAGGTAGAAAAATCCAATTACAAGAAGTATAGCTATTGCTGTAAATATGCCAAATGTTCCATCGATTACTAATGTACCAATCTGGAATACACAAAGTGCAACTACATAAGCAAGTAAGCACTGATATCCGATAGCAAACCAGAACCACTTACCATTGTTCATCTCACGCTTTATAGCACCCATCGCCGCGAAACATGGTGCGCAGAGAAGGTTAAATATAAGGAATGAGAATGCAGCTATCTGAGACATTGAAGCCTGTAAGTTGCCCCATACCTCGGCACCATCTTCTGCAACCTCTTCGAATCCGTAGAGGATACCAAATGTACCAACAACGTTCTCCTTTGCAACAAGACCTGTGATTGCTGCAACTGCTGACTTCCATGTGCCCCAACCAAGTGGCTTGAATATCCATGCAAATGCCTCACCAATCTTAGCAAGTATACTGTGATCCATCTCAAGTGTCTCAAGCATCTTGAACTGACCATCTACCCAACCAAAGTATGATGTGAACCATACGAAGATTGTTGAAAGTGTGATGATTGTACCAGCTTTCTTGATGAATGACCAGCCACGCTCCCACACACTACGAAGCACACCACCGATTGTAGGAACATGGTAAGGAGGAAGCTCCATAACAAAAGGAGCAGGATCTCCAGCAAACATCTTTGTCTTCTTTAATATAATACCTGATAAAATAATTGCTGCTATACCAATGAAGTAGCTCACTGGTGATACCCAAGAAGCACCATCAAATAACGCACCTGCAATAAGTGCAATAATAGGAAGCTTAGCACCGCAAGGAATAAATGTTGTTGTCATAACTGTCATTCTACGGTCACGCTCGTTCTCGATTGTACGAGATGCCATAACACCAGGAACACCACATCCTGTACCTATAAGGATAGGTATGAATGATTTTCCTGAAAGACCAAACTTACGGAAGATTCTATCCATGATGAAAGCAACTCTCGCCATGTATCCGCACTCCTCAAGGATTGCAAGGAAGAGGAAGAGTACAAGCATCTGAGGAACGAATCCAAGTACTGCACCAACGCCGGCTACAATACCATCAAGGATAAGTCCCGATAACCAGTCAGCACAATTCATAGCATTCAAAAGTTTCTCAACTGCTGGTGGAATAATATCACCAAACAGTACATCATTAGTCCAATCTGTGACAAAGCTACCAACTGTTGTAACTGATACATAGTAAACTCCCCACATAATAAGTGCAAATATAGGAAGTGCAAGAATTCTGTTTGTAACTATTTTATCAATCTTATCTGAAACGCTAAGCTTCTGTCCTGACTTGCCCTTCTTTAAGCAGCTTCCAATGATTGATGTAATGTAATTATATCTCTCATTTGTGATAATACTCTCTGTATCATCATCAAAGTCCTTCTCTAACTGTGCAATCTCTGCATCTGTGTTAGGAACGGTTGTAAGCTGTGCCTTAATCTTCTCATCCTTCTCAATAAGCTTTATAGCAAAGAATCTCTTCTGTGCATCTGCTATCTCAGAGCCCAAGTTTGCCTCAACAGATGAAATTGCACTCTCAACTTTCTCATCAAAGCTATGTACAAGCTTAACATCTGCCTTCTCGGTAGCAAGCTTAACTGCCAAATCAGCAGCTTCCTTAACTCCGTCGCCCTTAAGTGCTGAAATCTCAACCACCTTACATCCAAGCTTCTCAGCAAGCTTATCAATCATTATCTTATCGCCATTTTTTCTTACAAGGTCCATCATATTTACAGCCATAACAACCGGTATACCAAGCTCTATAAGCTGTGTTGTAAGATAAAGGTTTCTCTCGAGGTTAGTACCATCGATGATATTAAGAATAGCATCCGGCTTTTCATTTATAAGGTAATTTCTTGCCACAACCTCCTCAAGAGTGTATGGAGAGAGTGAGTAAATACCCGGAAGGTCAGCGATTGTGACATCCTTATTGTGTTTTAATTTTCCTTCTTTTTTCTCTACAGTAACGCCAGGCCAGTTACCTACTCTCTGGCTGGCACCGGTCAATGCATTGAACAGTGTTGTCTTACCACTATTCGGATTACCGGCTAAAGCAATTGTGATTGCCATAATAAGTATCCTCCTTATGTAATATCTGTGTCACTATTCTACTGATATCATTTCAGCATCAGCTTTTCTGACAGAAAGCTCGTAACCTCTGACTGTTACTTCCACCGGATCTCCAAGTGGTGCAACCTTTCTCACATAGATTTCAACACCCTTTGTTATACCCATATCCATAATACGTCTCTTAACAGGGCCTTCTCCTGTGAGCTTAACAACCTTAACGGTCTCACCCACCTTGACGTCTTTCAGTGTTTTCATCAAATCTTCCTCCCTTCCGGTCAATTTCACTTAAGCTACCATGATTTTATTTGCCATATCTTTTCCTATGGCAACTCTGGAGTCTCTTACATTCAAGATCATGTTACCGTTAATTGTAGATATGACTGTAACCTCTGTACCCGCAACAAGTCCGAGATTTTCAAGAAATCTTCTGGTTTCATCCTTGCCACCTACACGGGCTATAACATTTGCTTCTCCCTCATTTACCATTGATAAAGGCATCATGTTTTCACTTCTTTCTTTTTATCATTAGTTAGTTCATTAAAACTAACCTTTTATCATTGAAATGTTAGCTCAACCTAATTCATTTGTCAATACCTTTTTTAATATTTATTTCTGTCAAATAATCGTTGGCACGTTTCTTATCCGGACGATTTCTCTACGGATGATGGTTCCATTACGGGACCGTTTCCACTTATTGCTCCGAGCAGCGGCTCTAAATTCGTGCTTCGCACTCATTAAGTGCCGGCTGTCGCAAACGTCCCTGCATGGAATCCATCATCCGTAGAGAAATCGTCCGGATAAGAAACGTGCCAACGATTATTTGACAGAAACCTTATTATTTTATAGTTTGCATTACCCCCTTTTTTGTGATACTATCTTTTTATATCTGTACCAGATAAAAGGGGTAATGCAGAAATATACAAGTGGGGTATTATACATGAAAATACAAGAATCAGCAGAGGACTATCTTGAGGCAATATTATACTTAAGTGAACGAAATGAACATGTCCGTTCCATTGATGTAGTCCATCATCTTGGTCTGTCTAAGCCAAGTGTAAGCGTCTACCTTAAGAATTTAAGATTAAATGGATATTTGAATATGGACGATAAAGGTTACCTGACACTGACAGACGCAGGGATGGAAATAGCCTGTAAAATATATGAACGTCATAAAGTTCTCTCACAGATGTTCATATCTCTTGGGGTAAATGAAGATACTGCCTATGCAGATGCCTGTCGTATAGAACACGATTTGAGTGATGAGACATTTCAGGCATTAAAAAAACATTATATTGGTGATCTCAAATAAAAATATATAATTTATCCCCCTGAAAAGCATTATATTATGCTGTTTAGGGGGATTTCTTTTATTTTTCTATAGCTCTGGCTAACTTTTTTCTGCAATGAAAGAACGCAGGTATCAGAAAGATATCTGCAAACAGCCATGCAAGCGGACTCGCAATACATGCACCAGTAAATCCAAATATCGGCACAAATATCGCTCCTGCAATACTTCTAGCCACCATCTCAAACACTCCTGCAAGTACTGCAAATCCGGAAAATCCCATTCCCTGTATAGTGAATCTAACGGTATTTACAAATGTAAGCAGGAAATAAAATGCTACATTAATTACAAGGTATCGATAATTGAGGCTTAATATCTGGTCATTTTTCTCATCCATAAACAGCATTGCAAGCTGATTGCTAAACAAGAGAACTACTACCATCATAACTGCAGATACAACAAATCCACAGATAACCGAGGATTTAAGGCCTTTGCTTATTCTGTCTATCTTTCCTGCTCCCATATTTTGTCCTGCATATGGTGCCATGGTCTGTCCTAATGCATCAAGCGGGCACATTAACAGTGATGTTATCTTTGTTCCTGCCGTCATGCTGGCAACATATAATGAACCAAGCCCATTTACGGCTGTCTGTAATATTACTGAGCCTATACCTGTTATAGAATACTGAAGTCCCATAGGAAGTCCTACACCCATAAGACTTACCATATAAGATGATTCAGGCTTCATGTCTCCCTGCTCCATCTGTAGAATATCAAATCTCTTTTTCATAAAGAATATACATATAGCACCTGAAACTCCCTGTGATATAACAGTTGCAAGTGCTGCTCCCTCAACATTCATTCCCACAATTACTATAAGAATATAGTCAAGTCCTATATTAATAATAGATGATATGGCAAGGAATATAATCGGTGATTTGCTGTCTCCAAGCGCCCTGATTATAGCCGCGGTAAGATTATAAAGTATTGTACACGGTATTCCTGCAAAAATTATTACTATATATATGTATGCATATTCAAATATATTATCAGGCGTATTCATAAGCCTGAGTATAGGCTTGCAAAAAACTATCATAAGTACCGTGAGCAAAACTCCAAATATCACACTTAACCATATACTGTTTGCCACCATCTTTCTCAATCCACGATAGTCCTTAGCACCAAATCTCTGTGCAACCAATACCGCAAATCCACTGCAAAATCCCATACAAAATCCTATAACGATGAAGTTAAGGCTGCCTGTCGAACCTACACCTGCAAAAGGATCAACCCCAAGATACCTGCCAACAATCATAGTATCTACCATACTATAAAATTGTTGAAACAATAATCCTAAAAACATAGGAAATGCAAAACCTATTATAAGCTTCATTGGTGAACCCTCAGTTAAATCCTTTACACTTGCTGCCTTCTTTGTCTTTTCTGCATGCATCTTACCGGCCTCCTTTGTAATATATTTACCAGTTATAAATAATTGATATTTGCTTTTCTATGTGCAAAGCATACTCATTATAGCACTTAATTTTACAGAATCAAGATGGCATTTAGTAAATTTTTAAGTTATTATTTAGTTATTTCTTATAGTTAAATTTTTACTATGTATATTTAGTATCCATACACGCAAAAAGTGCCATCTTAATGGAATTTTATCTTCCAAAAAGACGGCACCTTTTACTCGTAAAAGCAAACTATAAAATTATTATCCTTCTATCTGAACGAAGTGATTCTCTTCAACCTTCTGAGTTTTGTCCTCCTTAGGAACATTCAGCTTAAGAACACCATTCTCATAAGCGGCATGTACCTGTTCCTTAGTGATACCCTTTCCAACATAGAAGGTTCTCTTGCACTGACCAAATGTGCGCTCCTTGTATACATACTTACCGCCATCATCATTCTTCTCAGCTTCCTCAGTATGCTTAGCTGAAACTGAAAGATAACCATCCTTAAGCTCAACTTTAATATCCTGCTTGTCATATCCCGGCAGCTCCATATAAAGCTTATAGTGATCATCATATTCCTTAACATCTGTGCTTATTCCATATGTGTTCTGCTTAGCAGATGCAGGCTGCTGTCTGTAATTATCACCAAAATCTCCAAAAAAACTGTTTACTAAATCACTATAAATACTAGGTACTAACATAAGTCATTCCTCCTTAAACATGTATATGTTATATAATTATCATTCTTTATCAAATAAAACCCGGACGCTGTTTTATTTGTTATATTTAATATATAACATTTTGTTAGCACTGTCAAGTGGTGAGTGCTAATAATTTTGTAAAAATAATTCATACTGTAATAGTAAAAATTAACAAAAATCGCATGTAAATTTTGTAATAGGTTATACGCTTAACCTTTGTAAATTCCACATTTATAATGTACCATATAATCATAATATCACAGAAGAAGGAATGATAATGACGCAGAACAGGATTAGAATTGTAGATGTTGCAGATGCCTTAGGTCTTAGTACTGCTACTGTCTCAAAAGTGATTCACGGCAAAACAGAAAAGATTTCAGATAAGACGGTAAAACGCGTCCAGCAGGAACTTGAAAGGTCAGGATATATCCCGAATATGGCTGGCATTCTGCTTGCGAGAAATAATTCAAGAATCATAGGAGTGGTGGTGAATGACCATGAAAAGTACGAAGGCAGAGTTTTAGAGGATGGATTTGTAATGTCATCGCTGAATGCTCTTTCCCATGAGGTTAATGAAAAAGGATATTTTCTGATGATAAAAACGACATCTGATATCAGAGAGATTCCGGTATTTGCATCCATGTGGAATATGGATGGACTAATCCTGATTGGATTTTGTGAAGCTGATTATGAAAGTCTTAGAAATCAGATGCGGATTTCGTTTGTAGTGTATGATGGCTATTTTGAAAAATGCTCAAAGATAGTAAATTTGGTCATTGATCATTATAACGGCGGTTATCAGGCTGGGAAATATTTAAAGGAGCTGGGACATAAAAAAGCATTATGCATAGCAGATAATTTTATCTGCATGGATAAAGAGCGTATCGAGGGCTTTCGCAAAGCCTTTGAACAAGGAGAGACGTATAGATGGGAGATACCAAAGACAGAAAAGGAAAGAATGTGCTTTTATGAGGATAAATATATGCAGCTGTTAAAAAACAATGTTACCGCTGTTTTCGCTGTGTCCGATTTTTATGCACTCGAGTTTATGAAGTTTTTACAAGGAAAGAACATTCGGATTCCAGAGGATATCCAGATAATTGGCTTTGATGATACCATGGCAAGCCGAGAAAGCAATCCTTCCCTCACAACCATTCATCAGGAAGCAAGCTTAAGGGCAAAAGCAGCAATTAAATGTCTGGAGGCAATGCGCGATGGAGCAGAATATAAGACAGAAATCGTGTTACCGGTTGATTTAATAGAAAGGGAAAGTACGAGGAAATTATAGTGTCAAAGTTTATGAAATCGTTGTGTAAAATAGCAATTCCTGTCACATTGCAAAGTATGCTGCAGGCATCATTTTCAATTGTTGACCAGATTATGATCGGACAGTCAGGTGAGACAAATATATCGGCAGTTGGATTATGCGGTAATTTTTCACTAATTTTTTCAGTAGTGATCGGTGCGGTAAGCACAGTTGCCGGGATATTAATTGCTCAGTTTATTGGTGCGAAAGAAACAAAAGAGGCATGGTGCAGTTTTGATGTGAGCCTCATCTGTGGAATTATGATATCAGCATTATTCCTGCTTGCAGCCGGTGTTTTTCCGTCACAGATTCTTGGACTGTATACGAAAGATATGAATATTATAAATACTGGTGCGGCTTATTTTAGAATTGTAGCGTTTTCTTATATTCCAATGGCTGTCAGCAATATTTTATCCTCATGGCTGCGCTGTAAAGAACATGCCACGAT